>NZ_JAKIKR010000030.1 GCF_023284025.1 Shewanella abyssi | reverse complement strand
TCAAACAATGCACGAGAGCTTGGAATGACTTCATCATGGAACCTAAATGCGTAATGAAACTCTGCTCAAGAGAGTGGACAGAATTGATAACTTAGTTAATGTAACTGGTATTACTCTCACATGGGGAATGTGATAGCTCGATAATTGCATCCTCGGTAACTGCTCCTGCGTTACTCTACCTCCTATATCCATACAGTCGTGCATAATCGACACTTCCATTATCCATGACGGTCGTAGGTGAATATCGCAATAGCGATGTGCTTATGGCCGGAAGTTGCTCCAGGCACTTTCTGCATTTCCCACATCCCTGTGGGTCGTAGGTCATTTCCAGGCGCCAACTCTTTCTAATATTGGTCTCGAAAGAGAGTGAATAGCCCGTTGCTAACGGAGTTGCTTTAGGAGCCTATCTGAATAGAATTCTAGGAGGTGGCGTTCATTACATCCGCTAACGCTGTATTTAGGGCTCTGTCGCCGCATAATAAATGATGATTAGATTTTACTGGCGAACATAATCATTTTCTCATGTTTACGATGAGCGACTATTTGATTGCAGAAGGTAAGTAGAGGATTTTACTAAGGGAGCGACCATTGGTTAAGATCAATGCAGCACCAAGGATGCAGCGAATGTCAGTTAAGCAGGGGCGATAAATGGCCTTGATTAAGGCCTATTAAATTTCAACTGAATCCTGCATCGTTCAAGTTGAATGGGGATATAGTTATATTCCAAATAAAATAATAGTGCTGATTTTATTGCTTGCTTGATTGAAAAAAGGGCAGTCAGTGAGTTTGTCTTAAAAAGTACTTTACCTTTTCGGTCAGTTTACGCATAGTGACGTCTTCAACAGGGGTGTAGCTCCAATTGGTAGAGCGGCGGTCTCCAAAACCGCATGTTGTGAGTTCGAGTCTCCCCACCCCTGCCAAATTCGAAAAAGCCGAGCATCAGCTCGGCTTTTTTACATCTGCAATTTTCTCATACTTGTTCGGCTCTGCTATTTTGGTTTCCTACAGCCAATTTACACTGCTATAGCTGTGTTGACCGAAAAACCTGCAGTCGATAGCCTTTATATAAAAAAGTACTTTACCTTTTAGGTCTGTTTACGCATAATGCGTGTCGTCAACAGGGGTGTAGCTCCAATTGGTAGAGCGCCGGTCTCCAAAACCGGATGTTGTGAGTTCGAGTCTCCCCACCCCTGCCAAATTAGAAAAAGCCGAGCATTAGCTCGGCTTTTTTGCATCTGCAATTTAGAAATCTCAGTATGGGTATTAGCTTCACAAGCTTGCGAATGAACTGTTATCCTTACTCATCATTATTACCTTTAGAGCCAGTATGAAATCGAGTGACTACTTAGATGCAATGGGAATAACTCGTTGGGTTAAAGCTGAATTGAAAGCTGAGATCTCAACGGTACTTGTGAGCCCGCGTCGGCTTACTGAAATTGATAGTCCCATTATTTCTAAAGTGCTTGAGATGCTTGGTTATGATCGTAAGCATATACGCTTTGCAACGAGTGCTGTTCCGCACTCAAAAGTCATTTGGGATATGCGCGGTAAGCAAGTGCACAGCGATGACAATATACTGATGTCGGCTCCGATTAATGAAATTGAATCTAACCCTGAAGCCAAAAAGTTACTATGGCGTAATATGCAGCCTTTTATCGTTAAAAAGGATTTCGAGTGAACGTTATCCCTCTTACCGAGGTATCGGCGCCTCAGATGGCGCACGTCGCAGCTCAAGCACATAGTCACCCAATGTCTGAGTCGACAGTAAGGAGTTGCTTTGGGTCTTTGTATACTTGCTTAGGTGTATATGAAAGTGATGAGTTGTGTGGTTTTGCGATATTGCATCAGATCTTTGAAGACGCGACCTTAATGGATATCTGCGTTGAGCCTCAGCATCAAGGCAAAGGTTACGGCAAAGCTTTGCTTGATACAGTGATTACCCAAGCCCAAACTCATGGTGCTGAAGTGTTAATGCTTGAGGTGCGAGAGTCAGGCGTTGGTGCTAGGGCATTATATGTAAAGGCTGGCTTTGAACTGTCGGGAGTCCGAAAAGGTTACTATAAGACCGCAGGCGAACCTGAAGATGCCATATTGATGACTCTGACCTTTTAGTGTACACGTGGTATTAGCATTAGATAAAAAAATAGCGCCAGATAGGCGCTATTTTTTTATCTTTTCTCACTCAAGCAAAGTTATTTAACTTCTTTACCCTGTGCTTGAAGATCTGCATGGTAGCTTGAACGAACTAAGGGACCACAGGCTGCATGAGTAAAACCAATGCTTTCTGCTATCTCTTTTAACTCATCAAACTCTGCTGGAGGCACGTAGCGCTCAACTGGCAGATGGAACTTTGATGGTTGCAGATATTGACCTAACGTCAGCATCTCAACATTGTGAGCACGAAGATCGTGTAGCACTTGAGCGATCTCTTCGTTCGTCTCACCCAAACCCATCATCAGACCAGATTTTGTCGGTACATCTGGGTGACGTTCTTTGAACTTCTTTAGCAGATCGAGTGACCACTGATAGTTAGCACCTGGCCGCGCTTTACGATAATGCATCGGCGCTGTTTCTAAGTTGTGGTTAAACACATCTGGTGGCTCAGTCGCTAAAATATCGAGGGCTTTATCGATGCGGCCACGGAAATCCGGGACTAAGGTTTCAATCTTAATTTGAGGATTTAATACCCGTATTTCACGTATGCAATCAGCAAAGTGTTGCGCGCCGCCGTCTCGCAGATCATCACGGTCTACAGAGGTGATGACCACATACTTAAGCTTCATATCCTTGATGGTCTGAGCGAGCTTCTTTGGCTCTGCAGCATCGGGCTTTAATGGACGCCCGTGTGCAACGTCGCAAAAAGGACAACGTCGAGTACAGATGGCACCCAAAATCATAAAGGTGGCGGTACCGTGGTTGAAACACTCTGACAGGTTAGGGCACGACGCTTCTTCACATACCGAGTGCAAACCATTCTTACGTAAAGCTTGCTTTATCTCAGTAATACGCTGATTCGAAGCGGGCAGCTTAACGCGTAGCCAATCAGGTTTCCTCAGCATGGTATCGCGCTCAGAAGGGACGACTTTCACTGGAATACGTGAAACCTTGTCAGCGTCTCTTAACTTAACGCCAGGTTGTAATCTTTCAGGCCTATTCATAATGACTCTGGTAATCCTTGATGATGAACTAGGTTGCTTAAACCAAGCTCTTGGCTAAGGGTTTCAATTAACTGCTTGCCAGCTTCTTCGACAGTTTGCGGTCCGCCGAGCTGTTTGCATTGGATCATCTCCATTCCGGCATACCCGCATGGGTTGATCCGTTGGAATGGTGACATGTCCATATCTACATTGAGAGCCAATCCATGGAAAGAGCATCCTTTTCTGATCCGCAGACCGAGCGATGCTATTTTACGCTCTTCAACATACACGCCTGGTGCGTCAGCTTTAGCATAAGCTTCTACCTCATAACGTTTAAGCATGTTGACAATACTTTGTTCAATATGGGTGACGAGTTGGCGTACGCCAACTTTGAGTCGTTTGATATCTAAAAGAGGGTAAACGACCAATTGTCCTGGGCCGTGGTAGGTCACTTGACCACCGCGATCAACTTGGATCACTGGAATATCGCCTGGGTTCAAGATATGTTCACTCTTACCGGCTTGGCCTTGAGTAAATACCGGCGTATGTTCTACAACCCAGATCTCATCTTGGCTGTTCTCATCGCGATTATCAGTGTAGTGCTGCATAGCATGCCACACTGATTCGTAGTCTTGCTTACCAAGATGTCGAATATGCAAAGTGCTTTTTAGCAAGGGCAACCTCTCCCCCAAATATAAGTGCGGCTATTATACGCTTCAAATTGATAAATGTAAGACAGATCACATTTATCAGCAATGAGTAATATTTATAGGACGCGTTTAACACCCTCTATTTTGGCGAGTTCGACGTATAACGTTTCGACATGCTCTTTACTCTGCACTGTCACTCGGATTGTGATTGAGTGATAAGTCCCTTTACTTGAGACTTTAGTGCTTGGCGCGTAGTCCCCAGGGGCATGTTTTTGAACAACAGCAACAACACGATCGGCCAAAGTTTCATGGGCATCACCGACAACTTTGAATGGAAAAGAGTTTGGAAAATCCATTAATTCATCAAATTTAGTATCTAGCATTTTTTACTCTCAGCAATTTCTATAACTGTTATATGGTGTCGATTATAGCGAATTCAAGTCCACTATTCCTGCACTAGGTGATATCAAAGCGATTAAACGCAAGAAGCCACCCTAAGGTGGCTTCAATTGGCATTAGTTTGATTAGCTAAACCAGCCTTCAAATATTTGCTTAAAGTAATCCATTAACTGACTAAACCAGCTGCCTTCGTTCACTTCTTGCAACGTCACAAGTGGGAACTGCGCAATATCTTTACCGTTTAACTGGAAGTAGATACGACCCACAGTTTCGCCTTTGGCGATAGGGGCTTTAAGCTCTTTGGTTAGCTCAAAGTTAGCTTGTAGGTTTTTGGTTTGTCCGCGGCTAATAGTGATGGGAGTATCAGTGGTGACACCAAGATCAATGGTTTCTCTGTCGCCATACCAAATTTTTTGGGTAACGAAGCTATCGCCTGCTTGGTAAGGTGTGACGGTTTCGAAAAAACGGAAGCCGTAATTGAGTAGCTTTTTACTTTCAGCTTTACGTGCAGTCTCGCTTTTCGTACCCATCACAACAGATATAAGACGCATGCCATCTTTAGTCGCTGAGGTCACCAAGTTATAGCCAGCACCTGATGTATGGCCAGTCTTAATACCATCAACGTTTAGGCTTTTATCCCATAATAGTCCGTTACGGTTATATTGCTTGATACCGTTATAGGTAAAAGACTTTTCTTTGTAGACAGCATACTCATCTGGCACATCACGAATAATAGCGGCGCCTAAGATAGCCATATCATAGGCCGTTGTCTTATGGTTATCTGAATCGAGGCCATGAGAGTTTTCAAAGTAACTATCTTGCATGTCTAACTGCTTCGCCCATGAATTCATCAGGTCAACAAAGCCATCTTCAGTGCCAGCGATATGTTCAGCCATTGCAACACAAGCATCATTACCAGATTGAATGATAATGCCCTTATTAAGCTCTTCTACCGAAACGGTTTTACCGACTTCGATAAACATTTTTGATGAATCAGGGAAGTTCTTTGACCACGCTTTTTTACTGATGGTCACTTCATCGGAAGGTGATATGTTGCCCACTTTAATTTCATGACCAATAACATAACTGGTCATCATTTTAGTTAGACTGGCTGGATTTAAGCTCTCGTAGGCATTGTTTTCCGCAATAATTTGGCCGGTATTATAATCCAATAGGACATAGGCTTTAGCGGCGACAGTTGGTGCATTTGGCGTAACAACAGGAGCTGCTTGTGCAGAAAAGGCGGCGACTGAGGTCGCTAGCAAAAGCGTTTTTATAGGTTGGTTTAATAAATTCATATTAATCATGCACGTCTTTATGTTTAGGTATGATGAAAGCGAAGTTCCGCAAAGTATATCATTAGTCGACAAGCTAATTCGCACTAGGTTCATTAATCTTGTTTCATTCTGTTATCAAATAGCTTTGTGGGTAACCTTGCTGTTTGAGTGTTTCTGTCAGTTTGCTGGCTAACTGCGCTTGTCCAATCGGGCCAAGCTGTAAGCGGTATAGGTTGTTCGATTGTTGCACTCGGCTGTTTACTTGGTATTTTTTCTCAAGCTCATTAGCTAAGAGGTCCAAACGTGTTTTGTTTGAAGACGCCACAATTTGGATAAAATGCAGCTCAGTCCCTTTAAGCTCTGCCAAGGCAATAGATTCAGGATTGGCAATATAGATCACCTCAAGGCTGACATTGGCGGTGCCCGTTTTCAACATATCGAGTCTATGAGCGGCGGCATAGGACAGATCGATAAGCCTGTCTTCATGAAAAGGCCCGCGATCATTAACACGAACAATAACGGTTTTATCATTTTTTAGGTTGGTAACCCGCACATAACTCGGCAGTGGCAAACTCTTGTGTGCCGCTGACATTGAGTACATATCGTAGGTTTCACCATTAGAGGTTAAATGGCCATGAAACTTAGCGCCATACCATGAGGCTATGCCTTTTGCTTGATAACCTTCACCGCTATCCATGACTTGATAGCTTTTACCCAAAACAGTGTAATTTGCCTTGTTGCCGCCACGGCTATAGGGCTCAAATTTTGGGTGAGCGTCTTCGACTTTTGATACGTCGGGTGCCGATGTCGGTGCTTTATCGTTAGCAATATCGTAGCGGCTGTTTTGGCTGCTAGAGCAAGCAGCCAAAATACTTGCTAATAAGATGACAGCGAGGGCGTTAGTGCGTTGCATAAGCTTGTTCGAGTTCCTGACTAAACTGGTATACCGCCATCGCATAAAGAGGGCTTCGGTTATAACGGGTGATGACATAGAAGTTCTTTAAACCTAGCCAGTACTCATCCTTATCAATCTGTTCGAGCTTTACCACGAGTGCTGGTTTGGATACATCAATATCGATTGATTCAGCTAACGCGACACTAGGGGACAAAATATCAGCAATAGTGTAATGCAGTTTCTCGCCAGACCATGTCTTAACGGTATCAGGCAATGCTTTTGTCAATGTTAATTCTACTGCCACGGGCTGATTTTGTTGCCAGCCATGCTGATGAAAGTAATTAGCAACGCTGCCAATGGCATCTACCGGACTATTGAGTAGATCTCGACTGCCATCATTATCGAAATCTACCGAGTAGTGACGGTAACTAGAAGGGATAAACTGGCCAAATCCCATCGCGCCAGCATATGAACCTTTTAAGCTATTAACATCAAGATTTTCTTCTTTTACTAACGCTTGTAAATTAGCAAATTCACTGCGGAAGAAGGTGGCTCTAGGGGGGTAATGAAACCCTAATGTGTACAAAGCGTCTTTAACGGGGTAGTTGCCCATATAGCCGCCATAGAAAGTTTCAATACCTATGATAGCGACGATGATTTGCGGATCAACATTGAACTCTTTAGAGGCTTTTTCTATGGTTGAGGCATGTTCTTTCCAGAATGCTAGCCCTGCCGCTAGACGTTTTTCGGTCAGAAATATTGGATAATACTGATGCCAAGGTTTAGCTTCCCAAGGCTTGGTCATTGCATCTATAACCGCTTGGTTAAACTCCGCATTGTCGATAAAGGCTTGAGTTTCTGTATCACTGAAACCTTGAGCATGTTGAGTTTTAATAAACTCAACTTTTAGCGCTTCGACAGAGGGTTCTATAGTATTTGCGAATGCGGAGCTCGATAAAATGGTCAGCGCTAAGGGCGCAATAAAGCGGTTTAACAGTGTCATCTGCTATTCAATCCTTAATGTCGATTAAACGCTTACGGTGATACCTGAATACGGTAAGCGTTATCGAGTTAATCACTTTGTTCGGTTGCTGAAATGTTATCTATCAATGAATCGCCGGTGAGTATGAATACTCATTAAGATCCCAAAGCCAGTCATTAATGTCAGCATGGAGGTACCACCATAACTGATTAATGGCAGAGGTACACCTACCACAGGTAATAAGCCTGAAACCATGCCGATATTGACAAATATATACACGAAGAAGGTTAAGGTTATACTGCCAGCTAACAACCGAGCAAAGCTGGTTTGAGCGCGAGACGCGATAACGAGTCCGCGGCCGATAACATAAAGATAGAGTGCCAATAAAAGCAAACTGCCGATAAGACCAAACTCTTCACCGATGACAGCGAAGATGAAATCTGTATGTCGCTCAGGTAAAAATTCGAGCTGAGATTGGGTACCATCGAGCCAACCTTTGCCCCAAAGTCCACCGGACCCAATAGCAATTTTAGATTGAATGATATGGTAGCCGGCCCCAAGGGGGTCTTTTTCAGGATCAAGTAGTGTTAGCACGCGGGTGCGTTGGTAATCGTGCATGAAGAAAAACCACAGTGCGGGTAACATTGCTAATACTGCGGCGATAAAACCACCGACAATTCGCCAGCTCATGCCTGATAAGAAAAGGACAAATATCCCCGATGCGGCGACAAGAATAGAGGTGCCTAAATCGGGCTGCTTAGCAATGAGTAACGTTGGCACTAGTAAAATGACTAACGCACCGGCTAAGTAGCGCTTCTTAGGCGGCAGTGGGAACTTACTGATATACCAAGCCATTGTGATTGGGAAGGCGAGTTTAATTAATTCAGAGGGCTGGAACTCCATAAAACCAAGGTTGAGCCAGCGCTGTGCCCCTTTATTTATTTCGCCAAAAAAATGTACCCCAAGCAATAATATTATTCCCGCAAGATAGATGGGGAATGCCCAGCGGCGAAAAACTTCGGGGTTTATTTGCGCTACGGCAAACATGATCACCAGTGACAACCCCATACGCACTAGTTGACGATCCATTAAGGCTAAATCTTCACCGCCAGCGGAGTAGATAACCACTAGCCCAAAGCCCATGAGTGCCAAAAGTCCGATTAATAACGGCAGATCGATATGAAGACGCTGCCAAATATTGGGGCGATGGTTGTGTGCACTCATTCTTTTTTGTCCCATGAATCTCTTAGTAAATACTCATCAAGTAGCGCTCGCGCTACCGGGCCTGCGTTTTTTCCACCCCAGCCCGCATTTTCAAGTACTACCGCGAGTACTATTGTGGGGTTCTCATAGGGTGCATAGGCGATAATCAATGCATTGTCTCGCAGATGCTCATCAATGGTTTCGGCGTCGTACTTAGCGTCTTCTGCCATGCTAAACACTTGAGCCGTACCTGTTTTCATTGCGGCAGTATATTTGGCATCAGTGAAACGAGACTTGTGTGCGGTGTCACGCATGGCCTCATTGATGATGTCCCAGTTGTTGGGATCTTTAAGTACAATGGGGGCTAGTTCATTGGCTGGGCTGTCTATTTTCGCCGTTTTATCTTGAATAGATTTAAGTAGGTGTGGCACAAAACGGCGGCCTTTGTTGGCCATAATAGCTGTCGCATTAGCTAATTGAAGTGGCGTTGTCGTCCAGTAACCTTGGCCAATACCGACCGAAATAGTATCACCTATATACCAAGGCTGATTATAGCGCAGACGTTTCCAATCTTTAGATGGCATGATACCAGCAGACTCTTCAAAGATATCGACACCAGTGCGCTCACCAAACCCAAAGGGTTGCATAAAATCGGCGATAGCATCGACACCTGTTTTATAGGCTAAATCGTAGAAGTAGGTATCACAGGAGCTTACTATTGCGCTGTTAACATTAACCCAGCCATGGCCCCAACGTTTCCAATCTCGGTATTTGCGTTCAACGCCAGGGATTTGCCAAAACCCCGGATCCCAAATGCGCGTTTTCGGTGTGACCGCTTTAGTCTCTAAGCCAAGCAGCGCTAAATGTGGTTTCACCGTCGAAGCTGGTGCGTATTGCCCTTGAGTTGCGCGGTTAATTAAAGGCCGTGATGTTGAATCGAGTAGTTCGTTATAAGCTCTGCTGCTAATGCCATGAACAAATGGGTTTGGATCGTAAGTTGGGCTTGATAACAGGGCCAATATACCGCCATCTCTAGGATCAATAGCCACCACTGAACCTCGACGGCCATTGAGCAATTCCATGGCTTTTTTTTGTAAATTAAGATCTAAGGTTAAGTAGATATCTTGTCCTGGAACGGGAGGCTTTGATTTTAACGTACGAATGGTTCTGCCACGGTTATTCACCTCTTCTTCAAGGTGACCAGGCTTGCCAAGCAACATGCTTTCGTAAAACCTCTCAATACCTTGTTTACCAATATCTTTGGTAGCAGCGTAGTTACTCCACTTGTTATTGCGCTCAAGTGAAGCTTTGTCACGGCTGTTGATTTTCCCTACATAGCCCAGTGCATGAGTCATTAGGCCATCGTAAGGATAATGGCGTTTTAGGCCCGCTTCTATTGAGATGCCAGGGAATCGATGCTGATTGACGCTAAACTTAGCGACTTGCTCTTCGGTGAGTTTGTTTTTAATGGTGAGAGGCTTGAAGCGTCGGTGGTATTTAAGCGCTTCGATAGCACTGTCTTTTTCATCATCAGTAAGGGCGATGACCTGGCTTAGCTCAGCCAAAGTTTCACTGATGTCGTTAACTTTTTCCGGCACCATCTCTAGAGAGAAATAAGGTTGATTCTCCGCCAGTAGCTGTCCATTCCTGTCATATATCAGTCCACGGCTCGGGGCAACGGGTACGACTCTGATGCGGTTATCATTGGAGCGTGTTTCATAGTCTTTGAACGAGAGGATTTGCAGCTGGTACAGATTAATGAGAAGTAAACTCAGCAGAATGAAAACACAGAGGAAAGTAAACAGAGCGCGACGTTTAAACAGCGAGGCTTCAGCTGCATGGTCGTTCATGGTGATGCGCTTTCTAGGGGACACTTACATTTTCTCCTGCTCAAAAAAAGGTGCCAGGCACATAGCTCATTCCTGTAAAGGTAAGACTAACTGAATGTAAAGTCGATATTATTCTCTATGGTAGGGATGATTATTGTTAATACTCCAGCCTCGGTAAAGGCTTTCTGCAACAATCACTCTAACCAAAGGGTGGGGAAGGGTTAACGCTGATAAGCACCAACTTTGCGCTGCTGCTTTTTTACAGTCGGGTGATAGCCCCTCGGGGCCGCCAATTAACAGACTGACATCTCGGCCATCAAGTAGCCATTTATTCATCTGCTGCGCCAACTCGGGGGTCTTCAGGTTTTTACCTGGAAGATCGAGGCTGACGATATGGTTACCCTTAGGGATTGCAGCCAACATTAACTCGCCCTCTTTTTGGAGGATACGAGCTATATCGGCATTTTTACCGCGTTTGCCAGCGGGGATTTCAATTAACTCAAGCGCCATATCTCGAGGAAAGCGGCGCTGATATTCTTTAAAACCTGTTTCGACCCAATCTGGCATGCGGGTCCCTACTGCAACTAACTGAATTTTCATTATTCAGGTTTTTCTGACCATAGCTTTTCAAGCTGGTAGTAGTCGCGAGTTTGGTCTTGCATTACGTGCATGATGACATCGCCTAGGTCAACAAGAACCCATTCGCTGCTTTCACGGCCTTCTACGCCTAAAATCTTTAGGCCAGCGCGCTTTGATTCAACCACTAAGTTTTCAGCGATTGCTTTAACATGAGTTTTTGAATTACCAGTACAAACCACCATAAAGTCGGCGATGTTAGATTTCTCAGATACGTCCATTACAACAATATCTTTGGCTTTAAGGTCTTCAACCTTATCGATTACAAATTGCTTTAGCTCGGCGCTTTCCACGCGGATACCCCATTAATTTTTAGACAGCGCGATAGTATAGCAGGTAATAGGTATGAGATTAATAGCGAAGATTAGAAATAGTGACTTTAGCAGTGAAGATTTTTGTGGGTAGTGCTAAGTCTTTGAGCCATATAGCCGATGCTGTTTTATATAAAGTTGAACACTGGAGGGTAATGCATCATTAACCGATATACCTTGGCTAAGATCGGTGCGTATTTGCGTCGACGAAAAGGGCTGCTCTGTGATTGACACGGGAAAGATAGCGCCAGTTTTAGAGATTGTTGCTGTTTTGGCACTGCGCTCGGTCAGTACCGTCTGCATTGGGTGCTGTATCGATAGTTGCCACCCCGGTCGTTGACAGACGACGATGTGGCACAGATCAAATAGACTCTGCCATTGATACCAACTCTGTAGCCCTAAAAATGAATCCATCCCCATTAGAAAATAAAACTCATGCATTGGATATTGCTGTTTTAGCACTGCTAATGTGGTTACGGTATAAGAGGGAGTGTCTCGATTGGCTTCAATTGCGCATAGTTTGAGTTGCGGGAATTGATCGCATGCCGCCTGCGCCATTGCTAATCGGTCATCGGTGCTAACGTGGGTGCCATTTTTGTGCGGCGGAATATGGTTTGGCATTAGCCAAACCTCATCGAGTTTAAGCCGCTGTTGTACTTCTATCGCGGGACGAATATGACCAAAATGTATCGGGTCGAAGGTGCCGCCTAGAATACCGATTTTCATGATTATAGCGCTATGTGTTTGAGTGCTTCATGGGCTTTCGCATCGAAAAGTAGACTAATGTGGCTCAGTCCAGTCCAATCTTCTATGCCTTGCTGCTTTAGCTTTAACTCAAGTTGTGATGACGTCGCTAGCAGTGTTTCGACTTGTGGCAGGGATAAACGTTGGAGCGCCTGCTGATACAGGGGTTTACGTTTGTCCCATATGCGCAATTTACTCCAAAGGGCTTGTATTGGTTGACCATTGGCTTCAGCTGTTTTGAGTTGCAGTAATACGCTCAACTCTTTGAATAGTGACCAGAGTATGATTGGCATAGCAACGCCCTCACTTTTTAGCTGTGACAAAATATGCTGCGCTTTATCTTGTTGGTTACTCAACATTGCATCGGTCAGCTGAAAAACACTAAAACGAGACTGGTCTTCAAAATACTGGGTTAACTGTTCAGGCTCAATCGGTGCTGTAGGGCTGAGTAGTTGCAGCAACTGCAACGCCTGATCTGCAGCAAGTAAGTTGCCTTCATATAGTGCAAAAAGCATCTCTCGGGAATCACGAGATAAAGACAATGCGTAATGGCTGATCCTAGTGTCAAGCCAACGTTGAAATTGAGCGCCTTCTGGGGTGATGCAAGGAACATAAACGCCTTTAGCGTCTAAGGATTTGAACCATTTACTCTTGGTTTGCTCGACAGCGAGTTTAGGACCCGTTAACACCAGTAATACATCAGGATTATCCATCTGCATTAATGATTGAAACATGGCGCTACCCTCGGTACCAGGCTTGGCTGTGGGCAGTGTGAGTTCAATAATACGGCGACTTGAGAACAAGCTCATGGCTTGCCATTGCTCGATTAATTCATTCCAGTTAAACCCCGTTTCTTGGGTTAATTGAATTTTTTCATCGAAACCTTGCTGCTTAGCGATGTTATACAAAGCACTGCGGCTTTGCTCGCATAACCAAGGATCATCGCCAAAAATAAGGCAGCATTGGGGCAAAGGGCTGAGGTTTCGCAGTAATTGATCTGGGTATACCCGCATCAATTAACCTCTGTTGCTGCCAGAGCTTGAATAATACGATCGGCAGCTTGAATACGCATCTCTTTGAGCAGCAATTGCATCTCGCGACTCTTTGCTAATGCGGTGCGCGGATCGTCCAAGTAATCGCGGTGAATATCAACTTCAAATCGCTGAGATTCGGCATCAGGCAGTTGCACAGCAAAAGAGACTTGGTAGATTAACTCGTACTCAGCCACGTTACCCGTTGGGTAAATAGACAGAGTGGAGCGGTCTAGCGAGTCACTAATAATGCGCAGCATTGGAATATCATGTGCTGGCTCAACAACGGCAATACGGTTAAGTCTTAAACGTTCATGCACTAGACGAGTTAATTCACTGTATTCGTCTTGGCTGGTTAAGCTTAATGTTTGCAACTGTTCAGGGAGAGAGTAGCTTCCCTGTAATTTAAAGCCACAACCCGCACTGAGCAGTACACTCAGTGCTAAGGTTGCTAAAAATATGCGTTTAATTAGCATAAGCTTTGTTTAGTCTTCCTTGTTTGCATTTTCGGTTTACAAAGCAAATTAGTCTGCATTTAGTTCGCTACGATGTTGAGTAACTTACCCTGTATGTAGATAACTTTACGAACAGTTTTGCCTTCAGTGTGCTTAACCACACCCTCTTCAGCCAAGCCAGCCGCTTCAACTTCTTCTTTGCTTGCATCTGCAGCGACAGTTATTTTAGCGCGCAGCTTACCGTTAACTTGTACGATAATAAGCTTGCTGTCTTCAACCAGTGCGGCTTCATCTACTTCAGGCCAAAGTACGTCTTCAATCGCACCAGTATTACCCAGTTCATTCCACAAGCTAAAGCTAGTGTGAGGAATGATCGGATAAAGTAAACGAGTCACGGCGCTTAATGCTTCTTGCATTAGTGCTCTGTCTTGTTCAGTTTCAGTAGCCGCTTTTTGCAAGCGGTTCATCAACTCCATCACAGATGCAATAGCAGTGTTGAACATTTGGCGACGTTCAATATCGTCACCGACTTTTGCAATGGTCTTGTGCAATTCACGGCGCAGCTCTTTTTGAGCAGCGTTAAGTGATTTCAGATCTAATTCTATCGTTGGGCCAGCAGCAACATGATCGTGTGCCGTTTTCCACAAACGCTTAATAAAGCGATGTGCGCCTTCAACACTCGATTCTTGCCATTCAAGCGTTAGCTCTGGTGGCGCGGCAAACATCATGAATAAACGCACGGTGTCAGCACCGTATTTATTGACCATCTCTTGTGGATCAATACCGTTATTCTTTGACTTAGACATCTTGCTCATACCAGTGTAAACCAGCTCATTACCTTCACTGTCTACCGATTTTACAGTACGGCCTTTGTCATCAGTCTCAAGCACGGTGACATCACTTGGTGCAACCCAAACGCGTGCGCCTTTCTCATTGTTATAGTAATAAGCATCAGCCAATACCATACCTTGAGTCAGTAGACGTTTAGCGGGCTCGTTAGAGTTCACTAAACCAGTATCACGTAGCAACTTGTGGAAGAAGCGGAAATACAATAGGTGCATACAAGCGTGCTCAATACCACCAATGTATTGATCCACGGGTAACCAGTAGTTTGCTTTGGCTGGATCAAGCATCTCATCTGCATGAGGACTACAGTAGCGCGCGTAGTACCAAGATGACTCCATAAAGGTGTCGAAGGTATCGGTTTCGCGGAAAGCTTCTTGACCATTAACCTGGGTTTTAGCCCACTCTTTGTCAGCTTTAATTGGGCTTTGAATGCCGTCCATAACGACATCTTCAGGCAAGATAACTGGCAGTTGATCTTCTGGCGTCGGTACAACAGTACCATCAGCCAAGGTTACCATCGGGATCGGTGCACCCCAGTAACGTTGACGTGAAACACCCCAGTCGCGTAGACGGAAGTTCACTTGACGCTTACCTTTGCCTTCAGCTGTTAGTTTTGCATCAATGGCATCGAACG
The DNA here is from genome assembly GCF_023284025.1 of Shewanella abyssi. Taxonomy (GTDB): domain Bacteria; phylum Pseudomonadota; class Gammaproteobacteria; order Enterobacterales; family Shewanellaceae; genus Shewanella; species Shewanella abyssi. The sequence goes on along the minus strand of NZ_JAKIKR010000030.1, from coordinate 43,410 downwards.
CCGCTTGAAAATCAAGACCGTCCAGCTCTGGAAAAGAGTCGCCTGAATTAAACAAAACACCTTTATCAGTGTAAGCTTCTTCAGTGATATCAAGCTCGCTACCAGCAGGCTTAACAACACCTTCGATAGTTAAGCCGTATTTCTTGGCAAATTCATAATCACGTTGATCGTGTGCCGGTACAGACATCACTGCACCCGTACCGTAGTTCATTAATACAAAGTTACCGACCCAGATGGGTACTTCTTTACCTGTTAACGGGTGGATTGCATTAAGACCGGTAGCAACGCCTTTTTTCTCCATAGCAGCCATTGCCGCTTCGGTAGTATCGGCGTTTTTACACTCTTCGATAAACTCAGCCAGTGCTGGGTTATTCGCCGCTGCTTGCAGTGCTAAAGGATGTGCGGCTGCAATGGCAACGTAAGTCACACCCATAACAGTATCTGGACGCGTGGTATAGATATCGAAGCTCTGGTCGCTACCTGCAACCTTGAACGTCATCTCGATACCTTCGCTACGACCAATCCAGTTGCGCTGCATGGTCTTAACTTGTTCAGGCCACTCGTCTAATGTATCAAGATCAGTGAGCAGCTCATCGGCATATTCAGTGATTTTAATGAACCACTGCGGGATCTCTTTTTGCTCGACAGTGGTATCACAGCGCCAGCAACAACCGTTGATAACTTGCTCGTTTGCTAGAACTGTTTCATCATTAGGACACCAGTTAACCGAAGCTGTCTTCTTGTAAACTAAGCCTTTTTCGTAAAGCTTAGTGAAGAACCATTGTTCCCAGCGGTAATACTCGGGTGTACAAGTCGCTATTTCACGTGACCAGTCATAACCGAAACCAAGCATTTTAAGCTGGTTCTTCATGTAGTCGATGTTTTCATAAGTCCATGGGGCTGGCGCGGTATTGTTTTTGATTGCCGCATTCTCAGCGGGTAGGCCAAAAGAGTCCCAACCGATAGGCTGTAGAACATTTTTGCCTTGCAGACGTTGGTAACGCGCGACAACATCACCTATGGTGTAGTTACGTACGTGGCCCATATGCAGTCGGCCTGAAGGGTATGGAAACATAGAAAGGCAGTAAAACTTTTCTTTGTTTTCATCTTCGGTAACTTCAAATGTCTTTTCGTCTTTCCAGTGCTGTTGCACTTTTGCTTCAATTTCAGAAGGAGTATATTGCTCTTGCATCAATCTATTTCCGGCCGTTGTTTGATCTAGCGCTATTTATGCGCGAGTTATATCGACATAGAATAAACTAGAAGTGAGTCATTAAAAAGGTTCGTCGAAGGAGTATTTACTATGAGTGAACAAAGTACTGAGTTACTTTCGCTTTACGAGGCACTAATTCATCAAATAAAAGCGCAATACAATGATGATAACTCTTTGACAGTAAAGAGTTTATATAGTCAGACTCAGGCCAGTAAGGAATATTTGGCTATCAAGCAGCAAGCAAAGGCTGAAGAGCTAGCTTTAGTTGAACAATTTTTAAAACGTGATATTGCCAGTTTTTTACAAGAGAAAAACGCTAAAGACTTGAGCCATAGCCCGACTATGATCGCTGTTGAAAATACGTTATGGCATTGGTTAAGTGGAATTACCGACCGCAGTCAGATTGAATGGCATGAAGTGGCGCAAGATTTTAAGCATCACGGCTATTACGAGTCCGGCGAGATAGTCGGGCAGGGCACCATGGTGTGCACTGCCTGTGGCCATGAGTCGAAAATCGAATTTCCTCAAGTAATCTCTGATTGCACTGAGTGTGATAACGACGAGTTTACCCGAGAACCGTTAGCACCTTAGTTAACATGTCCATCCTGTTGTTACTATTTTTATGATTAATTAAACCGCATTGCTTAAGCCAGAATGCGGTTTTTCAATATTCCCCTCTAGCGAACAGTACTCCCAGGTTAAGCAATAGATATATGACCAAGTGAGTCAGAGTGTGGCTGAATTAGCTGACTCGATGAATAACAATATTGAGGCTGTGATGGCAAATGGTAGCCAGATAGGTCTTTTTGTCATTTGGTGTCATCAATGCGGTAATGGCTTCAAGAAGTGTAAAGATGATTAAAGCTCTAATACGCTTGAATTTTATAGAGGTAGAATCCCCTACATTAGATTGAAGAGGATCCCCCATGAACAAATTTATTATCGCCGCCACGGCACTGGCCTTAACCGTTTTTTGGTATTTTATCCCTGCCGAGAATAACCAAGTTGAGTTTCAATATCAGACGCAAGTACTAGCGACTGGAGATATCCAAAAAACGGTGGGAGCCACTGGCGCCCTCGCTGCGGTCGATGATTTGGTGGTGGGGTCACAGCTCTCGGGTCAGATCACCGAGCTGCTGGTGGATTTCAACGATAAGGTCGAAAAAGGGCAGCTACTGGCTCGCATCGATCCGCGCACTTTTAGTGCCAAAGTCGATCAATACCAGGCGCAGATCGCTAGTATTGACGCCAATATTGCTCTGCAAAAAGTCACGATTAGCATGGTCCAACTTAGCGCAAGTCTTGCTCAACGGGATCTGGTTCGCGGTCAAGGGCTAGTCGCCAGCAACAATATCTCCGCAGAGGAGCTGGACCAGTTAAAAACCTCTGCGGCCCTCGCGGATCTGGACGTTTTGAAAGCCAAAGCCGAGCTAGATGCCTTGACAGCCAGTAAGGCAAGCACGTTGGCGCAGCTGTTACAGGCACAAATCGAGCTAGATCGGACTGAAATTCGCGCGCCGATCAGCGGCATTGTTATTAACCGCACCATCGAAGCGGGCCAGACTGTGGCATCGAGCTACAACACTCCAGAGCTTTTTGTCATCGCCAAAGATCTATCGCAGATGGAGATCGAAGCTTATGTCGATGAATCTGACATCGGTTTCATTACTAGTGGCCAGCGGGTGGATTTCACTGTCGACGCTTACCCGCAGGCGAAATTTATCGGTAAAGTGCGCCAAATCCGCCAATATCCGGAAACCGATTCAGGGGTGGTTTCCTACACAGTGATCATCAGTGCGCCAAATCCGAGGGGCCAGTTGTTGCCCGGCATGACGGCCGATCTTACGGTCCGCATAGACACCGCAAGAAATGTGGTACGAGTGCCGAACTCTGCTATTCGCATTGCCGCCCGACAGGCTAGTCTAAACTCCTCAAATGAACGCAGTGGTAAGCAGTCTATGGGAAAGATGGGCGAGTTAATGGATCAACTGGACTTAACCGAGCAGCAACGCCAACAGGTGGCTGCTGCTCGCCCAGATAAAGGAGCCGATCCTATGGCTCGTAATAGAGAGCAGGCTCGCCAACGGCTAGATCGAGCGTTGAAGCAGATCCTCACCTCAGAGCAACAGCAACGATTGCAGGCCTTACGCAGCGGACAGGTTAAATCCGGTTACGTCATGATCCTAGAGGATAGTGAGCCAAAGTTGATGCATGTGCAATTGGGTCTTAGTGATGATCAATACACTCAAATTGATGGTACGGCGCTAGTGGGAAAAGCGGTGGTCACCCAGATCCAGCAGGTGAAGCTATGAGTATTGCCCTCAGTTGTCATGATTTAAGTCACAGTTTCCCCATGGCTGGGGGATCATTAACCGTGCTAGATAATATCAATTTGGAGATCGAAACCGGTGAAATGTTGGCCATCATGGGGCCGTCTGGGTCTGGCAAGTCCACTCTAATGAACCTACTCGGCTGCTTAATGACCCCGGTAAAGGGTCGCCTTACAGTGCTGGGGCAGCAGACGGCCGGCATGAGCCGGGAGCAGTTGGCAGAGCTTCGCAGCCAGCACATTGGCTTTGTCTTTCAGCAGTTTAATTTGTTGGCAAGGACCTCGGCGCAGGACAACGTTCAGATGCCACTGATGTATAACCCCGACCCGACTCGAGATGATGAGCAGCAGGCTCGGCATTGCTTAGAGATGGTGGGACTCGGTGATCGAGCGGGTCATACGCCGAACCAATTATCAGGGGGGCAGCAACAGCGCGTCGCCATTGCTCGTGCACTGGTGAATCAACCGAAGATATTACTGGCCGACGAGCCAACGGGAGCGTTGGATACCAAGACGGGTAAGGAGATCATGGTACTGTTTAAAGAGCTCAACCGCAGCGGCATCACCGTTATTCTTGTCACCCATGAACCAGAGATAGCCGCGTACGCCGACCGAACCATTATGGTGCGAGACGGTAAAGTGGAGAGCGCCACATGATACAGATACAACTGGTTAATACGGCACTGAGCTCTCTGAGGCGTAACCTCATGCGTAGCATGCTCACCACCCTTGGGATTATCATCGGTATTAGCGCGGTGATCATTATGTTTGCCTTAGGTGAAGGGGCCCAGAAAAAAGTCGAGCAGCAAATTGAAGCGCTTGGGACCAACTTGCTAATGGTGAAGTCTTCTTCTGTGAGCGCTGGAGGGGCGAAGGGGGCGGCGGGCAATGTACAGAAATTGACTTTAGACGACGTCGCGGCGCTTAAGCGCGAGATCCCACAGATTGTTGCTGCAGGAACTTCAGTCAACGCGCAGGCCCAAGTGGTGTGGGGTAATGAAAACTGGAACACCCGTATCGAGGGGATCAACCTTGATGTTCTCAGTGCCCACCATTGGGAAATTCAGGCAGGTAGAACCTTCAGCGAGCAGGAGATGAAAAGCGCAGCCAAAGTGGCCATTATCGGTGAAACCGTCGCCGAAGAGTTGTTTGGTATCGCCTCAATGGCGGTCGGTGAAACCATTCGAATTAACAAGATCCCCATACTCGTGATCGGCCTGTTAAAGGGCAAAGGCGAAGACATGCGCGGCAGTGATTTAGACGATACGGTCATGTTGCCTTTCTCTACTGCGGTGCGCCGAGTGATTGGTGGCAACAGCAAGTATCAAGACAGGATCAAGCGCATTACGGTGCAAGTGGACGACCCAAGTAACATGGATTGGGTCGCAGCTGAGATAGAAAACGTCATTAAACAGCGCCACAGAGTGGCCGATGATGAACCCTCACCTGTTCGCGTGATGAACCTATCGCAAATGATGGAAACCCGAGCTGAGGCCTCTCAGGTATTTAGTTCATTGTTGGCCGGAGTCGCAGGAGTCTCCTTGCTGGTGGGCGGCATCGGGGTGATGAACATCATGCTGGTCACCGTCACCGAGCGTACGAGGGAGATTGGTTTGCGACTCGCGGTAGGCGCTAAACCTGCAGACATTCGTAATCAATTCTTAATTGAGAGTGTGGTGCTGTGTTTAGTTGGCGCTTTACTGGGGCTCGCCTTATCAGTGTTAGCCCTCATCATTGCCGGCCCGCTGTTTGGTTGGGAGATGGTGTTACCGACCAATATTATGTTGTTGTCGGTGGCTGGCACGGCAGTGATTGGCATCGGCTTCGGCTACTACCCAGCTCGCAAAGCTGCCAACCTCGATCCTATCGAAGCGCTCAGGTATGAGTAATTTGCGGTTCTAGCTCTTCGGCGAGACAAGCTGAGGAGCGATTGCAGAAGGGCGATTGTGCTGTGATTGGACCCGAGAGCATCAGTGTCAAGGGTATTTGCATGGCTGCAACGTCTGCGTGTTTCAGGTTTTAAGCTGGCAATCACGCAGATGTTGTTGCAGAAGCGTTCTTAGAACTTAAGTTCAAATCCGAAGCTAAATTTAGCCTCATCACTATTGAGAGAACCTTTAGCGCCCGTAAACTGGCCGTAAACTTCAGTACGGCTGTATTGCCCTTTAAAATAAACCATCGCTGGTTGACCTAGAATATTACTGTTCATACCCTGGGTCCATACCACGTCATACATCTCCATCTCTACGCCAGAGAAAGACTTACCACCAACCATTTCGATGAAGGAGAAGTGGGTTTCGTTCCAAGGGTGCAGGATGTACAGATTCAAACTAGAAAGGTGGCTAGCGTTGCCGCCACCGATCTCGTCAGGCACGCCGCGCAGGGCCTTTTTATCATGGGCTACGTAGCTGTAGTTGATGCTAGGAAAGAACAGGGTCTTACCGTTGTCGGCGGTGATTGGTAGCATAAAACCAACGGTGCTCATTACCGACGCGTCAGCTATGGAGATAATGTCTACGTACAAACCACCGAAACGGCTGTCGAAGTTAGCTCCACGGACACGGGCGTATTCTGAGTCCAGCTCATATTCTGCCTGGTAAACAAGTTGGTTGTCGCTGCCTGCATACCAGTTGGTGGCACCGCCGCCACCTATCAGTTTTAGATCGCCATTATGTTGCACTTCAAGACCCACTTTTTGGCCGGCGTTACGTGGGTCTTTGGTGTGCATATCTTCGCTGGCGATAGCAGCAGTACTCAGGCTGGCCATTACTAGTGCGGCAGTCATCGTTTTTTGCATTATTATCCCTTTAACTTATTATTAGTGTTTATTATTTTTAATCAGCAAAATGCTGTCTAAGGGGCCCAAATAGGCCCCAATAGAGGTGACGTTTTTACAGTTGTTGATACAAGGTGGTGGTTGGCTTAGTCGTGGCTAGTAACTCCTTTTGACTAAACTCAACACCCAGTACATCGGCGTAGTGGCGCATCCGAGTATTGAGCGTTTGGTAGACTTTGATGCAATGGTTGATATAACTGGATTTGTCCTTATTGTAGACAAGCGCATAGGCCAACTCGGTATCGCCAATGGCATCCCTTAACCACAGCTCTAATTCTTCAAACTCAACTCCAGGTAAGGATTTTTTGTTGGGTTCAAATAACAGGTACAGCGACTCTAAGGAGTTAATCAGTACCTGAGCCTGACCGCGAGGTCGAATGATCACCGCCGCATCCAAAAGCTGGTCCATATCGACCCGCCTAAGGTAATGCTTGGCTTGAGCCTTGGTCACCGGTTTCATGACTCTGCCCCTAACTTGCCTGAACGCTCTAGACGGTCGGCAACAAAACCCATGTCCAGTTCACTTAGCAGTGAACGGGTTGGCCAGCCAGAGGCTTTATCCCAACCCTCTAGGCGGTAGTAATGGTCTTTCCACTGCTCAAGCCCTTCACGGTCTAGCTTGCGGCCGACCACGTTGTGGTAGCCCCAGTCACCGTTGTCATCGGTACATGGCCACAGGTAACCGCCAAACTTCGACTTCTTGAACTTCGATTCGAAGATGTAGTCTTGGAAGGTCACCATTTCGCGGTGGCGGCCCTGCAATGCCCAAATGGCGTTATCTAGGTTGTAGATCTGACGGCCACGGCGAATGCCTTCGGCAAAGTCGATGTTCTCACCGGTAATCGCGTTCCAGTACACCTGCTCACCCACTTCGGGATCGGCGGTGGCGCCACGGAAATCAGGGCGGTTAATGTTGACCATATCTGGCCAGCGGAAGTCACACAGCAACAACGAGTTCTTATAGAAACGGTTGTAGTGCATCTGCCACTGTACGGCGCGGGCAATGTCCTCGGAGTACATATTCTTCTCTGAGAAATCCAATACCTCAGGCCGGTTGTTGGCGTAAGGGATCATCTTTTCGGCGTAAAGTTTGACCATGGTCGGTGCGTCGACGCGGTGCTTAAGGCCAGCGGCGGCCTCATAGTTCACCTGCCAGAACATCCAGTTGAAGGTGTGGTCGTTAACATCACGGCTGTCCATTAGGGTCGAGTAACCCCAGGTGAGCTCGGCGCGCGGATCGTAACCGTGCTCTGGCATGCCCCAGTACGGGTACTGCAGGATGTTGCCGGTGCGCACGTCCTCGAAGCGTTCAACTTTCTTGGCCGCTTCGACAAAACCTTCGCTCAATAGCTCACCAATGTCGGTGCGGTGGGCAATGGCTTCACAGAATTGCTTGGCGAACTCCATGCTGCCATACAGATCCCAGCGCAGGCTGGATTCAATCGGCTTACCCGGACCCACTAGGCCGTATTGGGCTAGGATACCAAGCCACAAACAACCGTCGGTCAGTGGGTAGGAGTTGATGCCTAGGCGCTGCACGAGCTCGGCAGCGTACATCTGGATTTCAGCAATGTCTTCGCGGTTGGAGAAGATCGATATGTGCGCAGCTTCTGGACCGCGGGTGGCGATCAAGGCCGGTGGCAGGTACCACGCGGTGACCTGACAGTGAGACTCGTTGCCGTAACCGTCGCGGCGCTGCTTACAACCGTTGATACAGCCATGGCAGCCCACGGAGCGGTGCTGATCGTTGATTTGTGCAAATATCAACGGCCTGGCTGCGCCACCGAGAGGGTGGAAGCCCATGGCTGCGCCCGGCATGAAGGTCTGGCTCTCGCCTTGAGCCACTTCCGGTAACTTGTGATCGTCGGCATCACTGGCGTACAACTCGCGGGTCTTAAACCGCGCCTGTACTAGGGCCGCAGGATCGGCGATGTCCACAAAACCGGTACCCATGGCACTGATGGCCTTAAGGTTTTTAGAGCCAAACACCGCACCGAAACCACACTGGCCTGAGCCGTGACCAGAACCATGCACTAGGCACCCAAATACCGACTGGTTTTCACCGGCGGGACCAATGGCCACCACGGCGGCTTTCTGGGTGGTGCGGCCAATCTCGTTACCGTCACTGAGGGCATTCCAGCCAGCGGTGGCCTCGACACTGGCAACGTCATCTTGAATGATCTGTTGGGTGTCGTAGGTGTCTTTACCCCAAAGTTCAGCCGCATCGCGGATCATCACTTTGTCGTTACGAATGTCCAGGTACACAGGGTGCGGCGCCTTACCAGTGATGGTCACGGCGTCCCAGCCCGCATGTTTAAGCATGGCGCTGAATTGGCCGCCAAAGTTGGAACGGGCAAACCAATTAATGGGCTTGATCCCGGTGCCAATACCGGTGACCTCGGTGCGACCGCCGGCGGAAGGCACGTTGGTGCCTGAGAACGGTGAGGTGGCTAGGGTAACCACGTTGCGTTCATCACGACCGTCGGTGATGGACTCTAAGTCCTTACACAGATCCCAAAATAGTGCCGCTCCGATCCCATGGCCGCCGCCCCAACGCTGATATTTGTCCGTTGGAATGATGTGGGTTGTAAGGTTGGTCAGATCCACATGCAGGATCTTGCCAGCATAGCCTTTGAGTTTCATGTTTAATCCTCGATAGTCTTACCGGACAATGCCCAGCTATCGTTTCTAAGGTTAACGACGTAATCGGCGTCGGAGGCACCAGCGTCTGGCAGTTCGGTAACAAATTTAATCGCCGCAACCGGACAGACACGCTCACAGGCACGAACGCCTTCAGGGCCGCCGTCTTCGTTCATAAATGGGGTGTGTACACACAGGTCACACTTCTGCGCACAGCGCGTCTCAGGGTTCCATTGCACCCGTTTCGGAGTGTAAGGGCAGGCTTCGATGCACTGCATACAGCCGATGCATTTCTCGGGGTCGATATCACGAATAAAGCCGTATTCATCGTTGGCCTTGTTGGCATTGACTGGACAGGCTTTAACACAAGGCGCATCTTCACATTGATGACAAGTGGCCATCTGAATGTCGTCGGGGAAGGGCGCGAAGGAATCCTGTTGGATTTGAATGCGCGATAGCGACATTGAACTCTTGCCATGATGGACCAACGAACAGGTGGTCATACAGGTGCCGCAGCCCATGCATTTCTTCAGATCCACCGCCAATGCACCGCCGGCGGTCTTGATGTACATCTTGTCGTCTTTAAGGATATAAGCGTTGCCGCTTATACCGATCATCATGCCGGCGGCACCCATGGCGGTCAGGAAATGACGGCGTCCGGTATCGGTGTCGTGATTAGAGGTAGTCATTATTTCTTCTCCTGACGCTGTTTCGCTTCAAGCTCTTTGAACCATAGGGTGTGGTGTTGCTTGGCGTAATCACGGCTAACGTAGCCAGTGAACATCCCTTTTAGGGTATTCCAAGCCCAAGGAGCAACGCCGCCTAGGAAGGCGTGTACCGGGATCAGCATCAGCATCACCAGAGTGGCACCGTCATGGCTCAGGTTGATGATGGTCGCGATAGTTGGCGAGACATCGATGCCGCGAACCGCCAATTTGGCAAAGCCAGACAAGATGATAACCAGCGAGGTGGCGATGATGATTAGGCCGGCTAAACGACCAGAGTGGTGGTATTTAGGCGCTTCGATGTGCTTCTTGGTTAGGCCAGCCATGTGGGTGTAATGCAGTACCGACTTTTTGATCTCTTGTACTAGAGACTCGTCAGGAAGGTGAGTTTGCATCCGCTTGCGGTCAACGATTTGGTTGGCGGCCCATAGGCAGCTACCAAATAGGAAGAACAGTGCGCCGACGAAGTGCAGGTTAAACAATACTGCGGTGGCACTGGCGTCGGTTACCATACGAGGCACGAACAGGAAGCCTAGGGCGACGCCTGTTGCCATCAACAATAGGCAGCCAAAGGCGGTAGTCCAGTGGGTGATGCGAGCTATGCCGTCGTGGCGCAACACTTGCTCACCTTCAATGCGATCACCACTGCGACGCAGCTTTGAGGCAACCACAAAGGCGATGGCCAAAACGATCAGTGGGAAGTAAGCCAACTCATCGAAATACAATACGATGTCACGGCTACTATCGCCGCTGTACTGAGATGAAACGACGGCGATGGTGCACAGCAACAGGGCGAGGCCTGCGCCGAGTAACCAGCCGAAGAGATTATAGGTTCGTGCGTTCATACATGCTCCAACATGGGCTAAAACAACGAGTGATAAGGCCTGAAGGCCCGGTGAGCGCAGTATTGCCGAGTTGAATCGTCATTTTTGATGCAGCTAACGGTCAAGTTTGCTGGTCGCAAAATGGGGAATAAACTTGAACTATTAGACGTTTTCAGCCAATAACGTGCGCTACACCCAAAACGCTGCCTAAATGACTTTTAGACCGAAGCAAAATGGCACAATGGACAATATTACCCATGTGGGCGGTGGTGGAGACGGGTGTCTTTCAACAGAGAGGAGGGTCAGCACGGTCAAAAGTGAGATCTAGCAAGGGTGGCAATGTGGCCAGGTGAGACCTGGGTCACAATGTTGGGCGCGATGCATAAAAAAACCCATTGATTGCGTATAGAGCGATACACACAATCAATGGGCTTTAATTATATTCGGCTTTAGTTATTAATGAGGCGTTATGACTCTTGGCCTAACTTTCCGGCTTGCTCTAAGCGGTCGGCGACATGGTTCATGTCCAGTTCGTTCAATAATGAACGGGTTGGCCAGCCGTTGTTCAGATCCCAGCCCTCAAGGCGGTAATAATGATCCTTCCAACGCTCTACGCCGTCACGATCCAGTTGGCGACCGACTAAGTCACGGTAATCCCACTCTCCCTCGTCATCGGTGGTGGGCCACAGGTAGGCACCGAACTTTGACTTCTTAAACTTGCTGTCGTAGATGTAATCTTGGAATACGGCCATGTCGCGGTGGCGACCCTGCAGCGCCCAAATGGCGTTATCGAGGTTGAAAATCTCGCGGCCGCGACGAATGCCGTCCGCGAAGCTGATGTTCTCACCGGTCACCGCATTCCAGTAGGCCTGCTCGCCCACCTCGGGATCGGCAGTGGCGCCACGGGCGTCTTTGTTATTGAAGTTGACGCAATCTGGCCAGCGGAAGTCACACATCAACAATGAGTTTTTGTAGAAACGGTTGTAGTGTAGCTGCCACTGTACCGCTCGCGCCACGCTCTCGGAGTACATGTTCTTTTCACTGAAATCCAACGCCTCTGGCATATTGTGGGCATAGGGGATCATTTTTTCGGCGAAGATGGCTGCCGTGGTTTTGGCGTCGAGGGTATGGGGGATATCGGCGGCGGCTTCGTAGTTGGTCTGCCAATAGATGACATTGAACATATGATCGTTGATGTCGCGGCTGTCCATGATGGTGCCATAGCCCCAGGTCAATTCGGCGCGTGGGTCATAACCGTGCTCCGGCATATCCCAGTAGGGGAAATGCAGTAGCTTACCATCTTTAAGGTCTTGCTCGCGGCCAAAGAATTTAACCGCGGGCACTATGCCTTCGGCCAAGGCTTCACCGATGTCGGTGCGATAGGCGATGGCTTCACAGAAGGCGGTGACAAATTCTTTAGTGCCAAACTTGTCCCATGGAAGATTTGAATCAATCGGCTTACCTGGGCCGACGACACCGTACTGGGCCAGAATGCCCAACCACAACACGGCTTCGCCGATAGGGTAGGAGTTGATGCCGAGGCGCTGAGTCAGCTCTCCGGCGTACATTTGGGTTTCGGTGACATCACTGGTGTCATCGAACAGGGTCATCTTCATCGCCGCGGGGCCTCGTGCCGCCAATAGGGCCGGGGCCAAGTACCAGAAGGTGGTCTGACAGGTGGTTTCATTACCGTAGCCATCTAGGCGTTGCTTACAGCCGTTAATGCAGCCGTGACAGGCGGTTACGCGGTGATCCTTGCTAAGGCGGGCGAAGGCATTGGAGCGTGCCGGAGCGCCTTGGGTGTTGAAGCCCAATTCTGCACCGGGCATAAAAGAGGCGGCAGCGTTGGTGCCAATCTCTTTGGCGGTATGGTTATCAGCGTCGTGGGCAAATTTTTCGCGGGTAATAAAGCGCGCCTTAACCAAGGCAGCAGGGTCGGCAATTTCTACCGCTCCGGTACCGATAACACTGATCGCTTTTAGGTTCTTTGAGCCAAAGACGGCGCCGAAGCCACCTTGGCCAGCGGCATTACCGGCGCCATGGAGCAGGCTGGCCAGAGTGGATTGGTTTTCACCGGCGGCGCCAATGGTCAGTACCGCGGCTTTTTGGGTGGTACGGCCAATGTCATTGCCATCGCTCATCGCACTCCAACCGGCGGTGGCTTCGACACTGGCGACATCTTCTTGGATCCGCTGCTGGGTATCGTAAGTGTCCATGCCCCATAATTCGTTAGCAGCACGGATCATCACTTTGTCGTTGCGAATGTCCAGATAGACAGGGTGGGGCGCCTTACCCGAGATTGTGACCGCATCCCAACCAGCGTGCTTTAGCATGGCACTGAAGTGGCCACCAAAGTTGGAGCGTACGAACCAGTTTTTTTCACTGCCGCAACCCATACCGGTGACTTCACAGCGGCCACCCGCGGACGGTACATTGGTACCGGAAAATGGCGATGCCGCGATGGTGACGACGTTGCGAGCATCGCGGCCGTCGGTTATAGATTCAATCTCTTTACACAGATCCCAGAACAGCGCGGCACCGAGGCCATGGCCACCGCCCCAGCGTTGGTACTGCTCGGTATCGATGATGTGGGTGCTGAGGGTCGTAAGATCGATGTGCAAAATCTTACCGGCAAAGCCTTTTAGTTTCATGAGACATCCTTGGTGATATTGCTGCCTATATCGACAGAGTGGAATTGGCGGCCAGATGGCAGTTTGGTTTATAGGGAAGAGTATTCATCAAGTTATCAGTCAAATTTGATGGTATTGACACTCAAAAATGAATGAAAATAGCTTAACGAGTATTGATTCGGTTTTGCCTAGAAACCTCTGTGTTCGAAATGAGAACAGCTAAAAGGACTCACAGTGGTTAGCGGGTGAATGCTTTACTTTAAAAGTGGGACAAAAAGTCTTAATTGGGAGATCGCGTACTATATAAATGCAAACTAACTCAACAGTTTAGCAACGCACAAAAGGTTGATCTTAGTCATATTTCTTAATGGTTTTATGGGGTAAGTTTTTCAGCCATAATCACTCACAACAACGATAAGTCATTTTCAGTGAAACAATTCGATTTAAACTTACTGCGTTACTTAAGAGTCATCGCTGCATACCGCAGCCCAAGTGCTATTATCCGAAGGCTTGATGTGAGTCGTTCCACTTTGAGCAGAGGGTTATCACAACTTCGAGAACATTTTGGTAATGAGATGTTTGTGCTGAGTAATGGCGTTTATGAGCCAACATCCTTTACCAAGCTATTGATAAAGAGAGTGGAGCAGCCATTAATGGAGGTTGAGCGTTGTTTAGGCTTGGCTCAGACTGAATTGCTGGCAGATATGGAGGGGAATATCCATCTTTATTGCCCCTCATACTTAGATGAGCATTTAGTGGTGGGGCTGGTTCAGGGGCTTCGGCAGCAAGATAGTCATCTCAAGCTCGTCAGTTACCCTTGGCCAGCGGATAGCTTTCCCGATCTAAATTCGAGCAAGTTCGGTATTGGCATCAATCGCTTTCCTTTCAATATTGATAGCAATTATGTCCAGCGACGACTGGGCTCTGTGACTATGGGGGTGTATTTGAACCGTGCTAGTTCTCTAGCAGCGTTAGAGAGTATCGATGTAGTTAAATTAAAAGGGTGTAAGTTTGCAGCATTAAACACCGGAGCCAATGTCGATGTGCAGGACGAGGCACGCTGTCGTGAGATGGGGATCGATATTCATGTCGATATATCCCTCTCATCAATGCGTGCAGCGCTTCGTTGTGTTGAAGAGCTAGATTATATGGTGGTTAGTGCTGACATATTCAATCGAGGTAACGCGATGAATTTGACCTGGAGACCACTCACGCTAGATGGACAACCCGTTGAATATGAATATGGTTTTGTCTATCATCGCGCTTGGTATCAACATCCGGCGATGAAATCAATGGAATCTATTATCCGCCGCTGTTATCGAGACATTACCAGACAGTATTCATGTGCTGGTGCCTAATGCTCGGGTAAATGTGCTTGATCATAATGAATGTCGCGATTATATATTGGCGTTATAAGGATAAATAGCGCCTGATAGCAGCGAATATAAGTAACAAAGTACAGACGAATAAAACGGGCCACTGGCCTACTAGCGTGAAGAGTGTATGACCTTTAACCAGTGGAATATCAGCCGTTAACACTCCCGCTTCGAATTGCGGTAGCTGGTGGGTAATATCCCCTTTCTCATTGACGATGGCGGTCAAGCCATTATTGGTTGCCCGCAGTAAAGGTCGGCCAAGCTCAACCGAGCGCATTTGCGCTATTTCCATATGTTGCAGAGGCCCATTTGAACTGCCAAACCAAGCATCATTTGAAACCGTTAACAGTAAGTCAGTGGTTTCATTGATGTTGGCTCTTAACTGCTCTGGAAAAGCAATTTCATAGCAGATAGCTGGAGCGATCTGCTGTCCAACAGCATTTAAATTATCTTGTTTAAAATCGCCACGATTAAAAGATGACATTGGCAAATTAAACAGTGGTGCTATAGGGCGTAACAGAGCCTCAAGCGGCACAAACTCGCCGATGGGTAATAAGTGATGCTTTTTATATTCGTTATATTCTTCACCGTAGTAATCAGCTTTAACTTGCTCTGTAGCGTCATAATTGCCTAACACAATGAGCGAATTGTAATAACGGCTGCCTCGTTGGCTAATTATCCCGGTGATGATGGCACTGTTATTTAAGGTAGCGGCTTGATTGGCATTATAAAGAAAATCTTTGACCATATGCTCCGGCGCTGGGATTGCCGCTTCTGGCCAGATGATGAGATCTGCCGAAAACTCTGACCTCGTCAGATCCATATACTTGAGCATGGTTGGCCACAATGCATCAGGCTGCCACTTCATACTCTGAGCAATATTACCTTGCACAAGTGCAACACTGAGACTTTCGCCTTTAGACTCAATAGTGGAGGTGTAGGGGGCTACCAAAGTCAGTATTGCCGCAGTAGGGACAATAATAAGCATACTGCGCCAGCGTTTAGCCATTGCCAGCGCCAGAGAACCAGCAATTAAGGCGACAAGAAAGCTTAAGCTTAAGGCTCCCGTCATCGAGGCTATGGGTTTTAGCGGCCCTTGTGTTTGACTGTAACCGGCCCACAGCCATGGAAAGCCAGTTAACACCCAGCCTCTCGCCCATTCCGTTAATGTCCAAAGCGCAGGGAACAGCATTAAGTTACGGCTGATACTGGTTTGTGGGGTTAGTTTTTGCAATAAATAGCCGGTAATCGCCGGATAGAGTGCTAAATAAAGTGCCAATAGCGCCATCAGGCCTAATGATGCGATAAGCGGCACACCGCCATAAGTGTCGATACTGACATGTACCCAACTGATCCCTACGGAAAAACAACCAAAACCGAAACTTAGCCAGTAGTGTAATCCTTGCTTGGCGGTTAAGCCTGCACTTTGATGCAGGGCAAATGCCATCGCAATTAAATACAGCGGCCAATAAGAGTAGGGGGCAAAAGCAAGAGATGTCACGGCGCCAGCCGCAAAGGCTAGCACCAATCTTAGAAAGGAATGATGGGCAGATGCCCGTAATTTACTCAGCATACAGCCTCATCATTGGGTGCTGTTAAAGGAGCGGATTGCTAAGCAATGCTCTCGGTGGCAGCTTTATCGGGGAATTTTACGCGTAATTGAATCAGTCTACGGGTATCGGCGTTGACGACTTTGAATTCAATACCTTTAATCATAACTTTTTCATCACGTTCAGGCAGGTGACCAAAAGCATGAGAAACTAAACCACCAACGGTATCAAACTCTTCATCACTGAATCGAGTGTTAAACGCGTCATTAAAGTCATCTATTGGCGTTAATGCTTTGACCATGTAGACTTGCTTGGCGATTTGTTTGATCTCAGTCTCTTCTGCAGAGTCATGATCAAACTCATCTTCAATATCGCCAACAATCTCTTCAAGAATATCTTCAATTGTCACTAGGCCTGACACTCCACCGTATTCATCGACAACTATCGCCATATGATAACGTTGAGAACGAAATTCCTTTAACAAGACGTCGACTCGTTTACTTTCTGGAACGACAACTGCTGGGCGGATAACTTGCCCTAGTTCGAAAGGCTTTTCATTGTTCTTAAAGCCATACTGAAGCAGATCTTTTGCGAGTAAAATACCCTCGATATGATCTTTATCTTCATTGACTACAGGAAAGCGGGAGTGTGCTGAGCTGATAACAGTAGAGAGAAGTTCTTCTACCGTATCGTTAATTTGAAGTGCGACGATTTGTGCGCGTGGGATCATGATGTCCCGCACTCGAAGATCGGAGACTTCCAATACACCTTTAATCATTTCACGGGTGTCTTCGCTGATCACTTCACGCAGTTCTGCACCGTGAATTACATCAACCAAGTCTTCGCGATTTTGGGGTTCGCCCTGGAATAACTGACTTACTTTTTCCAACCAGCCCTTCTTTTGGGCGTTGCTACTCGGGGGGATATCGTCACTCATAGTTTTCTATCGACTCTTTTGAGTCAATTATTGCTCCTCATAAGGATTGTTATAACCAAGGCTTTCAAGTAGTTGGGTCTCTAATGACTCCATCTCTTCAGCCTCCATATCGTCTATATGATCATACCCTAGCAGATGGAGGCAACCATGTACAACCATGTGCGCCCAATGTGCGGTAAGGGTTTTTTGTTGATCAATTGCTTCTTGCTCTACCACTGCTGCACAGACAACTAAATCGCCCAATAGTGGTAGTTCTATGCCTGGTGGTGCCTCAAACGGGAAAGAGAGCACATTGGTGGGCTTGTCTTTACCGCGGTAGGTATTATTTAGCATCTGGCTTTCTGCCGAATCGACAATTCGTATCGTCAATTCGGCGTGGTCCATACTCTCTCTGAGTGCTGTTTTTACCCAAAGTTCCAGCTCTTGTGCCGAAGGAAGTTTTACTGTATCAACTGCAATCTGCAGGTCGAGATCAACACTAGTTTGAGCGTTAGTCATGATTTTTTGCTCCCTGTAGCTGATATTGGCTATCTTTATGGCCTTTAATTGTCTGGCTCTTTAGCTCAAACTCTTCATAAGCTTCAACAATTCTCCCCACAATAGGGTGACGAACGACATCTTTGGCTTGGAAGAAATTAAAACTAATTTCGCCAACTTCACCTAATACTTCAATTGCATGACGTAGCCCAGACTTTTGATGCTTAGGCAGATCGGTTTGAGTGATGTCACCGGTGATAACCGCACGGGAGTTAAATCCTATGCGGGTTAAAAACATCTTCATCTGTTCAATGGTGGTGTTTTGGCTTTCATCAAGAATGATAAAGGCATCGTTTAAGGTACGTCCGCGCATATAGGCCAGTGGTGCAACTTCAATGACATTGCGTTCTATTAGGCGTTCGACTTTTTCAAAGCCCATCATCTCAAATAGCGCATCATAAAGTGGTCGTAAATAGGGGTCGACTTTTTGACTCAAGTCGCCAGGTAAAAACCCCAATTTCTCACCTGCTTCAACCGCTGGACGGGTTAACAGAATACGACGAACGTCTTGACGCTCTAGCGCATCAACGGCGGCTGCAACGGCTAAGTATGTTTTACCCGTGCCCGCAGGACCAATGCCGAAGGTAATATCATGGGAGACAATATTACGCACATAATCACTTTGATTTGGATTGCGTGGCTTAATGACACCGCGCTTAGTTTTGATATAAAGCTCTTTCTCATCGCGAGGTGCTTCCATATCAAAAGCAACAGCTTCTTGAATGGCAATGTGGACAGTTTCTGGTTCTAGATCCGGCGTGCTACCTTTTAGAGGCTGGGTTTCAATGTACAAATCTCTTAATAAATTATTGGCAGTTAAACAATTTTTAGCCACACCGACTATCTGGAAATGATTGTTGCGGTAGCTGATCTCAACACCAATACGGCGTTCCAATTGCTTAATATTGTCATCAAAAGGACCGCAAAGTGAGGCTAGTCTGCGTGTTTCTGCTGGCTCCAAATACAGGTTGAGCGTCGTTAACTTATTAGACAAAAAGTAACTCCAGATCCAAGAATGTTATCAAGCGTGATCACTCTAGTTTACGAGCGATAATCAATAAATGCGAATGGTTTTTTTATTGATTATAGGGACGAAAAAAGCGCCATCTAAGATGCCGCTTTGTTAGCTTATTTACCCTTGATTATTCAGTCAATTAAGACGGGATAAATTGGCTGACACCTATGGCGTCATCTTGCTTGTATTTCGCCACAATATCAGATGGACGCAGATCGCGGCGTAGATCCATTTCATCTTCAGCACGGACAAAAACACCGCGCAACGAGTTGGTGTATACATCCACAATTTCAACGTCAACAAAGCCGCCAATATGCTCAGGCTTACCTTCAAAGTTGACCACGCGACTGTTTTCAGTACGGCCACGCAGTTCCATTGGGTTCTTAACCGATGGGCCCTCAACCAAAATACGCTGCACTGTGCCTACCATATGGCGGCTATAGCGCATGGCTTGTTGAGTGATTCTATCTTGTAATATCGCTAAGCGCTCTTTTTTCTCTTCCAGTGATACATTATCAGGGAGATCGGCTGCGGGTGTGCCTGGGCGTGCGCTATAGATAAAGCTAAAACTGTGATCAAACTGAATGTCTTCAATGAGCTTCATTGTGTCAGCAAAATCTTGCTTAGACTCACCAGGGAAGCCAATAATGAAATCAGAACTAATCTGAATGTCAGGGCGTGCTTTACGTAAACGGCGAATAATAGACTTATATTCAATAGCCATATGGCCACGCTTCATCTGCGTTAGAATCAAATCTGAGCCAGATTGAACCGGTAGATGTAGGAAGCTTACAAGCTCTGGGGTATCTTGGTAAACATCGATAATGTCTTGGCTGAACTCAATTGGATGGCTAGTGGTAAAACGTAAACGGTCAATACCATCAATCGCAGCAACATAGCGAAGCAGTTCAGCAAAGGTACAGATCTCATCGTCATGGGTTGCACCGCGATAGGCGTTGACGTTTTGCCCTAGTAGATTCACTTCACGCACACCTTGTGCAGCCAGTTGGGCTATCTCAAGGATAATATCGTCTAATGGACGACTGACCTCTTCACCACGGGTATAAGGTACTACACAGAAAGAGCAGTACTTACTGCAACCTTCCATGATTGACACATAGGCACTAGGGCCATCAGCACGGGGTTCAGGTAGACGATCGAATTTTTCGATCTCAGGGAAACTGACATCAATGACGACTTTTTTGCCATCTTTAATCTGGTCGATCATTTCTGGTAGGCGATGCAGTGTCTGTGGGCCAAAAATAAGATCCACACATTGAGCGCGCTCTTTAATTGCCTTACCTTCTTGAGATGCGACGCAACCACCCACACCAATAATAAGGCCTGGTTTTTTGTCTTTTAGTGTTTTCCAACGTCCTAGCTGATGAAAAACTTTTTCTTGTGCTTTCTCACGAATAGAGCAGGTGTTTAGCAAAAGCACGTCAGCTTCAGTTGCGTCATCTGTCAGGGTATAGCCTTCATATTCGTTGAGAAGATCGGCCATCTTTGATGAGTCGTACTCATTCATTTGACAGCCCCAAGTTTTAATATGGAGTTTTTTACTCATCAGTTTATATCACTCTAGAGGCACCGAAAAAATAGCGAAATATTTTAACGCTTATAGGCGCTGCTGGCTAGCATTTAGCCTATGTTGAGTGAAATTATTCTGCGGACGTGATTGCCCTTGTCAACAGTGCGGGTATAGGTTTTTGTTGTTCGGTATTGACAGCGGCAACGGTAAATCCATGTTCTTGAGCCATTTTTTGAATGTTCATCCGAGCTTGCATATGGATGTCAGCACGTAATTCCAGCTTGAAACTGTTGAGCAAATTAGTGGTGTATTGGTAAATCGCATAATCAAGTGGAGTACGATAAGTCACGGACATACGCTCCATCTCTTGCTGCGGTGCGGCTGCAAGGCTAGTTAACGGGGTTAATAGCGTTATTAGCACTGCTGCTATAGTTAGTTTTTTCATAGCATTCTCACTTATTCCATAGGGATATACTCTTTTGACTATTTGAGTCTATGGCATGGTTTGAATGCTAGCTTGTATGGTATGTAACCAGTTGTTAATCATTGGCGTCTCAGACACATTTAAATACGTTAGAGTGGGTTGAGACATTAAACGACATATTTTATTTGGCCTAATTGCATGCTCCTTACTGAAGAAGCACTGCTTTGATCAAATTTTGCAGTACGAAGGACAAATTGAACTGTAATTGAGTGTAAACTTGCCTACATATATCCCCATCCCACTGAATCCTGCATCTTCAGGTAAGATGGGTATAGGTGGTGTCATCTTTCAGGAGCCTGAAATCTGTGGAACAGCTGAAGAATAAAAACAGTAAGTATGACGCAGTCGTTGTTGGCGGCGGCATGGTTGGCGCCGCGACGGCGATTGGTTTAGCCCAGTTAGGATTAACCGTTGCAGTAGTTGAAGCATTTTCGCCTAAAGCTTATGAAAGCTCACAACCGCTAGATCTGCGAGTGTCTGCGATTAGCGCCGCATCAGAAACGCTTCTATCCCGCCTCGGGGCATTAGAGCACCTGAGAACCATGCGTCAAGTTGCTTATAAAGGACTAGAAACATGGGAGATCGAGGGGTGTATTACCCGATTTCATGCCGACCAAATTAATACTTCGCACCTGGGTCATATAGTCGAAAACCGTTTGATCCAGTTATCTTTGTGGCATCGGATGGCACAGTTGGAGAACATCACTCTATTTTGTCCGATAAAAGTTAGTCAGTTAGCGCGATTAAATAATGATGTGATCGATATTATCCTTGAGGACGGTCAATCATTCTCTACACGTTTATTGGTTGGTGCAGATGGTGCCAACTCCTATGTTAGACAGTGGGCGAAGATAGGTATTACTGGTTGGGATTACAGCCAGTCTGCAATGCTGATTAATATCGAAACGAAGATCGCCGAGCAAGACGTAACTTGGCAGCAATTTACCCCTCAAGGTCCGCGCTCTTTACTACCTCTTCCTGGCAATAATGCTTCTTTAGTTTGGTACGATGATGCTAATCGCATCGCGCAATTGTCACAGTTAAATAATACAGCGTTGAAAAACCAGATTGATCAGCATTTTCCAGAGCGGTTAGATCGTGATTTTAAAGTGGTCAATAAAGCGAGCTTTAAGCTAACCCGTCGTCATGCTGAGCGCTATTACTGCAATAACGTGGTTATCCTCGGAGACGCAGCGCATACGATTAATCCATTAGCGGGGCAGGGGGTTAATCTTGGCTTTAAAGATGTCGATGCGCTGATTACTACTATCGAGTCGCATTTACAGTACGACACTGGCTGGTGGAGTGCTGCGGTATTAAAAGAGTATCAAGAGTGTCGTTATCGGGATAATCAGTTGATGATGACTGCGATGGATATATTTTATGCCAGTTTTAGCAACGATATTTTACCGCTAAAGCTGTTAAGAAATAGCGTGCTGAAATTAGCGAATATCGATAGTCCGATTAAAAAACAGGTGCTTAAGTACGCTATGGGTTTTTAATCGCTGCTAAGCTCGAGCGGTAACAGGAAAGCGAAAAGTTGCACAACAGCTTTTCGCTTTGTTGTTTATACGGACAATAAACAGATTTTCTCAGCAAACGTTTACGACATGATATAGCCAATTTTGCGTATAATTTGTTGGCGCGCGCTTTGAGTGCTAAAATGCCGCGTTTTTAATTTTGTGGCCAATGGCGGCAAAACGTAAGTAAGCAAACACAGACTGAGTATTATGAGCAACATTAAACTTATTGTTGGGTTAGCAAATCCCGGCGCGCAGTACGAGCGAACGCGCCATAACGCAGGTGCTTGGTACGTTGAAGAACTCGCGAGAGTCTGTGGTGCAACGTTAACGTTAGACAGTAAGTACTTTGGCATGACGGCAAGAGTGACGCTGCATGGCAAGGACGTCCGCTTATTGGTCCCGGCAACGTTTATGAATTTAAGTGGTAAATCGGTTGGCGCGTTAGCGAACTTTTTTCGCATCGCCCCAGACGAGATATTAGTAGCGCATGATGAGCTCGATATGCCACCAGGGGTGGCAAAGTTTAAGTTAGGCGGAGGGCACGGTGGCCACAATGGCCTGAAAGATATCATTGCCAAACTGGCAAATGATAAAGGCTTCTATCGCTTACGCATTGGTATTGGACACCCTGGTGATAAAAGTCAGGTCAGTAACTATGTGTTGAGTAAGGCATCACCAACGGATCAAGAGTTGATGGACGCCGCAATAGATGAAGCGGTGCGCTCCACTGAGATTTTATTTAACGAAGATATGGCAAAGGCGATGCACAGGTTGCATTCTTTTAAAGCATAAACAAATGCTTGGGGCAAACCTCCAAGTTATTCATTGATATAAAGGTAACAATATGGGTTTCAAATGTGGCATCGTAGGCCTGCCAAATGTTGGTAAATCAACACTGTTCAACGCGTTAACTAAAGCAGGCATCGAAGCGTCAAACTTCCCGTTCTGTACGATTGAGCCAAACACTGGCATCGTTCCGGTACCGGATCCAAGACTAGATGCACTCGCTGAGATCGTTAAGCCTGAGCGTATTATGCCAACAACAATGGAATTTGTAGATATTGCAGGTTTAGTTGCTGGTGCATCAAAAGGTGAAGGTCTTGGAAACAAGTTTCTAGCTAACATTCGTGAAACTGACGCTATTGGCCATGTTGTGCGTTGTTTTGAAGATGACAACATTGTGCATGTGGCAAACAAGGTAGACCCTGCAAGCGATATCGAGGTCATCAATACTGAACTCGCACTTGCCGATCTAGATTCATGTGAACGCGCCATCACTCGCCAAGCCAAACGCGCTAAAGGCGGCGATTCTGAGGCGAAGTTTGAAGTGGCTGTGCTTGAAAAAATGCGCCCAGTATTAGACGAAGGCAACATGCTGCGTTCAATGGATTTAACCAAAGAAGAGTTCGCTGCAGTGGCTTATTTGAACTTCTTAACGCTTAAGCCAACGATGTACATTGCTAACGTTGCAGAAGATGGTTTCGAAAATAACCCACATCTAGACACCGTTCATGCAATTGCAGCTGAAGAGAATGCGGTTGTAGTGGCTGTATGCGCTGCGATTGAATCTGAACTTGCAGAAATGGACGCTGAAGACCGTGAAGAGTTCATGGCTGACTTAGGACTGGAAGAACCTGGTCTTGATCGCGTCATTCGTGCCGGTTATGATTTACTGACGCTACAGACTTACTTTACCGCTGGTGTTAAAGAAGTACGCGCATGGACCGTTAAAATTGGCGCAAGCGCTCCACAAGCAGCAGGTGTTATCCATACAGACTTTGAGCGTGGCTTTATTCGTGCTCAAGTGATGGCGTACGATGACTTTATCACCCATAAAGGTGAAGCTGGTGCTAAAGAAGCGGGTAAATTACGTGTTGAAGGTAAAACATATGTCGTTAAAGATGGCGATGTAATGCACTTCCTATTTAACGTATAAGCTCGTTGCGGCAGTTATTGCCATAAGAGAATGTTAAACGCGGCGCTTAAAGTCCCCTTTAAGCGCCGCGTTTGTATTTTGGCATCAATGAACCTTGGCAAACATGATTCACTTTTAGTGCTAAGCTTGGCGAACGGTTGGATTTTGAACATCTCGCGAGCACTCATAGAGACTTGAGTAAGAAAATAAACTTCTTTTTAACAGCTTAATTAGCGCAAACCGCAATATATTGCACATCTGTTACCCAGTTTGGCGAAGTAATAGCCTAACAGTGAATTTAGTTTAAATTAGCGAAAAAAAGCAGTTGACCTGAATACGCTGAATAAGCATAATACGCCCCGTTCCTCAGTGAGAGGGACGAAAAATAGATGGCAATGTAGCTCAGCTGGTTAGAGCACAGCACTCATAATGCTGGGGTCGCAGGTTCAAGTCCCGCCATTGCTACCATCTTCTCTAGATGTAAAGCAGGAGACGTAGCAATCTCGGTACGCAAGTCCCGACGATATGGCTAACATCTTCTCTAGATGTAAAATAGAGAATAGCCGATTAGTTGATTAATTTAATCAGAAATATGATTGGCACCATCTTCTCATGATGTAAAATGAGGCATCTTAATCTAGATGTAAAAATTGATGCAGTGCGGGAGTGGTGGATGTTGATATTAGACACGCCATGACTAAGTGCCATCATAATCAGGATGTAAAACTGATGCAGTGCGGGAGTGGTGGAATTGGTAGACACGCCAGATTTAGGTTCTGGTGCCGTAAGGTGTGAGAGTTCAAGTCTCTCTTCCCGTACCATTTATTGAAAAGTAATGAGCTTAGGCTGGTTATTAGTAACAAAGATTAATTGGGATATCGCCAAGCGGTAAGGCACCGGGTTTTGATCTCGGCATTCCCAGGTTCAAATCCTGGTATCCCAGCCATCTTTGGCAATGTAGCTCAGCTGGTTAGAGCACAGCACTCATAATGCTGGGGTCGCAGGTTCAAGTCCCGCCATTGCTACCATCTTTCTCAAGATGTAAAATATGAGTTTGTAGCAATGACGGTACGTAAGTCCCGGCAATATGGCTACCATCTTTCTCAAGATGTAAAATATGAGCCATCTTAATCTAGATGTAAAACCTGATGCAGTGCGGGAGTGGTGGATGTTGATATTAGACACGCTATGACTAAGTGCCATCTTAATCTAGATGTAAAAATTGATGCAGTGCGGGAGTGGTGGAATTGGTAGACACGCCAGATTTAGGTTCTGGTGCCGTAAGGTGTGAGAGTTCAAGTCTCTCTTCCCGTACCATTTATTTTAAAGTAATGAGTTTTTACTTGTTATTAGCAACAAAGATTAATTGGGATATCGCCAAGCGGTAAGGCACCGGGTTTTGATCTCGGCATTCCCAGGTTCAAATCCTGGTATCCCAGCCATTTTTAAAAAGGTTGATTTATTGACCTTGTCGGAATAGTGACTAGACAATTTTATTGTCCCAGGCTATAAAGATGAAGCAAGGCAACTTGCAGTAAGATTCGATGCGGGAGTGGTGGAATTGGTAGACACGCCAGATTTAGGTTCTGGTGCCGTAAGGTGTGAGAGTTCAAGTCTCTCTTCCCGTACCATCGAATTTTAGTACTAAAGTTAATTACAAAGAGTTAATTGGGATATCGCCAAGCGGTAAGGCACCGGGTTTTGATCTCGGCATTCCCAGGTTCAAATCCTGGTATCCCAGCCAAACACAGAAAGCCCGTCTTAATAGACGGGCTTTTTGCTTTCCTAAATTCCTCTTTCTATGCAATTCAATAAGCCCAATATGACTTTAGGCTGTAATACCAATACCAATACCAATACCAATACCAATACCAATATTCAATAGCGCTATTGCCACCTCAATCAGAACGTCTATACCCCAACGACCTCAATATGCAGGATTCAGCATGTAGAGAAGTGACAGAGTTCAAGGCTGGATTTTACAGTTTTATATGGCTTGGTAATATAAGCTTCGTGTATGTGTACGCTGCTGTCGGTACATGATAACCCTCTCAGCCCTCGGTGAGGTGCTGGCGCATTGTGATGCATATAAAGCTGAGGTGCATCGTTATAGCGATGCTTTGGCTTTAAACTTCCCTCTAGTTATCATTAGGTAGCTCTTACCCTGCAGGGGCTAATTTCCCTTATAAACAGATACCTTCTTCTTAATGCATACATCACTAATGACAATAGTGACAAGCTTTAGATAATTGTTGAGCGATTATCACTGCTGGTGCATACAAAGGCTGCGTCAAAGTAGGTCATTTATCGGGATTAATAGGGTTAATGCTGTAACTGTTGCAGTGATTTGAGTTGGCAAACCAGAGTGAAATCCTAATGCTTGGTAATAAATCAGCCTTTTGTTAACTTTTGTTAGCTAGGTTAGTGCTAACAATCACGCTTTTCCTTTGGTATTTAACTTAAGCTCAACACTAAAGAACTGTTCTGCATCCTTAGTGTTACTTCTTGTTATCCGTTCTGGCTTTGTTTGTGCTGTATTTCTCGTTAATCGGTTTGCCTGTAAATGCAACCGAGGTTGTCACACTTTAATTTCAATCATTTAGTTACATTTCATTTGCCCCAAAAAAGAGGGCTAAATAAAAGTGAGTGGAACAGATGATGAAAAGAGTCAATGTAAAAGTTGCTACATTAGCAGCCGTCATTGGACTGGCCTTAACGGGTTGTTCTGGTGATGATGGACAAAATGGTAAAGATGGCACACCCGGTACACCCGGAACTCCTGGGCAACCAGGCATACCAGTTGCAGGAGATGCCAAGGCATTAACTGTCGCGGTAGATAAGATAGTTGTTGGGGCACAGTCTGATATTACGTTTACAGTAACTAATGAAAAAGATCTTCCTGTCGTAGGCTTAGAAAAATTTGGCTTTATACTCTCAGGGCTTGAACAAGGCACTCAAGGCGATGCTAATAACTGGAAGTTACTTAGCTCTGAAGCATGTCCTGCTAGCAAGTACTCTAAGTGTGGTAGCTTGCTTGATAATAAAGACGGTACTTATACCTATAGCTTTGAAAAAGATGTTACAGCAGAAACTGCTTTTACTATCACAGATGAAAAGACATTACGGTTAGTGCTAAGAACCGGTGGCGAGGCAGTAGGCGCAACTGAGTTAAGTTATGCGAATATGCACTATGACTTTAGAGGCGAAGGTCTAGAGCCGCTCTACACTAAGAATGTGGTCAACAACCAAAACTGCGTTAGCTGTCATGATGATTTCACTATCCATGGCGGTAAGTACACTGAAGTCGAAACATGCGCTGCTTGCCATGCGGACAACAAAGTCAGTGACATCAGTAAAGTATTTCCAATGCTAGCCCATGATGTACACATCGGAGTGATCCCAGCTCCTGTGGGCGGTTGTGATAACTGCCATGCTGAAAATGAGCAAGCCACTGATTTTGCAAACTGGAAGAACGTCCCGACTCAGGAAACGTGTATTACCTGCCATACAGACGTTAACTTTAAAGAAGGCGTTGGCCACTGGCCGTATCAGGACAATGCACAATGTGCCAGTTGTCATACGGCAGATACCCTCGAGATGGTGCATTTGTCTACCTATAAAGGTCAGAACGAGCGCCGTGAAAACCTTCACCTAACGGTGACTGAAGCTAAGATGGTTGATGCTCCAGAAGCACAAGCCAACATCGATGCCAACTTAGATACGGATAAGACTGGCTATGTACAGCTGACAGTCGATATTTTGGACAAAAATGGTAACACGCGTAATGAGCAGTTAGATCTGGTTAAGTACATGTATTACGCCGAGTTCTATATCAACTGGGGCGGCCAGGATATGGGCATGGATCGTGGTAAGGTACTGCGCGTTCATACCAATAAAGAAAACTTCCCAGGCTATGTAGATAAGCCAATCGTGCTTAACTATGAAAATGGTAAGACGACGTTTGAAATCGGTCCATTCGATCTTGAAGATGATTTCGATGGTGATTTAAATGATGGCTACGGCATGGTCACGCCGCGTATCTGGTTCTGTGTCGACAAAGATGGTGAAACAATTCAGGACTGTGATGGCGAAACTGATTGGAGTAACGGTGCAGCAGGTTATAACTGGCAACACTTCTTCAATAAGCAAGGCATGTTGGAAGAGCGTCCACGTCGTCAGATCGTGACCAACGAGCTGTGTGGCGACTGTCATGGTACCACTACCTCAGATGATGGTTTTGTACAGATGACGTTGAACTGTCGTAGCTGTCACTCTGTCGTCAAGAACGATAGCACTTACTTCGCTACTACCTGCGCCTCTGGCTCGGTCGATTCCGATGGTGATGGC
The DNA here is from genome assembly GCF_023284025.1 of Shewanella abyssi. Classification (GTDB taxonomy): domain Bacteria; phylum Pseudomonadota; class Gammaproteobacteria; order Enterobacterales; family Shewanellaceae; genus Shewanella; species Shewanella abyssi. The sequence continues at coordinate 14,998 of NZ_JAKIKR010000030.1, read as the reverse complement.
TCTTTAGACCCAATGGTTATGATGAAGAATCTGATGCCACGCGGTGAGCGTGACTGGACGACTGCATCGAATGCCGGTGAAGAGTGTGTGGCTTGTCATAACGCCAGCAACATGCCAACTCAGGTCATCCGTAATTCGCAAACCAAGCAAGGTGATGAGGATTATATTGAACAGCTGACGATGAGTCACCCTGATCAGAAAGTATGGATCCATGCAATGCATGCCAACAACCGTGCTAACCAAAGTGGTGAAGGTTGGAAGCGTAATGTTGAGTACTCGGCAGATCTCGCTAACTGTACTAAATGTCATATCGAAGATAGCTACGACGCTAAATACCTAGTGGGCCGCAAGCCGTTGGCACTGGATCTTGATTACATGGATACCTATGACGGTCTAGACCCTGCAAATGGTAAAGACACTAGCGGTAACAAGCGTTATGCCGTCGATGCAGTTGCAGATGCTTTTGTATCGCCTACCGCTGCTGTATGTTTGAGCTGTCATGGTAAGCGCGCCGCGGAAGAGGGTGAAGACCGCCGTCAAGTCCGCAAAGATGTGGTTAGTCACATGAAGCAAAATGGCGCTCAGTTCGGTGTCGAACTTGGTCAGTACACTGGCGAAGAGTCATGTGCTGTATGTCATGATCTAAACAACCTAAAGGAATCTCATAACCTGAAATAAAGCTCTCATCCCTGCAATATTTTTTGGCCCTAGCATTTTGCTAGGGTCTTTTTTTACGGGGATCACAAATATTAACAAAGCAGCAATTGTTTAATCAGAACTCAGCATTGCGTCCGGTTTAGCATTAACAAAATAGCTTAGAATGTTGTTTGGGGACCTACTAAAAGTAGTAGAGGTTAGGTTGTGAATATTACTGAATTTTTAATTATTGATTTAGATGCCAGAGAGTTAGTTGATATCAAGAACTCGACTCGCTGCGCATTATCATTAGCAGAGCTAGAAGTACTAAAAAGCTTAGTCAACCATGTGGGGGAAGTGGTTAGCAAAGAGACACTTAATAACGCAGGCTGGCCTGACAGAGTGGTGGCACCCTCATCGTTGACCCAGTGTATGAGCAGCTTACGAAAAAAGCTCGCTGGCCAAACAGGTATTGAGTTAAAAAACATCCCTCGCTACGGCTATAGCTTATGCATTATTGAACATGCTGAGGATGTAACACCTGCGATTGTCGACCCCGTCAGCGGTTTAGAAAAACGAGTATCAGATAAGGCCAGCACGTCGCGTTCAACTCCAGCAAGCCCAAAAAACGCTAAATTTGCAGTTGGGATAGCCGTATCCAAACTGATGAACTATCACTTTATAGGAATAGCTGCTGTAGTGATGTTTGTCGCAGGGTTGCACTTCTCGGGTGGACTTAAAGTCATCGTAAATCAGCTTTCTGTACTCACTGAGCCAGATGTGGCGTCAATCAGCCAAAAGCACTTTTCATTGGCACAAAGCCCCTCGCTACTTAATGCAGTACAGTTAGATAATCAACTCAAAGAGACCATTTCCGCTGAACGAGTTGTCGGTAATTGGTTTAATTATGAGGGTGTTTTCCAAAACGCTACCGAAAAACAATTGTTTACTTTTGATAATGGCCGCTATGAATCAGTCGCCTTGTGTAATGAGTTCGATGGAGTTTGTAATGATAAGCAGCCGCTTAACCTGGTTCGATCTGTTAATGCGCCGACGGCGCCATTGGACATTCAATGGTTAGCGGATACCAAGCTGAGAATGGAGCAGGTGACCTACAATAATATTCTATTAGATGAATTTGAACCTACCGATAAAGGTTTGATTGAAGATGTATTTCGTGCCGACGTGTACTATTACTCCGAGAGTAAGAATGTCGTGCGCGCAGATGTCAGGTTATCATTGATTTTCGATTCATTGAATCGAGGCAAGCTAGTTGCAGCGGCATGTATTACCGATGATATGCTCAAAGATATCTCAATTCGCTATCAGTTTAGCGGCGACTTCAAGCTAACTAAAAGTCAGGTCGATGGCAAAGCGGTCAATACTTTCCTTGTTGATATAAAAGAGCGCTCGTTCACCAGTCCACAACAGATATCAAAAGAGTCTGCAACCATCTACCGGGAGATCCGCAAAAATGTGCTGCAAAATGAGCGCATGGTCATCAGGCAACTTTATCAAGATGATGATAGTGGCGTGTGGATGCTGCCACTATGGGGTGAGACGATGGTTTGGGCTCATCGAGAGCAGGTGTCACTTTAAGCTGAAGCCTAGCGCAGAGCACTTAATTAAAAGATGCAGACAAAAAAACGCACTCAATTGAGTGCGTTTTTTTATGTCAGCGTAAGCCTAATCACATTCTGCTATTCAAATAGCGATTAGTGCTTAAACATTGCCGAGATAGACTCTTCGTTGCTTACGCGACGAATCGCTTCTGCCATTACGGTAGACATTGTCAGTTGAGTGACTTTCTCAAGTGCCTCTATTTCAGGACTCAATGGAATCGTATCTGTCACTATCACTTGATCAATAACTGATTCAGCGATGTTCTTAGCAGCGTTGCCTGAGAATACTGGGTGAGTTGCATAAGCGAATACGCGGTTTGCACCGTGCTCTTTTAGCGCTTCAGCCGCTTTACAAAGTGTTCCGCCCGTATCAATCATGTCATCAACGATGATGCAATCACGACCCTGAACATCACCAATAATATGCATAACCTGTGAAACGTTTGCCTTTGGACGACGCTTATCGATGATAGCTAGATCTGAATCATCAAGCAGCTTCGCGATTGCACGAGCACGTACAACGCCACCGATATCGGGTGAAACAACCACAGGGTTGTCTAGGTTCTTAGATAACATATCTTCCAATAACACAGGGCTACCGAAAACGTTATCAACTGGAACATCGAAGAACCCTTGAATTTGCTCAGCATGCAGGTCACAAGTCAATACGCGGTCAACGCCAACGCTTGATAGGAAGTCTGCAACAACTTTAGCAGTAATAGGTACACGAGCGCTACGAACGCGACGGTCTTGACGCGCATAACCAAAGTAAGGGATAACGGCTGTAATACGACCAGCAGATGCACGACGAAGCGCATCAACCATAACGATCAGTTCCATTAAGTTATCGTTAGTTGGAGCACAAGTAGATTGAATGATGAATACATCCGCACCACGTACATTTTCATTTATCTGGACACTGATTTCGCCATCACTGAAAACGCCTACATCTGCGTCTCCAAGTTTGCAAAATAGACGATCAGCTATCTTCTTAGCGAGACAAGGTGTTGCGTTACCGGCAAAAAGTTTAATGTCAGGCACTGTATGAACCTCAGGCGTATGCTTCATGATAGTGGCTGGGACTAAAAAGGTATCCCAGATGTGGTTAATGCTGAGCTAATCTCAGCATTAACGGTGATTTATTTAATCCTTTGGCAACAAAGCCATTTATCGATGCTGGTAGTATCGCCAAGACATCTTTAGCTTGTTGCTCTTGCTCGAATTGACCGAAAACACATGCTCCCGTTCCAGTCATTCTTGACGGCGCATATTCTAGCAGCCACGCTAAGGTCTTGGCAACTTGGGGGTAGCGTTTTACGACCAGTTCTTGGCAGTCATTCCGCCAAGGCTTGCTCATTAAAGATTCAAGTGTGAGCTTGGGCGTATTACGTGGCAGTTGAGGGTCTTGGAAAACCTCGGCGGTGGATACATGCACATCGGGGACTAACACAAGGTACCAAGGTTCGCTCGGAGCAACATCTTTTAATCGTTCACCGACACCTTCGGCAAAAGCGGAAAAACCATTAATAAAAACAGGCACATCGGCTCCGAGCGCTAAGCCTATTTTGGCCAGTTCCTTAGGGGGTAAACCCGTTCCCCATAGTGCATTTAGCGCCACTAATGTGGTTGCTGCATCAGATGAACCGCCCCCCAAACCGCCCCCCATAGGTAAGCGTTTATCCAACCAAATTTCAGCGCCTAGTTGGCATTGTGTGTGCTCTTTTAATGATTTTGCGGCTCGCAGAATTAAGTTATCGCTATCAGCGACAGCGCCGGACATATTTGAATGCAATATCAAGCTCGGCTTGTCTGTGACTTTAAAATCGAGGTAATCACAATGATCTACAAATTGAAACAGCGTCTGTAATTCATGGTAACCGTCGTCTCGGCGCCCGTTGACGTGCAAGAAAAGGTTGAGTTTGGCCGGCGCGGGCCAACCTAAAGAGAGTGGGGCGGTCATAACGAGGGCTCACTAGAGTTTGATTGTGGACGATTTGTCACGGATGTATCTTCTGGGGCGAGAGCTTGCCATTGGTTTATCTGTATTTTAAGTCGAATGTCATCACGCTTTAAATTAAGCAGTCGAGGTAGCTCCGCCCCGCTCTGGGTTTGCCAACTCTTGAAGTCGACCTTCCAAGGGGGAAACTGTGTGGCGTTCACGATGCTTAACGGGCGGTTTTGTGCATCTTGGCTTACTAGTTCGTCGTCACTACTGAGTTGGCCGGTAATCCAAAGTGGTAAGGCATCAATGGGAATCGTCCAGCCGGTGATGCGATTGAGCAAGCGTTGAGCGTCGGTGTCGGTGTAGGTTTTACCGTCGAGCTCTAATATTGTATCGCCTCGAGTGCTGGTTAGACTTAACACTGTGGTGCCCAGCATGGTGGTGAGCTTTAATTCATTAGAGGATTGAGTGTGTAACCAATACAAATTGGTACTAAATTTATCATCAGCTGTGCGCACGGCTAACTTGCCCTGCATTTCCCACGCTTGGGCGTGTTCAACCTGCTCGACAGAGACGGGAACTAAGTTGTCTGGTATGGTAGTTGAGCAACCGCTAATGAAAATAAAGCTCAATATCACCCATGCATAAGTGTTTTTTGTGATGCTGCTCAAGTTATTCATCTATTACTGATATAAAAGAGCCCTTATGATACGAGGGCTTGGATAAATTACCAATGCCCATATGCAAAAATAACTATTTGTACAATGCTTATTATCGTTAATGTGTGTCGTATCTATGTAGAAATAGTTAAAAGAGTGACGCTAATTGAAAAAATGGGCAACAACAGAGATTATTATTCGGTTTTGTTAAGCGTATTCTGTTTTTAACAAAGCCAATTCATTAGAATGGCACCAATAATAAGATGCCCAAGAGTCCAGAACGAGTAAAATGAGCCTTGTAGCAATCGGAATAAATCATAAAACGGCCACGGTCGACCTACGCGAGAAAGTCGCATTTGCGCCAGACAAAATTCATGATGCCATGAAGAGTCTAGCGTCACGCACTCAATCGGGCGAAGCCGTCATTATCTCCACCTGTAATCGGACCGAACTTTACTGTAATAATGGTGAAGAGAGCGACATTGTCCAATGGTTGGAAGAATATCATCAACTTTCTCATGCAGATGTTGAACCTTGCCTGTATCAATATAAAGATCAGGAAGCGGTTAAGCATTTGATGCGTGTCTCTGCAGGACTAGACTCGCTGATCCTAGGTGAACCTCAAATCTTAGGGCAAGTTAAGCAATCTTTTGTTAAAGCAAAAGAAGCCGGCACTGTTGCAGCCACAATGGACCGGTTATTTCAAAATACCTTTTCAGTTGCTAAGAAAATCCGTACCGAAACAGAAATCGGCGCCGCCGCCGTTTCCGTAGCGTTTGCCGCGGTAAGCATGGCAAAGCATATCTTCTCCTCCATAGGCAGCACGCAAGTGTTACTGGTGGGCGCAGGCGAGACGATAGAGCTAGTGGCACGTCATTTAAAAGATAACGGCGTAAAGACAATGGTTGTGGCAAACCGCACTATTTCACGTGCTGAAGCCATGTGTGAAGAGTTTGGCGCGACGGCAATTACCTTAGAACAGATCCCAGATTTTCTCCCTAAGGCCGATATCGTGATATCCTCTACGGCTAGCCCATTACCGATCATTGGTAAAGGCATGGTAGAAAAAGCGCTTAAGCAGCGTCGTCATCAACCTATGTTGTTGGTAGATATAGCAGTTCCTCGTGATATTGAGGCTGAAGTAGCGGATCTGGATGATGCGTTCCTATACACCGTCGATGACCTGCAAAGCATCATTGAACAGAATATGGCTTCTCGAAGAGAAGCTGCCGAGCAAGCAGAATTAATTGCAGATGATCAATCTTATCAATTTATGGAGTGGATCCGCTCATTAGAGTCGGTTGACAGTATCCGTGAATATCGCACCCAGAGTATGGCGATAAAAGATGAGTTGGTAGAGCGGGCGGTCAATAAGTTGGCCCAAGGCGGTAATAGCGAACAAGTGTTGCTAGAGCTTGCCAATAAGCTAACCAATAAATTGATCCATGCCCCGACCCAAGCGCTTACCGCTGCGAGTCGCCGAGGGGATCTCAACTCTCTTGGACAATTAAGGACTATGCTCGGACTAGATAAAGACTAAGGTTAGCGTTTTAATGAAGGACAGTGTGATTCGCAAGCTTGAAGGCTTGCTTGAACGTAATGAAGAAGTGTTGGCGCTACTGAGCGATGCGGGTGTTATTGCCGATCAGGAGCGTTTTCGCGCCTTGTCTAAAGAATATTCTCAGTTAGAGGATGTTGTCAGTACTTTTAAATCTTTTCAGCAAGCCGAGGAAGATCTCGAGTCAGCTAAAGAGATGATGGAAGAGGATGATGCTGAGCTTAAAGAGATGGCTCAAGAAGAGTACAAAATAGCTAAAACAGCTATTGCTGGATTTGAAGATGAGCTGCAAATTCTCTTGCTGCCAAAAGATCCTAATGATGATAACAACTGCTTTATTGAGATCCGTGCGGGTGCAGGTGGTGATGAAGCGGCTATTTTCGCTGGCGACCTGTTCCGTATGTACAGTAAATACGTTGAAAGTAAGCGCTGGCAGTTAGAAGTCATGAGCAGCAACGAAGGTGAGCATGGCGGCTTTAAAGAGGTCATCGCTAAAGTCAGCGGTGAAGGCGTATACGGACAATTGAAGTTTGAGTCTGGCGGACACCGCGTTCAACGCGTGCCAGAAACTGAGTCTCAAGGTCGGGTACACACCTCGGCATGTACCGTGGTTGTGTTGCCTGAAGTTCCTGAATCAGAAGCCATCGAAATCAATAAAGGCGATTTGAAAGTTGATACTTTCAGAGCGTCGGGTGCCGGCGGACAGCACGTCAACAAAACTGATTCAGCTATTCGTCTTACGCATATCCCAACGGGTATTGTGGTCGAGTGTCAAGACCAGCGCTCACAGCATAAGAACCGTGCTCAAGCGATGAGTGTGCTTACTGCCCGTATTCAAGCTGTAGAAGATGAAAAGCGTCGTAGCGCCGAAGAAAGTACCCGCCGTAACTTAGTCGGTAGTGGTGATCGTTCTGAGCGTATTCGCACTTACAACTTCCCTCAAGGTCGAGTCAGTGAGCATCGCATCAACCTAACCCTCTATCGCTTAAATGAGTTTATGGAAGGTGATTTGGATGTTGTTCTTGAACCGCTGATCCTAGAAAACCAAGCCGATATGCTTGCAGCTCTTGGCGAAGGCTAACTGTTACTCAGTTCTATCATATTCGATGAATAAGGACATTCCTTGCAATTGACTATATCTGGGGCCCTTAAATGGGCCTCTTCTCAGTTAGACACTATTTCGGATTCAGCCTCGTTAGATGCTGAAGTTATGCTGCTGCATATTATCAATAAGCCGCGTAGCTATATCTACACCTGGCCAGAAAGAAGCTTAGAGTCAGCACAAGTCTCAGAGTTTAAGCAGATGCTAGCAAAGCGTATTAGTGGTAACCCCATCGCCCATATCGTTGGCGAAAGGGAGTTTTGGTCGCTGCCGTTTAGAGTGAATCCCACCACCTTAATCCCAAGACCTGATACAGAAATATTAGTCGAAACTGCTTTAAATTTACCATTAGCTGCAAATGCGCGGGTATTGGATTTAGGCACGGGTACCGGCGCGATTGCATTGTCATTGGCCCATGAGCGTAACGAGTGGCAGGTGTGCGCCATCGATAAAGTCGAAGAAGCAGTGGCACTGGCGATTGAAAACCGCATTAACTTAAAGCTGGAGCAAGTGGATGTATTCCAAAGCGATTGGTTTGATGCGGTTGAGTACTATGACTTCAACTTGATTGTGTCTAACCCGCCCTATATTGACGAAGAGGATGAACATCTTTCTCAAGGCGATGTGCGGTTCGAGCCACAAAGTGCCCTAACTGCGCCGCAAAAAGGCTTTGCCGACTTGTTTCATATTGCTGATTGCGCCCGAGATTACCTAGCACCGGGCGGATACTTGTTACTTGAACATGGTTACCAGCAAGCTATAGAGCTTAGAGAAAAGTTGATTGAACTTGGCTATGAGAACGTGGCCACAGTGCGGGATTTTGGCAGTAATGACCGTTGTACGTTAGGGCGTTGGCCAAGATAGTGTCACTTTAACTCGCAATAATAAAGGCACTTTTAAAGTGCCTTTTTATTTTTTAAGTGCAGATAATGGCTTTACCATGAAATATTTACAGCCCGTTGCAGGATAAGCTAATTGAGTCCACTTAACTTGATAACCTCTGGCTTCATAAAAAGGTTTGGCCTGAAAGTTAAGCGTATCGAGCAGTGCAAATTTACAACCTTTAGAGTGTGCAATACTCTCAGCTTCGGCTAATAATTGGTGACCAATTTTCTGCCCCCGCAAACTTTCAGATACCCATAAATTATCAATCATCAGCCAGTTGCCAAAAGTCCTTCCTGAAAAGCCGGCTAACAGTTCACCTGTTTCACTCTCAAGCTTTAATCCAAGTGGTAGCCTTTCAGATACCTCCCAGTGTTGCCAATTAAACTCCGCTATTTTGTCTTTTACTGCTTGGAAAAATACTGGGCTGTCATCAAAGGTGAACTGACTCATTATTTTGGTGTTCCTGCCTGTTATTTTTTACATTTATAGTATACGAACTCAGTGTTAAAAAAGTGGAACAGGAAAGAAATCTTTTATTTGCTGGAGATTAAACTAACCAGCAGTAAAAATCACTGCGATGCTGGCTAATTATTGCGCACTCCATCGTAATACCATTACCTGATATTGGTTATGGTTAAGGGGATCGGGTACACTAGCGCCTTTGTCGGCCAAAAGACCTAAAATCATGGAAACGTTCTATAGTTTGTACCCTGTGTTTAAGCATACTCACATGACGTTTGTAGCGTTAAGCGTATTGTTTTTTATTGTGCGTTTTTCTCTTCATTTACGTCAATCTCCGATAATGGATAAGAAATTGGTTAAGATAGCGCCACACGTTATCGATACCTTGCTGCTTTTGTCTGGATTGATTTTGTGCTTCTCAATTAAACAGTATCCATTTGTTGATCCCTGGATGACTGAAAAGTTTAGTGCCGTTGTTGCTTATATCTTGCTAGCGACCATCGCACTGAAAGCCAATCGTAATAAATTATTTAAAGTATTTGCTGCATTGGGCGCTTTAGGTTGGGTATTTTATGCCGCTAAACTCGCCGTGTTTAAGCAAGCTATATTATTAGGTTGAAGACTGCCTTGAAACTTAACGATTCAATTAAACTACCTGAAACTGCTTTTGAAGTTGCAGAGCATCTTGGCTTTTCAAAAGCCAAGAATGCTAACTGGGCTTGGCTTGAGCTGGCGGGTTCGGTGCTGAGCTTTTACGTTGTTGATCGTCAAGAACGTTTAGCAGGGTTACTCAATTGGTTTTATAACGACTTAGGTTTCTGTCCTCGCGAAGCGTATTACAGCGCAGAGGCTGCAGATCTCGGTAAATGCATGACCTCAAAGCAGGGTAATAGCACCACGCTAGCAACAGTGTTAATGCTACTCGCAAAGCAACTAGACCTTAAACTTGAGCCGTTACTTTTACCGGGTCAAACGGTACTCGTGAGCAAGATTGATGACGATATTCGTTATATTGATCCCTTGACTGGTAGTGAGTTTAGCAAACACCAGTTGCATATATTGGTGCGTGGTGAACTTGGTAATGCGGCAGTATTAAAGCCGAGTTACTTAAAGCCAGCGTCAGTTAAGCGTCTAGTGTCGCGCATGATCCATGAGATGAAAGCGGGCAGTATTGTTGCACACAAATTTGAGCCTGCGATGGAGTGCTGTAACTTATTACTCCAATGGCACGCAGATGATCTTAATCTCAATCGTGAACGGGCTTTTATTGCCCAGCAGTTGGGGTGTATCAGTGTGGCAACGGCCGATTTAAAGCATTTTGTCGAAAACAGCCCACATGATCCGGTCATTGAACTGGTGAAGATGCAATTGAAAGAGCTCAAAGAGAACGTTGAAACGTTCCATTAAGTATGTAAAAGGGCCTAACGGCCCTTTTTTAGTAACACCATCATTAGTATTAGAGCGCACGAATGCGCCATTAATGAAACAACAAATTGAACAGCAAGAATAATAACTAGGCAAAGTACTGTTAATAAAAGTACAGCCGCTATCAGGGAGATAGGATTAATGAGTAGTTCCGCTTCGGTCACCAGCGCATTAGTAACCAATGATGCGACAGCGCTCGGTATACTCGCCGTTGTGTTGGGTTTTGTTTTTTATACCAGCAACAGCAGCAACCATTTTTGGAAGAAGTTTTATACTTACATTCCTGCACTATTGATGTGTTATTTTCTGCCATCATTGCTAAACACCTTTAATATTATTGATGGTAACACTTCCAAGCTGTATTTCGTCGCATCACGTTATTTGTTACCCGCTTGTTTAGTGCTGCTTATTTTAAGTGTCGATCTTAAAGCGATTATGTCACTAGGCCCGAAAGCGATTATCATGTTTTTGACCGGTACGGTCGGCATTGTGATTGGCGGCCCTATCGCCCTGCTGATTGTTTCCAGTATCAACCCTGAAGTACTCGGTGTCACAGGCCCTGAGGCTGTATGGCGTGGTATGACAACGCTTGCGGGGAGTTGGATTGGCGGCGGCGCGAATCAGGCGGCAATGAAAGAGATCTACGAAGCCGGTGGTGAAATATTCTCTATCATGGTGACCGTCGATGTCATCGTGGCCAATATTTGGATGGCAGTATTGCTGTTTATGGCGTCAAAAGCCAAGGAGATCGATGCTAGAACAGGGGCTGATACGACGGCCTTAGAGGCATTGAAAGAGAAAGTTGAAAAGTACCACGCCGAGAACTCACGCATTCCGAGTCTTAATGACTTAATGATGATTGCCGCTGTTGGCTTTGGTATCACCGGCTTAGCGCATCTATTTGCCGACTTCCTAGGACCATTTTTTGAAGCTAACTACCCATGGACACGTGATTACAGCCTAACCTCTAAGTTCTTCTGGTTAATCGTCACGGTAACAACTATAGGTTTAGCGATGTCGTTCAGCCCTGTGCGTCACTTGGAAGCGGCTGGTGCATCGAAAGTCGCAACGGTATTCTTGTACATCTTGGTCGCGACTATCGGTTTACATATGGATGTGTCTAAGCTATTTGATGCTGAAAACCTGTGGTACTTTGCTATTGGTATTATTTGGATGACAGTGCACGCAAGCTTTATGCTGATTGTCGCCAAAATAATTAAAGCGCCGCTGTTTTATATGGCGGTGGGCAGTCAAGCTAACGTGGGCGGCGCAGCGTCGGCCCCTGTTGTCGCTGCAGCGTTCCACCCAGCGCTAGCGCCTGTTGGTGTGCTTCTGGCTGTGTTGGGCTATGCTTTAGGCACTTATATGGCATGGATGTGTGGTCAAATCCTGCAAATAGTCGCAACCTAGTGTAATCGGTAACAATTTAATTTGAATAATGCCAAGGCAAAGGTCTTGGCTCTGATAGAGAGAAGAGATTGATGAGCAATAAAACCATTGGTTTAGGTTCGATTGAAATCGCAAATGACAAACCTTTTGTGTTGTTTGGTGGTATGAATGTGCTCGAATCACGCGATCTTGCGATGCAGATTGCCGAGACTTACGCGGAAGTGACTCAGAAACTGGGGATCCCTTACGTCTTTAAAGCGTCATTTGATAAGGCGAATCGCTCTTCGGTTAACTCTTACCGTGGCCCCGGTATGGAAGAGGGATTGAAGATCTTTGAAGAGATCAAATCAACCTTCAACCTACCATTAATTACGGATGTACATGAAGTTGCTCAGTGTGCTCCAGTGGCTGAAGTGGTCGATATTATCCAGTTGCCAGCGTTCTTAGCACGTCAAACTGATTTGGTTGTCGCGATGGCTCAAACTGGCGCGATTATTAATGTTAAGAAGCCACAGTTCTTAGCACCTCATGAAATGCGTCATATCATTACTAAGTTTAATGAAGCGGGTAATGACAAAATCATTTTATGTGAGCGTGGTTCAAGCTTTGGTTATAACAACCTAGTGGTTGATATGCTGGGCATGGATGAGATGAAGCAATCTGGTTATCCAGTCATCTTTGATGCAACTCATGCATTACAACAACCTGGTGGACGCAGCGATAGTGCAGGTGGACGCCGCGCTCAAGCAACCGAGCTTGCTCGTAGCGGTATGGCTCTAGGGTTGGCTGGGTTATTTATTGAAGCGCACCCAGATCCTGACAATGCGAAATGTGATGGACCTTGTGCACTGCCGTTGAACCAGTTAGAAAACTATTTAACGCAGATGAAAGCGGTTGATGACCTTATTAAGTCATTTGCGCCAATCGATACCAGTAAGTAATTTTTCACTTAAAATGCGTTTACTGCTAAAGCCTCGTTGAACAACGGGGCTTTTTTTATGCCTATCTGCAATAGTGCCGTCTCTATCTATTTTAAAATCAATCGCTTAATTTAAGCTTGGGTAAAGCCGCCAATTATATCCTATCGTTTACTAAGAAATCCGCGTTGCTAAAGCTGAGCCAAATTGTACTGGCTTGGCCTATTTGGTTAGACGGATAACAACAAAATAGGTTGGATTGATATATGGCGAGTACACAAATCCCTGCAGATAACGGCGCGCAGGGTATGTTAGGTAAAGCGCTGGACGGCATTGAACGTGTGGGTAATAAGTTACCTGATCCCGCGATGTTATTTCTAATACTGATGTTTGCCGTTTGGGGGCTATCAGCACTGCTGTCGGGTGTCAGCTTTGAGGCGATAGACCCGCGCACAGACAGCCCTATTGTAGTGAACAATCTACTCAGTGCGGAAGCACTCACTCACTTCCTAACCTCCATGGTCACGACATTTACCGCCTTTGCACCACTGGGTGTTGTACTTGTTGCTATGCTCGGTGTCGGAGTTGCCGAGCATTCAGGTTTTATCAATACCGCACTTAAACAGATGCTAAAAATAACACCGGCTAAGTTTTTGACACCAGCAGTGGTGCTGGTCGGTATTGTCTCCCATACCGCCACTGACGCGGGTTACGTCGTGGTTATTCCACTCGCTGGGGTTATCTTTTTTACGGTTGGACGTCACCCATTAGCGGGTATAGCGGCGGCATTTGCTGGCGTATCGGGTGGTTTTTGCGCCAACTTCATTCCATCGGGTATCGACCCACTACTGCAAAGTTTTACCCAGTCAGCGGCGCAAATTGTTGACCCAAGTATAGAGGTAAATCCACTCAATAATTGGTTCTTTGCTGCTTCATCTTGTATTCCGATCACGCTGCTTATTTGGTGGTTAACCGACAAGGTACTCGAGCCTAGATTGAATCGAACCCATAAGGTAAACCGTGATGAAGTGGACTTGCCCGCGATGGATAAGGTCACGCCTTTAGAGTTGAAAGCATTTCGAAGTGCCTCTTTGGTGATGTTAATCGCGATAGTGGGCTTTTTCTCGCTGACTCTGCCTGAAACCTCGACTCTACGTGATAGTAATGGCTCACTTACCAGCTTTAGTGCCCCCTTGATGCAGTCTATTGTGCCGCTGATATTTATCTTTTTTATGTTGCCTGGACTCGTGTATGGCTATATTACTGGCAGTTTTAAAAACTCGAGTGATGTAGTTCAAGCAATGTCTAAATCGATGAGTGGCATGTCCCATTACATTGTAATGGCATTTTTCTGCGCTCAGTTTGTGGCAGCATTTTCGGCATCCAATCTAGGGGCACTTATAGCAGTAGAGGGGGCGAGTGGTCTTAAAGCACTTAACTTACCGGCAGAGATAACAGTAGTGGGGATGATTATACTAGTGGGTTTTGTAAACCTATTTGTTGGTTCGTCATCGGCAAAGTGGGCATTGATCGGTCCTGTACTGGTGCCGATGTTGATGCAGCTTAATATTAGCCCAGATCTGTCGCAAGCGGCTTATAGGGTTGGGGATTCAAGCTCCAATATCATTACTCCGCTGATGCCTTATTTCCCGCTAGTAGTAGTGTATTGTCAGCGCTACGTGAATAATATTGGTATCGGCACACTCATCTCGATGATGTTGCCGTTTAGTCTAGCCTTGATGACAATATGGAGTGGTTGGTTACTGCTCTATTGGTCAATAGGTTTACCGCTAGGACTCGGTTCAAGTTACAGCTATGGATTGTAATAACGGATAGTTATTCGATAATTAGCTAATAGTTAGTCGATAGTGAAACGAGGGAGAAAGCGCTTGCGCCCGCTGTTGATTTCATAAGAGTCAATCCCTCAGCGCCCCGGCGAAATTTAAACAGCGAAATTTCCAACGGGGAAGATGGGTGTTACTTGTCAGATATAGATTAACTATCTAATTTCTTAGTCTTAAACTGAAAACTCAGATGCCGAGAGTTTACGCTTTTCGAAACCAGTGTAGATACGGCCGTGGCCATCTATGACATGGATGTCATGGTCGAGCTTCCATGGACCTTTTCTTTTATAAAGAGTTGCAGCGAGTCTCTGCAGTATCTGCACATACGCCGACCGCAGGTCATTGGAACCACTTCGGGTTGAAGCTAAATCGTTACTGCCCCGAAACAACTTAGAGCTAATTCAATTCGTCACTCCAGTAACGCTTCTGGACTGGAGTCTAGCGATCTTTGCTTTGTATTTGGAGTAAGGGTCAACGATCTGCAGCCAATGCGCTAGTGTCTTTGCAAGCCGCCGTAAAATCTTCCCTGATGGCTCTGCTAAATCATCCCTGATTTA
>NZ_JAKIKR010000029.1 GCF_023284025.1 Shewanella abyssi | reverse complement strand
TTTAATGCCGTTTTTGCTGATGGTGTTAAGGCGCAATTGGTGGATATAAACACGGTAGACATGAGCCAATGATAAAATTGCGTTTCACTGATGACTGGTTAAACGCAGAATCGCCAATATCACTACACTTTTACAGACCCACGTTTGACGGCGTAACCCTCAGATTTACTGAATTTTGGAACGGTTCACAATCCCCGATATATCTGAGGTTTGACTCTGATATTCCTGTGGGCCCAGAGAAACCGCCTATCCGTGATGGTGGATTAGGGCTTGATTTTATTGTTGCTTGGGTGGAACCACTCAAGGCTGAGGTGCAGGCGATAATCGTTGGGCAGACTAAAAGAATTGAAAATCAATTTCAGCTTGATTGGTTGGCAGATATTGCAATAGATCACCAAAGTGCTGCGGCATGGCAAATAGGTTTATTGCAAAGCACTAACGTGTATTTGCCATTACAGCTTGGTATTCAGCAAGCGCAAACGAACCATTTTTCTTGGGTATCACCTGTTCTACATCACCGAGCCACCTCAGTTAATTGGTTGAGCCTTTCAACTACAGAGAGTCGCTTGCAAGTGTCTTGGTGGTTAACCGGCTCTTATCAAAGTGACACAGCGATAACTCTTAAGAGTCACGATGTGGTTATTAGCATGCTCAATGTTGATTACGCCTCAACGGACAGCGATGTTAACCATCATATAGCCCTTGCTTGGGGGCCACATAAAGCCAAATGGGTTTGTTCAACCAAATATCGATCGCCAGAAGTTGGCTTGTTGACTATGCGCTTTAGTGAGTTAGGGCTAGATAACACTCTGCCACCAATCATCTTAAGGTTTACAGCTTCAGATAAACACTGCCATTTCGACAATGGCGGCGGCTTGGTCGATGCCAATCCAATAATTCCTAACCTTGATTTTAAAGTTCCCATTGAACCTCAGATCCGCAGGGCTTATTTAATGCAACCAACGTTAACATGTACTCGCGTCAGCGACTCATTGCCGATTGTAATCGACGGCGTGAGTATCAATGATAGCCGAAGCCAATTTACTCAATCTGTAAGCTTACAGTTCAGTAGCGCTATTGATGCCAGCCGCGCTGAAAATGAGTTACTGCTTATTGATATTAATGGTTATGAGTTTTTTGCTTTAGCAGAGCAGCCATCGAGTAGCGCAAGCTTTGGCTCTAAAACCTATAGCAGTGCAGGGCGTAGCCGAACAGCGCAACTAGCAACCCCTTGGCGGTCATTGATTAGTTACACCAACGATACTGACCGCTCATTGGCGGGGATATTGGGGGATCTACTGACTAATGCAGGTTGGACGGTTGAGCTCGATGGGGTAACTGATTTTACGGTACCAGCCGGTGCATTCTCAATAATGGGTAAATCGCCAATCGATGCCGTGAATGATGCATGTGCTCAAATCGGCTGTATGCTGCTTGCTGATGAGTTTGCCAGTAAGTTAAGCGTTGTTCCGCGCTGGCCTACATCGCCTTGGTTAATGGATGAGGCAATTGCTGATGTGAATATTCACGACTCAGTGATATTGAGCTTTAACCGTAAAAAACAAATTAACCAGGCATGCAATGCTGCATGGGTTAGAGGTGAGCAACAAGGCGTGAGCGCAAAAGTAAAACGAGCGGGTACCGCTGGGGATATTCCGACTGCCGATATTAGTGCCCAGTTAATTGTTGATAATCAAGCGGCGAGGCTTGCAGGTACCAATGCGATAGCGGCCAGCGGCAATAAAGAGCTGATTACTGTGTCGTTACCTATCATGGCCGACTTACCGCCCTTAAAAAAGGGCATGTTGATTGGGGTTACATATGAGGGCAAGGTATTCAAGGCAACATGCGATAGCGTGAGTATTAGCGCTAACATGGATCAAAGTAGTGGCTTAGATATTACTCAAAGCGTGAACTTAATTAGGCATTTAGAGTAGGGGATTTATGTTTAAGCAATTACAACAAGCGCTGTCATTACCGCGCATGATCATGACCGTGCACAGTGATAACGGCAATGGAACGGTAAAGCTAATCAGTGATTCAGGCTTATCGATAACCGCGCTTGGCAGCGGAGCACCAGGTGCGAAAGTTTACGTGCAAGACGGGCGCGTTTTGGGAAGCGCAGCAGATTTGCCACATACAGAAATAGAAGTGTAAACTAGGCTAAAGTCATGGAGGATTTTATGAAGTATTCAATTTTGTTTTTAGCGTGTTTTACGACATTGCCAGCGCTGGCAGAGGTCTATCGCTGTGCAGGTGATGTTTATCAGTCGGATCCCTGTGATGACTCGAGTCAGCCTGTAGATCTAAGCAATGTAGGTAGCGTAGTGGCAAATGACAACGCTTTGTACACATCTAACGCAACCCCGCGGTCTGCTAGTACAGATAAAAAAGCTGAAATCAGCACCTACATACGTAATCGGCAAATTGACCGTGAAATCACAAAACTTAAAAGTCGACGAAAAAAGGTTCTAGTAAATCGTGATCAACGCATGGTCAATTTAAGAAATAGAGGTCGCTACGCTAACAACAATCTAGCCGGCGCAACCTGGCAACAAAGTTTAGCTCAAGAAATGAATGCGATCACGCAGCAAGCAGATACCGAAGTATCAACCATTGACCGCCAAATCACACGGCTTAGATCAGAAGTAAAGTGAGTTTTATCGCAATTGGATAACAATAAATTTTGTCGTTGTAATGCGTTCTTGGACAGCAGGTTGTTAGGGAGAATGTTCAGAGTTCTCTAGTTAACATCATGATAAGCATGGCGAAGCTAAAACCCCCCGGTTCCTGCAAACACTCAATAATGATTATCTTAAGACCGCTAGTTTATGTTCACTAAGAGATGGGTCGCAGTTCACTACCATAACCAGTATGTTTAGTAAGGAGCTCTAAATGTACCGTCCTGTGCAGAGCTCCATGCTGGGGGCGGAGGCTAAATACCTCTAGCCAAAAATTATACAACTATTTAAAGTCACTATTAAGAAGTATATGGTCAACTTTTGACAAATTAATCTTTTCATTATCTGCTATAGCTTCAAGCCTCGCTTTTAACTCAAAGACTGTTAGATTTCCACTTTGTAGCTCATTTAACAATTTAGTTGCATCACTATTTAGACTATTGGAAAGCGATTTAAAACTAGTTCTCCCATCAGCCATTTGAAGCATTAGAGATAAAACTTTTCCATTTAGTCGTTTTTCATCTTGCTTGCCAGGCGACGTTTGAGATGCATACTTGTTTACTTCAGAAAGCAATTCTCTTATCTGTTCGTAAGTTTTTGAAAAGTAGTTACGAATACTTTTTCTTTCTGCTGCTAAATTTGATAGTTCCTGTCGAATTTTGTTATTCGTAATTTCACACTCTTTTTTTATACGCTCAACTTGAGCCTTTGATCTTTCCTCTTCTCTCTCAATGACTGTTTGTGCAAAATAGTCCGGAAATTGCGTAGCGACAAAATATGAAAGCACGAGTCCGAGTACAGCGCCCACACATCCACCACCGAGCTTGTCTTTAAAATTACTAAACATAATATCCTCCTAGTAAAGGGTCAATTATAGTCATGACTATGAGTTTTTTTGGGTGAAATGTATAAATCATATGGCAACCATAATTTAAATTAGCAATTTTAAAAGTAAACTAAATATTTACCAATATGTTACTAGCAAGCAAAGGTGGTTATCTGTTCTAATTCATTCATTCGCTGACTTAATATCATGACTTTGCACGTCATAACTGTAGAGCTATAAATATTCTGGCCATTCTATTGGATGTGGCATCACATGTTTTGAAGGGAAATGCAACCAGCTTTACCTCAAGAGATATCAATCTTAAACTCGTTTTGGAGCAGATGTTTGCCAGTATCACAGACAAATCAAGGTATCTGCGAGGAATTACATTTAAAGTTTAAAATACAAGTGTGCATCGCAGCGTGCATTGCATGATTAAATTTTGAGTTTAATTGTTTGTTATTCAATATCTTAGGCTTTCTGTATCATAATCGTGCCAGAAGAGGGTGTTTTGTTTTTTTGAAGGCATAAAATCGTGGCTATTAACTTCCATTAAGTGGATTCATCATAGCACCACGGTAGTCTAATTGTCTTAACTTCAATAATGGACGGACTTATTTGCTTGAATTTACGTCAGTTTGATGGCTGGAACCTGCTCTCTATTGCAAGTATAATACGGCTAGGTCAATGAGGAGCTGTATGTTTGAACCGCTATTAATCCAACCGCAAATTATCGAAATTAACCACCAATCAACATTGAAGCTTGTTTTGTCTGAACAGTTTGGCAACTTTAGTGTATTGCAGCTGCAATCAGGCCCTATAGCTGAAGTCGTTGTGGTTAACGTTTCTGAGACCAACATGTCGTTGATGGTACGGCTACATCCTTATTTGTCGCTTGAAATTATTGAAACGCACGAATATGTGCCATCGGATGCTCCCCTTAATCGTAGTGTCGGTCAAGGATGGCGGCTTTTTTCAACCTTGGGGATTTCGCCTAAACTTTGTGCTGAGCAGCTAAGACAAGGGCTGTCAATCGCGGTTGATATTGATAATGTCGGTCAGTTTCATATCGTTGAACCCATAAAATGGGAATTAGTCCCCTTGGAAGCAGATTTTCGATTAGGACTTATTGCCAGAGAGATCCAACTAGCAAAGCATATTATCGCTCGTTCGATGGATATTGAACCCAACGCGGAAAGTCTTTTGGTAGAAATTAGCGAGCTAGAAAGTATTCGTAACGACTTAAAACGTTTTGCTAACGAAGGTTTGCTAAATCAGAATTATAGCGATAATGATATAAGCCAACTTGATGCTCAATTGGTCAAAAAAAGGCAATTACTGACTCGGCGCTATTCGCAGCTAGTCGAACGGCCAAACTTGAGCCGAGCAGCTAATGCTGATGTTGACCAAGGTCTGTTGAGAAGAAAACTAGAAAGCTATCAACTGTTGGCGCCACCACAGCTAAATGAACTTGTAGAACAACTTATGGCAGATGGAACAGAGAGTTCATTTGCATTGGAGAATGATTGATGATTTACCGTTGCCCGATATGCGAACAACCTTTAATGCTGCAGAGCAAAACTTGGTTTTGTGATTCTAATCATAGGTTTGATTGCGCTAAAGAGGGCTATGTAAACTTACTTCCAGTTCAAAAGAAAAAATCCAGTGATCCTGGTGACAACAAAGAGATGATGTTTGCTAGAAGAGAATTCCTTAATAAAGGTTACTACCAACAGCTTAGTGACAGTGTTAATCAGCTGGCAAAGACTCATCTTAATGATGCCAAATACGGTCTCGATATTGGTTGTGGCGAAGGGTACTACTCCAATCGTTTGGCGCATGGATTAGGTGAAAATTTTACCTTGTTTGGATTAGACATTAGTAAGTCAGCACTTAAGTATGCCGCCAAACGATACCCAGATATTGCTTTTAGCGTCGCGAGTGCTTTTGATATGCCGTTCGCTGATGATAGTTTTGACTTTATGCTTAGGATCTATGCGCCATCATTGGATACGGAACTTAAACGAGTGATAAAGTCAGGCGGCATTCTGATAACAGTATGCGCAGGACCTAGGCACCACTTTGCATTGAAAGAACTCATATATGAAACGCCTAAAGAGCATACTCAAGAGTCATCACAGATTGAAGGTTTTACATTAATCGATCAAAAGCGACTTGAGAGCACGCTCAGTTTGAAAGATGAGGATGATATTGGTCACTTTTTACAAATGACACCCTATAACTGGAAATTGACAGACGAACAAAAGCTCGCATTAGCGGCCTCGGGTTTTGAGTGCGAATTGGATTTTAAGATAGAAGTTTTTAGCGCGAACTAGTAGGTTTGTCTAAGTTAGTTTTCGATGATTAAGCCTTTGTTGTTATAGGTTATTTGGCCTGTATATATTATGTAATATCTGGATTTTTCTGGCTGTAGATATATGAGTCGAAATACTCTTAATTTAGTCTTGAATGTGTGTTGACTTATCATGGGAATGGTTTATAGTGACTGCAGCTTGAAAGTTAGGGCTTATTTTTATGTGTTCAATACGACAATGTTCGTCCTGTTAACATTAAGTAAACCGGCATTTTCCAGCTTTACCGCCGTTAAGGCTTTAATTTATATTTACAGGATTCAATATTATGTCTCAAGTTACTGGCGTTGTTAAGTGGTTCAACTCTGATAAAGGTTTCGGATTTATCGAGCAAGAGTCTGGTCCAGATGTATTCGTACACTTCCGCGCTATCAACTCTGACGGTTTCAAGACTCTTGACGAAGGTCAAAAAGTTCAGTTTACTGTTACTCAAGGTCAAAAAGGCCCACAAGCTGAGAACGTAACTGTAGTTTAAGTTACCAGCTTGATTAGCATCTAGCTAATCGCATCAAATTCTGAAGAGCCGTGGTTTACCACGGCTCTTTTTTCTTTGTCATTTTAAAACATTATCAGCCTTACTGTTATTGCAATAAAGTCTAATCACTAACGCACTGTCATTTTTTATTTATCCCCTTACGCGCCACCAATACCCATCATCACAACACCAAATCGCTTTGCACACTTATCAATTTGTTTATTAAAACTGTTTAGGATCAGTTACCACGAGTACCCGTATTTATCAAAATACAGCCGCTACTCGCTGTATCTATATGTGTTAAATTTTGCTCGTCATAAAGGAGCAAGAAGCTAATCTGCTGAGCATAGCGCTTCAGAGTTGAGCGAATTGAACTCGTTGACGGCATTGAAGGCAAGGGCAGCAAAGCACAACACAGGACAACACAACAATGGTCACTGTGGATTGGTACAGCGTATTTAGCGCTCAAATAGAGCACGGAGATAGTCATGAGGATGGCTACTGAACTACATTATCTGCATGACTTGAAAGAGTCAGAAGTGGTATGAGTGGATGTAATCGATAGCGTTGGACTGGAATCTGGAATGCCATTGGCACCTAAGTACCAATGGCGGTCGAGTATTATTGAGAAATACTCTTTATTGATGAGGCACTTATTATGAGAAGAGCTTATCCTCTAAGGTACGTCCTCTGAGTATGGCTTTATATTGCCAGTTGTTATGTTTAAACAAGGAGAATAGGGCACTTTCAATAGCATAAGCTTCTTCGCTATTATGCTTTATCAAAAACTCGTTATGTTGTTTCTTCTCAATTGAACTGATGTCTGGCAAAGCCATCACAGCAGCGAGGATTTTATCGGGATCACACTGCTGCATAGTTAATGTTAAATACTGATCCTGCTGGTTATCGTCCATCGAT
Organism: Shewanella abyssi; assembly: GCF_023284025.1. Lineage (GTDB taxonomy): Bacteria > Pseudomonadota > Gammaproteobacteria > Enterobacterales > Shewanellaceae > Shewanella > Shewanella abyssi. The sequence goes on along the minus strand of NZ_JAKIKR010000029.1, from coordinate 52,089 downwards.
ACCGATTGGGTTAGCTGTCCTAGCTCCAGATACAGTACTTGTCCACAGAGCTTTTCCAGTTCGTCTAGATTATGTGAGCTAATAATGAATGTCGTCTTGCCGGCAAGCTCTGTGACTAACTCGCGAATTTTTTTCGCATTAGCGGGATCAAGACCTGCAGTGGGTTCGTCGAGTAGCACCAACTCAGGTGACCCAATTAATGCCTGAGCGATTGCGACTCGCTTTGCCATACCGTGACTTAATGATTTAGGCTTTTGTGAGGCACAATCTGCTAAGTCGACAAGGGATAAAACCCTTAAGGCTTCCGCTTTAGCGTCAGCTTTAGAGAAGCCTTGCAGTGTGGCAAATAGCACTAGTTGAGTTAGGACATCAAAATTGGGATCAAGGCTTGCATCTTGCGGAAGAGACGCAACACGCCCAAGCAGTGCATTATCTCCAGGCTTATGGCCAAGGATCCTCACTTCGCCAGCAGTTGGCGTTATATAACCGCATAAAAGGCTAAAGAGAGTGGTTTTACCAGCACCATTTGGTCCGACTAAAGCTATAGGCTCTCCGGCTTCCAAGCTAAGATCAACCTGCTTCAATGCTTGTTTACTGCCGTAGGATTTTGATAAACCTTTACATTCAATCAGTCTCATAGTGCGCTCCGTTTGATATACATGCGTCCGAGTAACAGAAGCACTGCTGTTTGCAATAAAGCAACGGGTGCATATGCAAAGCTAGCTAAGCCTTGGGTGTTAATCATTAACGAAATTTGTGAACCCGGCAGGATCCATTTCAGTTCACTAATAATAGGCAGAAAGTTATTGATGATACCTATGGTTATCGACATGGCAGCCCAAATGAGAATGGCATAGATGGTGGCTTGACGTGCTGAGTTTGCATAAAGCGACAGTATCGCCATTAACGCGGTATAGGGTAAAAGCACAATAATGAGGTTGACGGTGACCATCAGTCCACTTGTCAAAGCGGGTATTAGCAGTGTCGTTTCTCTGCTAACCGCGAGCACTATGGTTGCTAATACAGTTAACGAGACCAACATAGTTTGGATTATCATATAGCCTATAAAACGGCCAAAGAAAATACTGTCTCTGCTGGTTCTAAGCGTTAAGAAGCGAAACGTACCGCGCGCTTTATCAGAGGAAAATTGATCGGCGGCGATAAAGATACTGAATAGCGGAAACAGGTATAGCGACGCAATCCAATAAATGGCTAATTCAGCAACAGACCATTTAAATAGCTCACCGACAACCTGTGGCCCAAAAATGCCTTCAATAAGATCTTTGTAACTTGGAGTGAGTAAAAATTCTGATGCCCCTCGGACCGGATAGAGCAAAATAAGCAACCAAACCAGAGCAAAAGCGGCAAGCGCGATCATCCCTCGAGGGTTGAATAACATCTTCTTGACTTCAAATTGGGCAAGTAAGAGCGTGTTGCGCAAATTATTGTTGTGTGGACTGTTTTCCAAACTATTCCCTTAATCTATGGAATTAAAACAGCTAACAGGTTACCACCGCAACGAAAGGGCGTTAACTATTTGTTAGCGTTAATGGATTAATTTTTATTTAACCCTAATATTAGTTATTTAGCGAGTAACTGCTGCACCAGTAATTTTAACTCACTTAGATCAGTTTCAAGCGTAGCGACTCTATCGCTCAGTTCGAGTTGTGAACTGTCAGGCTTAACGACTTCTATCGGTAATAATGAGGCAGACTCTATGCTTGTTGTCGTGGGGGTAAAAAGCTGACAATAGCGTGCTTCTCGTTTACCGGGCTCTTTTGCTAATAGAGCGACCAAGGGCGTTTCTCTGCGAGCGAGTTCAACCAGCGCATGCTCAACTTCACTGACATCGTTAAATTCATGTAATCGATTGCTACGGGTTCTTAACTCGCCAGGTGTTTGTGGACCACGGAGTAATAGCAGACAGACAATGGCCAATTGCGCCGCGTTTAACTGCAAATCACTAAACTCGGTATTACAAAAGCGATGCTTATATTTGATAACACGACTACCAAAGCCTGATTGTTCTGAAGTTAAGCGTTTTTTGGCAAGGCTATCGAGTGTATTTTGAACGTCCGACTCGCTTAAGTTAAGCACCGGCTCTCTGCTGGATTTTTGATTACAACCGGATGTCAAACTGTTGAGAGATAAAGGGTACTGTTCAGGTGTGGTGAGCTCTTTCTCGAGTAGCACACCAATAATCCGCGCTTCATGTTGAGTGAGTTCCATTTTGGTCCCTTAATAAAAAAGCATGGCTTTGTTATAACAGAGCCATGCTTTAATGCAAAGGTGGTTTCGCTTACATTAGCGATAATCGCTGTATTTGTAGCCGTTCACACTGACTACAGAGATTATATACGTAGAAATCAATCGACTAAGCGGATCCCATCAGGTGAGATCGTGATCTGTTCTTTCTTATACAAGCCGCCAATACTCTTTTTGAATGCTTTTTTACTCATAGAGAGTTGAGAGTATATGACTTCAGCAGCTGTCTTATCATTGAGAGGTAAAAAACCACCCGCTTGTTTTAATTTAAACAAGATGGTGGTTGAATGCTTATCTAACTCTTCTTTGACGCCTTTTTGCAAAGCTAGATCTATTTTGCCGTCGCTTCTAACACGCTTAACGAAGCCTTTGATCTTTTGACCAAAGCTAAGGCGGGTAAATACTTCATTGCTATAAAGTACGCCCCAATGTGAGTGATTGATAATGGCCTTGAAGCCAAGATCGGTCGTTCCGCCAATAATGAGGCTGACTTCTTCACCATCTTCATAAGTGGGTTCGGTAGTGTCGAGGAATCTATCAATTTTAGAAGAGGCAACTATACGGTCATCAACGTGACTGGTGTAGATACGAACAAGGTATGATTTACCCTCTTCAATCTCTCTATGTTGCTCGCCAAAAGGTAGCAGTATATCTTTGTCCAATCCCCAATCAAGAAAAGCGCCGTAGGGACCATTTACTTTTGCTTCCAAGAAGGCAAACTGGCCAACTTGTCCTAATGCACGTTTAGTGGTTGCGATGACCATGTCTTCAGAGTCTAAATAGAGAAACACGTTGACCATATCGCCGACATGACACTCTTTTGGGACGACTTTGCTCGGAAGTAGTACCTGACCTAATTCCTTGGCATCCAAATAAACGCCAAATTCAACCAGTTTTACAACTTCTAGCTTGCAGGGTTTGCCTATCTCAATCATGTTTCTCTCTACTTTTTACTATGATGACTAACTTCTGCTGCGATTATAGTGGAATTCATAGCAATATGCTTTAGCCGCAAGGTGCTAATACCTGGAAGATTTGATTTAGCGGCAATAAAAGTGGTTTTTTGTTAGATGTTCTGTTGATGTGCGCACTGTTTGCTCTTTCAAGTCGGGTCTGCAGATATTGTTGCTTAAATTGTTAAGGATAAGCTTGATTTATTCACCTGCTCAAGGTTTAATTGCGCCCCCAAAAAACACCGCATAATAATAGTCGCTATAAGTGTGATTTTCGCGGTGTTTAACGAGGTTACAATCGACAAAAACGTAGGGAAGAATTTAATCCCCACGTTTTACATGCTATGTTTATCAGCTAACAACGTAAGCTTTAAGTGTACGAAAGGCGATAAGAACAGCAGTCCTGAATAGACATTTTGTCATTGGTTTTTAGCCAATGACGCTAAGTGATAAGATGGTTAAATGGAGCTATAGGCTTTATTTAGCGTTACATAGGTTAAATAGGCAGGTTAGGAAAATATGAGCAATTGGTCTATTGATGATGCACGTGCAAGTTACAACGTAAACTACTGGAGCCAAGGGCTCTATGGTATTAGTGATGACGGAGAAGTAACAGTCTCTCCAGATCCTAGCAGACCTGATTGTAAAATTGGCTTAAATGAACTTGCCAAAGATATGGTTAAAGCAGGCGTTGCTCTACCTGTTTTAGTCCGATTCCCACAGATCCTTCATCACAGAGTTAATAGTCTGTGCCAGGCCTTTAATCAAGCTATTCAAAAATATCAATACGAAGCTGATTACCTATTAGTCTACCCGATTAAAGTTAACCAACAGCAAACGGTTGTTGAAGAGATCCTAGCCAGTCAAGTTGAAAAAGAAGTACCGCAACTAGGACTAGAAGCGGGTAGTAAGCCTGAGTTGATGGCGGTGCTGGCAATGGCTCAAAAAGCCAGTTCGGTGATTATCTGCAATGGCTATAAAGATAAAGAATATATTCGCTTGGCGTTAATTGGCGAAAAGCTTGGGCACAAGGTTTACATCGTGCTTGAGAAAATGTCTGAGCTTAAAATGGTGTTAGAACAAGCTAAAGAGCTCGGGGTGACGCCGAGATTGGGCTTAAGAGTTCGTTTAGCATTCCAGGGCAAAGGTAAGTGGCAGGCGAGTGGAGGCGAGAAGTCAAAATTTGGTCTGTCAGCAGCGCAAGTACTCAAAGTCATCGATGAATTGAAAGATGAGAGCATGTTGGACTCATTAGAGTTATTGCATTTTCATCTCGGGTCTCAGATTGCCAATATTCGAGATATTCGCCAAGGCGTCAGTGAAGCGGGGCGTTTCTACTGTGAATTAATGAAGCTTGGCGCGAATGTAAAGTGCTTTGATGTCGGTGGTGGGCTCGCGGTTGACTACGATGGTACGCGTAGCCAGAGTGCTAACTCGATGAACTACGGTCTCACTGAGTATGCTAACAATATCGTTAGTGTGCTTAATGATATGTGTAAAGAGTATGAGCAACCGATGCCGAGGATTATCTCAGAGTCTGGTCGCTACTTAACAGCACATCATGCGGTGCTTATAACGGATGTTATTGGCACTGAGTCCTATCAGCCGGAGGCTATCTTACCCCCTACTGCTGATGCACCATTATTGCTGCAAAACATGTGGCAATCTTGGACTGAAGTCAGTGGTAAAGCGGATCAGAGAGCGTTAATTGAAATTTTCCATGACTGTCAAAGTGATCTAAGTGAAGCGCACTCTCTATTCGCATTAGGCCAGCTGAGCCTCGCAGACCGAGCCTGGGCTGAGCAAATTAATTTGCGTGTATGCCATGAATTGCAAGGCAGCATGAGCTCAAAATATCGTTTCCATCGGCCGGTGATTGACGAGTTAAACGAAAAGTTAGCCGATAAGTTTTTCGTTAATTTTTCATTGTTCCAGTCATTGCCTGATGCGTGGGGAATTGATCAAGTATTTCCGGTGTTACCACTATCAGGGTTAGATAAAGAGCCAGAGCGCCGTGCGGTCATGCTTGATATTACTTGTGATTCAGACGGTATTGTCGATCAATATGTTGATGGACAAGGCATTGAAACTACGCTGCCAGTACCCGCTTGGACCCAAGAAAGCCCGTACCTTATTGGTTTCTTTTTAGTCGGTGCATATCAAGAAATATTAGGTGATATGCATAATCTATTTGGCGATACTAATTCTGCAGTGGTTCGAGTTGATGAAAATGGCCGTACTAATATTGATTCAGTATTAGCCGGTGACACCGTCGCTGATGTGCTTAGATATGTAAACTTGGACGCGGTTTCCTTTATGAGAACTTATGAAGAGTTAGTTAATAAGCATATTGATGAAGAAGAGCGTTGTAATATTCTTGAAGAGCTGCAGTTAGGCTTAAAAGGGTATACTTACCTAGAAGATTTTTCATAGTTTAAGTGTTTGGTTGAGTATTGTTAGGCCAGTGGTGAGTGTACTCAGCACTGGTCTTATTTTTTACCCATAGAAGAGTCACTAGATGTTTTTTGAAGGTTCAGAAAAGAAAATTGAGCTCAGAGTTAAACGTGGATCTCGTTCACTACGAAGCTATGGGCGTGCATTTTGGGATCGCGGTCTTGCATTCGCGGGGGCAGACATTCTTTCTGTCATGTCAAACGACGACTGTGATGCCTATATCTTAAGTGAATCGAGCCTTTTTGTTTGGGAAAACAAGTTATTACTCATTACATGCGGTAACACCAACCTGGTTGAAGCTGGCCTTTTTTTGATTGATGAAATGGGTGTCGATGACATCTCATCCTTTAACTATCAGAGGAAGAGCGAGTTTTTGTCTCATCTTCAATCAACACACTTTGAAGATGACGCCAAGCAATTACAATCTAGGCTAAACGGCAGTGCATACCGTGTCGGTCATTTAGATGGCCATCACCATTATCTTTTTTGTAGCGAAACGTCTGAAAAACTTTGCAGTAGCACTAGCTTATTGATGTACCACATAAAAGGTGATGTAGCTGATTACTTGCGTCAAGCAAATCAAACAAAGTCAATGATATTGAGCAAGCTTAATTTGCACAGGTTATTACCTGACTTTATTTTTGATGATCATCTTTTCGACCCTTGTGGCTACTCGGTAAACGGGCTAAATGGTGAGCAGTTCTTAACCATACATATTACACCGCAAGCACAGAGTGCTTACGTGAGCATTGAAACGAACTTGAACTTTCAACAATATTCGTTCAAAATATTCACCGCTATGTTGAATATTTTTAACCCCATTAGCTGGGATGTGATTGGCGTTAACCAAGACATTACGGCGAGAGACTTTTCTGCTGATATTGAAGTTGCGAGCTGTGATCTCCAGCTCAACACGACGAATAACATTAATTATAAGCATTATATTCAAGCTGTTAGCGAAAAGCTAACCGCTCAGATATTGTGAATCTAGACCTTTACGGAGCCTTTATGACCACGATTGCAGACAAACCTGATTATTCGCTTTACTCAAATGCGTTTGGCTACTTAAGATTACCGTTAGACTTTAAGCCATTGGAGAGCGATGCAGATGTTGTGGTGTTAGGTTTGCCGTTTGATATGGCAACCACAGGACGTTCAGGCGGCCGCATGGGACCGGGTGCAATCCGTCAAGCCTCCGTTAACTTAGCGTGGGAAGAGTCGCGCTGGCCATGGCAGTTTAAACTAAGCGATCACATCAAAGTGGTTGATGCCGGTGATCTCGTCTACGACTGCGGTGACTCTGCTGACTTTACTACGCGAGTCGAAGATTTTGCCACGGCAATTGTTGAGTCTGGTAAAGCGCTATTAAGTTTCGGTGGTGATCATTTCGTTACCTTACCGCTATTACGTGCTCACTATAAAAAACATGGCAAAATGGCATTAGTCCATTTCGATGCGCATACGGACACCTACAGTCAAGGCAGTAAGTATGACCACGGTACGATGTTTTATCACGCACCGAAAGAGGGCCTTATTGCTGCAGAACACTCTATTCAAGTGGGTATTAGAACGGAGTATGATCAGTCAAACCATCTCTTCGAAGTGATTGATGCGGGAGCCGCTAACGATCAAAGTGCAGAACAAATTGTCGCACAGATCCGCGAAAGAGTCGGCGATATGCCGATGTACGTTACATTCGATATCGATTGTTTAGATCCTGCATTTGCGCCTGGCACTGGCACACCGGTATGCGGTGGGCTAACGAGCGATAAAGCGATGAAGATCATTCGTGGCTTGAATGGGATGAATATCGTCGGCATGGATGTTGTTGAAGTGGCGCCAGCGTATGATAGCGCTGAAATCACCGCATTAGCCGCTGCAACGCTGGGTCTGGAATTATTGCATGTTTGGGCTGATTCTAACGGCAAAGTTAAGTAAGCTATTGAGACAGGTATTTACATGAATATCAGCAGTACCTCTTTTAGCACGCAATATGAAAGGATTGATAGATGTCAGAGCTAAGTGATATCCGCCGTGAATATTCTCTTGGAGATATGCACAGCGAGAATGTTCCTGATGATCCGATGGAACTTTTTACGTCTTGGCTAGAAGTGGTCAAGGATTCAGAGATAAAAGATCCAACGGCGATGTCAGTCGCCACTGTCGATGAAAGCGGCCAGCCATTTCAGCGGATTGTATTGCTTAAAAGGTTTGGTAATGATGGTTTTGTGTTTTTTACCAATCTTGAGAGCCGTAAAGCGCAGCACATTGCTCATAACTCGCAGGTCAGTTTGCTATTTCCTTGGCACACGTTAGAAAAACAGGTGGCGATAACGGGGATAGCCGAGCCATTATCAAAGACGGAAGTCTTGAAATACTTCATGTCACGGCCAAAAGACAGCCAAATAGCGGCCTGGGTTTCCAAGCAATCTAGCCCTATTTCTGCAAGGAAGGTACTGGAATCAAAGTTCGCAGAGATGAAGGCCAAGTTTGCCAAGGGCGACGTACCTCTGCCAAAGTTTTGGGGCGGCTACATCGTTAAGCCAACCAGCATTGAATTTTGGCAGGGCGGTGAGAACAGGCTGCATGATCGATTTATCTATGTAAAGTCATCAAACGACCAATGGCAGCGAGATAGGCTCGCTCCGTAGCTGTATGTGAATAGAAATGCCACTTTATTAAGTGGCATTTTTGCTATTTAAGTAGGTAAAAACTCCCTGTGTACTAAAATAATCACATACTTTGAAAATAGAATGTACTGCGTGATGTAAGTGGCTGTGCTAAATTAGCAGTTGCTACGATTCAGCGTATTGATATCTATGACTATCTTATCTAAAGGGAGCTACTATGAAGAACGTCATTATTGGATTACTACTCATTCCGTTATCGTTTGTCACGTCAGCAGCAAGCTGGAAAGTGACCAATGATGGATCAAACGTCAATTTCATTTCGGTTAAAAAGGGTGATATTGCCGAAATTCACCACTTTAAAACCATAGTCGGGACGCTTAATGACAAGGGCGAATTTGAGTTGAGCGTTGCTCTTGCGAGTGTTGATACCAGTATCGAGATCAGAGATGAACGCATGGGGTCGCTGTTGTTTGAAGTTGATAAGTACCCCAAGCTGACATTAACGGCCAAAGTGGATCCTAAGTTGCTCAGCAGTATCAATGTAGGTGAAGTGAAAGTCGCCACCATTGAAGGGGTTGTGGATTTACACGGCATTAAAGTGAGTCTGCCCTTTACGGTGAGTATCGCGAAGCTGTCAGATACCAATCTATTAGTGGCGAGTGTTATGCCTGTGATTGTAAACTCAGACAGTTTTGAATTAACCGAAGGTATTGAAAAGTTACGCGAGATCGCAGGTTTGTCGGCAATTAGTAAAGCGGTACCAGTATCCTTTATTTTGAACCTTAAGAAATAGCGTTAGTCGATATCATTTCACTTTAAACTCAGATAAGATTCTTATCCAAAAGATTTTCGCGGCTCCTTTTGAGCCGCTTTATCATTGATGCATTTTGTATATTTCGGATGGGATATGGTTACCGATAAAGACGGGTATATGCACCTTGTTCAATATTTGACTGAACATTTGGGCATATTTGAAAACTCGCAACAACAATCTGCCGCAGAAGATACTGTCATGGAGTTGTTTGAAGAACAACTTGCTGCACAAATTATCATGGTTTGCGGCCAAAACCCCTCTTTGACATTTGCTCAGCGAAACATAGTGATTAGAGAAGTTGACTCGATTGTGTATGATCTAGAAGAGATCCTTGCAAGAGTCGCGACTCACAAGGCCACTGCTGAACAAACACTCTTTATTACTGAGTTTTCATGCTTGATCAAGAATTTGTTTGACCAAGAGATTGCTAAACTCATGGCTGCTTAGTGGCCATTGATTTTATATTTAGTTACAGAATTCTCTTTATTTATCCTTGTTGCTGGTTTCAATAAGGCCTAATGTTCAGTTATGGATATAGGGAATTCAATACTAGAAAATTTAAAGCGCTCTATTAATGGACAACATTTAATAGTTTATTTTTGCTTGCTTATTTTTTGGTTTTTTCTGCGGCTGTTTAGCCAGAACGCACTTGACTTAGGCTGGGGCTTTTTCCCGCTGGTTATCTCTCTCCCTTTTGTGCCGTTTATCCTGGTCTGGCTAGGGGTGCAACTTTATCGAAACGTTAAGCTCTATAAAGAGAGTTATCATAAGCGATGGTATATATGCCATTGCACCTGTTCAGCGACTTTATTCGCTTTATTTGTTCTCCATTTTTTATAACCGCTTGTTTTATATCCCTTGTTCAACTTAACGTCCAATGGCAATGTTTGTTGCTATGATAACGTCATACAAGCAATAAATTGACTTAATTATATTTAGGAATTGCAATGCTAAAAAAAATAGGATGGTGCCTGTTGACCTTGATGACGTCATTATCTGTACAGGCCAATGATAAAGCGGTTATTGGCTCTACAGCAAAGATGTTTGTAGCACATGCTGATTTACCCTATATCGCGCGTATAGACACTGGGGCTGTAAATACCTCTCTACATGCAGTTGATCTTAAAGTCGAAGGTGGAAGTGCTAAAGAGATGAAAGACAACATCGGTAAAATGTTGGCTTTCACTACAGAAAACGCCGCAGGCGAGTCTAAACGCATAAAAGCTAAGATTGTTAAAACATCGACGGTGAGTAACTCCCAAGGTTCTGAAACGCGTTATATGGTTGATCTGGATGTTGGCTTTAAAGGCAAAGAACGAACAGTAAGAGTCAATTTACGCGACCGTAGTCATATGGATTATAAATTGCTCATTGGTCGAAACTGGCTCAAAGGACGTTATGTGGTGGATGTTTCAGACAAAAAGTATATCGGCCCGACGGCCCCCATCAGTATCGTTGAAACCACTATGATATTTAAAACGCGTATTGATACAGGCGCAGTGGAGAACTCCCTACATGCCATCGATTTTAAGATTGAAAATGAACAGACTGACATGAATAAAAATGTTGGCAAGGTGATTCATTTTACCACCGAGAACGAAAAAGGTGAGTCTAAGGTTGTAAAATCTCGTATCGTAGAAACCTCACTTATTCGTAATGCTCAAGGTAGCGAAATTCGCTACATGGTTGAACTGAACATTGGTGAGTTAGGTGAAGAGTATAAAGTAAAAGTCAATCTGCGAGACAGAAGTAAAATGAGCTACAAGCTACTCATTGGCCGAAATTGGCTGCAAGGCCACTATATTGTGGATGTTTCAATGTAGTTCGATTGACGTTCTTTTAACGATAAAAAAGCACTCAGATGAGTGCTTTTTTATATCAGTGATAAAGAGCAACTAATTTGTGTTTTATATTGAGCTTCTGCCTGCAAGCTTCTTATTTGTACTTTACCGCTAAACTCACTTTGCAACCACACCGATAAGGTCGTGATAGTACCGTGAATTTCGTTTTCAGCCATTTGCTGCAGTAATGGATCCAACTGGTTCGGGGTAAACCCTTTACCATTATCATAGAGGGTGATGACAAGCTCATTTTTTTGCTTCACCAAAATTAGTTTAATGCTTTTGTCAGTTTGATAAGGTTCAAACGCATCGGTCAAGGTATTATTAATGAGTCTATAAAAAAGTATTAGAAAGTGCCAGTGGATCCCATCGACGATAAGCCGGTCATCACTGTGGATCTCTATGTCGATGTTAGAGTCGACAAACTTAGGCTTTAGCAGCGCAACGGTATGCTCTAATAGTTGCACTAAATCAATGGGTTTAGCACCATAGTCTTGTGCCGATAGTAAATATTCTAAGTGTCTTAAACGTTCTGTTTGCTCTGTGAGTTCTACCCCAAAGTCTGCAGCATTAAGCGTACCATTCGATAAGCGATATGCGTTGGCCGCAAGCTCATCTTGTTGTCTGAATATTGGCCTAACAAGATTGGCGACTAGGGTCGGGTAGAGTGCTTGATTATCTAACTTAACCTTTTCGTAGTTAACCTCTTTATTTGACTGTATGCGCACTTGTGCCGTTTCATGTTGTAGTCGTTTATTGGTCTGTTCTAATTTTTCAATGAAACGGATATTGTTGGACTTTTCTTGCCTGAGGATCTCAAACTTGGCTTTATTCTTAAGCTCCAAATTCTTGGTCTCACTAATATCAAATGCGATGGTTCCTACTGAGGTAACCTCATGCTGATGATTCAGAATTGGGAACTTTGTGACCAAGTAAGTGTGCAGAGTACCTTCACTGGGGAAGGTCTGCTCATAACTGAGTTCTTGTTTTTGCGTTATCACCACCTTGTCGTTATCGCTATTTATCTTGGCGACATCTCTCGGCAAAATTAAATGGTCTCTTACACCAATAATATCATCTCGCTTTAGCGCAACGGTACGGCAGAATTGATCGTTTACCAGCGTTAGTTCACCCGCTATATTCTTAATAAATATTAAGTTGTGTGCAGAATTCAATATCAAATTGAGATGCTCTTTGCTCTCTTTTAGCTCGGCCTGTGCAAGTTGTTGCACTTCTAGCTGCTTTTCTAAAGCAAGGTTGGTGGCATCTAAGCTGGCCAGTGCTATCTCTAACTGATGTGTTCGGGAACTGAAAGCTTTAGCGAGCATGCCAATCTCGTCTTTCCGATTGTTGCTTTCAAGCTCAATTAATGCCGGATTACTGTTGTTTAGGGCATTGACCATTCGAGTAATAGGGTTAATAAAGAGCCTATTTTGCAAAATAAATAACAACATGAGCGCAACAATTTGGATACCAACCAAGTAAAGACCTACGGAGCTGGCCATTGACTTTGCGCTGCTTTCTATGGCTGTTAAAGGTGTTACTAGGACAATTTTCCAATAGGTACCAGGCATTAGAAAAACGGTGGCAATAACGGGCTCTTGCAGTTGTGGATCATTGTCGAGCTCTATGCTGGCTATTAATTGAACACTTCGTAGTTTGTTTTTTGCATTTTGGTTGATCAAGGCGGTTAGTTTGGCACGTTCGTGAACCGGGATATTAGCAGTAACATTTTTAAGCTGCTCTGTGGTGTAGGCCTTATCTGTATTTGCCTGAATAATAAATTTAGCATCAATTTCATCTAATTGGTTTTGCAGTGGTTTGAATGACTGATGTTGCTTGGTGAAACTTGCAAAGGGTTGAAATAAACGTTTTAGCTCACTCTCTGCAGTAACATCTGCATCTATGGTGGGGAATGAGAGCAACCTATTTTGCTGATCTAGCGCAAATACATAACCACGTTGCCCAGATAGCGCCGTTCTGAAAAAATCATCAAGGCTCGACAGGGCAATATCAACGGTAGCAACACCAATAAATTCGTGATGGGACCATATAGGCACTGAGGCCGTAATCATGGGGTCTTGTGTAAAAGGGTCTATATAGGATTTGGACCAATAAGTGGTATCTGCAGGGTAATATTTTGCTGGAATATACCAGTTTTCTTTATAGTAATCAGGGTTGTCGTCTTGGTTGTAATCATCAATCTTAAGCAATTCCCCGCCTTTGTTACGAGCCCAAAAGTGGCTGTCTTTACGCTTTTCTTTGTTAAATGCTTTGGGTTCAGGCCAAACTCCACCGCCGAGAATAACCTCTTCTTGGCCTAACTGATCGAGTAATGCAGGGATACTTTCGTCTAAAAGCGTAGGGGTGTGCTGATAAAGCTCACCAAGTGCACTGATTGAGACAGCCAAATTTTCAATTCGATTTGTTTTTTGCTGTAACGTCGCGGTAATCGCCTTACCGACATTAATATTCAATGTTTGCTGGTTATCAATAAGTCGATTAATTTCAATAGACTTAAGAAACCAAACACTGGCTAAGATGATTATTGCAGCCATACCAAGCTGGATGAGCATGAACTTCATCGGTAAACTTTTACGCCAGTCCGTCAATTTAGGGGGGCGGTTCTTACGATTATGCATGCTAAAGTTACGCTCAAATAGTGAGTTACTTCCTTAACAAGCATCCATACTGTTTAAGGATAAAATTGGAACTGTAAGTCAAGTATACAATCCTTGTTAAGTTAATGTAAGCAATGACAGTTTGGATTGTAACAATTGGGATGGTGACATAAAAAAGGGTAGCACTAAAGCACTACCCTTTTTTAATGTTAACAGAAGAAACTATATTTTTAATCCTATCAACAATGTATCAAGTTGTTCCGCTGTTGCGTGCAGTTCATCGCAACCCGAAACGGACTGATTAGCGGATTGCTCAACATCATGGGATTGATTGCGGATCTCCATTAAGTTGGTTGCAATTTCATTGGCAACGGCTGATTGTTCATCGGCCGATGTTGCAATCAATACGCTCATTTCGTAGACCTTAGCACTGTGATGCGCAATGCGTTGTAGATCTTCACCTGTATCTATAACATGTTTCTTGCCTTCTTCTGCCTTTTCGACCGTCCGGCTCATCACATGTTTTAAGTTTCTTGAACCCGCTTGCAACGCCTCGATCATCGATTTTATCTCAACCGTTGCCGCTTGAGTACGTCCTGCAAGTGTTCTCACTTCATCAGCGACAACGGCAAAACCTCGACCTTGTTCGCCCGCTCTTGCTGCTTCTATCGCAGCATTTAATGCGAGTAGGTTAGTTTGCTCTGATATGGCATTAATCGTGGTCACCACTTCATCAATTTTTGCCGCATTCTCATTAAGGTTATTAACGGCATCAGATGCTTGTGCAATTTCATTACTGAGCCCACCAATAGCATCCACAGTCACTGCGATGTCTCTAGAACCGGCATCAACCTGATTATTAGCCTCTTGTGTCTCTATCGACGATTGCTCTGCATTACGGGCGACCTCTTTTACCGCTGCGGTCATCTCTTCCATTGCGGTGGCGAGCGAATCTAGATGCTGCCTTTGGTTCATCGCCAGTGATTGGCCCTCTTGGGCAGTATCTCTAAAGGCTTGCACGACATTACGGATCTGCGTGTTGGCATTGGTCATTTGAGTAACAAGTTTATGCTGCCTTTCAACCAAGGTGTCAATGCTGATAGCCAAGATACTAAATTCGTCTTTGACTTCAAAAAAGTTTAATCGACCTGTTAGGTCACCATCTGCGGCTTTCTTTAATGCCATTACGTTGGTGAACAGTGCGCCACCAACAAAGGTAGATATGTAGTAACCAGTGACCCAAATTATCAAGATAAGTCCGATAAGCGTACCGTAGACAAAATACTCATTGGTGCTTTCTTGATTGACTGCAACATTCGATACGGTGATCAAACCGTTTTGACTGCTACGACTTATACTTTCGATACGGTTGCCTTGTACTTGGGACTCGCCACCCTGATGTGCTGACGTTTTGACATCACGGCTAGCTTTTTCCTCATCATAGAGGCTGATGTCACCGCTTAAAGCATTTAAAAACTGCTGTTTGTTTTCATCAGCAACTAATTGATAGGCTGTATCCAGCGCATCACTCATCTGTTGATTATATTGCTTAGCTTGCGTGAGTTGAGCTTGTTGCAGGTTTTCTTCGAAATGATTGGTTAATACCAGCGTGAGACCTATTAAAGTGAAAATAGGAATAACTGCCATAACTGTAAATTTTGATTTTAACGTCATATGGATAAGGTATTTATCGACCCAGCGAAACTTAACTTCTTTCATATTTTTCTCTCAACCCTAGAACTGCGACCATATTATTCATCGGCAAAAATAGGAATACCTTAAGTAATTAGTAGCATTTTTTATTTGTTTGTATTTTTTTTGTTCGCCTACTTAACTAAGTGCTTGAAACCGCTATATAGCTTGGCTTGGTTGCTGATAACGAACAGCGAGATAGTACATTTGAAGCAGCATAATAACCACCATATATGTAACGACAGGAACACAAATTTTACAACGAGGGCTTAGGGGAGTGGTTTGCACTTGAGCAAGGACTAAGCAAAATAAACAGTTAGCCTATAAAAAGGTGCAATTAACCCTAGTCAAATGGACTTTGCTCACGTAAAATTTGTGTCTTTTTCTATTTTCACTTAGAAAATATGTAAGCCCGAAGACTCGTAGGTTTGTCCTACATGCACTGGAAGAGATGATGTCACAGTTAACAGAGATCGTAGAACAGGCCTTAGCCGCCATCAAAGACGCTACAGATTTAAAAGCGCTTGATGACCTCCGTGTCGATTACCTTGGTAAGAAAGGTAAAATTACCGACATGATGAAGATGATGGGGAAACTACCCCCTGAAGAGAAACCGGCCTTTGGTCAAGCTGTGAACCAAGCTAAAAAAGCGGTTCAGCAGCAACTGTCTACTCGCATCGATGGATTGAAAGCGGCAGAACTTGAAGCGCAGTTGAAAGCAGAAAGTATTGACGTGAGCCTACCCGGACGTCGTATCGAAAACGGTGGACTGCACCCGGTTACACGTACTATCGAACGTATTGAGAGCTTCTTCGGTGAACTTGGCTTTACAGTGAAAGATGGTCCAGAAATCGAAGATGATTTTCATAACTTCGATGCATTGAACATTTCAGAGCATCATCCTGCTCGTGCCGAACACGATACTTTCTATTTCAACCCGAAAGTGATGTTGCGTACCCAAACTTCGGGTGTGCAAATTCGTACTATGGAGCATGAGAAGCCCCCTCTACGTATTATCTCTCCTGGGCGTGTTTATCGTAACGATTACGATCAAACTCATACGCCAATGTTCCACCAAGTCGAAGGCTTGTTGGTTGCTGAGAATGTTAACTTCGCAGAACTTAAGGGAATCTTGCATGATTTCTTGCGTAATTTCTTTGAAGAAGACTTAGAAGTGCGTTTCCGCCCATCTTACTTCCCCTTCACAGAGCCGTCAGCAGAAGTCGATGTTATGGGGAAAAACGGCAAGTGGTTAGAGGTGCTTGGTTGCGGCATGGTACATCCAAATGTACTGCGTAGCGTGGGTATTGACCCAGAGAAGTACTCTGGATTTGCCTTCGGTATGGGTGTTGAGCGTTTATCTATGTTGCGTTACGGCGTAAACGATTTACGTTCTTTCTTTGAAAATGATCTTCGCTTCCTCAAGCAATTTAAATAAACGGAGCTGTATAGCATGAAATTTAGCGAATCTTGGCTTCGTGAATGGGTTAACCCAAGCGTTAATCGTGAAGAGTTAGCGCACCAAATTACCATGGCGGGTCTTGAGGTTGACGGTATTGATACTGTCGCTGCAGACTTTAGCGGTGTGGTGGTTGGTGAAGTTGTAGAGTGTGGCCAGCATCCTGATGCCGACAAACTACAAGTCACCAAAATTAATGTCGGTACTGATGAGCTTATCGACATCGTTTGTGGCGCACCAAACTGTCGTTTAGGCCTTAAAGTTGCAGTGGCAATGGTGGGCGCAGTTTTGCCTGGTGATTTTGAAATCAAAAAGGCAGAACTACGTGGCCAACCTTCTTTCGGTATGCTTTGTTCATACGGTGAGATCGGTATCGACATCGAAAGTGACGGTATTATTGAGTTACCCGTCGATGCACCAATAGGTAAAGATCTGCGTGAATACTTGGATCTTGATGATGCCATTATTGATGTCGATTTAACCGCTAACCGCGCTGACTGTTTAGGAATGGCGGGTCTGGCTCGTGAAGTGGGTGTATTAAACCGTCAAGCGGTGACAGAGCCTAGTTGGGAAGCTGTTACGGCAACCATTACTGATGAAGTCAGTATTACCATTGAAGCAGAGCAAGAGTGCGGACGTTATTTAGGTCGTGTCATCAAAAACGTCGACGTTAAAGCGGCAACTCCTCTTTGGATGCAGGAAAAGCTACGTCGTAGTGGCATCCGTTCAATCGACCCCATTGTTGATATCACTAACTATGTGTTGATTGAATTTGGCCAACCAATGCATGCATTTGATCATGCTAAGTTGGAAGGTGGTATTCAGGTTCGCAAACCTAATGGCGAAGAGAAGCTGACACTGCTTGATGGTAATGAGATCTCGATCCCTGAAGGTATGTTGATTATTGCCGACCAAGCTAAACCGCTAGCACTTGCGGGTGTATTTGGTGGCCAATACTCAGGAGTGACGACAGACACTAGCGACATTATGCTTGAGTGTGCGTTTTTTGCGCCTTTAGCTATTTTGGGTAAAGCCCGTAAAATTGGTTTGCACACAGATGCTTCACACCGTTTTGAACGTGGTGTTGACCCAGAACTGCAACATAAAGTGATGGATCGTGCCAGTCGTCTAGTGCTTGATATCTGTGGCGGCGAAGCCGGTCCTGTCGTTGAAGCTAAATCAGAGGCTAACTTACCTAAGCCAGCGCAAATCCTATTGCGCCGCAGTAAACTAGATCGTATTTTAGGTCACCATATCGAAGATAATGATGTCACCGAAATTCTTGAGCGTTTAGGCTTTGCCGTTGACGTAAGCGAAGGGCAGTGGAGCGTTACGACAGCAACTTATCGTTTTGATATGGCAATTGAAGAAGATTTAATTGAAGAAGTTGCTCGCATTTACGGCTACAACAATATTCCTAATATTGCGCCAATTGCACAGCTGAGCATGTCTGATCACAATGAATCAGATATCAGTCTTAAACGTGTTCGTAGCATGTTGGTTGCACGTGGGTTCCAAGAAGCAGTGACTTATAGCTTTGTTGACCCTAAAATGCAGAACTTACTTCACCCAGGTGCAGAGGCGATGATTTTACCGAATCCTATTTCGGTCGAAATGTCAGCCATGCGTCTATCTATGTTTACCGGTCTGCTATCTGCAGTCGGTTATAACCAAAGCCGTCAGCAAAACCGGGTGAGAATGTTTGAAACTGGCCTGCGTTTTGTGCCTAATGAAACTGCAGACTCGGGTGTTTCACAGCAACCCATGCTTGCCGCTGTCATTACGGGTAATCAGAACGATGAACACTGGTCAATGGAGTCAAATACTGTTGATTTCTTCGATCTAAAGGGCGACTTAGAAGCTGTCATCGGATTAACGGTAGCGGACAGCGAATTTAGCTTTAGATCAGCATCGCATCCAGCGCTTCATCCGGGGCAATGTGCTGAAATATTGAGAAATGATCGTGTTATTGGTATCATAGGTACGGTTCATCCGACCCTTGAAAAGCCATTTGCTCTAAACGGCAAAACAATTATTTTCGAGCTCGAATTAGACGCGTTATTACATGCCAATTTACCGCTAGCCCAGACTGTATCTAAGTTTCCAGCTAACCGTCGTGACATTGCCATCGTTGTCGATGACTCTGTTGCAGCCGAAGATGTTGTAAAATTGATAAGAAAAGTTGGCGAAAATCAGTTGGTTGGCATAAACTTGTTCGACGTATACCAAGGTAAAGGTGTGGTGGAAGGCAAAAAGAGCCTTGCAATCGCACTCTTATTACAAGACAACACTCGTACACTTGAAGAGAAAGAGATCGCAGAGATGGTAGATGTGGTGGTTTCTTCTTTGAAAGCCGAGTTCAACGCATCGTTGAGGGACTAAAAGTATGGCACTTACCAAAGCCGAAATGGCAGAACATCTTTTTGAAACGCTAGGTATCAATAAGAGAGTAGCAAAAGAGATGGTTGAGACGTTTTTCGAAGAAGTTCGTCAAGCGCTTGAAAGTGGTGAGCAGGTCAAGCTATCTGGCTTTGGCAATTTCGACCTGAGAGATAAGAATCAAAGACCGGGAAGGAACCCAAAGACGGGAGAAGATATCCCTATTTCAGCCCGCCGTGTTGTGACGTTCCGTCCAGGACAGAAGCTGAAAAGTCGCGTCGAAGAAGCTAACGCAAAGAAGTAATTGCACTAGCATCGTGATGAAGAGGCCACTCAATTGAGTGGCTTTTTCTGTTATTCATTTGCTAACGAGGTTGTGCGTTTGTCTAGAAAACCAAAATATTTTGACCGTCGCTTCAGGTTATCTTTGTTGCATCCTAAGTATTGGCTGACTTGGATAGCGATATTAGTGTTAGTGCTTTTTGGTCTTATGCCTGCGTGGTTAAGAGATCCTATTGCGCGTCAGCTGTCAAAACTGGTATTGAAAATCGCGGTAAAACCGCTTGCGGTCGCTAGAGCTAATTTAACGACGTGTTTTCCTGATAAATCAGTTGCTGAAATAGACGCATTAATTCGAGATAATGTCGAAAATTTTGTGATGATTTTGCTCGCTCAAGCAGAGCTATTAGTTCGATCTCGTCAAAATATTCGTAACAGGGTAAACCTTGTCGGCTTTGAGCATGTAGAGCAAGTAAGAGATGCTGGGCAACCGGTGATTTTTATCATGCCCCATGTTTGGGGGATTGAGTACGCGGGACTGCGGCTCAACCTTGAATTACCTATGGTGTCGATGGCAAAAGCTCACAAGAATGACCTATTTAATTGGTTTAATAATCGTATGCGCAGTTCGCAAGGTGCCAACATCTATATGCGGGAGGCGGGTATTAGAGCACTGCTCACGGAACTTAAGCGCAACAACAGCTTTTTTTACCTCCCCGATGAAGATCTCGGAGCGGATAAAAGCATCTTTGCTCCTTTTTTAGGCACAACTAAAGCAACATTGCCCGTAGTAGGACGTTTAGCCCAGGCTGGAAACGCCCAAGTGATGCCAATCAAGATTGGTTATGACCAAGCTAAGCGTCAATTCGATCTAACGGTGATGCCGGCAATAGCCCCTGAAACTATGCAGGGCAAAGAGAACGAAGCTATTGCGCTGAATAAAGCAGTAGAGCAAGTCATATTAGCTTACCCTGAACAGTATATGTGGTTTCTAAAAGTGTTAAAAACACGTCCTGAGGGCGAAGAGTCTATATATAAAAAGAAGCCGCGTAAGTAATCGTTGCGCTAATTAGCCTCGTTTTAAAACGCCATTAAAAAGCCGCAATATGAAATTGCGGCTTTTTGCTTAACGGCTAATGCAGTAGCACTTACACGATAAGTTGATACTCATTGCGTAGGGTATCGATGATCTCTTGTTTTGGATCTTCACTGATGTGAAGTTTCTTACCCGTCACCTTTTCCGCAATAGCAACGTAAGTGTTGGAGATATCCATCATCACTGACTGTGGCAGCTTGTTGTCCGTTGCAAGCGCTAAACGCTCTTGCATGCGGTTTTTATTGAGTAAGATATCCGCATCTGAGAAGTGGTTAAGCAACCACTGTCTAAAGCCTTCTTTCGATTGCTCAATGATCTTCCCGTCACGATGAGAACTACCGTCCCAAATGCGTGAACTATCAGGGGTGCCGACTTCATCCATATAGATGAGTTTTTCATTGCCTGCGGCGTCATTGACATAACCAAACTCAAATTTGGTATCAACAAAGATCTGATCGTGCTCTGCTAATGCCTCGCTTATCACGTCAAAGCCTTCTGAGAGCAACTTTTCATAAAGATCGATGTCTTGAGTGTTACTGAACTCAAAGCCCTTGTAATGGCGTTCTATGTCGCTCCGCGACACGTTGACGTCATCAGCTTCCGGTACACCTTCAAGACCAGTAAGAACCCCTTTGGTTGAGGGGGTAATTAAGATCTCTGGTAGTTTTTGATCTTTTACTAAACCTTCAGGCAGGGTAATACCGCAAAACTCACGTTCACCTTTACTATAAGCACGCCACATAGAGCCGGTAATGTATTGGCGGGCAATCGCTTCTATCATCACTGGGCGGGCTTTTTGTACGATCCATACCAGTGGATGAGGAATATCAAGGATATGGCTATCAGCCAGACCTTTATCTTTAAATAGCTTAAACCAGTGATTTGAAATTGCGTTTAGTGCCATTCCTTTTCCAGGAACACCGTTTAAACCGTTCTCACCTTGCCAGACGCAATCAAAAGCGGATATACGATCACTGATAACCATTATTGCTAATGGAGCGTCAGCGGGAACGTCATAGCCTTTATCTTTGATTAAACGAGCGCTATCTTCTGCTGTTAACCAGTAAACACTGCGAACTTTACCTGAATGGACTGGTTTGTCGGTACGGATGGGAAGGTTGTCATTTACGACTAAAACTTTATCTGCAAGATTCATAGGGCACACTTTTATTATTAAGAAGCTTAATTTTAGTGGCGCAGATTGTATCAGAACTTAGATTTGGCAACACTATGACAAGCACGGTTTTATCATCTTCGAAAACAGTGTTCTTAATAAAAGAAAATCAGCTCGCTATCACTATCGATAACGATTAATGATTTGTGCTATCTCACCGTTAGCTTTCATCGATAAAATCTGCAGATCAATCCAGTCGATTAGCGCCTGTGGAACGCCATCTCCGTAACTAAGATGAATATCGACAGGTGCAATAGCGTCTGCAATATCAGTGTAGGCAAATGTTGATGCATCTATCTGGTGCTGCTTAATGCTATACAAAACTCGGCTTTTCATCTCGATGAACAGATCCCCTCGACCGTTTTTAAGCGCTAGTAGTGCACTTTTATGACTATTCACCTCGAGCGTAGTCATCGCATTCTGCTCTAGAATTGGCACTAACCCTGGGTAATCAAACCCCTTTAATAAAATGACAGTTTTGTTGGCTAAATCAGTAAACTTTTTACCTGTACTATCACTCTCTTTAAGTGACAGCATAATATGCTCAGCGCTGAATAATGCTTGCTTTGAAAGACGCTTATTTTGCGTGCGTTCTCCATCCACTGCACGCCATTTAGGCGAACCATAACTTATCCAATTAGGGTAGGTGTGCTGTTTTATCTCATATAGGTAGCGCTTAAATGGCATAACTTGGTTATCAATTTCGAGTGCTTTTCTTTGGGCGAGAAGATTAACAATATCGCTGATGATCCCTGACTGAACCTGTTCGGTAACCCTGTTTATTTGATAGGGTTCAGCTTGTGCTGCGATGATGAGGTAGGTGAGTTTTTCAGCGCTAGCAGACAGGCTTAAGAGAGAGCATAAAAGTGCAGCAGTTAAGGCAAGTGAGTTGATAAAACGGCTCATAACGAATACCTAATAAGAGTTGACTTACGAGTGAGGAGTATATCGACTATTGTCACGGATGTAACTGTTACTAATAGTATTATTCACAAATTCCATTTGATTGTCTTAGTTTGGGGAATATGAGTGAGAATATGGAAAGGTTAGCTATACCGTTAAAGATATAGTTAACCTTGAGGTTGATTATGCTTTTTTAGCGGCATTGTGTCGCTGCAATAAATTAGCCGTGATGTCTTCAAGTGATAGCGACTGATCTTCCAATAACACCAGCAAGTGATAGATTAGATCTGAGGCTTCATCAATCAACTCTGGCTTATCATTAGTGGCAGCAGCCAAGGCTGTTTCAAGCCCCTCTTCACCGACTTTTTGCGCTATACGCTTAGTACCTCGGTCAAACAGGTAGGCGGTATAACTTGATTTTGGGTCTTGCCCTTTTCGGGAAGCAATCAAGGTACTGAGGTTATCGATAAAGCTGTGAGCTTTGCCATCTTTCCAGCAGCTTTCAGTGCCCTTGTGGCAAGTAGGGCCATTGGGGACCACCTGCACTAATAGACTGTCGTTATCGCAATCCATATCGATAGCGACCAAATCTAGCGTGTTGCCAGAGGTTTCACCCTTGGTCCATAGTCTTTGTTTACTGCGGCTAAAGAAAGTCACTTGGCCTGTAGACAAGGTTTTATCAAGCGCAGCTTGGTCCATATAACCCAACATAAGCACTTTGCCGCTTAAGTGGTTTTGCACGATAGCGGGGATTAAACCGTCTGTTTTTGCCCAGTCTAATTGACTCAATAATTCACGGTCGTCTGCTGTTGATTGGTAAAGCGATGTCATATTGCATCCTTAATTCGTGTCATTTTATAAATAACTATTCATAAAAGGCGATTCATAAAAGGCGATTTATAAAAGCCTATTAATAAGCGACTACTTTAAGAGCCAGCTTATGTAAATCAGTTGATTAAAATCAGTGGCTTGAGTCAGTCTAAATACGTACTGCAATCTTGTTATCACGCAAGTAGTGCTTTAATTCTTGGATATCAATAATGCCTTTGTGAAATACGCTGGCTGCTAATGCAGCGTCAACTTTGGCTAAGGTAAATACGTCTTTAAAGTGAGCCATAGTACCTGCACCGCCAGAGGCGATTAAAGGGACATCACACAAGGAACGTACCATAGACAGTTGCTCAATATCGTAGCCTTGGCGCACACCATCTTGGTTCATCACATTAAGCACGATTTCGCCGCAACCGCGTTTCTGTACCTCTTCTACCCAATCAGGGGTGTACCACTGGGTATCTTTGGTCGCAGACTCGTCCCCAGTAAACTGTTTCACTTTATAGCTATCGCTGATGTGGTCGTAAAAGGAGTCAATGCCGATGACGATACATTGGCGGCCAAACTCATCTTGCAGCCTTTCAATCAGACTAGGATCGCTAAGGGCGGGTGAGTTCACCGATATTTTATCGGCGCCAAAAGCCAGTTTTTCACGGGCTTGCTCGATTGTTTTAATGCCACCGGCAACACAAAAAGGAATATCAATACGTTCGGCAACACGGCTAACCCAAGATTTATCGATAACGCGATCATGGGCACTGGCAGTAATATCATAAAACACCAACTCATCGGCGCCTTCTGCAGCGTAACGAGCGGCAAGGGGCACGATATCACCGACAATTTCATGATTGCGAAACTGCACTCCTTTAACCACCTTGCCCTCTTTTACATCCAAGCAAGGGACTATGCGTTTGGCCAGCATTGTATCGCCTCCTCAACCGTAAATTGTTTAATAAGCAGTGCCTTACCTATGATGATGCCAGTGGCGCCGCTGTTTTTTACCGCGGTGATATCGTCAAGTGTTGCAATGCCGCCTGATGCTTGCCAATTAATATCTGGATAAGTCGCGCTTATCTCCTGATAAAGCGCATTGTTGGCCCCTTTCAATGTACCGTCGCGACTAATATCGGTCACTAACGCATGCTTGAGATCTACGGTCTCAAACTCTGCCACTAAGGACTCAAGGGTTTTGCCCCCGCCGGATTGCCAGCCCGATACCGCAACTATCTTTTCGCCTTGCTCATTGATATTCACATCGAGTGCTAAACAGATGGCATCACTGCCATATTTTAAAAACCAGCTTTTAACTAATTCCGGTTCTTTTACTGCTAAAGAGCCAATCACGACTCGACTAACGCCAATTTCTAACAGTTCACTGACTTGAGATTCTGTACGGATCCCGCCGCCCACTTGAATGGGAGTATCTAAACCTTGCACTAAGCTCGCTATTAACTGGGTTTGACGCTTCATCGGATCTTTAGCGCCGGTTAAGTCAACAATGTGCAGCAAGTTGGCGCCTTGCTCTTGATAAGATTGCAGCTGTGCTAAAGGGCTTAAGTCAAATGTAGTCTGTTGATTATAATCGCCTTGATAGAGTCGAACCACTTTGCCTTCTATCAGATCAATTGCAGGTATTATCATGATTGTGCCTTTTGCTGTTTTGAATTGCTGTTTTGTTGACTAAAAGTTGATTGGGACATGGCCAAAAAGTTCTTCAGCATCTTCGCGCCGACAGTGGCACTTTTCTCAGGGTGGAACTGCAGGCCAATAAAATTATCTTTGGCGATGGCTGCGCTAAAAGCTTCGCCATGCTTAGCCGTCGCGATGGTGTACTCGCTTATTGGCGCGCGATAGCTGTGGACAAAGTACACATAGGCGCCAGTGTCGATACCATCAAATATCGGGTGTGCAGCAGGCGTTATCTGGTTCCATCCCATGTGTGGCAGCGGCAGCCCTTTACTGTCTAACTGTTCAATACTGGTTGGAATAATCCCTAAACATTCGCAATCAACGGCAGTTGCGCCACGCTCCTTTGATATTTGAGTCAGCAGCTGCATGCCCAAACACACCCCTAAAACAGGTTGCGTTAAAGACTGAATCACTTCGACTAACTGTTTATTATGCAATGAGGCCATTGCGGCACCAGCGGTACCGACACCGGGTAATACCACGCGAGTTGCCGCCTTAATCGCTGTGATATCATCTGTTACGATTAAGTTCTGACGCTCGCCTTCTGATAATAACAAGCGCTCAAAAGCGTAGCGCACAGAGCTCAAATTCGCGCAGCCAGTATCAATAATCACTGTCGTGCCTGTGATAGCTTCGACATTTTGACAGGGAGATTCTAGCTTACTCATAGCACTCCTTTACTCGATGGCAGCGCATCACCTTCAACAGCAACGGCTTGACGTAACGTGCGGCCAAGCACTTTAAACAGACTCTCTACCTTGTGGTGATCATTGTTGCCTAAGGTGGTGAGGTGTAGGGTGCAGCGCAGGCCATCGGCAAAGGATCGGAAGAAGTGCGGCACCATTTCCGTCGCCATGGCACCGACCATCTCACGTTCAAACTCTGCTGAGAACTTGATAAAGGGACGACCTGATAAGTCCAGCAAACACTCTGCACTGGCTTCATCCATGGGGATGGATTGTTCAAATGCATTGCCAAATCGCGCAATACCCCGTTTATCGCCCAATGCTTGACGCAATGCATCACCAATCGCCAGTGCGGTATCTTCAACACTGTGGTGATCATCAATCTCCAGATCGCCATCGACGTTAACGTCCATCTTAAAGTTACCGTGGGTCGAAATTTGCTCCAGCATATGGTCGAAAAATCCGATCCCGGTATCGATACTGCCTTTTACGCCAGAGTCCAAATCGATAGTCACCGTGATATCGGTCTCTTTGGTGGTGCGTACTACCGTTGCAATGCGGTTTTTGCTCAATAGTTTATCGGCAATATCGTCCCAATTAAGGCTTTGTGGGTTGTACTGTAAGCCTGCAATTCCCATAGATTCTGCAAGGCCCATATCGGTTTCTCGATCGCCAATAACGGCAGACTGGGTAAAATCGACACGGCCAGCGGTTAAGTAGCCTTTGACTAGCCCAAGCTTTGGCTTGCGGCAGCTGCAGTTCTCATCATTGAAATGTGGGCAGATCAGTACCTCGTCAAACTTAACGCCTTGGCTGCTGAGGATTTGCATCATCATATCTTGCGGTGCATCAAAATCCTCTTTAGGGAAAGAGGGAGTACCAAGACCATCTTGGTTACTGACCATAACCAGACGGTAACCCGCTTTTTGAAGCTTTAGTAATGCAGGAATAACGTTTGGCTCAAATACCAACTTTGCCAAGCTATCGACCTGTTTGTCGGTGATTGGCTCTTCGATAATGGTGCCGTCTCGGTCGATAAAGAGAATTTTCTGTTTCATAGCGATAATACCTTTCAGATTTCTTTTAGATTGCACTTGGATTGAGCTGTTTACCCGACTGCCAAGCTATCATTATTTTTGTTTGTTCGAAGTTGAAAACAGGCTGACTAAATAATCTGTTTGCGACCGGTTTGAAAAACTAAAGCGGATCGAATCCGCTAAACGTTTATCGCTGTAACTTCTTGCGATGACGCCTGCTTGAGTCAATTTTTGTAACACTGACGCTCTATCACTAAATTGGGCCAATACATAGTTACCATGGGCTTTGACCACGGCTGCACCATAGGCTTGTAATGTTTGCGCTAACCGCAGTCCTTGCTGACTCATCTCATCCACTTGGCTTTGCATGGTGATCAGCCCTTTAGGACTGAGTGCTTTTACGGCTAATTCACTCACGGGTAACGGTACAGGGTAGGGGGCTATTACTCGCATACACATATCGATGATGTCTGGGTTGGCCAGTAAAAAGCCGCAGCGGGCCCCGGCTAACGCAAATGCTTTCGATAGCGTACGCAGTACCACCAAATTGGCCCGGCTTTCGACAAGTTCTGCCACTGAATACTCAGGGCTAAATTCAATATAAGCTTCATCGATGACCACTAGTCTTTGCGGATTACTGTCAATGACCTTAATCAGCTCTGCCTTTGGGATCACGCTACCCGTTGGGTTATTCGGGTTGCAGATAAACACTATTTTGACATTTGCGTTAGCTGAATCCTTGTTGAGCTGAGACCCGTAGTCACTTGGCAGCTGAAAGTCACTTGTTAATTGCAGTGCATTGACCGCGACATTGGCCGTCTTGGCGCTGATGGCATACATGCCATAAGTGGGGCCAAAGATGGCAATTGCATCTTTTGTTGGGGTACAAAAAGTGCGTATAAGTATTTCAATCGCTTCATCAGCGCCGCGCCCGGCTAAGATACAGTTGTTCGCTACACCACTGTAATCGCTGTAAGCGTCAATCAAGGCGGGGGGCTGGCACTCTGGATAACGATTTACGCCGGCTAAGTCGCTATTATTGAAGGGTGATTCATTGGCGTTAATCCACACATCACCTTGTCCACCGATGCGGCGTGCTGACTGATAAACTTGGAGATCTAGCAGCTCCGGTCTGGCTAGGCGCTGGGCAAGATTGTTTGCAGTGCTCATTATGCCTCCAGACTATTTTTGTTGAGGTTGGTTTTGTTAAGGCTGCTTTTGTTAAGAGCGTTGTTATTCAGCGTGGCAAGACGCAGGGCAACGGCATTCTTATGAGCATCGAGCTGCTCTGCCGCCGCTAAGGTCATTACCGTCTCCGCTAACGAAATCAAGCCGTCAGGGGTTAACTCCTGCACTGTAAATCGGCGGCTAAAGTCTGCTAAAGACAAACTTGAGACCGTTTTACTGTAGCCATAGGTTGGCAAAACGTGGTTAGTGCCGCTGGCATAGTCACCGACAGACTCTGGCGTATAAGCCCCTAGAAACACAGAACCTGCGGCGCAAATATTCGCTAATACGTCTCTTGGTGTGGCGGTTTGAATAATGAGGTGCTCTGGCCCATAAAGGTTGGATACTGCTGCAGCCTCGGCCATATCGCTAACAAGCAATGTGCGGCTGCAACTCAGCGCAGTGGTCGCCACCTCTGCGCGAGAAAGTAGCACCAGCTGCTGGGTTAATGCTTGATTCACCTTATCAGCAAGTACGCTTGAGTTGGTCACCAGCATGACTTGTGAGTCGGGGCCGTGCTCAGCTTGTGAAAGCAGGTCAGCGGCAACGAACTCGGCATTGGCATCCGCATCCGCAATCACCAATACCTCTGACGGGCCGGCAGGCATGTCAATACTGACTATTGCACGGCTATCTTGGCTTACTGCACGCTTAGCTTCCGTCACATAACGGTTACCCGGGCCGAAAATCTTGTCGACTTGCGGCACTGATTCGGTGCCAAAAGCGAGGGCGGCAATCGCTTGAGCGCCGCCAACTTGATAGATCTCTGTAATGCCACATTCATTGGCAGCATAAATAATGGCATCGTTGATAGGAGGCGGGCTAACTAAAACCCGCTGGGCACAACCGGCTATTTTAGCGGGTAGTGCTAGCATGAGTACCGTTGAAATTAACGGCGCCGTACCACCTGGAATATACAGCCCGACTTTCTCAATTGGCTCTGTTCTAAGTTCGCAGCGGATCCCGGGCTGTGTTTCAATATCAACCTTGGTTGATATCTGCGCTTGGTGAAAGGCATTAATATTCCCTTTAGCCTGAGCTATAGCTTGCTTCAAGTCGTCTGGTACTGCTGCGCAGGCATTGGCTATTTCATCTGTTGAGAGTTTGAGCTGGTTAATATTAACGTTATCAAACTGCTCATTGAAACGACGCAATGCCTGATCGCCATCATTAACAACCGCATCAATGATTGCTGCAACGCTTTGCTCTAAGTTTGCATCACCGATTAAAGGCGATCTTATTAGTGCAGCTTGCTTTGCTGTCGGGGTTAATGTTTGCCAATTGAGAATGTCCATCTGCTTACCCCATCATTTTTTCGATAGGCATAACAAGAATCGAACTGGCACCTAGCTTGGTTAGCTCTTCCATCGTGTCCCAGAAAAGATCTTCCGTGCTGACAGCGTGAATTGCAACACGATTGGTATCATCCTTTAGCGGTAATACGGTGGGGTTTTCGGCCCCTGGTAGCAGTGCGACAATTTGCTCAAGGGTTTCAGTCGGTGCGTGTAGCAGGATATATTTGCTCTCTTTTGCACGGACAACGCCATTGATCCGTGACAGGATTTTATTGATTAATGCTTGCTTATCATCTGGTTGGCTGATTGTTGACTGAATGAGGCAAGCCATTGACTGATAGATGATATCAGTTTCGTATAGGCCATTGGCTTCCAAGGTTGCGCCCGTTGATACAAGGTCACATATGGCGTCAGATAACCCTGCTCTTGGCGCCACTTCAACCGAGCCTTTTAGCATACAGTCATTGTAGCTGATGCCTTTTTGCTGCATATAACGGCGTAATATGTTGGGATAAGACGTTGCAATTCGCAGGCCTTCTAGTGAGTTAGCATCTTGGTAGCTAAACTCGTTAGGCACGGCAAGCGATAAACGGCAAGCACCAAAATCAAGCTGGCGTAGCTTGATGCATTCAGCTGGTTTTCCTAAGGTTTGACGCTCAATTTGCTCCTCTTCTAATACGTTCTCGCCAATAAAGCCTAAATCGACAACGCCGTCCATCACCAGACCGGGAATATCATCATCTCGAACTCGCAGTAGATCGATAGGCATGTTGTCAGAGTGGGCGATGAGTCGTTGTTCATTGATGTTGAATTTTACGCCACAGCTTTTTAATAATTTCAGTGACTCTTTCGATAAACGGCCTGACTTTTGGATGGCAATTCTTAATCTTGTTGACTCTGACATGGTTACTTCCTTTAAGTTGATTCAAAAATGTTTATAAAACAATCTGTTAATCTAAAACCAAAAAACCCCTAGAATTCCTTCTAGGGGTTTTTGATATTCTTGAATCAACCGCCAGAAGGAATGAGTCCTTCGGCAGTGAGCTTCCGAAGGCTACCGCATATGGTGATGATGATGGATAGTGTTCGTAAGCTGTTTCATATTCTTGTCTCAATAAATGACTATCGGTGAGGTCTAATGACCAAAATATCTGCCAACAGAAGATACTCTTCAATTGCGATGCATTTAAATTAATCAGTTTTACAACTGATTGCAACCACTATTTTTGCATATGAGTAATGTTCATCTAAATGTCACTTTATTTAAGCTGCAGCTATATACCCATCCTACTTAAATTCACACTGAATCCTGCATCTTCAGGTAGGATGGCTATAAGTGTATGTTGACTGTTCTAATAACAAGACAATCATAGCAAACTATTTTTCGGGTTTAATACTTATTTGATTGATGCGTATTAATAAAGAAGTAGATAATGTCATTTATCGCTATATCCCATAGAGCTGTTAAATGAGCAGCTTTTGAAGCTGCTTGGCTATTTAACCTAAAAGCGGCTTACGTTACACTTCAGTGTTTTTTACCTTCTAATGCAATGATGTTGGACTTTATGACAACTAAGTACGGTGGCTTTTGAGCGTGAGATTGACACAACAGGTCGCGTCGACATTTTCCACTGACGGTGTGCTAGCACAGGCCATTAAGGGCTTTAGCAGCCGCGAAGTGCAGCAAAAGATGGCCGAAGCCGTCAGTGAGTCTATAACCAGTTGCGATAATTTAGTCGTTGAGGCGGGTACTGGCGTTGGTAAGACTTTTGCTTATCTTATTCCTGCACTGCTGAGCAATAAGCAGGTCATCGTCAGCACCGGCAGTAAAAACCTGCAAGAACAGTTGTTCTACAAAGATCTACCTGCATTACTGTTAATGCTAGGGATCACGCCTAAAGTTGCCTTACTTAAAGGTCGTAATAACTATCTATGCCAACACCTGATGGAGAAAGAGTTATCGGGCGCAAGCTCGATGGACACTCGAATTCTTGATGATCTGTTAAGAATAAATCAGTGGGCAGGGCAGACGATTGATGGTGATCTTGGGGGCTTAGTTTCGGTGTCTGAAAGCTCAAAGGCTCTGCCATTGATCAACAGTGCAAAAGAGAGCTGTATTGGTCAACGTTGTGATCATTATGACGTTTGCTTTACCCGCAAAGCGCGTAATCGAGCCATGGATGCTCAGATTATCGTGGTAAATCATCACCTATTTTTGGCTGATAGGATCATAAAGGAGACGGGCTTTGCGGAATTGCTGCCTGATGCTGATGTGGTGATTTTTGATGAAGCCCATCTACTTCCGGATATCGCCGTTACCTATTTTGGCCAGCAGTGCTCAACGCGCTTAATTGCTGAATTACTGGAACGTTTTGCCGATATTTATCGCACCGAGTTACGCGATGCAAAGCAGATAGAACTATTGAGTGCACGTTGCTTAACTTTGTTACATGATTGGCATCAAGCCCTATTTGCAAGCGGCGACACCGATTGGCGCCGAATGCTCAGTAATAAAGCGTTATCCGTACTGTCTTGGGGATTGTTAAAAGAGCTAACAGCATTGCAATCCTTGTTACAAGGACATGTTGGACGTAGTGATAACTTGGATGACACGCTTGAAAAACTTGACGTTCAAACAGCAAAGTTAGAACTGTTTTTTCTGTGTGAGAACAATCAGGCGGCTTACAGTATTGATTATGGCCATCGTTATCTGATGCTTAGAATCGCACCGATTGATGTCGCTAAGGAGTGTAAAAAGCTGTTTGATGAGAATATCGCTTGGATTTTTACCTCGGCAACCTTACAGATAAATCAAGATTTAAGCTTGTTTACCAAGCAACTAGGCATAGGTAAGTGCAAGGAATTGTTACTGCTGAGCCCATTTGATTACGCTAATAATGCGCTATTTTGTGTCCCCCGGCATTTGGCCAGTGTCAGTAACCACAATGCGATATTGCCGCAATTTGTCGATGTATGCATTAAAGCCATTGAGGCGGCAAAAGGTCGCACATTTATTCTCTTTACCAGTCACCGAATGCTTAAGCTGGTGGCTATCGAGTTGCAACGACGAGTGTCATACCCATTGCTGGTACAAGGCCAAGCCAATAAGCAGAGTCTGTTAAAAAAGTATCGTCAATTAGGCAATGCGGTATTGCTTGGTACAGGCGCATTTTGGGAAGGGGTGGATGTGCGAGGCAAGCTACTGAGCTGCGTTATTATCGACAAATTACCCTTTGTATCGCCAGAGGATAATCTCTATCGTGCCCGTAGCGAGAGTATTTCGCGTGAAGGTAAAGATCCATTTACCGAGATCTCACTGCCGCAAGCTGTTATCTCACTTAATCAGGGGGTTGGTAGACTCATTCGTGATGAGAAAGATCGCGGGGTACTCATCTTATGTGATAACCGCATTGTTAATCGGCCTTATGGCCAAGCATTTTTAAACTCTCTACCGCCGATGGCTAGAACGCGGGAGCTGGACAATGCGGTTAAGTTTCTACAACAGATTAAGTAGCCGAAGCTAAAGGTTAGGTTATGAGTAAAATAATCAGATAGATTAATATCATTAGCAGCAGCGCCATAATACAACGCCTTCGATACACCAACCCATTTGGATTGAGAAGGCTTGGGAACAGCAAAAAATTTAGAGGATTAAATAGCGTTTTATAGGTCAAAATTGCCACGCCTTCTCGTCTACCTCGATAAAGCATCTTCGAAAAGTAGTACATAAAGCGAAACAGTAACACTGGAAAGCTGATGTAAATAAATAGCGTTAGGCTCAGCTCTATGGTGATCTCTACCTCTTTTAACGTCAGCATTAACCCTTTTTGCCAAGCCTCTTCAAGGCTGTTTGAAAAGTAAATTAGCATCAATATAGTCACCATCAGACTAAATGCGATGAACAGTAACGAGTAGCGAAATAGTCTGAACCAATCGATGCTGATCTGACGCATATCTCCCCCATGTTAAGCTGCTTATTATGAAAGTGCCTGTTATAAATCTAGCTCATAAAACAGCGTAGAGGGGGGATCTACTCTGTAACAGACACTTTTATTGGCCGCGGTGCTCTGATGACAAAACCTTGGGCAATCCCAGATATTATAATCAGTAGTGCCCCAGATAACTGCATGGCACTTAGCTGTTCAGCAAATAGCAACCAAGCAAATATCACGACGGCAACGGGTTCTAAATAGGCAAGAGTACCAAAAGATACTGTTGGCAAAACGCGTAGTGCTTTTACGGCAAAAAGTATGGCGACAAATCCGGGCAAGACCCCAATGGCAATTAACCAACCCATTTGTGCTGCAGAGGGCATTATGGGTGTGATGACAACGAAGGGCAGTAAACAGGTAGCGCCGACGGTTAATTGTACTAAAGTACTTTGATAGGGCGTAGATTGACTCGGTTTACGGTTAATGAGCATAAAGCCGCTATAGCTTAGCATCGCCAGAGTGGCGTATAAGTAGCCCATTCCTTGCTGTTGACTCAAGGTGTCGCTATCGGTGGGTAGCATCAATACGAACCCTAGCAACGCTAATACAATGAATCCGCAGTTTACCTTAGTGAGCTTCTCATTATAAACAATGTGGGCAAAGATAGCGGTCATAATCGGCGCTAGATAAAGAAGCATTACGGCATTGGCCATGCTGATATAGTTGATAGCTTGTACGTAAAAAACCATAAAGCTAGCGAGCATAACGCCGTTAATAATGGTGCGCTTAGTTGGCCTATGGTTGATTTGGCCACTCTTACCAGTAAAAAACATAAAGGCTAACATACAGCCTGCACCAATCACGAGCCGGTAAAAAGTTATATGCTCAGCAGGTAACTGCGTGTAGCGAGCAAAAACGCCGATCGTGGCCATTAAGACTGCTGATAACATTGCCAGCAACATAAAGGCTAATGGGTTAGGCGTTTTCACTGGGCGCTAGCTGCTTGTCGCTGTTGATACTGTTCTTTTGCCGCTAGATTATATTTCTCAAGCAAACTCAATTCGTTAGATGTTGTCGTTTTGGCATCGGTATCTATTTTTACTGATGGCATAAGGTCTGCTAAATCAATTTTTAACTGACCTTGGTGATCAAACTGGCTTGCGAATGTCCCCATACCAATAAGGTCTAATCTCCATTCGGTTAATTGACCTAAAACATAATTGCCATACTGAAAAGCTTCATATTCGTTGAGCAGGGTTAAAAAGTCACTAAAACCAAAACCGGTTAACGATTTTTGCGCATTGAATGCGGCTACATAGCCAGAAGCGAATATGGCGTCGTTTGCACTGTTGTTAACTTGTTGGCTCAACTGAAACTGATAAGAGTGGCGGGTTTCGTGGATAAGAAATGCCAAACTGGAAAATTTGTCCTGAGTGGCCAATTTGTCCGGATTTAGGTAAACCGTACCGCTGCTCAAGCTATCAATGTTTGACCGCTGTGATGGTGCAAAATGAGATACATCGAAGTCAAAGTAGACCATTTTGTTAGGGTAGCTATGGTTATCGATGATGAGCTTTGGCTGCTCTATGCCCATTGAACGATACTCTAATGCGAAGATCTTGCGTAAGTAGGGGATTTGTTCATTGATTGATAGCTGCTCCCAATAGGCTAGTGCGGTGACTAAACCGTCATCAGCTAAGATGAGCTCAACTAATCTGTTAGCATCAGCAATTGTTTTAGCTTGGGCGGCTAATATAAACGCTTGTGCTTCGGGTTGCAGGGCGAATGCTTGGGGGGATTGAGATTGCAATTCTTGGGTGGCATAAAAAGATCCTGCCGCCTGTACCGATGGCATAACCCCAAGTTGTACGAGCATCAATAACAGTGAAACAGACAGTAACGCAGGTTTGAATGATGGCATGGCATTGTTAGCCACTTCTTTAGAGAAGTGACATCCTATATTTATTGTTATTATTAGGGTCGACACCATAATCGTTTAGGGTATTTTGGTCAAAATAAACTTATCCTCAGTGAGCAACAGATTTTACTCAATTCAAGTTATCACTCTAAACGATATCCAAATGGCTAAGATGACTTTAATCCAATGGCTTATAGCTTCAAATTTATATTATCTAATAACCTCAGAGCCTTTCACTAATTTTAAATTCAGTTTCTTATGACTAACAGCAAAATCTTGCTGGGCTAAACATTGACCTATGTGAGTTATGTGCGATGTTTAATAGGGAGTTTGCCAAGGTTCGTCATAACAACGCATTTAGGGAGATTTGAGCGTGTTTGAGCGTAAAATTAATAAGCATAATAATTTTTATTACATGACCGCCGCGCTGATAGTACTTTTATTGAGTGCATCCCTAGTGCGCTCTGTTGCCGATGGAATGGTGGAGTCAGTTCTCGAAGGGATTATCGCTGTGACTTTTTTAGTATGTGTCGTTAGTTTAGGTGTAGATAAAAGTTGGAAGCGATTTATGCAGGCGCTGATCGTAGTTTGGGTAGCGGCAATTTTGCTCAAAAAGCTGGCTGTTGTACCTCATATCGATCTACTCATGTTGGTGCTTATGTTTGCTTTTTTCTGGGGGACATTTAGCTCAATTTCAAGGCAGATACTGTTCTCTGGAACAGTAAATAGCAATAAAGTTGTTGGTTCGATTGCACTATTTTTACTGCTTGGTCTACAGTGGGCTTTAGTCTATTTACTTGTGTTAGCTTTTTCACCCAATGCTTTTACCGGGATAGAACAGATACCCTGGGGGCAAAACTTTTCTCAAATGGCCTATTTTAGTTTTGTAACCTTAACGACGTTAGGCTATGGCGATATCAGTCCCAATACGCCTTTTGCTCAGGTAGTGGTTTACATGGAGGCAATTGCTGGTGTGTTTTATATGGCAATTGTTGTTGCGAGTTTAGTGAGTGCTGGATTGGCTCAAAAAGAGACAGAACAGGAACGTTAATATGGAAAATCCAATGCAGCACAGTCAAAGCAAACTGTTTATTAGCAATATGATGGAATCAGCCATTCGCATCGGCTTATTGTTTATTTTGATCATCTGGACTTATGACATTATTAAACCCTTTGTTATCCCCGTTTTATGGGGGGCGATTATCGCGGTAGCATTAATGCCGTTAACCCAAAAATTGCAAAGAGTGCTTAAAGGCCGGCGTGGTTTGGCGGCGACCATTATGGCGTTAGCAGGTATCACGCTGCTAGTCACTCCCTTTGTTTTGGTTTCTAGCTCCATCTTTGATGGCATCAGCCATACTATTGTTGTCTTGCAGTCTGGTGAGATAAAAATCCCCGGACCCACTCAAAAAGTGGCGGATATTCCCTTAATCGGCGATAAGTTATTTGAGGCTTGGGCACTGTTTTCGACCAACCTTGAAAAAGCGGTGATTCACTTCTTACCGCAAATTAAATCTGCAATTGGCACTATGGCGGGAGTATTAGGCAGTGGCGTTGGCACTTTAGTGATGTTTGTGGTTTCGTTGGCTATCGCGGGTGGTTTCATGGCTCATGCGGAGAAATCAGCGGCTGCGGTGAGCACAGTTGCAGTGAAAGTTGTCGGTAAACATGGTGAGGAGTGGACAACGTTAACCGCGGCCACAATCAGAAGTGTGCTACTGGGTGTAGTAGGCGTTGCCTTTATTCAAGCGATATTGATTGGCTCTGCACTATTTACCTTTAGTATCCCGGCTGCAGGTTTGTTTACCTTTATCGTGTTTATTTTAGGAATAGCCCAGCTTCCGCCATTACTGGTGGTATTACCGTTGATCTTTTATGTGTTTTCAACTCATGATTCAACAGGCGCGACCATATTTACCGTTTGGGTACTGATTGCGGGTGTATCAGACAGCTTTTTAAAGCCGATGTTGATGGGGCGTGGGGTTGATGTGCCGATGCCAGTTATTTTAATTGGTGCCATCGGAGGCATGATCACTGCAGGAATTATCGGGCTCTTTCTCGGTGCAGTGATATTGGCAATTTGGTATGAGCTATTTATTACCTGGCTTAACACTGAAGATGGTTTGGTTAAGGGAACTGACCCAGACAATACTGATGCAAGTACTTCTGGCGATGGAAGTAAACCATTGGTGAGTGCCCCCGCTCATCATGGGGCAGATGATTAACAGCTTGTTTTATACCCATCTTCAAGTAGGTGGGTATAAGCAAATTACTCCATAAAAAAGCCCGTATTAAACGGGCTTTTTTTATGGGAATAGACAACTCATCTTCACGAGTACAGATATATGGTCGCTATTTTTTGACCCATTTTCCGCTAGTAGTTTGAATGTAATGGCCTTTCTTTGTCGCCTTAATGGCCTTTTCTGCTGCAAGTTTGGCTACATTACTGACTGAGATACTGTTCTTTTTCGCTATTTTTTGATAGTGGGATTTACGCTTAGCGTTAATTGAACTGACTAAGGTTTTAGCTTCAGAAGTCTCTTTTACAAGGCCTAAGTAGCCATTTGTTTG
This sequence comes from Shewanella abyssi, assembly GCF_023284025.1. Taxonomy (GTDB): domain Bacteria; phylum Pseudomonadota; class Gammaproteobacteria; order Enterobacterales; family Shewanellaceae; genus Shewanella; species Shewanella abyssi. The sequence goes on along the minus strand of NZ_JAKIKR010000029.1, from coordinate 14,343 downwards.
CTCACCGACAAATCCTTGGGCTTTTGCGTCCTGCAAAGAGATAGCCAAGGCATTGAAGCTAAGTAATAGGCTAGCAAACAGAACTAGTATTTTAGATTTCATTGATTACTCCTTCATATCCTTAGGTTAAAAAAGTTCATCGTCGGCGAGTAACTCATCGAGTTCTCTGTCGACTTTGATTTTAATTTCGTGTTCAATTTTGACATTGAGATTAATGACAATGGGCTTGTCTGGAGGCTCAATTTTAACCGTAGGGCTGCAGCCGATTAAGGCATAGGTTGCAATGAGTATGCTCAGAGTCGATTTAGGGATATTAAATATCTTCAATGACTTATCCTTAATTCATAATAAAAGGGTAGAGTAAATATTCCTTGGCCAGATGTCTATTAGATTAAAAAATCTATCGTTGACGCCAAATTGTTTATTGCTGTAGTGAATTTTCAATCTGGTTTTGCAAGTTGTTGCCTATTTGCAAACTTTTAAGTAACTGTAGCATGTTCTCCTCTTGAGAATAGTTCAAGTGGATAGGGCGTTCAATTCCCCGACTTTTGCCTTTGACATTGACTTTGAGTATGGCATTGCCTAAAGAGTCCATATCAAAGCTGCTGGATAACTCTGAATACTGTAGGTGTTCTAATGCTGAAAAGGCGAATTCAAGATAGGGCTGACTTAAGCGCATTTGATCAACGGCAGGGTTACCACTGACTGCTATTAGCCCACCGGGCGCCCTTGCCGCTATCTGGCCGCCACTGATTGCCGCTTTGCCATTTTCAAGAGTCACAGGCAGTACAGCATCAAAAATACCATCAGCATAAATACCAACCTGTGGTTGAATCTCGAGTAATTGTTCAAGATCGATCTGCTGCATTACAAAGTAAGCTGAAGAGGGTTGCTTTAGGTTTAGTTGAAACTGGGGAATAAGCAGCTGACCACCGAGCAGATCTCCCTTGGCGGTAAGGTTAACGGATGCTTGTTGAACGCCAAATAGCTCCGCCGGTAAGGCAAGGTTATGTTGACCGTTGCTGGTGGATTCGGTGGGAATTTGGCTAGAGTCGGTACTAAAAGAGACCGCAGCTTCTGCTTCTATGTCAGTGATCAATACTCCAGGGTTAAAAGCCTGCAATGAAAGTTTAATATCATCACAATTAAACTTACTGATTTGGCTTTGTGATTGAAGCTGTTGCCACTGATATTGGCACTGAGTATTTATATTACCGCCTTCAAAGGGCAAATTAGCGAAGCTTCCTTGAATGTCTGCAACATGTGGCTTCAACGTGAGTGAAAATCGAGTGTACTTGTCGCGGTTTAAGCGGTAATGCATGTTGATTGATGCATTACCGTTAAGATCTAATGACTCTGGTAGTGAATCACTTTGGCTTAAAAAGGCGATAATGGGTTCAAACTCACTGTTAAATTGCCATTGACCCGCTAATTGGTACTGGCTCGGATTGCTATGCTCTGGCTGGTACTGGTGTTGGCTAAACAAATTCAAGCCATTTATCTGCCAAATCTCTTCGGTAGTGAGCTTGCTGGCGTTAAGGTTTAGTTGCTGGCTCAATTCGACTTGCTGTAAATGCAATAATCTTTGCTCGATTCGCGGACGAGATTTTTTTATCTTAGCTCCTTTTTTTGATTGCAAAGCTAAAGCTGATTTATCTAACACTAGACTCTCTAGCGAAAAACTAACTTGGTTAGAGAGCTCATGTAGCAATAATTGACTGATAAATGGCGTTGAGTTTTTCGAGGTTAATTGTAAAGAAATTGGCGCAGCTAATGCGATGTTGATTGCATCGACCCATAATTGATAATGAGTGTGTTGTTCATCAGTACTTTGCTGGTTTAGTTCAGCACTTTGAACTTGGTATTGCAGTGCCGGGATCGAGATATTGGTTTTTCCGTCGGCAAAACGGTAACGAGCCTTTGAGCCCAGTACTAGCTGAGTTTGAGCAATACTTGCGGTGATGATTGGACCATTTTGATTGTCTATATGCTCTTTGTTAGGCGAGATGGTAATCCCCTGGGTAAGCTGAGCAGCTTGAGGTAGAACAGTGACTTCAAATGCTGACTTGCCTTGTTGCTTATCTGCAGAAAATGACCCTTGTAGGGCAAGGGATGCATTATCGATTGCGACCTTGTAAGGTAGTTTGGCTAATGTTGGCCATAGTGTATTGATGGTTATATTTTGTTGATGGCTGGCTTGTAGTTGCCAGTCAAAAGCGAGTCTGTAGTCATCATTTTGTAAGGTTTGACTGCTTTGGATTGGGAGCGACAAGTCGTAGTGGATATCTTGTAGATTAACCACTGCGGCCAGTTTTGTATTTTCAATGGCAAGACTTAGTTTTGGCAGCAACAAAGACCCTTTATTAAGTTGATATATGAGAGGGGTTGCAACCGTTAAGCGGATTATGGGTTCCATTTGTGGCTGGTTAGTATTGCCACGGGTTTTCAATACTTGATATAGGTGAGCCAGAGCTTTTTCTAGAGGGGCATCATCGAGCTTATTAAGTAAACTGATGAGCTGCAGCGGCTCGCTACTTTTATTCGCCGTTGCTGTTTGTTGCGCATTTAATGCTATTGGAAGCTCAAAAGGCAGCAGGGTAAGTTTTAAATCAGCGATATGACCGTCGATGTTAAATGCCAACTGGCCAGTTGGCGTTGACGGTAGTGGGCTAATGGACTGAAGTGGGAGAGTTGTTTTATTGTCAGTGGTCGCATCATCGCCGTCATTTACTGTCAGACTTGGGGTGAGTTGTAATCCTGCTAATGCATTTAGTCTTATTTGCAGCTGATTCAATCGGTGGGTTGATTGCAATTGCCCCGGTTTTATTGCCAATGTCATTGTTGAATCTAACGTCGCATCGAGATCGATCTTCTGCGCTTTAATTGCTGCTTGTAGAGCATACAAGGGGGCTAATAAACTGCTATCTTGCTGGCTGCTTATCGCTACATTGGTATCTAATTTAGGATTAGTTGGTGCTGGTGTTGTGGTCGAGTTTTCTGTAAATAAAGCTGTTTCAGCCGCCCGAATAGCTGATGTTAGCCGTTGTAATTGCGTTAAATCGAGTCGTGTGCTTGCACGCCACTGCGTAGCTGATAACTGTGCATCTAGTGCAAAAACAGGCTGCTGATGATGACTGATGGCACTGCTAAAGTGACCTTTACTATCTAGCGTTAGGTAGTCTAAGGCGATATTGAGTTTTGTGGCGGAAACTCCTTTTACGGTGAACTGTGTCTGGCCTATTTGTATTTCTGGCAAGTCTGAAAAATCGAGCGCTATAGTGGGTTCTACATCATTATTGGGAGTGGATGAATACCGCAATATGCTTGGATCGAGTTTTACGTTGAGATTTTGAGCTGATAGTGAGCGTAAATCAGTAACACTTAATGCCCATAATTTGCTATCGGGCTCAAGAATAATATCGAGATCGGTAATTTCAATATCGCTACCATTGACGGTCATTGAAACCAGTGGCAGCTGCCAATGGCTAAAGGTCAGCGGTGTAAAGCGAAGTTGCTCTATTTGCATTTGGTAAGGCTGTAAAAAATGATTTGCCAGCTTTATCGTTAGGCGCTGATAATTCCAGCCAACATAGAGTGCCGTTAATAAGATTGCAGCTAAAATGGTAGCAAATGATACCATTACTAAGCGGCTGACTTTTTGACTGAATGTTTTTGTTGTGGCTTGCTGCACTCTTTATGCTCTCTATACTTGCTCTACATCAACGGTGTTACGCCAATATCTACTTCAATTTAGTGGTCGAACCTAGCATCGAATTAACCGCTCTCAACCATTTATCAATGACTTAAGTACTACTTATCGATGCAATATATCATCAAGATGGTCACTGCGGAAGCATTAGTCATGGTGTTAAGATAGTATAGGATCGGTCAAAAATGTTAACGCTTTTTTGCGTAATACAGGATGTTAATCAGGGATGAGGGAAGAATGAATAAAATGCTGATTTTTGCTGGTGTTTTCAATGCTATCGCAGCATTGATGCATATTGGCTGTATCTATTTTGGTGCGCCCTGGTATCGATTTTTTGGTGCAGGGGAGCAAATGGCAGTAATGGCTGAACGAGGTAGCCTTCAACCAACCATTATCACTAGTGCTATTGTTGTGGTTTTTTTTATTTGGTCTGTATATGCTTTTTCTGCAGCTGGCGTTATTAGTCGGTTACCCTTATTACAATTAGTGCTGATTGTCATTGGCACTATTTACCTGATCCGTGGTATCGCTGGTTTGTTTTTTATTGGCAATACAATGGGACGTTCTGCTGATTTTTGGCTGTGGAGTTCGGTGATCTGCTTAGTTGTCGGATTAATACACCTGATTGGTTTGAAACAACAATGGGCACAGTTATAAGAACCTACTTAAGCTTGCAGATCCAAGCGATAGGTAGGTTCTACACATCAGTGTTATTTCCAGCGAATATGGGTGGTTAATGTATGACTTTCATTGGGGGCTAAAGTGACTTTATCATCGAGAACATTCGCGGCTTCTAAGCACACCATCGATAAGTAATCATCGTCATTAAAACGTGATAATCGTTGCGATTTTTCAATCCAAGGGTTCCACAATACGGCACTGTGGCTGTTTTCGCGACTGACTTCGATAACGCCATCAACAGTATGTAGTTCTTGTGTGTCGCCCAGTTCGGTATATACACGGTCTGTTTCACGAGTGAAATCGATATCATTTTCTGCTTGAGGGAAGGGCCCTTTTGCAAACTCAATAAAGTTAGCACCTGCAAATCCACTGGCTTTTAATTGGTGAATGTCGCCGATTGGAAAATAGCTGTGCAGGGCTTGAGTTAAGCTCACATCATAATCGCCATGATTTATATTAGTAATACTGACCGAGAGGGTGTCATTGAGCCTAAATGACATCTCTACACTAGTGTTATGTGGCCAATACTCTCTATCGTTGTCAGTTAAAGGTAAGGTGAGTTTAATCTCTACCGCATCTTCTAGCATTTTGACCGAGTCTAAGGTCCAAATTCGAGTGCGAGCGAAACCATGTTGCGGGAAACCTGGGGTTGAACTCATGCCGAACCAAGGCCAACAAACCGGTACCCCGCCACGAATACCACTACCGGGTTGGTAATCGTCAGCCGTTGATACCCATAACAGCGGTTTTTTACCCGCGGGTTCAAAGTAGTCAATTTGCGCGCCTTGAAGAAAGATCCGTGCCTGACAAAGAGGCGTATTTATATCGATATATTCTAGACCGTTAGCGTGCTTTTTAGTGGTGACGAAACCCATGGGGACATGTCCTTTCAGAGAGTTAACGCGATAGATGATTTAGCTTAACTCGTTTTCAACGGTGAGATAAGGGCTATTTAAAGTGATTTTACGGTAACGCTGTTCAGATGAATAAACAAAGCCAATATAATGCTGAGTTTTTGCTCAAATTTGATAAGGTGGTCGGAGCACTGAGCATAAAGACAATAATTAAAGGGATGACGCAATGCCAATTTATCAAGCTCCGTTACGTGACTATCAGTTTGTACTTAATGAATTGCTCGACATTTATAATCAAAAGGAATTAGCCGGATTTGATGAGTTTGATGCCGAACTTATTGATGCGGTACTACAAGGTGTTGCAGATTTTACCACCGACATCATGTTGCCACTCAATGGCTCTGGCGATGTAGAAGGTTGTAAATTGGTTGATGGTAAAGTCGTTACCCCCAAAGGCTTTATCGATGCCTACCAACAATATGTTGATAATGGCTGGGCAACACTCACTTGCGATCCTGAATATGGCGGTCAAGGCTTGCCTGAAGTTGTTGGCATATTTGCAACAGAGATGAAAACGGCCACCAACATGGCATTTGCCATGTATCCAGGCCTTACCCATGGTGCATACGCTGCTATTCATGCTCATGGCAGTGACAGCTTAAAACGCAAGTATTTGGACAAGCTGGTTAGTGGTGAGTGGACCGGCACCATGAACCTAACCGAGTCCCATGCCGGCACCGATTTGGCACTTTTGCGCACGAAAGCGATTCCCGTGGGGGACGATATGTTTGCCATAACAGGTGAGAAGATATTCATCTCCTCAGGCGATCATGATCTGACGGATAACATTGTGCATTTGGTATTAGCCAAATTGCCTGATGCACCAGAAGGTGTGAAGGGGATCTCCTTGTTTGTCGTGCCTAAAGTACTGCTTAATAATGATGGCAGTTTAGGGGAACCCAATTCTTTATGTGCTGCGAGTCTTGAACATAAAATGGGGATCCATGGTAACTCGACTTGTGTGATGAACTTTGATGGCGCAATTGGCGAACTCGTAGGGGAGCCGCATCAGGGTCTTCGAGCGATGTTTACCATGATGAATCAAGCAAGATTAGGTGTGGGTCTTCAAGGGCTCGGTGTGTCTGAGATTGCTTACCAAAATGCACTAGCGTATGCCAAAGATCGTATTCAGGGGCGCGCATTAAGTGGGGCAAAGCAAAAGGCGTTGACAGCAGATCCTATTCTTGTTCATGGCGATGTTCGCCGTATGTTGTTATCGCAAAAATCATTTAACGAAGGCGCTCGTGCACTGATGGGGCAACAAGCCCTCTGGCTCGATGAAGCTGAACGCCACAGTGATCCAGTACGAAGAAAAAGGTCTTCTCAGTTAGCGGCGCTATTTACCCCGATTGTAAAAGGCTTTGTGACCGATCAAGGCTTTAAGGCCTGTGTTGACGCGCAACAAGTATTTGGTGGCCATGGTTATATTCATGAGTGGGGCATGGAGCAGTATGTGCGTGATATTCGTATTTCCATGATTTATGAAGGGACTAATGGGGTGCAGGCGCTTGATCTTGTTGGCCGCAAAATTATGTCTGACAGAGGGGCTGCACTAGCATTATGGTCGGAAGAGGTTAAAGCCTTTATTCAAACAAGCCTTGATAATGAAATGTTGAAACCTCTGGTTTCAAGTTTGATGGCAGCGACGACCGATCTTGAAAAAGCAACGGCAATCATTGCCACTGAAGCGGCCAATAAACCCGATGTGATCGGCGCTGCGTCATTTGCCTATATGCAACTATTGGGCATAACCTCTCTAGCCTGGATGTGGACGAGAGTGGCTGAAAAAGCCTTGATGGGGTTAGAGAGTGGTAACGCGGATACTGCATTTTATCAAAATAAATTAAAAACAGCTAAGTTCTATATGGCGTACTGGGCGCCGCAAACCCGTAGCTTAGTGAAGCAGATAGAGTCTGCAAGCCACGTTATTTGTGAGTTCGAGGACGCTGACTTCTAGGTTAATGGCTGCGAGCTAAGGATAAGTGGCTAAATGAGAAAGAAAAAGCCTATTACGCGAACGTAATAGGCTGTTTTAGACCAGATATTTATCGTTTAAAGGTTAACGCTTTAGCTTTTGCGGTACAAAAGGTAGACGCCTTCCTAAAGTCACTGGTTCGCCATCAACGTCAGCAATAACGGTAATTTCAAACCAGGCATCATGTTCCAATGATTTTTCATCAATGGTAAATACTTTCTTAAGTGCTTTTACATCATAGGGCTGCATAGTAAATGCTTGGCTATGACGTTCGCTCTCTTGCCCATGGAATAGGTCATAAATGATATGCCCTGAAGTATCACCGGAGAAGGGACCATTTAGTTGACCTGATAGGGTTAGCTGTCCCTCATTATATTGAGCACTAATTTGTGGCATTTCAAAGCCACGATACTGTTTTGACTTCTGAGTGATAGTTTGGTTGATCTGTTGTTCATTCCAAATGTAGCTAATACTGGCTGACACCGTACTTGCTTGAGCAAGCAGATTGTTTTCAATCGGGATTTCTAGTCTTTGGCCTGGGTTAATCGTCATCGTTTCACTTTTCGCTGACTCACTCCCTGCGGTTACCGCTAAGGTTAAGGTTAATGAATCACTGCCATGGTTAGTCAATATGGCGACTTCAGTGAGAGAGTCCAACCCCTTACCAATCCAATCGACTTTTAGCTCTAAACCAGACAGTTCAGCCAGTGCATCATTTAAACCAGCCCCCTCTTTTGCAAGTGATGGTAATTGGCTAACAACTGCAGCAACTTCTTTATCAGCTGTTGGACGATTGAGAGCCGCGGTGTTCAACTGATTAAAGCTTTCCTGCCAAGATTTAGGCGCCGCATCACCTGCTTTCCATATTGCTCTGGCAAAACGTAGTGACAGTGAATCACCTTTGAATGCCCAAGCATTAGTCGGAGTAGATGTTGTTAAATCCACTTTATTGGGATTGAGGTCACGGCCATCGTCTATAAATGGCGTGATACCATGCTGATTATCAGTAGAGACTAATCCGAAGCTGTTGTTAATCAATGTGCCATATAGGCTTGCTGTGATCGGTAACGCTACAATAAAGGTGTTAGCGTCTTTAGCCTTTAACGTGTAGATGACTTTAGTTGGTTGAATTTGAATCGAGACGCCTAATTGCGGCTTATCTTGGTTGTTAATGCTTTCGATAATATCTAGCGGTAGCGCTATCTCTTTTAATTCTGCACCTAGGGTTCGACCGTCAACCACTAAGGTATTAGCGGATTTGATTTCGACTCTTAGTTGAGGGTCTGTATCGGTATTGGCACCTTTCCAGCCCCAATAGCTATCTTGTTTCGCTTTGGTGTTTTCAGCGGTTGATTGTGCACCGAATACCATGCCAATACTGCCCTGAGTGATTTGTGCTTTATCAAAGTCGATAACATAAGCCAGGGTAGGCTGGGCGATACCTCGCTTGGCTGGTAACGTTAACGGACTGGCAGCGGCTTGGGGAAAGTCATTTTGAAATGGGCTAAAGCCAGGGACTTGCGCTGGCGTCATGTTAAAGCCCAGTCTCTGTGGCCCATACTGGTAACTTGTTTTACGCTTGTAAAACATATTACCGTCCATCTCCCATTGGCCACGGGTAGCCACTTCATGGGTTTGAACGATATTTTCGGCCCATTGTTTGAAGTTCTGCTCAAGTGCGTCCCAGTTAGGCACAATATCTTGTAAAACAGTTAAAGACTCAGCTCTGCTTGCAGTTTGGCGCTTAATAATTTCCTGATGGTAGATCTTCATGTACTGAGAATACTCAGGGTTGTTATACATAAACTGCACAAACAACACGTTAAGGCCACGATCGAATTTCGCTCTATTATGAATTTCGACTAAGGTTGGCTTTTCTTTTGAATAAACATCAATACCCTGGCTGACAACATCAAAAATAGGCACATCATGGCCAAACACTGCAAGTTGCTTTTTCTCACTATCGAACACATGATTAGCCAGTGAATCACCTAAACCTTCACCATGCCAAGAGGGGGTCCAAGGGTAGTTACCGACAGCCATTTGATAAGAGTGCATGGTTTCATGAATGGCAATATAACGCTGATGTTGAGGCCTTTCGGTAGGAAAACTATAACCTACTTGGTTAAAGTACATCGCCTCACCGCCCGCGGTGTGATGTACGCCACGATTGAAGCCATCGTCAAACATGGCTAAACGTAACTTGCCGACAGTTGTGGCATAAGTTGAAGCGATACGTTGATGACGAATATTGGCAGGCTCGATCCCAAAGAACTCAACATAGTAAGGGTACGATAACTCAAGCAGCTCCAAGAAGAATTTTGCTCGCTCAGCTGGGTAGTCTGTTTTTAATGCAAAATGCTTACTCACATACCAGTCAAACCCTTCGGAATTGGCCACTTTACCTTCACTAAAAGTAAAAGGGATTTGCTTACCCACATAAGCCACATCGATATCGACTACGGTTGACGTTCTGGCATTGTGCAACACATTAGCGTTCATTGCTGAAGGGGAAGGAATAGCTTGTACGATATCAAGTGTATAGCTAGCAGGGGTTTTGTCTGTTGCTGGTAATGATTCTGTTGGGGTGTTTTGAGCACAAGCGCTTAAAAGAATAGCAGATGTTAGTGCGCATATGATTTTCTTTTTCATACAAATTAAATCCATATTATATGTACGTATAATGAGAGTTAAATAGAACGATTATACTATTAACGGCTAAATAACTAGCGTGTTGTCTTTGTTTTATTAGTAAGTTAGAGCTAATTTCGTAGTTAAAGTTATAGATTCTTTGTTGAGAGGTGCAATTAAAATCAGTCGCCAGGTATCATCATGTTGAATCTGAAGTTGGCTCCTTTGTGTAGAGTTTTAGTTATTTGCCAAAGGGCTCTATATCTATCTACGGTGTATTAAATGTGATTTTTAAACGCTACTTTAAAAATAATAAAATTTGTATTTTTTAGTGATCACCAATAATACTGTGTTTTGCGGATATTGTATACTTATTTCGTTAGTCGTTGAATCTGAATGTAAAGTGGTTCTTTGTATCGGGTCGTTATTGATCCATAGAGGAAAAAGTCAATGATCTATCTATTTCAGCATTAAATACCATGATTAAAGCATTGGAATGGTGAAACGTTAGAGTCAAAGGTGTGCCGTAAGGAAATTAAATATTATCGACTTGCTCTTTACTAAAGTTTACAAACTTTATTATAACTTGTGTTTTATATGAAATTTAAGTTTGCTAGTATTAACATTAATGTTTTTCATATCGTATTGCTCAAGTTTTTATTAACTTAGTCGATAGTGTTTAATGTTGAGCGAGAAACTCTGTATTTATCAATAAAAATTCGGGGGCTGTTCAAATAAATACTATGAAGTCGTGATAATTAGGTGTCTTATGAGAATTAAAAATTCGATTACAGCAAAAATTGTAATTTCTACTGCTATTGTGGTTTCAGTCGTGCTTTTGGTGACAGCTTTTTTTACTGTACGTTATGTGGCGCAGTCTGCGAGCAGTGAGCTTGATGATTCTATGGCTGCATCTATTAAGTTAAATGCCATCGAAATCGAGAGCTACTTCAAGCAACATGCTAATGGGGTTGAAACTGTATTTCGAAACGTTGGCCTTATTGATTGGTTTGAAAATCATAAAGTCAGTGGTGAAGAGCTCGATACGCCGGAATTTGATCGGGTTGTGCAGATCATTGACCGAGAAGTCAAAACCAGTGGTGACATAATCTCCATCTTTTTTGGTTCCGCTTTTACTGGTGAGTACTTTGCTGAAGAGGGCGTATCGGTGATACCAGGTTACAATGTGCTTGATAGACCCTGGTGGAATGAAGTTAAAGATAGCAAACAGTGGAATGTCAGCCGCATTATTTATGAGGCAAGATACGATGAGTTCTATGTGTCGATCAATTTTCCAATAAACAACTTCGAACGTGAATTTATTGGTGTTGGTGGAGTCGACCTATATCTGACTTCAGTCAAAGATATTGTCTCTGCAATCAATTATAAAGGGCAAGGGCAAGCATTCTTGCTCGATAATAATGGTGACATGGTGGTGTTCCCTGATGAGCAATTGGCCATTGTTGACGTTGAAAATCGTGAGACTGAAAATATTAAACTGCAAAAGCTTGACCAACAAAATGGTAATGAAGGCTTTTTACAACTCGCCAACCAGATGGACGACGACAGTTATGGTCAGTCACAAGTTACCTGGCGCGGTAAAGAATATTATGTGCAGTTTAGCAGCGTAGAAGTGGATCGACTTAGCCTTGATTGGAAACTCGCCATTATGGTGCCAATGGATTACGTTGAGGCGCCAGTGAATGAGTCAATGCAATCATCAGCATTGATTGTATTGCTTATTTTAACAGTAACTCTCATCGCGGTTTATGTGATGACCTCAATATTACTAAAACCACTCTCCCAGGTGAAAGAAGCATTGGTTGGTATTGCAGAAGGAGATGGCGATCTTTCTAAGACTATTCCGGTTAGAAACAATGATGAGATTGGACAGTTATCGGAAGCATTTAATAGCTTCGTGGGTCAAATCCAAAGCATCGTGCGTCACGTACAAGACAGCAGTATTGATTTAAAAAAGACAACGGCAACGGTGAGTAATATTAGCGAAGTGGCTGCTAGCAAGATCAAAGAGTCACAACAAGAGGTCGCTGCTGCGGTTAATACCATTAATATGATGGCTGAGACCGCTCACGAGATTAAAGAGCAGGTGTCATCGGCGCGACTATCTGCCGAAGTCGCCAGCGAAACCTCCAAGCAGGGACAGTCGGTGTTGAGCAACTCCATGGAAGGTATATCGACGCTGAATGTGAATTTTGATAGTGCGGTACATACCATTGAAGAGTTGCGCTTGAGTAGTCAATCGATTGGAGAGGTTATGGTTGTGATCCGTAATATTGCGGAACAAACCAACTTATTGGCGCTTAACGCGGCAATTGAATCTGCGAGAGCCGGTGAACATGGGCGTGGTTTTGCGGTTGTTGCCGATGAAGTTAGACAACTCGCCAAACGAACTCAAGAGTCTACTGAAAGCATTCAAAGCAGCATAAATGACTTGCAAAGCAAAGCCCTTGCTGCAGAAAGCAGTATGCGTTCGACTCGTGAGCAAGTTAACCAATACATGGAAGACACTCAAGTGGTGCACACTCAGCTGTCAGAAATCACCATTGTCGTTGATGAGAACAGTGAGAATATGCAAGGGATTGTGAATATTACCCAAGAGCAAGATCAGGTATCGCAATCAATACGCAATATGATGCAAGAGGTCAATAATATAGGTGAGCAAACGCATATAGAGGCCAGTAATCTGATGGAAAGTTGTACAGCTCTAGAGGGCCAAACTGATAAGCTGACGGATTTGGTTAAACGATTTAAAATTTAAGCATGAATGAAGGTTAGATCTGTCTCGGTTTACACTTTAAAATAATTCTGTTTAAGACTAAGCACTTGACTGTCATCAGTTGGGTGCTTTTTTGTTGTTTCTAGCAGGTTATTCTTTTTGCATGACAGATAGGCTTTATAGGTTAATATAGCCAGCTATTTGGTGGCTATTCGCGACATGTTGTTTTAGAAGGATAAACCTGTGAAATATGATTGGGTACTATTTGATGCCGATGAAACTCTATTTCATTTCGATGCATTTAAAGGTCTGCAGCTAATGTTCTCTCGGTTTAACCTAGACTTTACTGCAGAAGATTTTCAGCAATACCAAAGCGTAAACAAGCCTTTGTGGGTTGATTATCAAGATGGAAAGCTTAGCGCTAAACAGCTACAAAATACCCGTTTTGAAATGTGGGCTGAAAAACTAAGTGTTTCAACTCAGCGTCTTAATAGTGACTTTCTTAGCGCTATGGCTGATATCTGTACTTTATTACCGGGTGCTCAAGAACTCATTGACACCTTAACGGGTAGGGTCAATATGGGGATCATCACCAACGGCTTTACTGATCTACAAACGGTAAGACTGGAAAAAGTGGGTTTTGCTGAACGCTTTTCTCCTTTAGTTATTTCAGAGCAGGTTGGGGTGGCGAAACCCGATGTCGGCATATTTGATCATGCATTCTCGCGTATGGGCAACCCAGTTCGTGACTCCATCCTAATGGTTGGCGACAATCCGCACTCGGATATACAGGGCGGGCTAAATGCAGGGATCCATACTTGTTGGCTAAATCGCCATAGCGAAACTCAACCTGAAGGTATTACGCCACATTATGAAGTGCACTCACTATATGAACTGCAGCAGATCCTATTAACAGCGGATTAATACTGCTTTTCAAGATGCAGTAATCTATTGTTGGCCGGCATAGAAAAGTCGGCTATCAACCTCAAATTCTGCTCCGCGGCTAGCTTCATAATCCACTCAAAATCTCGAATCGCACTTTGCGGGTTTTGTGCCGCGAGCCAGCCATCAAAATTGCGATTACTGTCACTGCTATATTGGCCTTGATAGTTAAAGGGCCCGTAAATACAAAGTTGTCCCTGTGCACTTAGGTGCTTTCCGACGCCATAAAAAAATGCGCGAACCATCTCTTTTGACATGATATGCAGTGTATTTGCGCTGAAGATGGCATCGATTAAAGGGGCTGTTGCGGGATCTATTGGCCAGGGTTCTAATACATCTAGTAGCCATGGTTGGCGTAAATTACTGCTGGGTGATCCGTTTAACCAAGCGTTGATGCCAGCGTGATACTCAAGCTGATCGCTTGTTTGCCAGGTTAAATGCGGTAAAAGCGGGGCGAAATGGACCGCATGTTGTCCTGAACCACTGCCAACTTCGAGTACATGTGTTGACTGGCTAAAAGCATCTTCTAAGATTGAAGCAATGGCTGCTTTGTTGTTCTCACATGATTGAGAGTAGGGTAATGACGTCACAACATAATCCTGTCTATACCCATCTTACCTGAAGATGCAGGATTCAGTGGGAGTTTAATGGGCTTTACTCTGTGTTATTGTTTTTACTAAGGGAAAGACCATTAGTGGCAATCAATGCCTTGATTAAAGCCCATTAAACTCCCACTGAATCCTGCATCTTCAGG
>NZ_JAKIKR010000028.1 GCF_023284025.1 Shewanella abyssi | reverse complement strand
AAACAGGACGTTTTCGTTGAGCCCACAAGGACGTGCTTGCGGCGAGCCTCAGCAGTGTCTGCACATACGCCTGCCGCAGGCAATTGGAACCACTAGTGCCTGAAAGTAACTCTCTTCTGCCCCAAAACGGTTTAGCTCTATCAGCTATTGTTTTTCCAAGTCCAAATCAAAGTCAAAGTCGTGGTGCTTCGCCCACACCTGAGCCAAGGGGTAAAGCGCTTGTACCCGCTGTTGATTTCATAAGAGTCAATCCCTCAGCGCCCCGGCGAAATTTAAACAGCAAAATTTCCAACGGGGAAGATGGGTGTTACTTGTCAGCTATAGATTAACTATCTAATTTTTTAGTCTTAAACTGAAAACTCAAATGCTAAACGATTGCGCTTTTAAAACCAGTGTAGATGCGGTTGAGGCCTTCGGAAACAGGACGTTTTCGTTGAGCCCACAAGGACGTGCTTGCGGCGAGCCTCAGCAGTATCTGCACATATGCCGACCGCAGGTCATTGGAACCACCTTTGCATAAAGGTAACTCTCTTTTGTCCAATAGCGAGTTACGAAAAACTCAAACTATATGCCCTATAACTGAAGACATAACGCCGTCATAGCGAGCACAAATGTTCAATCGTAATTGCCTTTCGACACTAGAGACACTCAATAAAAAGCCCATCACATGATGGGCTTATTTAGATCGATATCTAATTAAAGATAGCGTTACCAGATCTTAACCCGATCACTTTCGTTTAAGAACATCTTATCGCCCTCTTTCAAATCAAATGCTTCATAGAAAGCGGGGATATTTCGTGGTGTACCCATAGCGCGGAAATGACTTGGTGAATGGGAGTCGGTCATCAATCGGCGACCTAGCTCTTCATCACGATAGTTACGACGCCACACTTGCGACCAACCAATAAACAGACGCTGCTCACCGGTTAAACCTTCAATAACAGGCGACGGCTTACCATTAAGAGTCATCGCATAAGCGCGCGCAGCGACCGTTAATCCGCCTAAATCACCAATGTTTTCACCTAAGGTTAAGTCGCCATTGACGAATTTACCCGGCATCGCTTCATAGCCAGCGTATTGAGCCGATAGCTGCGCGCCACGCTTTTGAAACTCTTGACGATCTTTATCGGACCACCAGTCACGCAGGTTACCGTCACCATCATATTTAGCCCCTTGATCATCAAAACCATGGCTGATCTCATGGCCAATTACCGCACCAATACCGCCATAGTTAATCGCATCATCGGCGTCCATATTAAAGAATGGCGGCTGCAAGATTGCCGCTGGAAACACAATTTCATTCATTACCGGACTGTAGTAAGCATTTACCGTCTGCGGCGTCATATGCCACTCAGTACGATCAATCGGCTTACCCAATTTGGCAAGCATCGTTTTATACTCAAAT
This sequence comes from Shewanella abyssi, assembly GCF_023284025.1. Taxonomy (GTDB): domain Bacteria; phylum Pseudomonadota; class Gammaproteobacteria; order Enterobacterales; family Shewanellaceae; genus Shewanella; species Shewanella abyssi. The sequence goes on along the minus strand of NZ_JAKIKR010000028.1, from coordinate 59,024 downwards.
TGTGCATAACGCTGGTAGTTACCCACCAAGTCATTGGCTTCAATGTCTAGCGCAGTGTAATCTTTCCACTTGTCTGGATAGCCAATCTTGTAGGTAAATTTCGCCAATTTTTCTTGAGCTGCGACTTTGGTTTCGGGTGTCATCCACTCCAGTTCATTGATACTGACTTCAAAACCTTTAATCAAGTTTTGGATCATCTCTTCCATTTTAGCTTTCGCTTCGGGCTTAAAGTTTTGCTTAACATACTCTTCGCCTACCAACTCACCAATGACTTGATCAGCGGCATCGACACCTTTCTTCCAACGCGGCTTCTGCTCTTCAATACCCATTAAAGTATTACCATGGAAGGCAAAATGAAGATCGACGAAGTCTTTGCTTAGCAACTCTGCGTAATCATCGACTAGATGAAACGCTAAATAATCCTGCCATTCGCTCACACTAAACTGGCTAAACTGATGACCAAATTTTTCAAAGTAAGAGGGTTGACGCACAATCACGTCCGTCACCTTGTCTATATCGGCACCCGCAGAAAATTGCACAAAATCGAAACCTGCAACTAAGCCTTGCAGCTGTTGACGGTCCATCTTGTTGTAACTTTTATTGGCATCACGGGACTCAACACGACTCCATTGACTTGTGGCAATAAATTTTTCGATTTTCGCTACGCTTTCACTGGCACGCTTTGGATTGCTATAGCCCGCTTTGGCCATCAAGTCATCGACATATTGGCTTAATGCTCCACGATTGGCGGCGAATTTCTGGTCATCTTTTAGGTAATAATCTCTGTCTGGCAAAGTCAGGCCTGACTGGTAGAGATAAACCCCATATTGGCTCGAATTTTTAGCATCGTTATTGACGTAAAAACCGAATGGAACCGTTGAACCATGAACCAATAAACGGCCCATCAGGGTCGCGATATCGTTGTGAGTCGATGCATAGGCAATATCTGACAGCTGATCTTTTAGGGGTGAGATCCCTAAGCCTTCTACCGCGTCGATATCCATAAAGCTCGCATAGAAGTCACCCACCTTTTGCTCACTGCTGCCTTTAACTTTGTTTGGCTTAGCCGCTGCGGCCTCAATAATTATCTTCAACGCTTCTTGGCTTTGCTCATACAGAACCGAAAATGAGCCGTAATTGGATTTATCAGCAGGGATCGGTGTGTTCGCTAACCAAGTGCCATTGACGCTGTAGTAAAAATCGTCTTGATGACGAACAGCTGGATCAAAATTGGCTTTTTCAACACCTGAAACAACAGTAGACATGGTACTTTCAGCAATGATCTCTTTATCGCTACTACCACAGGCGGCAACGCCTAATGTTAATGCAATACACAACGCTAATTGACTTACCTTATTCATATTCATCCCCGATTTAATCCTTTAAAAGCTGCTTTTAGATAGCGTAAAAACAATCGTTTAATTCATATAGCTCACTATGTTTAGACTAAAAATACCAATTCCGCTAAATATGTGTTCAATTCAGAGCTTTCTCAGGGCTCTTCAATGTTAGCCGCATCGTTAAAGAAATGGTTATTCCCTTTTAAGACAATGCAACGCCACAGTGAAAGTTCTGAGAAGCTCACGTAGTGTGGCTGATGTTCAAAGCGATGGCAAAGCTCTGTATGCTGCGTTAGATGCTCTCGATATAGAATAACTATTAGCTTCAATCATCCGCGAGCCACATGGATGTGGCGAATGTCTGTATTGCAGGAGCAAATACAGCCCTTACCTACAGGGCTTTGAATTCCCGCTGAATGAACAGCTATTTATAGGAATTGGTATATGCTCAAACTTGTCACATTTTATGCTGTTATTTCCAGCGCTACGGCCACTGTTTTCTCAGTTACCAGTTCTTACCGAGAAACAGGAATACCGTTTTCTCACCATCATCTGACGCGCCAAAGCCAAATGCTGCTGGCCCAACGCTAGTGTCTATACCTAGGAAAATACTCCCGGCATAAATAAGGTCATCTAATGAGACGTTATCTTTTTGATTCCAGACGTTACCCGCCTCAAGACTCGTCCCTAAGTACAGTGGGTACTCAGTCATGCCTAATACATCGCGCCCTAAATCATATTGATATACAAAAGCCCCAAACACTTTATGTGAGCCATAGAGGGCATTTTTATGGTAACCAGAAAGGTTTAAAAAACCACCCAATTCAGACACATTGACCGTGAAAGCACCCTCTTTATCCACTGTTGCAAAGGAGGCGATACCGACAAATGCATGGTTACCAACACCGACGGCGCCACGCCAATCTGCTTCAATTTGCAATGAAACGTCAGAGGACTCAGAGGTAATATCTTGATCATAACCCTCTTTTCGAAGGTACATATTTAAGGTAAAGCGATTACCCGATGTCGGGAAGTTAATGCTATTGAGATCGTCATAGGCAAACTTAAAGTAACCACCGTAGCCGTCGTAATCGACCGTACCAAGTTGCCAAAGTTCATTCTCTAAACTGCCGTTCTCAGCCAACAAACCGACCTCTAGTTTACCGTTTTGGGTATAATTCCAACCGATACCCACCTCTGCTCGATAAGCTGTTTGTTTCAGCTCAAGAATACGGCTGTTATCTTCGAAGAAGCCCCAATCTTTAAGCTCATACTCAACCCGGGCACGACTAAAGTAATCTTGATCTTTGGACAAAGGCTGATAAAACTCAGAGCCTAATAATTTGTCAAACCCGAGCGAGATCTCATTGCGCCATTCGCCGCCATTTTCGGTCAAGTCTGTCATGGTGTACGCCACATCCAGTGAGATGACTGAATCGAGGCTAAAATCATCTTCCCAACTAAAGCCTAACTGGAAATAGTTCGGCCCCCAAGATTTTGCTTTAGTGGTAACGGTGAGCACTCGCCCATCAGCGGTGTCGGTAAACTCAGCATCAACACGCTCAAATTTGTCCAATGAATAGACCCGCGCAATTCCCGCTTCTAAGGAATCGACGGTGACATGATCACCAACATCTAGATTGAGGCTATCGGCAAGTAACTTCTCACTCACTTTAGAGTCGTTGTCGTAGATGACTTTAATCAATGGCCGATTCAACTCATTGAGCCATAACTTGCTTTTACTGCGCTTGGCAGCAAGGTATTCACTAAACTCCTGCTTAGAGATGCTATATTTTTCGAGCTTAGCTAATTGCGCTCGCGCTGCAATTTCGCCTAAAGGTAAGGCGATAGGCATGATGCTGAAATCAGTGGTACTTAACTTACCTATATTAGGCCGGATCAGGATATCTTCATCCGACAATAACGCTTTTTGCCTCTCTGCGCTGGCATTGGTGAGGATAGTTGAAAGCTGATTGAGCACCGCAATGGTACTGTTAAGCTGCTCTTTACCGACAAGTGGCGAGCCAATATCCACCGCAATAACAATATCTGCGCCCATCTCTTTAACCACGTCTATCGGCATATTATTGGCGATACCACCATCAACCAATAACATTCCGTTAATGACTGCAGGCTGAAGTGCACCTGGAACTGACGCTGAGGCCTGCATTGCCGCTACTAGGCTGCCTTCACTTAACACCACCGCTTGGCTGGTCGCTAAGTCAGTTGCCACCGCTCTAAACGGGATTGAAAGCTCATCGAAGTGGCCAAACTGCTGCACCAAGTTAGTCGAGCTTCGTAGCAGTTGCGACATTGACTGACCACGCAATAAACCCGCAGGCATTTTGACTTGTTCATCGCTATAACCGATGCTGACTGGGATATTATATTTGTCACGGATCTCTTTATCTTTAAAGCTGAGCTGTTCACGGGGAATGGTATCTGAATAACCCTTATCCCAATGGGTATTCATCATAATGGCTTCTATTTCGGCAGCGCTATAACCCAGTGCGTACATGCCTCCAACATAAGCACCAATACTGGTACCAGTGATGTAATCAATGGGAATATTTTTCTCTTCAAGCACCTTAAGTACACCAATATGTGCCGCACCCTTTGCGCCACCACCACTCAGTACTAGACCTATCTTAGGCCGCTCTGTGGCGCTAACAAATGTTTGAAAAAAAACCAGCAAACAAAGAATAATAATTCTATGTATCATAATGACTTATTCAACTCTTCTAATGATGTTTTAACGTAGGGTATTTAATTAACTTGTGCAAGCTCACTAGGTGCCATAAGTTGCTCTGTTTGGCGCTGTAAACTCACTTTTGGCTGTAACGCCATGTAAGCATCTAAGTCAATGCATGACATCGGTTTGGCAAAGTAGTAACCCTGGATGACATAGCAACCACGGCTAAAGACCTGCTCTAACTGCTCATGGGTCTCAACCCCTTCAGCGACAACATCTAACTTTAAGTTTCTTGCTAGCTCAATAATACTGCTAGCAATGGCCTGATCGGCTTTATTAGTCGCAATATCAATAAGGAAGGAGCGATCGATTTTCAGAGTATTTACTTCAAAATGACGTAAATAGGCCAAGGAGGAATAACCTGTACCAAAATCATCAATCGCCACATCCACCCCTAAACATTTGAGCTCTTTTAGATGTTGCTTCGCCACTTTAAGCTCTTTCATCAATACGCCTTCAGTGATCTCTAGCGATAGTGAACGATTGGGCATTCCTGTTTCAGATAAACTTTTTTCGACACCTTGGATAAAATCTGGCTGACGAAAATGCAGCGCTGAGATATTGACTGAGATTTTAAGCGGTTCATCTAAAATTACCGACCAACGCGCACCATGGCGACAGGCCTCACGCATAACCCAACGGTCAATTTCAACGATCAGCCCGCATGCCTCGGCAACTTTAATGAAGATATCGGTGCGCACATAGCCATCTTTCGGGTGATTCCAACGCAGTAAGGCTTCCACCCCGACGAGCTTATCATTCTGTAAGATATCTATTTGTGGCTGGAAATGAAGCTCAAACTCATCCCTTTCAATTGCTTTACGTAGATCGGCCTCTAGTCGTAAATGATAAAGTGCCTCAGCATTACGCTCTTGAGAGTAATACTTAAAGTTTCCTTTGCCTTCCTCTTTAGCATGATACATGGCCAAATCGGCATTCTTGATCAGCGTCTCTGGCTGCTTCGCATCTTCAGGCCACAGACTGACGCCGATACTGGTTGAGATATAAAACTCCCGCCCATAAAGATCAAACGGTTTTTCTATGCTTGCCAATAATTGCTCGCAAAGCTGATTAATACTGTCAATACCGGTGTCGCTACGGAGCAAGATAACAAACTCATCACCACCAAAACGGCATAGCACATTGTCATTAGTGACAAATGCTTGCAAACGGTTTGCCGCTTCAACAAGCAAGGCGTCGCCCATGCTATGACCATAAGAATCATTGACGTGTTTAAAGCGATCTAAATCCAAGAATAGCAGAGCGAGGTTACCACCCTCTTTTTCAGCCTGATAAATTGACTGTGATAGTTTGCCCGAAAACGAAGAGCGATTTGGTAAACCTGTGAGTACGTCATAATTTGCGAGACGACGCAGATCAGCTTCAGTACGTTTGCGAGCGGTGATATCGGAAAAGACCACAACATAGTGGGTCGCCTCCCCATTAGCATTCAAAATAGATGATACATTTAGCCAAACAGCACACTGCTGATCATTGGCGCACGCCACAGTGCTCTCACCGGTCCAGCTCAAGCCGTGTTGCAACAGATCTGCAATATGAGTCCCCGACTTTTTACCCTGCAATACTTCTGAAAAAGACCGACCAATTAGCCTGCTATCATCAAAGCCCAAAATATCTTGCGCGGCCTTATTGGTCACTTGGATCAGCTCGTCTCTGTCGTATATCAGCACTGCCTCTGTTGTATTTTCAAATGCTTGAGCAAGTAAATAAACATCATCTTTGAGCTGGCGCTGCTCGGTAATATCGGTATAGATACCAGCAACGCGCTCAATGGTACCGTTAACACTATTGCGTTCAACTGGTCGACCTAACACCCGCACCCAGCTCCATACAGTATCGCTTTGCATGAAGCGATACTCGACTTCGAAGCGATCGGTGCGCTCAGCAAGCATATCCTTCCAAGCACTAAGCACGTTGCTTTTATCTTCACTATGAATAGGAAATTGACCGAGTTTAAGGCACACCTGAGTACCTTCGCCATTAAAAAATCCGCCGCCATTTTCTAGTCTAAAAATATCCGTCTCTAGATGCCACTCCCATAGCTCAGAGTTACTGCCTTTCAATGCCTGTTTTAATCTATTCTCACTCTCTGTAAGCGCTAAGTTAATCCTTTTGAAAGCCATCACCTGCCGCTGCCTGATAACAATAACCCCAAGCCCTAGCAGTAATACCCCAACGAGTAAGAGGCCTTTAAACCAAGGGGTTTGCCACCAGTACATCTCCACTTTAAAAGCGAATGAAAAAGGCGTAGCGGACCAAACCTCATTCTGTAAACTAATGATATCAAGTACGTGGGTACCTGCATCTAAGCCTGAAATATTTAACTGGGATTGACCATCAAGATAGATATAACTACCACCGGTTTTATCTGCAGCGCGACGCAAGCGGTATTGCAGTTGTAGTGGTTTTTCGTCGAGGTAGTTGTGACGAGCCAGTTGAAAACTCACCAGCAGCGCGCCCGGTAAAATACGGTGACCGTCTTGCGGTACTAAGCTTATTTCGGTGCGATCTTCGAAGTAGACTTCCATCGACTCGAGTAAGATAGTATCTCTCGCTGTGCGGCTCTTAAGCTTAACAACATCTAATAGCATGGCACCATCTGGCGTGCCGACATAGAGCCCTTCAGCAGAAGCAAACACCGCCCCTTCGTTTAACTCATCACTAATAAAGCCATCTTCAGCGGCAACAACAATAATCTCATCAGTCAAAGTGTCGAAACGGATAATCGTGCGTGGACAGCCTATAACGCGATACTGTCCAACCTCTTCAATAAAATACACACTATTACAGTTGATTTTCCACTCTTCAGTCAAAGAGCGAACATGGCCAGTTTGCGAGTTGTATTCAATAGCGCCACGATCTTCGAGTCCAATCCAAAAAAGATCCGCCTCGACCTCTTTCATGGTATTAACCGAAGTCTTGCCCAACCCTTGTGCTAGCGGAGCGGTTACGGCATGATAATTATTTTGTTTATCGAGATATCCGAGTAATCGATCACCCCCCAGCCACAATCGCTGTGAACTATCTCGGTTTACATACTTAATAATCTGTAACTGGGCGATACTATTATCAGCACTCAAGCTGACGTACTGAGGCTCTGCCAAGCCAGGGTCCCAAAAGAATACCCCCCTGTTGGTAGCGAACCAAATACGTCCCTTGATGAGGGTATCAAAATAGGTGTCGTAAACTGTTTTACTCTGAAGGCTGCCCGTGCCCCCCATCCACTCGCCGAACGTTTGTGTATGAAAAGTGTTTTTATTAACAACCGAGAGCCCATTAGTACTTGAAAGCAATATATTTTGCTCATCCAGTGGATCAATGCCATAGATGCTGTCATTTAGATCAATATTCTTGGGCGTTATAAAATAGGAATTTTTAGTTTGCCTGTCGATGAGCAATAACCCAGCATCAGTGCCTAACCACATATCCTCCTTATCCGCGTAGATAGACCAAATGACTTCATCAGGTAGCTGATAGGGTGCAGCTTCACTAAACTGATCTAGTAAAAAATCGGCTTTATCCGCTAATACGGCAACCCCATCACCTGAACCACCAATCCAAATAAGACCAGTTTCATCAACCGCGATATCGTGTATATAATCGATATTCGACTTTTGCTTTATCTCGTTACCATAGAGTTGCCCAGACGCTGCATCTGGCAACCATTTAAACAGACCGGATCGAGTTGCCAGCCAAAGAAAACCTTTTTTATCTTCGGCAATATGGGTCGTGTAATAGGGCAGCTGTGATACCTGACGGATCGATAAGTCTTGTTGCATTAGCTCAAAAAAGCCTTTGCTTGAACTTATCCAAACCCGCTGGTTAGAATCTCTAAAAACCTGCTTAATCTGACCGTAACTATCTATCCAAGGCAGTACTGCAAGCCGCTGACCCTGTTTATCTCTAACTTCAATCTGCCCCTTTGTAGCCAGCAGCAATCGATTGTCTGAAATGGCTGACAAGGCACGCCAAGGGGAATCTTGATTACTGCTTAAAAAGTTAATCCGTTCTAGGGTCATTTTGGCGTAATCAAAACGCAGTAGTTCACCTTCTCTAGTCAGTATAATTCGCTTGCCATTGTCATCTTCAATTTGCGAGATGATCCCTAGACCTGCAAACTCAGGAAATAGAGTACTACTACCAAAAGCAGTAAAAGTATTAGCGTAGATATCGTAGAGGTAGATGTCGTAGAAGCTACTAACAAGCAGATGACGTTGACTTAAAGGGGAAACTAAATGAATCAAGTTGTCACTCAGCTTGGAGTCTAAACCAACCTGATCGAGCCTTCTAATTTTGGTGCTACTAACACGGTAAAGACCCTCTTCTGTGGCAAGCCAGGTGAAACCATGGGCATCAAAACTAATGTCCAGTACAGTACCGTTAATGAGTCCATCACTGGCGGTAAAAATACGTTGAACTACCCCGCTAGCGAGTGCCGGCGCGGAGCAACTAATCAATAATATGACAAAGCTAAACCATTTTTTTATGATTGTTATTCTCATTGGTATATCAGGCTTTTTTAGATTAACTTGAATGTATCATTTAGATAACACGGAATCACGCTTTGATTGGACAAACTCCCACTTTACTGGGCTATAGGCATAAAAAAAGCGCTCATTAGAGCGCTAAGTTTATTAGAAAATAACTTACTTTTTCTTTTTTGCCTTAGGGTTAGGCAAGTCAGTAATTGAACCTTCATACATCTCTGCAGCAAGCCCTACTGATTCGTGTAAAGTTGGGTGCGCATGAATGGTTAATGCTAAATCTTCAGCATCACAACCCATTTCAATTGCTAGGCCAATTTCACCGAGTAATTCACCACCGTTAACACCCACAATAGCACCACCGATAACACGATGAGTCTCTTTGTCGAAGATTAGCTTAGTCATACCTTCACTGGCATCAGACGCAATGGCACGGCCACTTGCAGCCCAAGGGAAAGTCGCAGTCTCATAAGCAACACCTTGCTCTTTTGCTTCTTTCTCAGTTAGACCAACCCACGCGACTTCTGGGTCTGTATAGGCGATTGATGGAATAACTTTAGGGTCGAAGAAGTGCTTAAGACCTGAAATAACTTCAGCAGCAACATGACCTTCATGTACACCTTTGTGTGCCAGCATTGGTTGACCAACGATGTCACCAATAGCGAAGATGTTAGCTACGTTAGTACGCATCTGCTTATCAACATTAATGAAACCGCGCTCATCAACATTGACGCCTGCTTTCTCTGCGTCTAGCCCTTTACCGTTTGGAGAACGACCAATAGCCACAAGAACTGCATCGTAACGAACAGGTTCAGCTGGTGCTTTCTTGCCTTCCATTGTGACGTAGATACCGTCATCTCTTGCTTCAACTGCAGTTACTTTAGTTTGCAGGATTAAGTTAAATTTCTTCTTGATCTGCTTAGTGAATACCCGAACAACATCTTTATCTGCAGCAGGAATGACTTGGTCAAACATCTCAACCACATCGATTTCGCTACCAAGAGATGAGTAAACGGTACCCATCTCCAGACCGATGATGCCGCCGCCCATAACCAGCAACTTACCAGGCACTTCTTTAAGCTCAAGCGCGTCAGTCGAATCCCAGATGCGTGGATCTTCATGGGGAATGAAAGGTAGCTTTATAGGACGAGAACCCGCAGCTATAATCGCATTGTCAAAGTTAACCACTGTAACTGTGCCATCTTCTGCGGTTACTTCCATGGTATTTGGGCTAGTGAACTTACCTAAACCATTTACAACGTCAACTTTACGCATTTTAGACATTCCGCCTAATCCGCTAGTCAGCTGACCAATCACTTTCTCTTTAAAGCCACGAAGCTTTTCAAGATCAATCTTCGGCTCACCAAAAACAACACCGTGTGCGGCAACAGCTTTTGCTTCTTCAATCACTTTAGAAACATGAAGCAGTGCTTTAGATGGGATACAACCGACGTTTAAACAAACGCCGCCCAATGTGCTGAAGCGTTCAACGATGACAGTATCTAGACCTAGATCTGCAGCACGGAATGCTGCTGAATAGCCTGCAGGGCCTGCGCCTAGTACAACTACCTGAGTTTTGATTTCGTTACTCATGTCTTCCTCTATTGTTTTTATGTCGTTGGCGGGAGCACCGTCTCAACGATAAAGTGGGGCCAAATCTTGTAGGTGGCCGCATTTTAACCTTTGTTTGATACTGATCACAATCCTAGTCGTAACAGAAAAAAGGCTGCTCATCATGAGCAGCCTTCAACTTTACAAAATAAGCGTGCGAATATCACTGAGAATGGTTGAAAGCGTGACGCTGAATCGCGCCGCCATCGCACCATCGATAACACGATGATCGTAAGATAATGACAGTGGCAGCATCAACTTAGGCTCAAACTCTTTACCATTCCACTTCGGCTTAATTTCAGATTTAGACACACCTAAAATAGCTACGTCAGGATAGTTAACGATAGGCGTAAATGCCGTACCACCAATACCACCAAGACTTGAAATAGTAAAACAACTGCCTTGCATATCGGCAGACTTAAGCTTGCCATCACGGGCACGCAGAGAGATATCCATTAACTCACGCGATAACTCAACAATGCCTTTCTTATCGACGTCACGAACCACTGGCACCATGAGGCCATTTGGCGTATCAACGGCAACACCGATATGGAAGTACTTCTTCTTTATCAGTGACTCACCATCGGCGCTTAAACTTGAGTTAAACACAGGGAATTCAGCTAGCGCCTTAGCAACCGCTTTCATCATAAAGACTAAAGGCGTGATCTTATAATCCGCTTTCTTCTTCGCAGCAATCGCGTTTTGCTCTTTGCGGAATGCTTCCATTTCAGTGATATCGGCTTCATCAAACTGGGTCACATGGGGAATGGTCACCCAGTTGCGATGCAAATTAGGGCCAGATATTTTCTGAATACGACTTAACGGCACCTCTTCAACTTCGCCAAACTTAGCGAAATCAACTTTAGGTGCTGCAATCACGTTTAATCCGCCCGCGCCACCAGCAACGGCAGTTGCAGCCGATGCTTTTGGACGACTAAGCTCATACTTGATGAACGCTTGCACATCTTCTTTAAGAATACGACCCTTGCGACCAGAACCGGTAACCTGAGTCAAGTCTGCACCGAATTCACGTGCTAAACGACGCACTGCAGGTGAAGCATGTACCGCACCCGTCTTAGGCTGGGTGCCCGCGCTTGGATGATGCGGTACCGGCGGTTTGCTGGCTGCCTGAGCAGGAGCGCTTGCAGCAGGAGCTGGCGTGGCAACGGGAGCCTCGACTGCTGGCGCTGATGCTGCTGGAGCGGCACTGCCAACTTCTAGCATCAACACTAAAGAACCCATCGAGACCTTGTCACCCAAGGTCACCTTAAGCGCTTTAACGATACCCGCTGTAGGTGCAGGCACCTCCATGGTCGCTTTATCCGTCTCTAAGGTAATCAGTCCAGTATCAACCTCAATCTTGTCACCAACAGCCACTAAGACTTCGATGACTTCAACATCACTGGCATCACCGATATCCGGAACCGCGACTTCAATCACCTGTGTTGCGCCAGCAGGTGCTGCAGCGGCTACAGGCGCTTCGACAACAGCGGGGGCTGGAGTCGGTGCGGCAACGGCTGCAGCAGCAACCGGTGCTTCAGCTGCTGGAGCTGATGTTGCTGCGGTAGACATCATCGCAATCAACTTACCTTCTGATATGGTATCGCCGACGGCCACTTTAAGCTCGCTTAACACGCCAGCGAAAGGTGCTGGAATATCCATAGTTGCTTTGTCGCTTTCAACCGTAATGATTGACTCTTCTGCTGCCAGCGTATCGCCTACAGCAACACAGATCTCGATAACCTGAACTTCATCACCACCGATATCAGGAACCAAAACTTCTTTTAATTCTGCCATTTTGTTTCCCTCTTACGCGTACTGTGGGTTGATCTTGTCAACGTCGATGCCATAGTCTTTGATGGCTTTAGTGAGCACATCAACAGGTAGTTCGTTACGGTCAACAAGGGCTTTAAGTGAAGCGATAACAATAAACTTAGCGTCAACTTCAAAGTGATGGCGCAGGTTCTCGCGGCTATCACTACGACCGAAACCATCTGTACCCAACACTTTGTAATCGGTTGGGATATAGGCACGTAGCTGCTCACCGTAAATCTTCATGTAATCTGTTGCCACAATCGCTGGTGCATCGCTAGACAACACCTCAGTGATGTACGGCACTTTTGGTGTTTCAGTCGGATGCAGCATGTTGTAACGCTCAGCCGCTTGACCATCACGCGTCAACTCGTTGAAACTCGTGACACTATAAACATCAGCAGAGATACCGAAGTCTTTTGATAGTGCGACTGCTGCTTTACGCACCTGCTCTAGAATGGTACCCGAGCCCATCAACTGCACCGAGCCTTTACCGCTACCTTGTAGCGTTTCAAGCTTGTAGATACCTTTAACGATACCTTCCTCACTGCCTTCTGGCATTGCTGGCTGTTCGTAGTTTTCGTTCATTGTGGTTAGGTAGTAGAAAACATCTTCCTGCTCACCATACATACGACGAATACCGTCTTGAACTACAACCGCAATTTCATAACCGTAGGTTGGGTCATAAGAGATACAGTTTGGAACCGTGTTAGCCAAAACATGACTGTGACCATCTTGATGCTGTAGACCTTCGCCGTTAAGCGTGGTACGACCCGATGTACCACCGATCATGAAGCCACGAGCACGCATATCACCCGCCGCCCAAGCCATGTCGCCAATGCGTTGGAAACCAAACATTGAGTAGTAGATATAGAACGGGATCATCGGCGTGTCGTTAACTGAGTAACTCGTTGCCGCTGCGACCCAAGATGACATAGCCCCTAGCTCGTTAATCCCCTCTTGCAGTACCTGGCCCTTCTTATCTTCACGGTAGTAAGCGACTTGGTCAGAATCTTGTGGCACGTATTTTTGCCCTTCATGAGCGTAAATACCTACCTGACGGAATAGACCTTCCATACCAAAGGTACGCGCTTCATCTGGAATAATCGGTACGATCTGCTGACCAATTTTCTTATCTTTTAGCAGCGCGGTCAAAATACGAACAAATGACATGGTGCTAGAGATCTGACGGCCATTTGAACCTTTAAGGACGGAGTCAAAGATCTTCAATGATGGCACTTCAATCTCACCAGAGAACTTCTGACGACGAGTAGGTATCGCACCATGTAGTTCGGCGCGGCGCGCTTTAAGATATTGAACTTCTTCTGAATCAGCGCCAGGATGATAGAAGGGAATATCTTCTAGCTGATCATCGCTAATTGGGATATTGAAACGATCGCGGAAGTATTTAAGGGATTCAATCCCCATCTTCTTCACGTTGTGGGCGATGTTTTTACCTTCACCCGCATCACCCATACCATAACCTTTAACGGTTTTAGCAAGGATAACGGTTGGACGACCTTTGGTATTTTTAGCATGCTGCAGTGCAGCAAAAATCTTAACCGGATCATGACCACCACGGTTTAGACGCCAGATGTCATCATCTGACATATTGGCGACCATTTCGGCAGTTTCAGGGTACTTACCAAAGAAGTGTTCACGGGTATAAGCGCCGCCTTTAGCTTTACAGTTCTGGTATTCACCATCAACGGTTTCTTCCATCAACTGCAGTAGCTTGCCGCTAGTATCACGGGCAAGTAGTGGATCCCAATAACGACCCCAAATCACTTTAACCGCTTCCCAGCCTGCGCCGCGGAATTCGCCTTCAAGCTCTTGAATGATCTTACCGTTACCACGTACAGGGCCATCAAGACGCTGTAGGTTACAGTTAACAATAAAGCATAAGTTATCCAGCTCTTCACGTGCAGCAAGGCCGATAGCACCTAATGTCTCAGGCTCATCACACTCACCATCACCTAAGAAACAGTAAACCGTTTGCTCAGAGCAATCTTTAATACCGCGATCGGTAAGATACTTAAGGAAACGTGCTTGATAGATCGCCTGGATAGGACCCAGACCCATAGAAACCGTCGGGAACTGCCAGTAGTCAGGCATCAACTTAGGGTGCGGGTATGAAGGTAGGCCTTTCCCATCAACTTCTTGACGGAAGTTATTCATCTGATCTTCAGTGATGCGCCCTTCAAGGAAAGAACGTGAATAGATACCTGGTGCGATATGGCCTTGGAAGTAAACCAAATCGCCGCCGTCTTTTTCATTCGGACCGCGGAAGAAGTGGTTAAAACAAACGTCATAAATGGTGGCACTAGAAGCAAAGCTTGAGATGTGACCACCTAGCTCTAAATCTTTCTTAGAACCACGTAGCACCATAGCCAAGGCATTCCAACGGACGATAGCGCGAATACGGCGCTCCATCTCTTGGTTGCCTGGCATATGTGGCTCTTGGCCTGAAGGGATTGTATTCAAGTATGCCGTCGTCGCTTTATAAGGTAGATGAGTACCATTACGACGCGCTTTATCAATCAGCTGCTCTAATAGGTAGTGCGCGCGTTCAGGGCCTTCTTGCTCCAATACCGCTTGCAGTGAATCTACCCATTCTTGAGTTTCTAGTGGATCTAAATCGTGTAGCATATGTTCAGACATGACGCTGTCCTTCCCTATATACATTAATAATGAATTATATGAATAAAGTGCTGCTTGGCTTAGTGCCTAGTGACCACTTTTTAAGCGGCGCAGACTACGCTGCAACCGGCTATCTTCTTCCCTTACAGACAACATCACTTCTTCAATGTAACTTAGGTGTTCATTGGAAGCTTCGCGAGCTGCTTCTGGGTCTCGACGGACGATGGCAGCGAGCAATGCTAGCCGGTGATCGTTCGCCATAGTAGAGGCTTCTTCGCGTCGGCTTAAAAGCTCTAAGTTCTGCGCCACGTTTTTATGCAGCACAGGGGATAAACTGAGTACTAGGTGTAACATGGCCACGTTATGAGATGCTTCGGCGATAGCGAGATAAAAACGTACAATCGCCTTCGCTTGCTCTTCTACTTCTTCTGCCGCTTCCACCTCTAATATGGTGCGCTTGATATTTTGCATATCGGCGTCGTTACCACGAAGCGCTGCAAAATAAGCCATCATGCCTTCAGTGGCGTGACGAAACTCCAGCAAGTCGTATTGACTTTCTGGATCAGAATGCATTAACTCAACGATGGGATCCGCAAGACTTTGCCATAACTGCTCTTTTACATAGGTACCGCCACCTTGGCGGCGCATCAACAAGCCTTTTGCTTCTAGCTTTTGAATAGCCTCACGCAAAGAGGGGCGTGATACCTCAAACTGCAGCGCCAATTCACGTTCAGGTGGCAACTTCTGACCTGGTTGGATACTCCCTTCCAGGATCATCTGTTCCAGCTGACCCATGATGACGTCAGATATTTTTGGCTGGTTTATTTTGCTATAAGCCATATGGCCCTCAGCTCCTATTGTAAATTGGTCTTACCAATTTAATTGACTGGGCGCACTTTATCAAATCACACTTTAGTTGTCTAGCAAGTGATCTGCATCATATTCATGCGCGATGTGTGAGCATAGCTGATTTTTATCAACAAGGGGTCAGACCAATGTCCCAGTTGAGGTATTTGCAACTTGCTCAGGGTTATCTTGAGTGGATCGATATATACCCATCCTACCTGAAGATGCAGGATTCAATGGGATCGATATAATATCAGCTGATATGACAGCCAATCGAAAAAAGGAGCAGCTCACCAATGGTGAGCCCTCCTCATACTGATGAGCGTCTAGCGGTTCTAACTCACGACGCCAAAAATAGTCAACAGCGATAATGCGGTAATAAGCAGGATAAAATTACGCTTACTGAGCTGTAACAGTGCAATAGTCGATTGTACGCAAACCGGTGCCGAAGATGATTCAGGCAGTGTTTCCGCTTCGGTAGCCACCTTGGTAATAATGTCTCTGGCATCGGACTTAGGATTAAAAGCTAGGCTAATCCAAGCTGAAATCGACTGTCTAAAGTGACCGCTGAGCACATAACCAAATGCGAAAATTCGGCTAGGGATCCAATCAAGCACAAATAACAGAGGATCCACCAAGGGTAGATCAAGCTGACGATTACGCTTCTGTTCACTATAAAAGCGCACAGTGCAGTACAGTACTGAACCGACCGGACCCAGCAAGATTAAATACAACGCAATCGCGCCGTAATAGCGATAGTTTATCCAAGCCACACTCTGGCCCACTCGCTCGCCAAGATCTTGTTCACTGACAGATTCAAGGCATCGGCTCGAATCTAGCTCAGCCGCATAGTTAAAGCACGCCTGAGTATCGCCACGGCAAGCCGCTTGAATGTAACGCTTAAATGCTTGTCTCTGTTGATTATGGCTAAAGCATAACACCGCCACCCCGACCCAGAGTACTAGGCTAATAGCCCCCCAGAACATGCCGGATATAAACCAAGAGAGTATATGAATTGATAGTGCTGGCAACAGCAGCGCCAACGCCATCATTAAGATGGAACGAACTTGTTTATCGCCAAACAGTGCTTGATGGTATTTCGATAAGATCACATCAAATTGCCAAGCGTCTGGCAGTAAGCGCATGCGCTCCACAAAAATTGCGATTAGTAATGAAAATAACGCCATAGATTGTCCATCCTCGATCTTCTAATCCGTAAAGTGTTTCAAACGGTGCTATAGCAAGCCTTTAAAGCGTTGCCAATCAAAACTGTTACCGGGGTCGGTCTTTCGCCCTGGTGCGATATCGCTGTGTCCGACAATTCTGTCCGCTGTTAAATTGGGGTAAGACTCCATGAGTTTGCCAGCCAACTGCCCCAAACAGACATACTGCTTATCGGTATAGTCGATATCATCCGTGCCTTCGAGTTCGATGCCTACTGCAAAGTCATTGCAGCCAGAGCGCCCGTCATACTGGGATACTCCCGCGTGCCAAGCCCTGTCATCACAGGACACATATTGCACCAGCTCGCCGTCACGTCGAATCAAAAAGTGCGCCGACACTTGCAGCCCCTGCAAATCATTAAAGCTACTATCAGCACTCAGATCCAAACAGCCCTGAAAAAGCTGGTCGATATAAGGCAAACCAAAACGGCCAGCTGGCATGCTTATATTGTGTACCACTAATAAGCTGACCTCATTTAACGGTCGCGAGTTAAAGTGTGGCGATAAACAAAAGCGCGCCTGGGTAAACCAACCATCAATAAGAGAAAATGGCAAAAATCAAACCTATTAACCGATGTAGATTACTGACACTTTATCAGGTTTAACCCTATGAATATAGCTGCTGTTTTGTCATAACGCGTCATAAAAAGTCGAACAATTCTAAAACAATAACACAATAATGCTAGGCTTAAGCCTAAGGCTTTATGATAAGATAATTAGCACAAAAAAATGCTTACCACCACGGCTACATTTAGCCAGTAAGGACAGCCAAACATGCTTGAAAATGACATTCGACTCTCAGTCAAAGCCGCACTTGACGAAGATTTAGGTCATCAAGATGCCCACTCCGGTCTTGCTGCATCACAACGTTTCGATGCCGATATTACCGCGCAACTCATCCCAGCAGACAGAGTTGCTCAAGCAACGCTAATCACCCGTGAAGACGGAGTATTTTGTGGTAAAGCGTGGGCCGAGCAGGTGTTTAACCAGCTGGGTGGCAATGTTGCCCTACATTGGCATGTTGACGATGGTGATCTGGTGGTTGCCAATCAGTTATTGTGTGAATTAGAGGGGCCAGCCCGCGCTATTCTGACTGGCGAGCGCACCGCAATGAACTTCATTCAAACGCTTTCAGGGGTTGCCACATTAACTAAGCATTACGTAGATCGTCTATCGGGTACCCATACCCAGCTATTGGATACCCGCAAAACCATTCCCGGACTCAGAACTGCACAAAAATATGCGGTCACTTGTGGTGGGGGTAAAAACCACCGTATTGGGCTGTTTGACGCTTTCTTAATTAAAGAAAATCACATTATGGCCTGTGGTAGCATCGCCCTAGCAATTGCCGCCGCTCGAGCGTTACAGGCAGATAAGCCGGTTGAGGTTGAAGTCGAGAGCATCAATGAGCTGACTCAAGCATTAGAGGCTGAATCGGATATCGTCATGCTCGATAACTTCGATGTGACTATGATGCTAGAGGCCGTAGAGCTTAATAAGCAATACTTGGCTAAAGGCATGGGCGTCAAACTAGAAGTGTCTGGTGATGTCACCCTCGATACCATTACTAGCTTTGCTAAAACTGGCGTTGACTATATATCAGTCGGTGCACTGACCAAACATGTGCGCGCGCTTGATCTATCCTTAAGACTTAAATAGCCTGCGCTCGAATAAACAGCACTCATATGGCAAAGGTCTTGGCGACTAAGCGCTGAGATCTTTGCTTTTAAGAAAACAAACTCACTTCCGCTCAATCACTAATCACTAAATAGGCCTCTGCCTCATCGCCTACTATTTCAATCATCACATTCAACTGACCAGTTAAACTTTAGCTTTAGCAACTAGCCTCAGTATCACTAGCAGCATTTGTAGTCACAATGGAACAAGCAAAATCACTTGCTTATTTAACGGTTGTCCTTGGGATAATAAGTTTAGCCAAGCAACAATAGCGTCAAAATTAGCCTCTGCCGCTGCTCTATTGAATCAGCTTTTAATAAGCCAAATAATAAATATTTGTATATCAACCCCATAAATTGCCGCAATGAATAACAACAGCATCACTACCATTTGAATATTCACAGACAATTGAAATCTAGCTTAACCGCCACACGATGTTACGTAGTTGTAAAGGCGAAAGGCGATATTTCGAATAAAACCGCTGTAACGACTAGACTATCTCAGCTCCACTTAAGCGGTCACTATTTACACGATGTGCAAATGCAGTACAACAGAGTAACTGTATAAAAAACGGCCTAACCAATTCAGTTAGACAGAGATTTACAAAGGTCGCAAATATCATGTTTTTTGTGATATCGCATCGAAAGCCGCTGTCTAAACCACTTTAGCCACTGCCAGCTCAAATATGCAGTTTACTGCGCCTTAAAAATGACGTTCTAGCATAAATCGTCAATAACCCTACCACTGACAATATAATGCTAGAACTTTTTAGTACAACAAGCGCTACTTTTAGATGAATTAGCCATTAGCTTACAACTTTGTGCTCATTGCCTATTCCAATTCCATTAACTTTGTACTAACTTTGGCAGTAGACAAGAGGGCAACGGCGTCAGCTTGTGGTTTAATGTTATTTACTTTTTATTTGTTTGCTATTTAATGCAGTAAACTAGCTTTGTTTCAACTTAAGATATGTGGCTTAAACTTAGTGTTGGCTCTATCAAAAAATGAGCATTATAGTTGATTAGATATGTACACTAAACATACGATTAATATTTAGAGTTTAGTTAAGTGTTTAGAGTTTAGAGTGCTGAATGAAGCAAGGTAAATTGAGTTAACACTTTAAGTTTTACAAAAGAGAGCCCCAAAATATCACCTCGATACGTTGGGATTAACTTTTCAAACAACTTAAAAAAATGAGTATAAGCTAGCTTTATCGCTGTAAATTAGATAGCGTTAAATAAGAGCTAAACAAGACTTTAGTAAAAGCTAAATAAGAGTTAAACGAATTACATAATAACAGTGACACTGACACCTTAGGTCGCGCTAACGGCTATATAGGAAAATATTTCAGCTAGATGTTTTAGCGATATATTTCACCCATTGGCTCAAAGCTTTGGATATTGCGACATGCTAGCGCAGGAGCATCAAGCAAGGTTGAAGCACTATTACACTAAGCAGTTGCAACAAACGATACATTTACCGCACTGACTTAAATGATTTCTAATGGAGATAGACATGACTATGATGAATAAAGCAATGATGAACAGATCACAAATGAACAAGGCTAAGGGTTTCACCCTAATTGAATTGATGATCGTAGTCGCGATTATCGGTATTTTGGCAGCGATTGCACTGCCTGCTTATCAAGAATATGTCGATAAAGGTAAGGTTAACTCTTGTTTGGCTGAAGCATCTGCTTACACTAAGGCAAAGGCCGCCGCTGATATTGCTGACATAGTTCTAGATGGCTATGTAGCAGCTGCTTGTACTGGAACTGTTGGGGCATTTGTAGCAAAGGATTCAGACACAACGTCTATTAACTGTGATACAACAACAGCAACATGCAGCGTGGGCACTTAGAGCTCTACTCTCTGAATTAAAGGCCGCTAAAAAAGTGGCCTTTTTTATGCCTACCGATTGCCCATCCATATGAAAGTAAATACTTTAAAAACTTACCGATGATAATATTTCGGATAGAATAGCAATAGACAAACACCTGATATATTCACGGAATAACGTCATAGCTCAGCGAGTCTCCCACAACCTCCAACAACGATATTCAGGTTGAGCCTACTACAGTTGAATTTAATAGCTAATTAGCCCATTGACCCAAATTCTGGGAAACAAGGCAGGAAGCAATGCTTCATTCTTATAGCTAACCAATAGCACAACGGTCGCGGCTGTCACCGCGAAAAACAACACGCCCCGAGAAAGCGCACCCATTTTATAGTAATGAGGGCTGCTATATTGCACTTGCATCGCAACCAAGCACACTAGCAGCAGCTGTGCCATTGGCATCACTAGCACACCGCTGGCCAATGAATAAATAAGAGCCGACAATAGAGCAAAAGCTATCGGGACAAAGACGAACACTTCAGATTTTCTTATGTATGCCATCATATTGTAAAAACGGTTTACAGCCCACGCGATGAAAAGCATACACACGATGACACCGTACTCATAAAGCAGTTGCATGACCGAATTATGTGGGTGAGCATTAGGCAATGGCCTTCCTTCAGCCCAACTGAAACTCATCGGCCCAAAACCAAGCCAAGGTTGTTCAGGAATTGATTTAAGAACAAAGAGCCAAAGATCGATACGTCCGGAGCTGCCCGTCCTTATTTGGAAGTTTGAACTATCCATTAACCAATAAGGGATAAGAAATATAAGCACAAACCATAGGATCCCTCCAAGCAACATGGCTTTAAGCGAGGCTACAATTAAGCTTTTACGAATATCTTTGGGTAAAAAATATGACATAGCCCCCAGAGCGAGAATAAGAGAGAGTACCGCGCCACGCGCTTCGGTTTGCAGCAGAACCAACCAGTGAAGAGCAATAAAGACTAAAGAGACTCGTTTGAATTTTGCCAATATCGGGAGAGCAAAAGGCAAAAAAAGCAGCGGCACCAGCATGACTTGCAATTGATTAAAAAATCTAACGTTAACGTAACCCGATAATAGTCCGTGAATATTAAAACTTTGCGCATCAAAGTAGGAGAACAAAAGAAACAGAATATACTTACAAAACGTCAACACAGAGAACAGCAAGCTAAAAGCGTAAACACCACAGTGCAGCTTATCTCGATCAATAGCCCTCATGCATGCCGAAAGCACATAAAATGCTACCACCAGCATGCCAATATTGGCAATTTCAACCATTCCCCAATAAGGGTGTTTACTCGCTAAAGCAGAATAAGTAGCCAAACATATAAATAGGCCAAAAAGTGTTTTGGTCAATGTGGAAACGTTTATCAGCGGCACATCTCTTATCCCAAGCAAACCAAGAGAAGAGATAGCGATAAAACCAACCACAATGAGTCTTTTTAAGTCATATTCATTATCAATACCAACAATGTGGATAAGGTGGAATGAAAACACTGTCCCCAACAAGAATAGGGTTGCGAACGTAGCAATGACTCCCCAGGCATAAGTCTTCAATAACATCCCACAGCTCCAAAGCTCCAGCTTTCATTCAGACACTATATATTTTCGCTATAATAACAACTTACATGAACACATCCTTATGATTTCTGTACTTTGGCTCTACAACGATTAAAAAATCCTCGTTTGGCATGCCATGTCTCAACAAAAACTGTCGATTTTACTGGCTAAAACATGAAATAAATGTCAATTTTATGGCAATTGAGACACTATGATTATTAAAGGATAAAGCAGCGAGGCGACATCCATCATAAACACATGTTTTAAAAGGTCTTTTTAAAACATGACATTCGGCATTATTCTGTCTCTTTCTTTATCTATTTTTACTCACAACGACCATGACAAAACGCTTAAAAAACGTTATGATTTTTACACTTGTGTGCAACGGAAACGCCTATGCCATCAACAGGCCTACATTTGGGATTATCGACACTTTTTATTCGCAAAGGACTGCTGAGCGAAGAACAGTTGGCGGACGCTATAGCGCAGTCCCGTAAACACAAGCAATCTTTAGTACGCACCTTAGTTACGATCAAACTATTAACAGCTCGTGAAGTTGCCGAGCTTTGCTACGAAGAGTATGGCACCCCACTGCTTGATCTCGATGAATTCGACATATCGGCAATCCCCGATGAGTTCCTCAATAAAAAGCTGATTGAGAAACATAAATGTTTACCGCTGTTTAAGCGCGGTAACCGCCTCTACATTGCCACTTCCGACCCAACCAATATCACTGCACTGGAAGACTTTCAGTTCAGTGCAGGCTTGCACGCCGAAGCAATTTTGGTTGAAGATGACAAGCTGATTAAAGCCCTCGACAAGGTACTCGAAGAGGATATTACCGCGCTTGACCTGAGCGCTATTGATGAGGAAGCGCTCGCGGCCATTGAGGTGACCGATACCGATAAGCGCGAGGAAGAGCAAACGGGGAATGGTAAAGATGACGCGCCCATTGTTATCTATATCAATAAAATCCTCACCGATGCCATCCGCAAAGGCGCATCGGACCTGCATTTTGAGCCCTATGAGAAGCGTTATCGCATCCGTTTTCGTATCGACGGTATCTTAAAAGAGGTGTCTGAGCCGCCGGTGAATCTGTCGGGGCGTATCTCTGCACGATTGAAAGTGATGTCGAAACTTGATATTGCGGAGAGAAGAGTGCCACAGGATGGCCGCATCAAGATGAAGATGTCCCGCACTAAATCCATTGATTTTCGTGTTAGCACTCTGCCCACTATATGGGGCGAAAAGATCGTAATGCGCATCTTGGACTCCTCTTCGGCGCAGCTGGGTATCGAAAAACTTGGTTATGAAGATGACCAAAGACAGATGTACGAAGATATGCTCAAGAAACCCCAAGGGATGATCCTGGTTACCGGGCCGACAGGGTCCGGTAAGACCGTCTCTCTGTATACCGGACTGAATATTCTTAATACTGAAGAGCGCAATATCTCCACCGTCGAAGATCCGGTTGAGATCAATCTTGAAGGCGTTAACCAGGTTCATATTAATTTAAAAGCCGGGCTGACCTTTGCCTCGGCGCTGCGCTCTTTTTTACGTCAAGATCCCGATGTGGTGATGGTGGGTGAAATTCGAGATTTGGAAACCGCCGAAATAGCGATTAAAGCGGCGCAAACAGGTCACCTAGTATTATCAACCCTACATACCAACTCTGCCGCCGAGACCCTGACCCGTCTTATCAACATGGGTGTCGCCGGCTATAACATCGCCAGCTCGGTCAACTTAATTATTGCCCAGCGTCTATCGAGACGACTTTGCCCAGCCTGCAAAACCCCTGAAGTTGTCCCTAATGATGAGCTGCTCAAGCTTGGCTTTACTCAGCTGCAAATCCAACAGGGTATAATAGCCCACAAGCCTGTTGGCTGTGAGCACTGCTCTGGCGGCTATAAGGGCCGTGTCGGCATTTATGAAGTGATGAAGATGTCTGATGAGATTGCCCGCACCATTATGGAGGGGGGCAATTCACTGCAAATTCTTAAGCAGGCTAAATCGCAAGGGATGCGCGACCTGCGCGATTCAGGGCTGTTAAAGGTGATCCAAGGGGTCACCAGTATTGCAGAGATTAACCGCGTCACTAGCTTCTAAGCTCTCCGGTTTGAAGAGTGAGCCACCAAAAACTGAGCCACAAGAGCAAATAATAACAATACTGAATATCAAGGGTGCCAATGGCTATTGCAACCAGACAATCTAAACAAGCTAGAGAGAGAAAGAAAACCCAAAAAAGCCAACCCAAAGTGATCACCTACACTTGGGCAGGGGTTAGCCGTGATGGCCGCCGCACCAGTGGTGAACTGCGGGGGGTCTCTAGCGCCGAAATTCGCGCTCAGCTAAAAGCTCAAGGCGTCACCCCCAAATCGGTGCGTAAAAAATCGGCGCCGCTGTTCAGTTCAGAGAAAAAAATCAAACCCATGGATATCGCCATGGCTACCCGCCAAATTGCCACCATGCTGGCAGCGGGGGTACCGATTGTTACCACCCTTGAACTGCTGGGTAAAGGCCATGAAAAGCCCAAGATGCGTGAGCTGTTAGCGACAATTGTCAATGACGTGCAATCGGGCATTCCGCTGTCAGATTCATTAAGGCCGCATCGGCTCTACTTTGATGATCTGTATGTCGATCTGGTGGCCGCAGGCGAGCATTCAGGCTCATTGGACGCGGTATTTGATCGCATCGCCACTTATCGGGAAAAATCTGAAGCGTTAAAGTCGAAAATTAAGAAGGCGATGTTCTACCCTGCAGCGGTAGTCATAGTGGCGATAATGGTCACCGCACTACTGCTACTGTTTGTGGTGCCGCAGTTTGAAACGATCTTTCAGGGCTTTGGCGCCGAGTTGCCAGCTTTCACCCAAATAGTGGTAAACCTGTCCCGCTGGCTGCAAGCCTCCTGGTACCTGTTTGTGATTGCCATTATTGCAGCGCTATGGGGCTTTAGGCGCGCCCACCGTAACTCGCAGCTATTTCGTGACAAAATTGATGCTTTGGTGTTAAAAATCCCTATCGTAGGTGAGATATTGCATAAAGGCGCCATGGCTAAGTTTGCTCGCACCCTAGCCACCACTTTTGCTGCGGGCGTGCCACTAATTGATGGTTTAGAGTCTGCTGCAGGCGCCTCCGGTAATGCGGTATACAAAAAGGCGGTACTTAATATTCGCACCGAAGTGATGTCGGGCATGCAGATGAATGTGGCGATGCGCACCACAGGGCTGTTTCCTGACTTGATGATCCAGATGGTGATGATTGGTGAAGAATCTGGTTCACTGGATAATATGCTCAACAAGGTGGCCAATATTTACGAGATGCAGGTCGATGATGCCGTCGATGGCTTATCAAGCTTGATTGAACCGATTATGATGGTGGTGATTGGTACTGTGGTTGGTGGCTTAATTGTTGCCATGTATCTGCCGATATTCCAATTAGGTAATGTTGTGGGTGGCTAGCCAGCTTTACCTCAATAACCGTTATCATTAGAATCCATTATTAATAACTTATATGATTAACAAAACAAAGAAAAATAATGACTGAATTAATTACCATTTTTAACCACAACCTTTGGTTGTTTGTGTCGCTGAGCTTTGTGTTTGCTGCCGTTATCGGCAGTTTTTTAAACGTAGTGATTCACCGTTTACCGGTAATGATGAAGCGAGATTGGCAGCAAGAGTGCAACCACTATCTGGCTGAATATAAAAAGCCAGTGTTTGAGCAGAACGAAACCGCCCTTAGCGCGCCTATCGATGCTTTTCCAGAAAAGTACAACTTAGTGGTGCCCGGTTCTGCCTGCCCAAAGTGCAAAACCAATATAAAACCCATGCATAACCTGCCCATACTCGGCTGGTTGTCATTAAGAGGCAAATGCGCCGCCTGTAATAATCCTATTTCGGCGCGTTATCCAATCGTTGAATTGATCACCGGCAGTTTAGTGGCCTTTCTCGCGTGGCATTTCGGCCCAACGCCGGAGTTTGTATTGACCACAATACTCACCTTTGGCCTTGTGGTGCTGACAGGCATTGATCTCGATGAGATGCTACTGCCCGATCAAATCACCCTGCCGCTGCTGTGGTTAGGCCTAATCTTAAACTTAAGCGGCACCTTCGTGTCGATGTCAGATGCCATTGTCGGCGCCGCCGCGGGTTACTTAAGCCTTTGGAGCGTGTTCTGGGCATTTAAGTTAGTCACCGGCAAGGAAGGTATGGGCTATGGTGATTTTAAGCTGCTAGCAGTATTTGGCGCCTGGTTTGGCTGGCAGGTATTGCCCATAGTGATTCTAGTGTCGTCATTAGTGGGCGCAGTTGTCGGCCTGACATTGATCGCCTTTAAAAAGCTTAATCAAGGCAACCCAATCCCCTTTGGACCTTACATTGCCGCCGCAGGTTGGATTGCCATGATATGGGGCGATTCGATTACCCAATGGTATATTTCGACGTTATAACGCTTCTAGGTTCGAGTTTAGAGGTTCTAGGTTCTAGGTTCTAGGTTCTAGGTTCTAGGTTCTAGCAAAGCATAAAATCAACATCAAAAGCCAAAGGGTGTTTGCTGTTGATTTCCTAGCAGGACCTAGTCCGTCCTAGTAGTGAGCTGGCGAACGTCCTAGTACCTAGGACCTTCTCAGCTTTCAGATAGGTGCTAGCAAAGAGGTAAGTCTTAGACGAACGGCCTTACGGCGCGCGACATCGTCACTACGGAACGCTTCGCTTACGGTATAAAAACTAGAAAAGATAACAGCGACGGCATAAATGCCGACCGACTTTAAAAGAAGGTGCTAGCAAAGCATAGAATCAACAGCAAAAGCCAAAGGGTGTTTTCTGTTGATTTCCTAGCAGGACCCAGTCCGTCCTAGCAGTGAGCAGGCGAACGGCCTAGGATCTAGGATCTTCGCTTACGGTATAAAAACTAGAAAAGATAACAGCGACGGCATAAATGCCGACCTACTTTAAAAGAAGGTGCTAGCAAAGCATAGAATCAACATCAAAAGCCAAAGGGTGTTTTCTGTTGATTTCCTAGCAGGACCTAGCCCGTCCTAGCAGTGAGCTGGCGAACGTCCTAGTACCTAGGACCTTCTCAGCTTTCAGAATCAATGAGTGAATGAGGCAATATGGCTGATTATATCGTAGGACTCACCGGAGGCATCGGCAGCGGTAAAACGACGGTTGCTAACCTTTTTGCCGATCTTGGTATCACCTTAGTCGACGCCGATATTGTGGCGCGTGAAGTGGTCAGTAAAGATTCAGACGGACTCAATGCCATCGTCAACCATTTTGGACACAGTGTCTTGCTCGATGATGGCAATTTAGATCGCGCCAGGTTAAGAGAGCTGATTTTTAATAACAATGAACAACGCTTATGGATAAATAACCTATTACACCCGTTAATTCGGGAGACTATGCTGAAAAATTGTAAAGATGCGCTATCAGATTATGTAATTATGGTTGTGCCCTTGCTATTTGAGAACGGGTTAGATAGGTTAGTGCAACGTACACTTTTGGTGGATATTCCACCAAAGTTGCAACAGCAGAGAACCATCGCAAGAGATACGGTTTCTGCCGAGCAAGTAAAAAATATAATAGGCAGTCAGGCCACTAGGGCCGAGAAACTGTCAAAAGCCGATGATGTCATAGACAATCAAGGAGAGATATCGGCGTTAAAGTGCAAGGTAAACGCACTAAACACATTTTATTTAAAATTATCCTGTAGTGCTTAAATAACGCCATGACTGATTTGATCTATGAACAACCACTTAACGAAAAAATACGTAGCTACCTAAGGCTAGAGTATTTGGCCGAACAATTACAGGCCAACTTAGATCATGACCACCAGCACCGCTGTTTCTATCCTCTGTTTTCACTGTGCGAACTCACCGAGCGCTGCGATTACCGTGGTGAAGTGCTTAAAGACTTAGACAGACAGCTTTTTGCACTATCCAAATGGCAATCCCTACCGACAATTAATAGCCAAGAAGTCGAAACTTATATTGCTAAACTCAGCGTGGCACGAAAGATTTTACAAGTCTCTGACCGCCCTGGAGTCCAGATAAAACAAGACCGCTTTCTTGCCGCACTGAGGCAGCGATTTAAAATGCCCGGTGCCAGTTGTAATTTCGATCTGCCGCAACTGCATTTTTGGCTCGCTAAACCGTGGGAGGTTCGTCAAGCAGAATATCAAGAGTGGATGAGCCAGTTTGCTTGCCTTTTATCACCGATTAATTTGCTGCTCGACTTAACCAGACAGGCAACCGAATATACCGAGCATCAAGCCGTTGCCGGGTTTTATCAAGGTAACAGCGATCAAGCGCTATCACTCATTAGAGTTAAAATCGCAGCCGAACATGGTTGCTACCCGACGATTAGCGGTCATAAAAATCGTTATGCGATCCACTTTGTGCAGTTTGATAAACAAAGGCACTCAGATCAATCGATTCAGTTTGAGTTGGCAACCTGCCCTTAAAAGCGATAAAATCGCCTCACTCTCATTCTAAACGCTAGTTAATCCAATTATGTCTCTTACTGTAAAATGTCCAACCTGCCAAGCAGAAGTCACCTGGGATAACAATTCTAAATTTAAGCCTTTCTGCAGCGACCGCTGCAAACTGATTGATCTCGGTGATTGGGCGTCAGAGAAGCACGCGATCCCCGTTAAGCCTGAGTTTGACCCAGAGATGCTAGATCAACTCGGTTACGATGATGCGGACTTTTTTATGAATGACGATGATTCAAAGGATGACCATAAGCAGTGAGTAAACCAATCCATGTCGCTGTAGGTGTGATTGAAAACGACGCCAAGGAGATTTTATTGGCTAAGCGTCATGCCCACCTTCACCAAGGCGGAAAGTGGGAGTTCCCAGGCGGCAAGGTAGAATCTGGCGAAAGCACCTCTCAAGCGCTTATAAGAGAGCTAAAAGAGGAGGTCGACCTCAATGTATCAAGCACAACACCTATGATGGAGATCCAGCATGATTATGGTGATAAAAAAGTGCTGCTTGATATTCATTGGGTGAAAGATTTCTCTGGGGTTGCCCATGGCGTAGAGGGTCAGATGGTGCAGTGGGTCGCTAAAGCGGATCTAGCCTCATTTGAATTCCCCGCAGCGAACCAAGCCATTGTCGATAAGATTTTGGCAACTGCCTAATTATGTTTTACTGACAAATTAACAGTAAAAAGCCGCGACATCTATCGCGGCTTTTTGATCGATCATCTAATGCTATAAGCTGAACTCAAGATAATGAGCGTCAAGTTATCGATTAACCACCAAAACCAACATCTTTAATATCGACCTGTTTCACCGTGCCATATTGCTGAGCAATTGGCGCGATCTTGGCTGCATTACCGATAATGACAAACTGTAGCTTGTCTTTAGGGAAGTAAGTATCGATTAAGCGCTTTGATTCTTGCAAGGTTAAGCCATCAACCTTGGCTTGAAACTCATTGATAAATGCATCATCAAAGCCATAAAGATACATATCAGACATCAACCCAGCTAACTGACCACTGGTCTCATACTTAGGTGGAAACTGGCCTTTTACGTAAGCCTTAGCAGAATCTAAGGTGGCCTGATCCAGCCCTTGCTCCCACAAGCGCTTATAAGTCTTCAACGCCAGATCGATGGTTTCTTTAGTCGTCGCCGTCTTAGTAAAGGTGCTGATCCTAAAGGTACCCGCAGCTGAATAAGCACTAAAGCCTGAGCGAGCGCCGTAGGTTAGTCCTGCATTGACCCTTAACTCGTCATTTAACCATGAGGTAAAACGCCCACCCAATATGGTATTGACCACGGTTAAACCAACAAAATCAGGATTATCACGGCTTATGCCCATACCGCCCACTAGAAAAGTGGTTTCAACGGCATCGCCCTTATCGACTAACAGCACATTGCTCGCATCAAGCGTTGGCAAGCCCAGCTTCAAGTCCAAACGAATCACAGGCTCGCTATCTTGCCATTTAGCAAATAACTGCTGCAATTTAGCTTTCATTGCCGTGGCGTCAAAGTCACCCACTATGCTAATAGCGGTGTTTGATGGCTGATAGTAGCTCTTATGAAAAGCACGCAGCTGCGACACATTAAGCTCTGCCAGTGAACTGCTATTACCTGATGTTGCGTTACCGTAAGGATGATCCGCAAAAATCAGTTTGTCGTAATAACGGCTGATAACGGCGCGAGGACTCTCTTTGGATTGCCCGAGTCCGGCAATTTCTCTTTGGCGTAACTTATCAAACTCAATGGCATCGAAATCTGGCGACAATAGAATACTGTGGATTAAAGGCAACATAACGTCGGCATCTTTTGCCATAAAGTTAGCACTGAGATAGCTACCCTCTTTGCCCGCGCCACTGGTAAGGCTGGCACCTAAAAAGTCGACCTCTTGTTCTATTTCCAGCTTGGTCTTGCCAGCCGCTCCCAGCATCAAGCTCGCGGCAGTAATCTCTGCCACGCCCGATGTGGTATCGTTTACTGCACCGGCACGGATAGTCACATTCACGGTGATTAACGGCACTTCTGTTTGCGGCATGAGATAGATAGTCAGGCCATTATCAAGGGTCATTTGCTGATAAGCTGGCACACTAAAGCTGCCGGTGTCCACTGTGGTAGCTTGCATGTCTGTCGCGGCGCAGCCTGTCAGAGCCATCACGCTGGCAATGGTCATCGCGCTTACAACTTGCTTTGTTTTGGCGATATTTGGCAGCCATGCTGCAGTGCATTCTCGGGCTGTAATTAGTGTTTTCATTGGTCAGTCTCCTCAACAGCAGCCAGCACAGCAACGGTTCTATTCGAACGTTTAAGGTAAGTTTGCGCCACACGTTGAATATCAGCAGGCGTTACCTTGTTATAGGCTTGAGGTGCGTTGAAAAGCTTATCAACGCTACCAAAGAACAGTTCATAGGTCCCTATGGTATTAGCCTTGCCATTAATGGTTTCCATCGCTTGATAGAAACCCATTAACTTGATGTTTTTAACCTTAGCAAGCTCATTTTCGGTGACACCTTCAGCAGCAACGCGGTTGATCTCAGCAATCATGCCTTTTTCAAGTTCGGTTGCCGTCACCCCTGGATTGGCAACACCCATCACATAAAAGAGGTTGGCATCGAAAGACATTGGCATATAGGTTTCAACTTCAATCGCAACCTGCTTATCGACTAAACCTTGATACATGCGCGAGCTATTACCCGTGGTCAAGATAGAGGACAACAGATCTAGTGCGTAATAGTCAGCATTTGAGGTCGAAGGTACGTGATAGCCCAACATTACATTAGGTGTGCTCACCGATGCTTTCTGCACAAATACCCGGCGCTCGCCCTTTTGTAGCGGCTCAACCGTGTTAACTTCTTTTGGCGGCGCTTGAGCAGGAATGGGGGCTAGATATTGATTAGCAAGACGTTTAACGTCAGCCAGCTTCACATCACCTGCAATAACAACCACCGCATTATTCGGCGCATAATAGGTTTTATGGTACTGAACTAAATCATCTAATGTCCAAGCGGCAATATCAGATTCATGGCCAATCACCGACCAGCTGTAAGGATGCGCTCTAAATGCAGCGCCTTTTAGCTCCTCTTGCAGATTACGCCAGTTAGAGTTTTCTAGTCCGGTTAAACGCTCAGAAGCGACAACACCGCGCTCGCTTTCGACCATTTCGGCACTAATATCGAGATTCTCGATACGATCCGCTTCCAAATCAAAGATGGTTTCTAGTGCATTGGCAGGGAACCAATCGGTATACACCGTTAAATTCTCGCTAGTGTAAGCATTGTTTGCCCCACCTGCGGCTTCCATGGTGCGGTCAAACATTTTTGGACCGTATTTTTTAGCGCCATTGAACATCATATGTTCAAAGAAATGTGAGATACCGGTAATACCCGGGACCTCATTTCGAGAACCCACTTTCCAAAAAAGGTACATGTTGGCGTTAGGGATTGAACTGTCTTCCAACACCATTATTTTCATGCCGTTATCCAGCGTGAAACTTTGAATATCTTTGGCTTCTGTTGCCTGAACTGCTGATGCTGTCAATAGCATACTCGCAGACAGTAACAATGCCTTGGTATAGCGCTGCATTATTCGCTCCTTGTTTAAGCACTTATGTCTTGGTCATAGCATACGAAATGACGATAATTATCAGTTTCTACTACCCATTTGGACTTATTCAAATGCCATAACAAAGCAAATCGTCGCGAAAATCAAATAACCGAGCCAATTATTTGTAACGTATAGTAAATATATGGCAACGTTTGTTAACGAGAATGGTACCACTGTGTGCTTTAAGCCCTGCTAGATTAGCCCTGTATTTCGATAATAATAGTGACTCTATTTTTCAAAAAAGTGACCACTAAATCAGTCAAAAGCCTTACTTAAACCTGAACAAAACCAATATTTTGTGTTAGCTTCAAACAATGACTCTTGCCGCGATAAGTCTGACCATGCCCATAGAAAGTGATTTTAATACTCTTGATAATTTGAGCTGTAACACCGAGGTTCACCTGCAAATTCTTACGCCGACGCAAGCGATTCGATTGCGGAGTAAATTGATTGGAGTAGATAGTGGTCGTTCGATAATTCTGGCTCACGGCAATGACAAAGCTTGGCTAGCAGCGGCTCCATTTGTTAGAGAACGTCAAAGCGTTATCATGCGCGTGGTCAATAGCGATGAGCATGACGCCAACATTCTAGCGTTTAGGAGTCGTATCCAGAAAATCGTTAGCGTGGTTGGCAGCTGGATAATTATTGATTACCCCAAAGCGCTGCAAACCGTCGCACTTAGGCAGCACTCTCGGATCCCGATTAACGTTGCTGCAGACCTAGTTTGCACAACCAGCGGTGAGGTCGTTTCTCATGGCGATCTACGTGATATATCAATCAAGGGTGGCGCATTTGTTGGCGAGAAGATAGAGGGCTTTGAACTCGACAGTCAATACCAATTACAGGTTAACCTCGATGAGCAAGACGAAACCATCGAGACCTTGGTTACGGTGAAAAACCAACAAGATGCAGAAAGCCAGACCGAGCAGTTTCAATATGGGCTAATTTTAGAAGCGGAACACGATGAAACAGAAAACATGGTGCAAAAAATTATCTTGCACCATCTAAACCCTAAAAATCAGTAATCAGCACCTTGTGATTGCTGACTGCTGACTAGCAATTACTGATTTGCTTGTTTAAAGACCTGTTCAATCTTGAACAAGATCTTGGGTGATTTTAATTCGATCTCTTCGATAACCAGTAAAGCAAAGTTATCAGCAACAATCTCTTCCGGGTGGATAATATAGTTGGTGTTGCGACCCACCTGCTCAAAGAAGCCTTTTAACTCTGGCACTGCGATGATTTCCGCCCCGGCGGCGTCATAAGCACTTTTATTAGCTTCTGCATCACGGCCAACAATGACAAATTCAAACATCAAATAGTCAAAGAATTCACCACCTCTTTCAAGATCATATCGCTCAGCATCAGCAAACAGAATAGGGACTACCCACACTGGTTTACCTTGGTAGTTAACCCGTATGGCAAAGTCATTTATCGGTGCATCAGGATTAGTCAGTTTGCGTTGTGCAAGCTGGCTTGGGAAATCAATATCACCGATGTAATGGTAACCAATGGCCTGATACAACTGCTGCTTAACCTTAGGGTTAAATCGAGAGTAGACATGTAATAGCTCATGGGCCAATAACCGAGGAAGCCCCTCTTCATTAGCGATCTGGCGAGCCTGTAGAATAATCGCTTGCCCCCGAGTATAGGCCGCTCCACCCTCCTCTAGTCCAGTCGTCTTAATGAACTGTATGGGCTCGGGCAAACTGATATTCAATTCAACGAGCTTAGCGCTAATACTATCAAAAGCTTTAGAGAGTACCAGTTGCTCTTGCTCACTCCAGTCCATCGTCTGCTTAGCCACAAAAGCCAAGTAATCACTTTTAGACTGCGCATCAGGCTGCTTCATCCTCGCGTCGATATCAAACTGACTCACACGCTGAATAAAATCATCGTTTTGGGTCAACACCAAGGCGGCTTCGGCTTTATTGAGAAATGCGATTGAATAGGGCATTTTTGCCTGCACGACGCCACTTACCAGCAGCCCAAATGCCAGTACCGCATAACAAATAACAAGCGACATTCTGTTTATCATATTGATTATTCCGTTAAACTTATAATTTATAATGGGTTTGAAATTCGGGTTTAGCTAAAACTTTGATACTACATTTAAAGACAGACATTAGCCTGCTTGGTAAAAAATACGACGTCCTCAGCTATCACCTCAAGCGTCCAATTAAACTTGGCCGCGATCCACTCAAATGTGGCTGTTGAGTAAAAATTGATATGGGTTAAATCGCTCTTATAGTGCCATGTTGAAAATGCGGCTTCACTGATGACACGCTTAGTCATCACCACTAAAATAGCCCCTGGCTTAAGCAGAGAGTCTAATGTTTGCAATAATGCCAGCGCATCTGCCACATGCTCTATCACTTCAGTCATGGTGATAAAATCATACTGACGGCGGAGTAACTCAGGAGCGTTAAAATAGTACAAATCATAATTATCGACTCTGATCCCAGACTCCGCAGCCATCACGCTAATGGTTGGCCCTGGGCCACAGCCAAAATCCAGCCCTTGAGCATAGCGTTCAATCCGCTCGAACAGCGGATTAATTGCCCGAGAAAGAAACTGTCGATAGTGTTGATCACTCGGATCATTCTGATGCAGATCGTAGATCGCTTTTTCGTCAGCTAGGTTCAACTGAAACGCAGCGGCCACAGAAACCAAGTAGCAGTGTTCACAGCGCTGATATGCCCGAACTTTATCCTGATGAAAAGCGGCCAAAGTCGACTTTTGGCATAAAGGACATAAAAGACATAAATTCAAATGACGTATCCCAGCTCAGGTTTCATTTTGATGGTAAGCGCTAAATAGGCTTAGGGATTTTTCGCTGCTTATTTGCCGCTTCTTTGGCCTCACGCAGATACTTATCTTCTCTTGATTCACGCGCTTCAAACTGCTGCTGCGCCTTTTCACGCTGCTCACTTTCCCAGTCCCTTGGCTCAGCCTTAGACAAGAGTTTTTCCTCTTGCTCAGTATGCAAACTAGACGCTTCGCGGGCCTTTTTTAACTGCTCTTGTTCGATTGTTAAAGAGCGCGTCTTTGCCGACTCTCCTTTTTCAGCCAGTGAAGTCTCATCATTGGCCATGATAGGACTACTGAGGAGACACAGCAAAACTGCGCCTATCCATACTTTATGAGGTGATTTCAGTGCCATCATCGAACAAATCCTTCTATCTATTAGTGCCTGTAAATAAGCCACTATACCCATCTTACCTGAAGATGCAGGATTCAGTGGGATGGGTATATAACAACTGCATGCTCATTTATCGCTTTTTGTTTGTGCATTATGCCAGAACAAAACAAATACATTAACAGGCAATTTTAAGCCTCATTTTCTGCTAAAACCCCGTTCAAAAATTAGATTAACCTCCCGTTATGTCGTTAAATATGAAGTTTAGTGACAACAAGTTTGTACAAAGTGTCAAATAAAGGTATTTTTGACACTAATGGAAAGGAGTGGTTAAAACTCTAGATTTATTCACTTTTAATCTGTAACTGCTATTTGAATAATGTTATGAGGGAGCGGAACAAATGAGTAAGCAAAAATGGTCAGAGTTATACTCTCGGCTAAAATCTGCCACCGCCTCTCTTTCCGAGCAGCTTATTGAATTCGATAGCGCAGAAGCTCCGCCCGCCCTGGCAATTGTACAAGGTTACCGCTTTATTGCTGCAAACCAAGCCGCTCTACGCTATTTCGAGACTATCGAACAAAAATTCATCAACGCTACTCCCTATGATTTCTCCCCGAGGATCCAATCTTCAGGACGCAATAGTACCGAATATGGCCAACAACAGCTGCGTGAAGCCGCCCATGGAAATATCGTTGCCTTTAACTGGTTACACTTAAGTCAGCAAGGTACCGAGCTACCGACAAAAGTCACTCTTTATCCGTTTAGTCTCGATGGCAATGACGTGGTATTAATCCAATTTATGCCTATGGACCGACGTGGAAAACGTCGCCCACAATCAAGTAATGGCTTCAAATCTCTTCCGAAAGAGTTGATGTCGATCACCTTAGAAGACAGCGCTGAAGCGGTATATATCACTGATGAAAACCATCATATTTTAGCCGTTAACAAGGCCATGTGTCGTATTTGTGGTTATAGCGCTGAACACATGCTGACTAAAACACCCAGCGAGCTAAACCTTGAAGCGATGCTTAACGATGGCATTGATCCGAACCCATTAAGAAATAAAGATAACTGGCAAGGTGAGGTGTGTAAATATCGCTCTGACGGCTCAAAATTCCCAGCCTGGCAAAGTTGCAGACGCATCTATGCCGACAGCACTGTGTATTTCGTCAATTTATTCAGTGATATCAGTGAAAAAAAGCGACTGGAAGCCAAGCTTACCCAGCAAGCCATGTACGATAAGCTCACAGGCTTGCCCAACCGCTTCCATCTTATTAAAATTCTTAATAAGGCCATTGATAATATCAGGCAGCACAGTTCTATGATCGGCGCCTTGATGTTTTTGGATCTCAATGGCTTTAAACATATCAATGACAGTTTCGGTCATGCCACTGGAGATAAGGTCTTACAACTGGTCGCCGCTAGACTAGAGACCTGTTGCCTAGAGGATGCAGAGATCGCCCGGCTCGGCGGCGATGAATTTACCTTAGTGCTGCCAAAGTGCAAAAACAAACAAGAGATTGAAGCTTTTTCAGATCTAGTACTGTCGTTGTTTGATGCCCCTTTTGAAATCGATGGGCAGAAGTTTTATTTAAGCACCAGTATTGGCATATCCCTGTTTCCGCAGCAAAGCTACGAAGCAAATCAGTTACTCAGCATGGCTGATACCGCAATGTATGCCGCTAAGAAAAGCCCAAATCATATTCGATTCTACAACGCTGCCATAAGAGAAGCAGCAGAGAAAAAGCTCGCTATACTCAATGATTTAAGGCATGCACAAAGTCTCAATCAGTTCAGTTTGGTATACCAGCAAATAGTCGATTTAGAAACCAATAACACCATAGCTGTTGAAGCACTATTACGCTGGAAACGCAGTAATGGTGATATCTTAGACGCGCAAGAGTTTATCCCATTACTAGAAGAAACTGGCTCATTGGTAAGTGTAGGGCGTTGGGCTATTAAGCAAGCTTGCGTGCAAATGACCCAATGGCATGAGTTATACAATGACCAGTTGAAAATCACAGTGAACATTTCAACCTCCCAGCTAGAACACCCCGATTTTGTGTCGATGTTAACCAAGGTTTTACAGCAAACCCAGTTGCCTGCAAACAAACTGGTTATTGAAATTGAAGAGTCAGCCTTGATCCGCAAACCAACACAGATGTCAGCGGTGCTAGGTGAGCTAAAGCGACTTAATATTGGCATCTCCATTGATGATTTTGGCGCAGGTCTATGCTCCCTAAGCCGATTAGGCTACTTGCCAATCGATTGTTTGAAAATCGATGCAGGCTTTGCGCAACGACTGCATGAGCCTCAAGGTAAGGAATTATGTAAAGCGATGGTGCAACTGGCTCATACGTTAAACATTAGCTATATAGCAGAAGGGATCGAAACCAAAGCTCAAAAGGAGCTATTACTGAAGATGGGGAAAGGATATGGTCAAGGTTATTACTTTGGCTGGCCGGCAACCGCTGAAGTTTTTGCCGCTGAATCATTAAGTCTTTTGAAAAAGGCTTAAACAAGCAATATTGTATTGAAAGATGGCTGCATCAATCACCTGAATAAATCCAGTTCGCTCCCCTGCAAAAGCCGTGAATGAGGCAGCCACTTACGTCAGCTAATTTAGATGACATCTCTATTAAACCCTATCTATTATTGAATTAGCGTGACCTCAATAATGTTTTATCGATGAATAGCCGATATAAATCACAAATCTGACGACTATTTATTTTCTCGGTATCGAGCACGCACATCAGCCGGCATCGACGCCAACCTCTGCTCAACTAAAGCCGCTAACGCATCAGTGAGTGGCGTCACATCTTGTTGAGGCTCTATCACTTTTAGCATCATTGCACTCGCTTCCAATGTCGATAAACTATCACTGCGGCTGGCTTTACGTATGGTGTAATTAGAAGCACCATCTAAATCAAGATGCAAAGCGGGGAAATCCAGTAACCACGGATTCAGTTGCAATAACTTATAGGCCTTACGCCAAGTACCATCGAGTAATAATAGAATCACATCAGTATCGATTACGATATCACTTACAGAGCGGCTTGCGGTTGATGGATACACTAAGAATATCGGTTTATCGGTCAATTGCAGTTGCTCACGCAGCAGGGAAAAGTCCGCTGCAGTTTCACCCACAACCACTTTAGTTTGTGGAATAACTAACGCTAACAGCCGAACACTATTCTTAGCGTGACCCACTTCGGTGGGATCTTGCAAAATGATCAGCTCAGTTTTCACCTGCATCTGTTTGATACTGGCACACAAACACGCTTTGAGCGGATAGTGGCACGAAGGGCAGTTAGGACGAGACAAAAGTAAAAACCTACTCATTAGACAAACTTGATAGTGCCTAGTTTACTCAATTTATGGGTAAAAAAAACCTGCATGAACGGTTAATTCATACAGGTTAAAGGGTATTATTTGGATAGCAGCCGCTTTAAGCTAGCGGTCATACCTAATAAGCGTGTTGCTCTTGATGCCAATGATCAAAGCGAGACATCGCCATCATAGCTAGCAAGATAATTGCCAAGCCGCCCATGACGACTGCAACGGCGTAGGGTGCCGGCAAACTAGTTTGTTGCACTAGCGCTGTCAGCAGTGACGCACCGCTCATTTGAATAAAGCCTAACATTGCAGTTGCAGTGCCCGCTCTCTCACCAAATGCCGATAACGCCATACTGGTTGCAGGGCCAAGCAATAACGCAAAACCAATACAGAGCAACATCATTGGCAGCATAAAGCTAAATGCGGCTGCTAGACCTGTTTGCGGGCCAAATGCCTGTACTAGCACTTGTGTCGCAGCAGATACGAGCATAAACAGCAGTGCCACAATCACCGTTGAGCGGTTACCTAACTTTTTCATCACCAAAGGTGCTGCAAAACAAGCGACGATGTTAACAGCCGCATTTAAGCCAAACAGCCCACTAAACATCAATTCCGAGACACCTAAACGGTCAATCAACCACACTGGCGCATAGGAAACATAGCTTAAGATCGCTGCCATTCCCGCCATACAGGCAAAAGCATAAAACAGAAAGTGAGTCTCTAAAACCACCGGCTTGTAGCGTGCCCAACGATATAACGGCCCTGAGCTGACGGTATTTTTAGGACGAGTTTCTGGTAGACGATAGCCAACAAAAATTAGGATTAATATTGCGTACAGAGTCATAAACACAAAGGTCGAACGCCAACCAAATTGCAATGCCAGTAAACCACCCAATGTCGGAGCCAGCGCTGGAATGACACAAATCATGCCATTAAGATAACTATAATAACGTGCGCTCTCTTTTGGCGAGAAGCAATCACGTACCGCGCTAAAGACCACAATCGAGGTTGAACACGCCGCTAAGCCCTGTAATACACGGGCAAACTGCAACCAGTGGAATTCAACGGCGGCGGCCGCCAGCATGCTGCTGGCGATATAAAGGATAATACCGCCCAATGCGACAGGTCGTCTTCCATAACGGTCGGCTAACGGCCCGATCAGTAGTTGTCCCGTCCCCATAGCAAAAAGAAACAACACTAAGGTTGATTGTATTTCACTAGCCGAAACAGCAAATTCAGTCGCCATCGCTGGCATTGAAGGTAAGTAGATATCGATAGCCAAAGGACTAAGTACAACCATCGACATTAAAATAGGTAGTAAATTACGGCGCATCATCTTTCTCAAAATATTGTAAACACGACTATATTAATCAAACTATGGTATGAACAGAAATGATATTATTTCCATAATGAATTTCCATTGAGGAATATCTCGTGAAATTAGAGAATTTGGCGCGTATCGACTTAAATCTGCTGGTTATCCTACAAATACTATTAGAGGAACAAAGCGTTACCCGTGCTGCAAATCGGTTACATGTAAGCCAATCGGCATTGAGCAAGAGCCTTAATCGTTTACGGGATACCTTAGGCGACCCACTTTTTTTACGCACTTCTCACGGTTTAAAGCCTACCGCCCACGCCGTACAACTTGGAAAAATGCTGCCTCAAAGTTTACAGAGTTTATATCAACTCACTTTACCCCCCAGCTTCGAACCCGGCAGCAGTACTCGGCAGTTTTCGTTTGCCATGGTAGAGAGTGCCTATGAAACACTCATTCCCTATTTTATCAGTCCGCTACTAACCAAGGCGCCGAATCTTAAGTTAGACAGCTATGTTTGGACCGAAAACTCGACCCTGGCTATTCAACAAGGTCAGATTGATTTCGGTATTTCAGGTCGCGATCTTCACCCACAATCCGCCTTTCAGATTGAAAGGCTGCCCGAAGGAATTGCACATCAGACGCTATTTACCGATGAGCAGGTTTGCTTAGTCAGGCAAGACCATCCTTTACTCGCTACGATTGCAGCAGGCCATTGGGATCTAAATATCTATCTTGAGATGTCACATGTACAGGTACGCTGCGAAGGCAACGATTGGTGGGCATTAGATTATCATCTGGCAGATTTAGGGCATCACCGTCGCATCAGTACCACAGTACCTGACTTTTATGGCGCTGCGAGTATCTGCGCCCACAGTGATTTGATTTTCACCCTGCCCGCAAGCTTTGCACAACATGCGAAGAAGCTATATCCGCTAACAGAGCTCACTCTGCCGTTCGAATTTATGCCCCTTGCGTATGTTTTACTTTGGCACCAAAGAAACGATGATGACCCAGGGCATCAGTGGGTAAAGAACATTATTTGCCAAAGTGTTTCAACAGCGTTCGATTCACCTGACTTAAAAGAATTTGTAAACGCTAATAAAGATTAACCTTTATTAACGTGATATCTGCTTAGATAAACGGCAATATGAAATTAGTTAACTTACCGATTCAGTCAATATTCATCTTTTTAGTGTAAGCTAACGATTAAGAAATCTTGGAGAACATATGATTTACAACCAGTTTCAAAGCAACCTAATGCAAAATCGATTTTCTGGCTCTCGTGGCTGGTTGGCATTCGTTATCGGTTTGGCCTTTATGACCTTAGCCCTAGTCGCGCTGCCATTTCTGCTACTTTTCGGCGCTATCACATTTATTGCATTAAGCCTGTTTGGCCGCATCTTTCTAAAACGTCAGCTCGCGCGTTTCAACAAGCAACAAGCCGGACAAACATTCCAGAAAGAGCAGGCTGACAATGTTCATCAAGAGGGTGTCTTCCGCGAGAACACGGCCCAATCAACGGTCGCAGGCCGCACCTTTGAGCACAACCCTAACGAATAACTTTCATTGCAGATGCGCTACGAGGTCTTGATAATAGGGCCTCAAATCGCTCCCACCGCATCGCTTTATCATCAGTGCCACTCTCCACCCACGCTGCAACAGCATCTTCGCCGAGGCTATAGTTAATAATGTACGCGCGATTTTGGTCAAAGAAACGCGCCCGTTGCTCAGCTCTTGAGGGAGTATAGAGTGCATCATCTACCAGCAGCCGAGCGGCCTCTTTAAGATCTATTTGGTTATCGGTTAATAATTTACTGACATGATTTTCAAAGTATCCAAGTCGCTTAATACAAGCAAAAACCTGGTGCAATAAGGTAAGATCCGCATCAAGCCCTGCCAGTGGCATTAATACGTCACTTTCAAATGACACTATCTCATCTGGGGTCATCAATAGCTGTAAGGCATAATTAGCACTGCCTTCAGCGAGATATGAGATCGGACTGTACAGGGGATAGATCGAGTATTCCAACCAGCCTTTTTCTTTTACCAATAACTGCTCTTGCAGTGCGTTAAACACATGGTGGCCGGGATAACCTTCGTGAGTTGCCAACTCTAGATAGCGTTCAATCGTTAATGGTTGATCTTGATTGAGTTGAATTAAGCTGTGGTAATTACCCTTGTACCAATTATATGCTGTCCAAACTTTATCATTCACATACTCAACTTCGCAGCTTTCATGCTCAGGTAGTGTGAACTGCTTTTTGGTTAATTCACGTGCTTTGTCGACCGCCGCGCTAAATACTGCAGGCGCTTTATCTTTCGGCACGATATAGGCCAGTTTAAATTCGCTAAAACGGCTTGCTAGCGCCCCTTCACCTGGTAATAAACGATTGAGTTCTTGATGAATACTTTGTAATTCTGCTAATGGGAATTCAGCAACTGCGGTGTCGTATAATCGCCGGGCTTCTTCATCAAAACTGACATTTTCACCCTCTAATAGGTCTAAATACGCGCCTATTGATGACCATTGCTTGTCGAGGAAACAATATCGACCGCGAAGCTCTGCATCAAGATTTTTTTCGCCTAATGCTGCCAGTACTAGGTTCCCCTCTTCGTACTGCAACCTAAGATCTGCAATCGGCTGCCAATATGCTTCGTCTTGCCATGTTCTAGGGCCAAAGTAGGCATCGACGTAATGTTCATCATGCTGGCCAATAGCGAGCGCTAATCGAGTATAGCGTTCTGCAAAATCATTCAGGTGCTGATGACTCGCTTTTGAATAAGTACGAGTAGCAAGAATGGATTTAGCTTCATTGGTGGCAGAATAGGACATGTAGCGCTCCGGCATTTTGATTGCCGCCAATCTACACGTATTGCATAATGTATACAACCTAGATGTAGAGGTAGCTTACATATTTGTGGAACAAACAGTTTACAGTCAGAAAAACTAAAGTGGTAGCAAAGATAAGATAAATCAACCGCAGAGTGCTTATGAGCCTCAGTTTGTTACCTTGTTTAACCGATGGGTACACTCACAATTGGGTCCACGCATCTTAGTTCATTCCTATCATTTTGGGAAGATGAAAAGAATTAATATTCACTAATAGTGAGTGCATTATCAATGCTAATGACGCGAGAATGAGTACAAACTATAGCAATCAATATAAAGATCTGCTCATCTTAGCTAAGTAACTCAGCCGCTTTCGCTAACGCTGCTTTTTCTTGCGCTGAATTTGTCATTTTAATAACAGAGAGTACTTGCTGCTTAAGTGAAGCCCATAGAGGTTCGATAACCGCCAACTCTTCGTCGTTAGCGTGTTCTCGGGCAAGTTTTAATAAAGAAGCTGCTGCAACAACATCAATACGCCCTAGCATGCCGTCAGCAAGTGCGATGCTTAGCTCGATCATCGCCGGTACACTGTGGCCGTATTTAATGACTTCACGTAAATAGCTTTCTGCCTGGGAGTAATCCTGCCCCAATGCACTGTCATCATGCAGCATCGACTGGGCTCTAGAGAACATCGCATCGACTTGGCCTTGTTCAGCGGCCTCAGCTAACCAGTGCTCGCTTTTGACTGCATCGGCATCACAACCTTCACCGCGAGCTAGCATTAGCGCCAAGTGATATTGCGCATGGGGGAAACCTGCATTGGCGGCACGGCTAATATATTTATAAGCCATTTTCAGATCAGACTGCTGATAATAAAGCACACCCAGATTTGCCATCGCTTCTGATTGCTCGAGCTTTGCCGCTTGGCTCAAGTAACGCTCTGCAAGCTGAACATCGGCTGCAAAATGCTGACTACCCACTAAATAAAAGTAGCCTAACAACGCCATGGCATTGGCAACGCCTGCGGTAGCCGCCTTTGCAATGGCCTGCTCACCTGCTATCACATCAAACTCACCGCTGTAACCATGGATTAATGATACGCCG
Organism: Shewanella abyssi; assembly: GCF_023284025.1. Taxonomy (GTDB): domain Bacteria; phylum Pseudomonadota; class Gammaproteobacteria; order Enterobacterales; family Shewanellaceae; genus Shewanella; species Shewanella abyssi. Next base: position 15,366 of record NZ_JAKIKR010000028.1, on the reverse strand, counting down.
TGCTCATAGAGTGCATTCACATCGTCATCTGCGGCTTGGGAAAACCAATAACTTGCTTGCTTGAATGATGCTGTTGAGCGGTCTTTGACTTTATCTTCGCGACTTTCTTGTAATGCTTGTTCCTGCTCTCTTTGCATTAATGCTCGCGTCTTAAGCGACATGCCGACAAGATATTGCGATTCAGCATCTCGCTCCATCACCGCGCGATAGCACAAGTCCCTGCCCGCTAAGGCATCAAACTCTTCAAAGTAATACTCAGGCTTGTTGTCATTTGTCACCTGACTAAACAGTGAATCCACCAGCTGTAGTAGATTTTTAATTGCACGTTGGCTTAACTGCTGCAATTGCTCAGGAGTCAGGTGATACTTTTCTGGGTGGGCACCACGATTACCATCGGCACGTAACTTATGCAGCGCTCGGGTGGTTTTTACATCGATAAGTCTGCGTTGGTTTAGCTGCTCAATACGGTCGTAAAGATTGGGGCTATCGAAATGAATAGCGTGTTCTTCAGCCAATAAACTGGTTAGCTTATGGCTAAAGCTTCGAACATGAAGTAAAGCTTGTGTTGGCACATCGGTTACAAAGCTCTTAGCCTTGCGATAATCCTGCCCCAGTTCAACTGAAAACTGATTAACGAATTCAATATCGTTTAACAAGATATGCTCCCACGCTGTTGACTAGATGCGTAACGTTGACTTAGCTAGGATAATGGCGAATATCCTGTAAAACATTCGCCATTATTACCGATGTTTTTTGAGGATTACTGCTCTAGATTGCCAGGAGTATCTGACTCTTCACGGGAAACCATATACAAACGAAACAGTACCACGTTAACGAACAAGCCAAAGAACGCCACTATGACTTCACCAATCAATTGCAATGGTACGCCACCAAGCTGTGTGCCCATGGCCAGTACGCTGCCCACTAAAGAGATTGGAATATAAAGTAATAATACCGTTATTGTTTTCAGCGCTATCGGCCCACTGAAGGTAAAGCTACGCTTAATGGCTTCCATCGGCGTCAATCGCTCAACGACCACCATGAAGTTAACAAAGGCCAATCGAGCAAAAAGGTAAATACTAATCACCAAGCCGATAATACCTAACATAGGGTTTATCGCCAGAAGCACGAAGAACGGTGCCAGCACCGCAAGACCTGAAAAGACTCCAGCCAACAGTAAAGCGGGAACAAAGTTCAAGCTGGTTTTTAATATCATACCGTTACTAGGACTGTGTCCTTGGGAGCGGATCTCTAAAAACAGTGTTAATGCGGCAATTAAAAACGAAAATACTAACAACAACGCCATCATCGCCACCATATGACTGGTGCCAAACTGAGGGTTTTCAAGATCAGCAGTGCTTATCTCTAAACTCAACCATAGCTGAATACCGACCTGGATAAACAACACCGGAACAGTTAAAGCGGCTAACTGGCTAATATTATTACGAAAAAAATTAAATGCTTGAGTCAAGACGGCTGATAATGACATAGGGTTTTCCAAAAAATGAAATTGAATAACACGAATTAGGGCTAAGGATACCCAAGTTTAGTAATTAATGCACAGTTGAAATCACGTATTCGCTATTTGTTAAAAGTAAAAAAACTGCAAACAAATTGTTAAAACCGTTAAACTAGTAAAAAATACAACAGATTTAACTTAAAAGGATGGCCCCGATGAAATTATTGACTGCAGGTATTCTGACGCTATTAAGCATATTCTCAACTCAAGTTAACGCCCACGGGGTTGATCTATTCGCAGAAGCAACTGCAAAACATCCATCAACAAAGGTAGTAACAGCAATTTCAACCCCGGCACAATCTGATGATTTGGTCGGCAGTGTTATGTCGCAACTAGGCTTAAGCCAGGGTCAAGCAGAGGGCGGCTTAGGCAGTTTGCTATCATTAGCGCAATCTTCATTGGGCAGCAGTGATTTCAGCTCCATTGCAGACTCTATCCCTGGTATTGATGGTTTGCTAAGTGCAGTACCTGAAATGGATAGTGGCTCAGGAATGTCAGGCTTGTTATCAAAAGCAGGTGGATTTGGAGACTCACTTAAGGGGGGTGCTATGGTTTACGACGCTTTTGAAAAGCTTGGAATTTCCAAAGATTTAGCAGCACCTATGATTGATATCGTCAAGGGCTACCTCGACGCTAATGGAACATCAGGTACCTCTGACCTACTGATGCAAGGACTCGGCGCCATATTGTAAGCTTGCTAGATTGTCATCTTGGTTGCTATTGAGTCATTCAGCGCAACCAAGATGGAACTCTGCTTAAGTTTGACGCTCTAAGCTTTATACCCACCTTTGAGGAACTTGCATGCTTGCCAAGCTAAAACAATTTTTTGAAGCTCCCAGTCAAACGCTTTCAGCTGAAGAGCTGGCGCAGCAGCTTAACCTTGCCGCGGCCAGCTTGCTATTGGAAGTCGTCATGGCCGATGAGAGCATGTCAGATGAAGAAGCTAACATCCTACCTGAGCTTCTCACCACCAGCTTAGGCTTGTCAGTCGATGATGTGAATGCATTAATCGCAGATGCTACCGTGTCGCAAAATAACTCCACCTCGCTTTATGAGTTTACTCAAGCCATTAATGACAACTTTGATATTGAGCAAAAACAACAACTCATCCTGGCAATGTGGCGCTTAGCCTATGCTGATGGACATTTGTGCCAATATGAAGATCAGATGATCCGTCGCACCTCTGAATTGCTACACCTGCGCCATAGCGAACTGATCCAGATGCGTAACCTAGCAATAGAAACTCAATAAAAGACCACGATTACACGGCTGCTATTGACTCAAGCTAGCGCTTGTTTTCGGTTTAGATGGGTTTTCTGTGCCCATAATATTGGAAACAAAATTAGCATCAGTAATATGGCGTAGGCCATATTCCAGCCTAAAGCAAAACTAATAACTGCCCGATATCACTAAAATTAAAACCCATGTAGTGATGAGTGAATGGATAGACAATCAAGGTCGATAGTCTTCATTCGCCTTTTTTACGTTAGCTTGCAGATTTAAGAAAACCAGAGCCGATCATATTCCTTGGCGCTAAAGCAAGTTAAACTAACATTATCATTGGGATGGTAATAATCTATGCAAACTGAACATACGGCTGAATTAAACTTGCTTTGGGGAACGTTAATCTTAGAGGAGCTTGCTCGTCTAGGGGTCAAACATGTCTGCATGGCACCGGGATCGCGCTCAACCCCGCTAACCTTAGCGGCAGCGAAGCAAAAAAATCTGAGCCAACATCTACATTTTGATGAAAGAGGTTTAGGCTTTATGGCGCTAGGCCTAGCCAAAGCCAGTGGCGCTCCGGTGGCTATTATCACCACCTCAGGCACCGCAGTCGCGAATCTATATCCAGCGGTAATCGAAGCTTGGCTAACCCAGGTTCCACTGATAGTCCTTTCAGGTGATCGCCCGCCAGAGCTAATTGATTGTGGCGCTAACCAAGCGATTACCCAGCCAGCCATTTTTGCTCAATATGCCAAGCCACTCAGTTTACCTACGCCAGAGATGAATATTGGCCCGGCCGCGCTATTAAGCGCTATCGATGATGCGGTCAGCAATCAAACGCAGCCGGTGCATATTAACTGCATGTACCGCGAGCCACTCTATCCAACAGCGCCTCAAGCAGACTTTAGCCATTATTTAAAGCCAGTTGCTCAATGGCAGCAAGGTAATGCACCCTATATTCAATACGCAGCGCCAACAGCTTCACAGCTACCAACCCATGATGCACTGGCCAGATTTGTCCATGGGAAAGGCATCATTGTGGCAGCAACATTGGCACCTGAGCATCAGCCTGAACAGCTGATCGCGCTATCGATAAAGCTCGGTTGGCCAATCGTTTCCGATGCCCAATCACAACTTCGACAAAGTAGCGCTGCCATCGGTAATATCGACCAGCTGTTACTGCAACCGAAAGCCCAGGCTCTGCTAGCACAAGCTGAAAAAGTGATCGTTTTTGGCGGTCGTATCCTGTCAAAACGGTTGATGAGCTATTTAAGTGAACATAGCTGGAAGGACTACTGGCAAGTTCTGCCACAGCAACAAAGACTTGACCCCAAGCACAGTGCGAAACAAGTATGGATTGCGCAGGCTAACACCTTTAGCCAGCTGCCTTGGCCACGCTCATCTCAGGCACAGTGGGCATTGCCATTAGTGCAGTATAATGCAGCGCTAGAAACCCTATACCAGCAGCAAATTGATCATGCAGAGTTCGGCGAAGCACAGGCGATACGGGCAATAGCCAAACGTCAAACCCGTGAGCACCAGCTATTTATTGGCAATAGTCTGCCCGTCAGACTATTCGATATGTTCGCTCCTATCACCGCTGAGCACGCAACCGTCTTTACCAATCGCGGCGCTTCGGGGATTGATGGACTACTCGCAACCGCATGCGGCGTTGCCATTGCGGATAAAAAACCAACCACACTGGTTATCGGTGATATTTCACAGCTACATGATCTCAACTCCTTGGCGATTGCGCGTAGCGTCACCAGTCCGTTTGTTATTGTTATTCTCAATAACGATGGCGGTAATATATTTAACCTGCTGCCAGTGCCTAACGAACAATTACGCAACGATTACTATCGCTTATCCCATGGTCTTGAATTTGGATTTGGCGCCGCTATGTTCGGCCTAGCCTATAACCAAGTTGATGACCTCGATGACTTTATCGAGTCTTACGAATATGCCCTGACCTACCCAGGGCCTTCGGTAATCGAGGTGAGCGTGTCACAAAACCAAGCCAGTGATCAAATTGCCCATATCGCCACCTGGGTGAAACAAAGCTGATGCTGGCAACTCAATGCCAAGGCGACCCCGCTGCACCAGTCGTTGTACTGTTGCACGGTTTTTTGGGCAGTAAAGAGGATTGGACAGCAGTTATAGAGGTGTTAGCTAAGCAATATTATTGCGTTAGCATCGATCTGCCGGGTCATGGCGAAAGCCTAAACTGCAGCTTACCGATACCTGGTTTTGATGCCTGCAGCTCGCTTATCCAGCAAACACTTTCACGCCTTAACATTACGCAGTATCACTTGATTGGTTATTCGCTCGGTGGCCGGATAGCGCTGCACCTTGCGCGGCATGCACCTGAAAAGATCCTCAGCTTAATACTAGAGTCGTGCCACCCAGGCCTTAAGTCTGCAGATGACAAAACCGCCAGAAAAGCCAATGATGCACAGTGGGCAGCGAAACTAAATAGCCTCGATATTGAGGATTTTTTAACGCTTTGGTACCAACAAGCGGTATTTGCCGATCTTAGCGTCAAACAACGCCAAGCAATGATCCAGCAGCGCAGTGCCAATCAAGCCTTAGCACTGGTTAACTGCTATCAAGCCACATCACTTGCTGAGCAAGGCGATCTTTGGGACACGCCGATGATAATCTCTGCGCCATGCTATTTTATTGCCGGAAGTGATGATCAAAAATTTCTCTCGCTCGCCACTCGCTGGCAGCAACAATATCCCATCGCTATTCACCCTATGGCAGCCAGTGGCCATAATGTCCATAGCACTGCTCCTGAAGTCTTTAGCCAGTTGGTTGTACAACTGCTCAACCCGCTTTCATTTAGCCCACAATCATCCAATAGGCCCACGTAATGATCCTCACTAAACTTAGCCTTCATCAATACAGTATTGATCTCGATAGATTATTACCCGTAGGTAAGCAACGCATCGACCAACGCCATGGTTTAGTGCTTAGCGCGACAATAAGTTTGGCTAGTGATGAGCGAACTGAACAAGTTGAGATTGCCCCGCTTTCGGGTACTGATATTGAAGGCAATCCATTGACTGGTTATAGTCAGCACTCGCTTGCAGAAACAACGGCACAACTCGGAGAATATCTGACGCAGCTGCATCTACAACCAGTAGATAAGCTGCTCGATTTTGCCGATAAGACCGAGCAAAACGCAGTCGCTTTTGGCTTAAGTTTATTACATGCCAAACTTAGCGGGCAGCTCGATGGCCACAGCCTTGAGGCGCGGACTATTCCGCTTATCTACCGTAATCAGGATGAGCCGTTAACCGCAGTTACCGAGCGTGTGGCGGCGCTAGCTAAAAATGTCCATGCCGTTAAGGTAAAAGTCGCACAGACATCCCTTGAGGATGAGATCAAACTAATCCATCAGATCTTAGCCATACGGCCAGATTTAAAACTAAGGCTCGATGCAAACCGTGGCTTTGAGCTACAACAAGCCATCGAATTCATCGCTTGTATTCCTTTGCATGCTATTGAGTATATTGAGGAGCCTTGCAAACAAGCTGTCGATAACCCAACATTTTATCAAGCGATTGCAGCGCCTTGGGCATTAGACGAGTCGCTCAATGAGCCACACTATCAGTTTGAGATGCAAGCAGGGCTTTGTGCCATCATCATCAAGCCTATGCTACTGGGTAGCTTGGAAAAATTGCAGTCACTACAGCATTTGGCCGCTGAACATGGGGTGCGCTCAATATTGAGTTCAAGTTTAGAAGCCAGTCTAGGTATAACTGATCTTAGCCGTTTGGCCGACATTGTGACCCCTGGCGAGATCCCAGGTATCGATACCCTAAGCGCCTTTAGCCAAGATCTACTGCAAAGCACAGGTAAAGCAAGATGCCTGCAATTAGGCGATCTACAACTGCTGCTTGAACTCGGTTAGCCCTTTATGCCCAATACTTCTGTCGACATTGTTAAATTGTCCCCCATTCATCAGGTTGCTGCGCAGCGACCTGATTCCATCGCCTATAAGCTCAGCGGTGTAGCGGTAAGTTATCAGCAGCTCAGTCAGCAAGTCATCGCCATCGGGGAACAGCTTAAGCAAGCAGGATTAACGCAAGGTGATAGGCTTGCTTGTGTTGCTAATAATAGCCCTGAGTTACTCACGCTTTATTGGGCCTGCGTCGACAATGCTCTGCTGTTTTGCCCTATTTCGCCACGCTTTGCGCAAATACAGCTGCTTGAGCTAATTCAAGCGCATCAATATCGCTACTGCTGGCTCCCCAACAGCACACAAACACGACTACCCAAGCTAGAAAGTGCCCTGCTGGCGCTTGGCACAGATAGCACTCAGTTATTAGCGCTGAATTTCGAGCAACAAAGCGTGCAGCAAGCACCAGAAATTAATCCTCAACAAGCGGTAAATGCCATTCTTACCTCTGGCAGCACTGGCTTACCTAAAGCGGCCGTACATAGTTTGCATAACCATATTGCCAGCGCCAAAGGGTCGAAAACACTGATTGATATCACTGAGAAAGATAGCTGGTTACTGTCGCTGCCACTGTTTCATATTGGTGGCCTGGCTATTCTCAATCGCTGCGCACTTGCCGGTGCCTGCGTCATCTTCAAAGATAAATCGATACCCCTTGCTGAGCAGTTAACCAGAGACAAGATTAGCCACTTGTCTTTAGTCAGTGCGCAACTGCAACAGTTGCTTACAGCTGACCACCACTGTTTAAGCCAAGTCAAAGCAATGCTGTTAGGTGGCGGCTCGATTTCAGCCGTTCAGTTAAACCAACTCAACACGCTCAATATTAACGCCTTCACCAGTTATGGCATGACCGAGATGAGCTCACAGATCACCACCGGCATTGCCCGCACGGATGGCTCAAGTGGCCGAGTATTACCTCGGCGAGAGTTAAAAATAGTCGACGGGGAGATATGGCTAAGAGGCGAATGTCTGTTTCTCGGTTACCTTAGCGTCGATGGTCTTAGCAAGACTCTAGGAAGCTCATTAGAGACAAAAGGCTGGTTTCGCAGTACTGACTTAGGGCATTGGGACAAAAACGGCAACCTGTGTATTGACGGCCGTTTAGATAACATGTTTGTTTGCGGTGGCGAAAACCTGCAACCAGAAGAGGTTGAAGCCGCATTAAAGCTGCATCCATTGATTGATGACGCCATCGTCTTCGCTCAAGCTGATGCCAAATTTGGTCACCTTCCAGCAGCCATCATTAAACCTGCTAATGATTCAGCTAGCCAGCCTTCTGAAGCAGAGTTAACAGCGTTCCTCGCCGACAAAATAGCCCGTTTCAAGCGGCCAAGGTGTTATTACCCGTGGCCAGATGTCGCCACAGTAGGCATTAAAGTCGTGCGGAAACAGATCATTGCAGCGGTTAAGGATTAGCGTCCATTTAAGGTGCGCTACGATAAACTCGAACGCCACACCAAAATCGTCATTCGTGATGCTTGAAAAAGCATTATCTCCATTTGTGGCAAACTAGTTAGTTTTGGATATCAGTGGTTCCAATGACCTGCGGTCGGCGTATGTGCAGACGCTACTGAGGCTCGCCGCAAGCACGTCCCTGTGGGCTCAACGAAAACGTCCTGTTTTCGACGGCCTCAGCCGCATCTACACTGGTTTCGAAAGCGCAAGCTCTCGGCATCTGCGTTTTAAATTTAAAACCACAAAAGTAACTAACTTGCATAACCAGCAGAACACGCAATTATCCCCCGTTGGAAATTTTGCTTTTTAAATTTCGCCGGGGCGCTGAGGGATTGCCAAGGGGTACAAGCGCTTTACCCTTTGGCTCTGGTGTGGGCGAAGCGCCACGACCTTGACCTTAATTTTGATAAAAAAGTAATAACCAATATTGCGGCAAAGTTAATTAGCTTCAACCAAAGTGGTTCCAAATGCCTGCAGCAGGTGCTGGACAGGATGTCCGAATGTCGTGATCACATGGTCGATGATGTTCCCGACATCATCATGACATTTCCCATATCCCTATGGGTCAGATGTGAATGAACTACCTTATGTGCAGACACCACTGAGGCTCGCCGCAAGCACGTCTGACCTCCAAGGACGGAGGGAATGCCAAATTATGTCTGGAACAGAACTGGCTCTGTGGGCTCAACGAAAACAAACAACATCCCTATTTAAAGGCCAGTTCGGCATCCATGCCTCTCGTTCGAAAGCTTGATAACTGCGTTATCTCTCACCCTGTTTCCGAAGGCCTCAGCTGCATCTACACTGGGTTATAAAAGTACCATCATTTAGCCATGGTGGCTTTAAGCTTTAAACACAGCAGCTTAACTGTTCTAATTGCATCCCTAACTACCTCATTGCTCCCTTTCAGCATCAAGTGCAACTAATTGCTTGCAGCATGCGTATGCGCAGACACTTCTTAGGCACGCTGCAAGTACGTCCCTGTAAGCTCTACGATGGCATCCATGCCATCAAAGGCCTAAGCCGTATCTACACTGGGTTATAAAAGCGCACATTCTCAGCATTTGAGTTCCTAATTTAAAAGCACAAAAGTGACCATCGCGCAAAACGCACAGAAAACACCACTCCCCATCCAAGTTGCCGAAGTACATTGGGAAAAAGATAGGACATGCACAACATTAGCTACAGTCTCACAAAATACGACTATTTAGCTCTGTTAAAAAAGGAGTAAGATCATTTTTATAAAGGCGTCTGATATCACGTATTGTAGATTCATCAGTAAGAATATGAGCTTAAACACATGTAACCAACTCACAGAATCAAATCTCCCCCGTTGGAAATTTCGCTTTTAAAATTTCGCCGGGGCGCAGAGGGATTGACTCTTATGAAATCAAGAGCGGGGACAAGCGCTTTACCCCTTGGCTCGACTCTTTACAAAGGAATGGGCGAAGCACCACGACCTTGTATCAAACGAAGTTTGATTGATGAGAAACAACCTGCATGTCTGGGTGAACTCCAGACATAAAGCCGCAAGCTATCCATCCATGGGCTTTAGGCATAAATGTTCCAGACATAAAGCCGCAAGCTATCCATCCATGGGCTTTAGGCATAAATGTTCCAGACATAAAAAAACCTGCCGTAGCAGGTTTTAGTCAGTACCAACAAAAGCCTTAAGCTTCCATTCGTCCTTTTAGTTTGTTCATGGCATTCTTTTCAAGTTGTCGGATACGTTCTGCCGATACTTGATAAGTGGTCGCTAACTCTTGTAGCGTTGTTTTGTCTTCACTTAACCAACGAGCCTGAAGAATGTGCTGACTACGCTCATCAAGTGTCTTGATCGCTGAAAGCAGACGGTCTTGGTTATTTTGTTCCCAGTTGTCATTTTCAACTTGGCTAGCCAAATCAGATGAATGATCTTCAAGGTAATGCATAGGCGCATAATCTTTCTCATCATCGTTATCGCTAGCTAAATCAAACGCGGGATCTTGGGCAGCCATACGTGATTCCATTTCGGTCACGTCTGCTTTTGATACACCTAGGCTCTCTGCCACCATACCCACTTCATTATCACTAAACCAGCCAAGACGCTTTTTAGTTTTACGAAGATTAAAGAACAACTTACGCTGTGCTTTTGTGGTTGCAACCTTAACTATGCGCCAGTTTTTAAGCACATATTCATGAATTTCTGCTTTGATCCAATGCACAGCAAATGATACCAAGCGAACGCCCACATCTGGGTCAAAACGCTTAACGGCTTTCATCAAGCCAATGTTGCCTTCTTGAATTAGATCGGCTTGGGGTAAACCGTATCCTGAGTAGCCTTTTGCAACATGTACCACGAAGCGCAAGTGCGACATAATCAGTTGTTTCGCAGCTTGTAGGTCACCCGTTTCCTGCAGACGCTTCGCCAGCTCATGCTCTTCCTCTGCACCCAACATAGAAATTCTATGGGCAGAGTGAACATAAGACTCGAGGCTTCCACTACTTTGAGGAACCATAAGGGCCATTGTTTGCGTTTGATCTGTCATTCACGCTCCTACTACTGATTACCAATACTACGGTCTAACTAAACCTGAAAATCACACCTCTATTGAGATGGACAGAGAACTATCGACTAATTGACAGAATATGTCAACCATCGGCGTTGTCTAATATGTACGGTTGAATTTTTACACCTACATAGAGACAACGCAAATGAAGGATAGTTCATCTTTACCAATCCGCTGCTCCTATCCCTAAGAAGGTTCAATTGCCCGTAAATGTTGGCGTACAGAGAGGTATGAACCAAGCCAACCTAAAAATGAGGCTAATAAAACCAGTTGCCCAAGCTCTGCTAATGTCAGTGATTCCATATGCAGTTCGCTGCCATATAAACCAAGCAGCTCAGCGAGTGCGCTGTCTAAATACCACACCAATAAATTAATAATGACCCAAGCTAAAACACCACCGATGATCCCAAACCAAATACCGGTATAAAGGAATGGCCTTTGTATAAAGGCTTCCGTGGCACCAACAAGCTTCATCACTTCTATTTCGGTACGTCGGTTCATAATTGCCAGACGAATCGTGTTACCAATAACGAGTACAACCGCTAACACCAGTAGTGCTGCAATCGCCATTACAGTGCGTTCAAGCAAACGCACCACGGCTTGCAGGCGTTCTAACCATTCAATATCAAGTCGGCCAAAGCTTACTTCGGCTTCCTGCTCAAGCTTATTCAGCAACTCTCTGGCGCCAGTGGGACTAGAATATTTTAAGCTAGGAGTCACCATCACGACGGCTGGAAGCGGGTTAACATCTAAATAGGACAGTGCTTCACCGAAGCCAGAGAGCCGTTGAAACTCTTCTAGGGCTTGATCGCGATTGATATAATGTATCTCTGCCACCTCGGGATACACCTTAAGGCGAGCGATTAAACTTTGAATACTTTTTTCGCTGCGGCCTTCATCAACAAATAGTGATATTTCGGCGGCACTGTTCCACGATTGAGTGATGGTTTCTGCATTTTTAACCAGCACTTGCAGCGCTGCCGGTAAACTGAGGCTGACCCCAAGTACCGCCATTGTCATGAATGATGAAATGGGATTACGCCATAATTCACCCAAGCTCGCCATTGCGTGTTGAATGTGGCGAATAAAAAACATCACGATTTGACCAGATATTGGCAATTTGCTGCGAGTTAACTGAGACTGTTTATTCATCATAGTCCTCAGTACCCACTTAAGGTGTCAGTTTGGTCTAGCTCTTGAGCACCAAGCACACGACCCTGCTTAAGCGTTAATGTACGGTACTTCATCCGTGCGATAAGGCCCAAATCATGGGTTGCGATCAGCACTGTGGTACCTGAATCATTAAAGGTTTCAAATAAGCGCAGTATGTCCATCGACAATTTCGGGTCTAGGTTACCGGTAGGTTCATCGGCAAGTAATAGTGGCGGCTTGTTCACAATAGCCCTGGCAATGCCGACACGCTGCTGTTCACCGCCTGAAAGCATGATGGGACTATGTCGCTCTTTACCATAGAGCCCCACCATATCGAGCGCACCGGCTACCCGCTTACGGATCTCTCCGTGGGAAAATCCTTCGATGATTAACGGCAGCGCGACATTATCAAACACGCTTTTTTCCATCAATAGGTGATGATTTTGAAAAATCATCCCAATATCACGACGCAAGTAAGGCACTTGAGAGCGACGAAGCTTGGCAATATCATGGCCATTAATAGACACTTTACCGACATTGGCACGCTCGATCACCGTGATCAACTTGAGCAGAGTGCTCTTACCCGCACCTGAGTGACCAGTAAGAAACGCCATTTCGCCACGTTTTAAATGAAAGTTCACATCCGACAGGGCTTTTTGCCCGCCAGAATACACTTTACTGACTTGCTCAAATCGAATCATTTATTAGATTTCTTAGTCGTCGATATCGCTATTAAAGTTTATAAACTAACGCTATTTTGCGTCAGAGTCGTCTTTTGATTGACTAAACAGTGCTTCAATAAAGTCTTTTGCATCAAAAGTACGAAGATCATCAATCTGTTCACCAACACCGATGTGGCGAATTGGAATACCAAACTTGTCCGCAATCGCAAAAATAACGCCACCTTTTGCAGTGCCATCTAATTTGCTAATGGTGATACCCGTTACGCCCACGGCCTCTTGAAACAGTTTAGCTTGGCTAATCGCATTCTGACCAGTGCATGCATCTAAAGTGAGCATCACCTCATGGGGTGCCGCTTGGTCCTGTTTTTTCATCACTCGAACGACTTTTTTCAACTCGTCCATCAAGTGCGCTTTGTTTTGTAAGCGGCCCGCTGTATCGGCAATCAGTACATCTACATTACGTGCTCTTGCGGCTTGTAGTGCATCAAACAACACCGAAGCACTATCGGCACCCGTGTGCTGGGCAATGACTGGGATGTCGTTACGTTGTCCCCAAACCTGCAACTGTTCAACGGCTGCCGCGCGGAAAGTATCACCCGCCGCGAGCATGACGGTTTTACCTTCTGCTTGATATTGTTTAGCTAATTTACCAATAGTGGTTGTTTTACCAACACCGTTAACACCCACCATTAAAATAACAAACGGGCCGTCTGTATTTTCTGGAACAAGAGGAATCGATACTGGCTCTAGTATTTTTTGCATCTCATCACGCATCAGCTCATATAGTGCTTCACCATCTTTAAGCTGTTTGCGACTGGCTTGCTCGGTTAAACTCTTAATCAAACGGGTGGTGGTTTCAACGCCCACGTCGGCGATCAGTAACTGCTCTTCTAACTCTTCAAAAAGATCATCATCAATCTTCTTGCCAGTGAATATTCCAACAAAGCCACTACCTATGCTTTCGCTGGTGCGCTTTAAACCGCGTTTAAGTCGGGCAAATAACCCCTCTTTGACTGGTTTCGCTTGCGGCTCTGGTTGATGTTCTACCTGCTCGGCTGCAACTCTTTCAGCCTCTGCTTGCTCGGCAGCAACTCTTTCAGCTTCTGCCTGCTCGGCTGTAACTCTTTCAGCTTCTACCTGCTCGGCTGTAACTCTTTCAGCTTCTACCTGCTCGGCTGCAACTCTTTCAGCTTCTACCTGCTCGGCTGCAACTCTTTCAGCTTCTGCTTGCTCCGCTGCAACTCTTTCAGCTTCTGCTTGCTCCGCTGCAACTCTTTCAGCTTCTGCTTGCTCCGCTGCAACTCTTTCAGCCTCTGCTTGTTCAACAGCAACTCTTTCAGCTGCTGCTTGCTCGGCTGCAACTCTTTCAGCTTCTGCCTGCTCGGCTGCAACTCTTTCAGCTTCTGCTTGTTCAGCAGCAAGCTTTTCTGATTCAACGTGCTTTGCTGCAACGTTATCAGCTTCAATTTGTTCAGCGTCAACTTGCTCAATTTCAGCTTGAGCCGAAACGTTTAATTCTGCCTCTGCTTCCTGTGGTTGTTCTGTAGATTTATCTTTGCGGAACCAGGAAAAAAAACCTTTCTTTGCCATGTGTTTTACCGATGCTCAAATAGCTGTACATAAATGCGTAGGGTGGAGGACGTTATATCAAAAACACCGCAGAATTACGCTGATTTAAACAGCAAAAATGTAACCGACCGCATCTGCGCGATGGCTTTTTACCATTTAGTTGTGCTTTGGTATAAAATAACGACCTTAAATTAGACGCTATAGTCTACCACTTTCTGCCATAAGGCAAAATCACGAGGACACCATGGTCAAAAAAAGACCCTCAAGCGGCCAAGTAAGAATTATTTCGGGCCAGTGGCGATCACGCAAACTGCCTATCCATGATTTGGAAGGTCTGCGCCCCACAACTGACCGTGTGCGTGAAACCTTGTTTAATTGGATAGCGGACGATTTACGCGGTGCTAGAGTACTGGATTGCTTCGGTGGCAGTGGCGCACTAAGTTTAGAGTCGTTATCTCGATATGCGGCTTATGCCCGAGTATTTGAGTTACAACCCCAGGCGGCAAAACAGCTAGTGACAAACTTAGCGACCTTAAAGTGTGACAATGCCGATGTGATCAAAGGCGATAGCTTGAAGCTATTAGCGACAACGCCCGGCACCGGTTTTGACATTGTATTTATCGACCCACCTTTCAGAAAGTCACTGACAGAAAAAAGCATCCAACTGCTAGATCAGCAGCAATGGTTGTTACCTGAAGCACTTATCTATGTTGAAACGGAAGCGGAACTAGCAACACTTGATGTACCCGCGAGTTGGACTCAACTTAAAGAGAAGAAAGCCGGCCAAGTGATCTATCGTTTATATCAGTACAATCCGTTAGCAGATAATGACACTCAAGAGCCTGAGGAGCACGTTTAAATGAAACTGATATTACTATTAGGTAAGTTGGCGACGGGCTTTGCATGGTTAATGATGTTTTATAATCTAGCGGCTCCCTTTGACGGCAATATTGCCGCTATTCTTAATATTCTTTTAGCAGTGACCCTGTTTATGCACTGCTTCCAAACGATTATCTTCCACACCTTATTTAAGAGCCTAATCTCCTTAAAGAGGGGCGATTATCTACAAGTGTTTATTTTCGGCGTATTTAGCTTACTGCAATATCGTCAGCTGGTTTTAGCTCAGCAAAAAAGCTAGGTGCTAGGTGCTAGGTGCTAGGTGCTAGGTGCTAGGTGCTAGGTGCTAGGTGCTAGGTGCTAGGTGCTAGGTGCTAGGTGCTAGGTGCTAGGTGCTAGGTGCTAGGTGCTAGG
>NZ_JAKIKR010000027.1 GCF_023284025.1 Shewanella abyssi | reverse complement strand
TTTCCTCGATAGGCACTGTGAATTTGAGAAGTTGAAAGACTTTCTTAAGCCACTATTTTAGCCATTTAGCGCTACCTCTACCAGTGATAATCGTCATTATCACTGGTAGAGGTAGCGCTAAATGGCTAAAATAGTGGCTTAAGAAAGTCTTTCAACTTCTCAAATTCACAGTGCCTATCGAGGAAACATCATCTGATGAGTGAAAAGCGTATTAGCCCTATTACTCCTAATACTGTAAAAACAATGTCAGAAGACGGTTTTTATCAAGAAAGTGAGCTGCCTCTTTCTATTCTCAATGATTTTGAAAGTGCAGCTAAAGAAACTCGTTATGAAATTTCGGATAATACCAGACGGGTTTACCGTTCTAGTTTTGCCATTTTTAGCGCCTACTGTGCAACTCACGGCTTGAGTTCATTACCTGCAGATCCGAGAAGTGTAATATCTTTTATCGGTCATCAAAAAGATATTTATCAAGCTAACAATGGCCACCAGCTTTCTACACAAACAATCAATAGTCGATTAGCCGCGATACGTTTTTTTCATATTCAATCGGCAACACCATCGCCAACGGATCACCCTTTGGTCATTAGAGTGATGCGTGGTCTTATGCGTAATCAAAACCGCATGGTTTCAGATTATGATCAACAGCCCATCATGTACGATGAACTTGAATTATTAATACGATCCATTGATGAACGAAAGCAAAATCTCACCCGAAAACGTGACAAGGCGATTATTCAACTTGGTTTTCAGGGAGGTTTTAGACGTTCGGAACTCGCTAATATTAAAGTTAATCATTTAAGCTTTTTACGAGAAAAACTTAAAGTTAGGCTGCCCTACTCTAAAAGTAACCAGCAAGGGCAAAGGGAATGGAAAGTACTGCCTAAAGAGGAACCCTTCTCTGCATTTGATGCAATTAAAGAGTGGTTGTCTGCTGCAGGTATTAAAGAGGGACACTTATTTAGATCGTTAACCCGTGATGGTCATCAAATAAGAGATTACCAAGTTACTGACACTAACTTGGGTAAAGGATTTTTACGGGGTGATGATATTTATCAGTTGATAAAACGCTATTGCAATAAAGCCGGTTTAGATCCTCAGTACTATGGCGCCCACAGTTTACGTAGCGGATGTGTAACGCAACTACATGAAAATAAAAAAGATCATTTATACATTATGGGCCGTACTGGACATACAGACCCCCGCTCATTAAATCACTATTTAAAACCAAATGACTAAACTAAATAAAAGGGCAAGCTATTAGCCTGCCCTTTTCGTTATTAATATCTCATTATAATTTATTGAGATATTGTTCCACGCTGGCCTGCTCTCGCTTTTTCAAACTAACACAGTTGCGTACACTCTCGTCCAGTTTGGCTAAAGTACGTGCGTACTCTGGAGTTTGCTCCAATTTTGGCTTGAAAAACTGCTCTGTGGTTTCCAGTGCCGCCATATCACAACCACTGCCGGTGTAATATGGAATACTCGCGACAGCAAATGGAGGAAGTTTCTCTTTTATCTTGTCGTAATTTGCATAAACCCAATCTCTGAACCTTTGCTGGCGCTCGTCAGTGTAAGTTTGACCAGACAAGACATATCTCAAATCAGGGGCATTAAT
Source organism: Shewanella abyssi (assembly GCF_023284025.1). Taxonomy (GTDB): domain Bacteria; phylum Pseudomonadota; class Gammaproteobacteria; order Enterobacterales; family Shewanellaceae; genus Shewanella; species Shewanella abyssi. The sequence continues at coordinate 59,271 of NZ_JAKIKR010000027.1, read as the reverse complement.
CTTATCTGTTAATGTATAGGCTAACACCTCAGTTTGTAACTTGTCAGTAGGTGCATAACCTAGCGCATACATTAAACGAGTCCGTTTCTTCGGATCTTTAGTTGTCTCGAACTCACTCTTAACTTGCGATAACAACTTAGCATCACCGTAATAAACGGCAATAGTAAGGTAAGTTCCAATTAGATAAGGATCAACTTCATTATTACCTAAAATATAAGATTTCGCTTCTTTAGTTGCCGTCGCAATAATCGTTTTATCTTTGGCTTCAAATGCCAATAAGTTAATCAAGGTTGGACGTAACTTACTAATGGCTGCACTCTCAGCTGGCTTTGCTGTTACACCATACTTGTGTATCGCACTACTAGCACGCTTAGCAATAAACTTAGCCCATTGCTGTTGATTGCTCTCATCGATGAAAGTACGTTTTTGTGATTGCAAATAACCGAGTGCAGTAGAGACTATTTCTGGATGTTGATCATTAATAAACTCACCCAAAATATTAAGCAGTTCACCACCCGACACAAAACCTGCATCCAGTAACGCATCAGCTGATGAGATCAGTGCTTTACGCTCTCGTGCAGATAAATGGACTTTAGCATTTTGTAACAATGCCGCCATCTCAGTTTCATCCAGCAACCAACGATAATAGCCCATGGCGTCAGAATCTGGATAGATCCATTCTGGTGCATATTCAAGTTCTATTGTTTGGCTATCCTGGCTTAACAAAACAGTCTGCTGTGAAACCTGCTGACCTTTGCCATATTTTATCGATACAGGCACAGTCCAAGATTGATCGTCGGCTTTTGTCCCAGCTGTCACGAATCGACTTTGGTTAAGTGTTAACTTCTTGCCGGCTAATGTTACCTTAACCAGTGGGTAAGAAGACTGCTCAATGAAGGTACTCAAAACGGCGCCGACATCTTTGCCTGAGGCTTTAGAAAGTGCGCCCCACAAGTCATCCGCTTGGGTATTTTTAAATGCATTGTCCTTAATATATTGGCGAATTCCAGCCTTAAACTCATCTTCACCGATATAGTTTTCAACCATATCAAGTACAGCTTCACCTTTACTGTAGGCTAAACCTAAACCGTCCATGATATCGGCTTCAGTCTTAATCGGTTTACGAATAGGTTTGGTCGACACTCTGGCATCCATCGCCATCACATAGTTTTTTGAAAGAGACAGGTCTGATTCAAATTCTGGATGAAGTTGATGGGTGATTTTTGATGCCATCCAACTTGCAAATGCTTCATTTAACCACAGATCATTCCACCACTGCATAGTCACTAAGTTACCGTACCATTGGTGGGCTAACTCATGGGCAATGATAGATACGGCGTGCTCTTTGCTATTCTGACTCGCTGTTTTCTCATCGACTAACAGAATATCCTCTCTATAAGTGACTAAACCGGCATTCTCCATAGCGCCAAAAGGGAATTCAGGCACGGCAATGGTATCTAACTTCTCATAAGGATAGTCAACACCAAAATAGTCTTCTAACGCCGATAGCACTTCAGGCATTTTCTTGGCGGCATATTGCGCTAGTTCAATTTTACCTTTGGTGGTAATCACTCGACCAGGAACTTTCATCCCTTTAACTTCTATCTCTTCAAATTGTCCTACAGCGAAAGCAACCAAATATGATGGCAGTGGCTTGGTTTGTTTGAAGACATGGGTAGTCGCTCCATTATCATCGCTAACTGATAGTTCAGGGGTATTGCTGTACACCTTTTCCGTGCTTGGTGCGGTAATGGTCACTTGAAATGGGATCTTATATCCAGGCTCGTCAAAGCTTGGGAAGGCACGACGTGCATCACTCATTTCAAATTGAGTAAATAGATAAGGTTGACCAGCATCAATAGTTTTATACAAACCGACCGACTGTCTATTATAGGGCGCAGAAAAGTCCATCGATAAGGTGTATTTACCAGGGTCTATGGTGTGCTCACAATCAAACAACACCACACCGGTTGTTTGCATTGTCGCTTTCAGCTGGCAATCTTTAGCACCATCCAACACTATATTGCTAGTCGTATATTCCAAGCCATTGAGCTGTAACTGTTTAGTCGCTTCAGTGACTACAATATTAATTGAAGTGCTGCCTGAAAAACTATCTTTTGCAGGGTCCAAATTTAGCTTAACGCTTTGTGTTATAGGCTTGGCAACTTTACTCAAAACATACTCATTGGCGACTACATTAAAACTAGTTGCACATGTAAGCGTGACTATAGAAGCCGTAACTAATCGATACATATGATTTCCTGTTATCTACTATTCCAATTTAAACGGATCGAGACTGGATGTTATCTACAGTCCTTTGCCGCTATAAGATAACAAAACTTTAACAGTTGAGGGAGGTGAAACATTGCAGAAAAGCCATCTTGTTGTAACAATTCATTACCTTGCTGACTTTCCTAGAGGTACCGCTATGAGCATAAAGGCACGCAAGGAGCGTAAACCATCAGTGTCAGTTAAAAGACGACGGCGTTATTGTCAAAAAGGGCATGGGCTAAAGCCGAGAACCCGAGTTCCAGTGACGGGATGATCAAACTCTAACCGTGTGGCATGCAGCATTAATCGGGGAGCTATCTGGTGTGAATGACGTGAGCCGTAAAGATCGCAGCCGATAATGGGGTGACCTATCTGCTGACTATGGATCCGCAATTGATGAGTACGACCGGTCTGGGGTGTTAGCTCAACTCTAGTAACCGCATGGATCCGTGTACTCGGTATTTGTGTATTTGCTGTATCAGCAACATTGTCGCTAGCAGTGCTAACATAATCTTCTCGAGATAAAACTCGATATGTTGAAACTGCCGGCTTGCCCTCTATTTCACAAATTTTCATCAGCGGAAAGTTGGGCTTATCCTTCGCTATGGGCAAGGATATTTCACCAGTGTCATTTGGTAACTCACCCAGTAATAAGGCGGTATACCTTTTAAGCACGCTTCGCTGACTAAATTGCTTACTGATGATCGCGTTAATCGCTTTGCTTTTCGCCACCACCATAATCCCAGATGTGCCAAGATCGAGACGATGTACTAAAGAGCAACCTGGAAACTCTTTTACTAGGCGGTAGTGCACCGAGTCTAGATTTGCTGGGTGTTTGCCCGACAAAGATAAAAGCCCTGAGGGTTTATTGATGAGTAATATATCAGCATCCTGATAGAGTATTGAAATATCTTCAAAACATTGAGGTGCGATAAAGTCATCTGCCGCGTGCGCCATATCATATTCTTATAGTGTGAAAGAGCGGTAATGATACAGCAGTTAATCGAGATCAACGAGCGTGTAATGATGAAAGCGTCTTATAAATTCACTCAATATAAATCACTGTAGCGTGAATTTATAGCGGTTAAGCACCGTGATCTAGCCAGTATCGTTTTTAAGCGGAATAATGAATAAATTGTCGATTTACAAAATATAACCCCGGGAATATTTTAACCTTAGCGCGTAAGTAGTCAGAAATGTGCATAAAAATATTGAGCAACGGAGGGTTTTTTATTTTATGTATGCTATTTGCGAAATGTAGAAGAGTACAAACAAGTTGGTAAACAACAGAGAAAAACGAGCGCTGAGTACACTTCCTTGTGCACTCTATTGTCGACGCTAAAACGCGTTAAAAATCGATTCTAAAACCAACACTCACAATGGTATCGTCAAAATCGCTATACTGCTTAACATCGAACTGACCTAATTCTGTATGCACACGAGTCGCTTTAGATAAACGATACTCTGCGCCGATGGCCCATTGAGACACCTCAGGCACTTCTGTTGCCGACGTGCCTAACGCGTCATAAACTCTGCCGGCAATTTTACCAGTGCCAGAATCATCGCTACCGTATTGCGCCTTAAGCGTTAGCTTATCAATTTTATACTTGGCGCTAACAATGAATCCATCACCATCTCGCTGCTGCCAATTATCTTTGTTTGGATTAACCAGTTCAGAACTTTGGTAGATAGAACCAAGCATCAAGTTGTCATACTTGTATTGAACGACAGCGCGGAAGCCTTTAATGTCTTCAACACCATCAGTATAGGCGCCAGCCAAATATAGGTTGCCACTTCTAAAATTTTTGTCACCAAAGGTTAGTGCTACTTGGTAATTGCCATTTTCTCGGCGAACATCATCTTCAGCATAATAATTGTCTTCCATTATATAGCTGGCACCAAGCTGCAACTTATTCCATTTTACCGTTTTGTATTCTAAAGAGTCGCCCCAGCGCTTGTCGCCAGCAAATAGTCGATCATGCTTTAATGAATACATATCCATGGCGTCAGCTGAGCCTTTTGCCATTTTGAAAACAGGGTCCATTCGCCCAGCTGCAAATTGACCTAATGCAGAATGCTTAATCCCTAAAAATGTTGGTCGAGCCGAAAACGGATTGTTTTGCTTACCTTCCGTAGCGCCATTTACACCGACTTCGATTTGGTAGAACACGGTTAGATCATCATTGAGTGCGGCATTACCTTTAATGCCTAACCGACTCCAGTGATTCTCTAAAATCGTACCGCTTTTACCACTGTGTGTCGCACTTCCACTGTCAGAGTTTGTAATCGAATAGTCAATACGGCCATAGAACTTGTAAGCATCGGCCATAACGCTTGGTGAAGCTAGAACGGCAGCGGCAAGTAACGTCAGTTTTACTGTTTTCATCATCATCTTCTTTTAATATTTAAATATGTTTAAAAGCAGACGACTCTCCAGCTCTGAGACCGTTAAGAGTCGCTGCCAAGAGTTGGATTAATCTGTTTTGTGTTCTTTGATTACATTGTCTTTGCGCATCTCTTGATACAAAATTTCAGCTTGATGCAGATAGATATCCCAAGAATCAGAACGCTTGGTAAAGCCTGTTGCCGCGTAACTCCCCGTGTCACCCGTTGCTGGTAGATCATCGATCAAGAACAAAGACTCACCTTGCTGAAGATGAATATTTAAGGCATCTATCATGACGTTAAAACCAATACGTGCGGGTTCTACATAGTTAATCGATTCATATTTTGACTGACGGTAGAACTTCTTTAATGAGGCATCTTTAATCTGCACTATCTCATCAGCAAAAACTTCGTCGTAATGTGCTTTAGTAATTTGCTTAGTGTCGGTATTGACCACAAGGCGCAACATGGCTGTCACACCAGTCCATTGACCTTTGGTGTTGAGTAACTTTTCAGCGTATTGGTAGAACAGCTCGTTGGTGCCCTCACCATTGATCTGAGCGTGGATTTTAGCCGTTAGCGGCACCATGGACTGTTGAATACTGTTAGATGCACCAGCAACCACATCAATTCCGGCATACTTTAGACGGTTTGGTTCTTTCAATTTATTGCGTAAACCAGGATCGAAGTCAGGGTTAAGATCGAAGGTTAACTTGTCTTGTTCTACCATAAGTTTTTCCATGGTCAAAGCTGACTGAACCCAAGCGGTGCCCTTCTTCTTACCCATTGAAAAGTTGTATTCAGACATACGCTTAGGTACATCCTGGTAAAGACGAGTGTAGTAATTTGGACGACCGCTTTCGTTAAACTCCGCAAAAATAACATCATCAGCATTATGACTATCGGTGACGATGGCTACGCTACCCATGTGACCTTGGCGAAAACGCGCTTCTTGGAAATAATAATCACCCTTCAATAAACCTAATTTAGGTTGAATAGACCATTTAAGTTTAAAGTTTTCATCTGCTGATTCTTCTTTTGAGCCAACAGCCACATACTCAGGTTGACTACCGTCTACTCGAGGAAGGTTATTAATCGCTTTTAAAATTCCGTTTGAAGAATAAGTCGCCCCAGATACCGCATCAATCCCTTCATGGCCGTTGTTGGCGACGATTTTTGGCAGTAAACGCTCAGCATTTAGGTAGAGAGATTCAGTTTCTTTTTGAGACTTTGTTTTAATATCAATGATATGACCATTTTTAACTTCTACGGTTAAGGTAATTAAACTTTTCTTACCTTTTGCAGATACATCGTGGGTACCATCAGCGTATTTCCCCTGCTCTATCGTGCTACTGCACCCTGCTAGAGTCATTGTGGCGAATAATACAGCACTGCTTACGAGTGTTTTATTGAATATGTTTAAGCTTTTCATTCTGTCAGCCTTCAAGTGTTATTTCATTGAGGCCAGAATATAAGTTTTAAAACTCCACGCAATTGCGGAAAACCGCAATACAGTTAAGTCATTTTAATTTGTTTGACCGGGTTAACATATATAAAGTAAAAATTTTAACATACGTAGATTTTATGGTACCTATTGTGAAAATAAATAGTTAACAGGCTACATTTTGAAAGTATCAATCCCAATGTTATTCATTTTTATTTCTTCAAGCTCTAGCTATGCGGGTACAATAGTGCAGCAAGCGGTAGCGCCTGATTTCAACGTTATAAAAGTCGATACCCAAGGCAAACCTTATCAGTGCAAAGGTAACGCTATAATAACCCATAATGACATTGTAACTAATTTGAGCACTCTCAAATATTTCGGCACTTCAATTAGCATTGATATTTATGATGAGAATAATAAAAATATAGACACTGCTCTTTGCAGTGCGCTAAATGTGATTCAGGAGTACCACTATTTAGCATCAAACTATAGTACATACCCTCATGTAACCAATATAAAAAGTATCAACAACAGCCCTGATAAAAAGCATCAGATAGACCCAAAGCTGACTCAGCTCATACAAGCCAGTATCGAGTGGCATGACAAATCCAATGGATATTTTAACATCGCCCTCTCACCCGTAATCGATATTTGGCGCAGCTATCGCGGCCAATGTAAGGGGGAACGTAAACAACAAGACCGCTGCGACATTCCCACAAGAGCTGAACTAAATAAAGCTAATAACTTGATTAATATAGAAGATATATTACTGGATACTATAAACAATACAATCCAGATGAAACAGGGAATGAGTATTGATCTTGGCGGAATAGCTAAAGGTTGGATGGCAGAGATGGTTTATCGGCAGCTAAAGTCAGCCGGTGTTGAAAACTTTATGATTAATGCTGGGGGAAACATCAGACATTACGGGTACCATCCACAAGGGAGACAATTTTCTACCGCAGTGGAAAATCCAATATGCAAAAAGTACAGTAACTCTCTTGCACAGTGCCAGAGTTTTGAGGGTCAATACCATGAGGTCATCACGGGGAAAGATATTGCCATTGTTTCAAGTGGTAATTATTTAAGATATTATCGAGTGAAAGGTAAGGAATATCACCATCTTATTAACCCGAAGACATTACGCCCTAAAAGCACGGGCATATCGACTACTTTAGTCATGAACAACAATCAACTCTATGCAGATATTATTTCTACAACACTTTTTTTAATGCCATTGAAAGAAGCTCTAACCTATGCTAATGATAATAAAGATATTGAAGCGGTATGGTTCCTAAATTATAACGGAGACAAAGTCGAAACTGATAATTTCAAACTGTACCGAAACTCTTTGACTATCAATTGATAATAGTCGCTACAATCACCAATATATACAACCAAACTAAACTAAATTAAACTATTCAAGGTTATTATATGTTCCGAGCCTGCTCAGTTATTATAAATTTATATTTTTGCTTGTGATATAGTGGTTTTCCGCAGAAGAATCAAAAATGTGATTAACTTCTACTAGCCGCAGCGTTTATCGCTACATTTCACTATAATAGCGGCATAATACTCACATAATTTTTTGTCGAACTAAATGATGCTAACCAGACTTTTCCTAATCTCTCTTTTTGCTAGTATCGTCCTTTCATGCAGTAGTTACGCTAGTAGCGCTGATCCTGTACGAGTTGGGGTATTGGCATATGCCCACCCTGACTATGTGGCGAAGCGTTGGCAACCCACCATCGATAGATTGGCGCAAGACTTAAATAGGCCTTTTACATTGGTAGCCTTAACGCCGAATCAACTAGATCGGTATGTAGCTCAAGGCAAATTAGATTTTTTAATTACCAATGCCTTAACCGGAGTTAGCTACAAAAAAGATTATGGAACCAGCAGTATACTGACGCTCGTTCCTTTGGGGAATAATGATCCAACGCAATCGGTTGGTTCAGCACTCATTACACGGTCCAGTCAAGCAGTAACCAATTTTGATGACTTAGAAGACCTAACGGCAGTATCAACCGATAAACAGGCGTTTGGCGGCTTTCTCATTTTTGCTGGTGAGATGGCACATAATGGCTTAAATCCTTTCAATCATTTTAAACAGCTCAACTTTGTCGGTTTTCCGCAACAAAAATTACTTAAATTGGTCGTGAGCGGCGAAGCCGATATCGCTATTTTACCTACCTGTGTATTTGAAAATGCTATTCGTGCAGCGAGTATAGATCCAAGCAGCTTACATGTTGTTCTTACCAAAAATAATCCCGGTTTTCGCTGCCAAAGCTCGAGCAAACTGTATCCCTACTATTCATTCTCTAAGTTAGGGAAAACAGACTACCACCTAGCAACTAAGGTTATTCAATCACTATTATCCATACAACCCTCTGATCAGGCAGCGACTCAAGGACGTTATCACTCCTGGTCTGCAACGGTAAATGATAGCGAGGTATTTAAACTCCTAAAACAGTTACAGCAGTGGCCTTTTGTGACCAATTGGACATCAATTTTTAAAACGGCACTGCCTTGGGCAATAGTCGCGGCCATTATTCTTTTACTCGGTTATATCCATCATTTACGGGTAAAACGGCTAGTGGTTTTGCGTACTCGGGATCTAAAAGCAGAGACTCTACTGCATACTCAAACTCAACAAGCCTTATTAGAGCAAACAAAACAATTTTACAAAGCTCAGCGGGTATTATTAACCGGAGAGATGGCCTCGGGGATAGCCCATGAATTGAATCAGCCATTAGCGGGGATCCGTTACTTAACTCAAGGCTGTATTTATCGTTTATCTGAGGAGCAGGCGGATCTGAAAGACGCTATGTCAAAAGCGATACTGCAGGTCGACAGAGCGCAATCAACGATTAAGCGGTTTCGACATTTTTGCCAGCAGCCTAGTGTTATGAGCCACTGCAGCTTAAACCAGATCTTAGAGGATACACTGTGCTTAATGGGAGCAGAGTTTACTCGCATGCAGATGACGCCCACGTTCAACTCTGAACAAGTTAACGTAAATGCTGACCCTAGTCTTTTACAACAAGTTTTTGTCAATATTATCCGTAACGCACTCGATGCAACCGACACCGTAAAGTCCCCTAAACTAACTATATCACTGAGTAAGCAAGAGCAGTATGCACTCGTTAGCTTTACAGATAATGGTACAGGTCTAAGTGAGAGAGCTTTGGAACGCTTGTTCTTTCCATTTGAAACATCTAAAGAAAATGGATTAGGACTTGGCATGATAATCTGTAAACGCATCATCGAAGAGCACGATGGTGAGATCAAGGCAAACAATAATACAGATGAATACCCAAGCAATGGTGCATCTGGTTTAACCATAACGATACGTTTACCTGCAAAGGGATCATTTAATGAATAATTTGTATCTCGTAGACGATGATCAGGCTGTATTGGACTCTTTAAGCTGGATGCTAAAAGGGTTGGGCTATCAACCTAAAGTTTTTTTGTCAGCAGACTGCTTTCTTAAATCCATCAATATTCAACAGCCCGCTATCGCAATATTAGATGTACAAATGCCGGGAATGGATGGCAGTGCGCTATTAAATCGCATGACGGAAGCCGATAGTCCGATCACGGTTATCATGTTAAGTGGTCATGGTAATATCGCCATGGCAGTGCAAGCGATTCAAAAAGGTGCTCTCGATTTTCTTGAGAAACCCGTTGATGGAGACAAGCTGGCGTCACTACTCGAGCAAGCGAGCGTTCAAACGGAGCAAAACATGCACCGTAAGGTTACACGGCAAGAGTTGCTCAATAAACTCGCAACACTTACGGCCAGAGAGCTGGAGGTGATGGATAAGGTGTTAGAAGGAAAACTCAATAAAGTGATTGCCGCAGAGCTAAACATAGCCCAAAGAACATTAGAGCTACATCGACAAAAAGTGATGCAAAAAATGCAAGTTAGCAATATCGCAGAACTGGCATTCTTAATGGGTAAAAGTATCGCGTAAAGACGTAGCCAACATTGCATCGACGCGTGGTTAGCGCCGAGGAAACAACCTCAGCGCGTACAGATATAGCTAGGCGATAAGACTACCAGGACTGCGTCTAGACTTTGCCCAACTGGCACAAAACTCCCAGCCTTTATCCTGGCATACAAGTCCCGCACTATAGCGACTCTTAGCCAAAGCGACAGGTTTCTCTGTTGGCAAAGCGTTTAAACAGCCAAGGTGTATGGTTATGGCATACACACATACTGGATAGAAAAGTCTCGTCACTAATTTGCTTAAACTCATTCTGTATCCTCGTGGCTTTGCTATGAATCACTAAGCTTAACCCAAATAAACCTAGATTCAACTAGTTAATTCTATCTACTTAATTTACAACAAATCAAAGGTTGTATAATGCCCTTCTAAATAACATCCTGTTTAAGCGGCAATATCTTATGTTAGCAGTGCGGTGTATTTTGCTCTAAGCAAATCCAGTTGACCAAGTTCATTGGGGTTATTGCGACTACGACCATGAAGTGATGATTCGACAAAAAGTGCAAACCAAGCTTCTAATACTTGCCCATTTACTGGCTCTCCTGCAGCAGATAACGCCAGCGCTGCAACTTCCGCAGTCCCCAGTTGAAACTCTCGCGCGCCTTTTCTTAATGCATAAGATGCTGTTGATTCTGGTGAGAATGAAAATAGCGGCAAGCTATGTAAATACTCACTTTTACGAAACATTTTGATCGCTTCACGCCAACTTCCATCGAGTACGATAAATAGAGGCTTTTTACCCAATGGCAGCTTAGATGGATCAACATGATTCACCACAGCTTGTCCATCAACGGCATATTCTGAAGGAAAAATAACAAAGGGTTGGTATTGTGGGTCATTGATTATTGACAGCATTTTCCGGTTTGGTTCATTACGTGACCAAATAAAGGCATGGGTATCGGGAATAATATCGGCGATTAAGCGGCCACTGTTACTGGGTTTGAGCACTTCGTCATCGTACATGATCAATATGAAGGCAAGTTCGCTACTCACTTGTTTGCGAAAACGACATGTACAAAATTGCTCAGCCAACAAGCAGGACTGACAACGAATAACGTTTTTTCCTCTGGCGGTAAAGGGTCTAGAAGAGATCGCTTTGCGATATTCGTACAAGCGGTGAACCGCGTGCTTGGGCAAATTCATTTGAGTAAAGACCTATACATTTTTATTTAAAGCTTCACAAAAAAAAGCCTACTCATTAGCAGGCTTCTATTCGATATCCATTCGGTACGTTTACAGTATACGTCTCAACAGAAAGTCTGCCTTTAAGCGTTTAATACGCTTCATTATCTTCCGAACTGGAGCCGGATAATTATGCAGAGTTTCAATTTGAGAGTAATGGTACAGCCTTTTAGTATGTTGAAGAATATGTGTTTGTTCTTCCTCGAACTGTTGTTTCCAGCACTCATTGTCATCTTGGATCAATAAGCCATTCTCTAAATCCAATGCCCAGGCTCTTGGATTTAAATTACTGCCCGTAATGAGGTGGCGTTTACCATCAGCACTTATGCCTTTCAAATGGTAACTATTGCGGCCATCTTTCCACAAATGAATGTTTAGTTGGCCGTTGTCAATGGCCCATTGCTGGCGCTTGGCGAATTTTCTTAGGGACTGCTCATACATATAAGGCAATGCACCAATGGTTGAAAACTCCTCCTCTGGTGGAATATAAAAATCATTAGAGGTTTTATCTCCAACAACAATATCGATTCGCTTACCTTGACGCAGGTGTTTTGTAAGTGCTCTGACTAAAATATACGGTGGATTAAAGTAAGGAGTACAGATGAAGAGTGCATCTTCCGACTCGTCTACCATTGCCACTATCACTTTATTCAGTTGATTCTTTTTACGACCAAGCCCAACGATAGGCGTAACGCGGTTACCGATTTGGGTGGAATTAAATTTATATTCAGCTTTAGACAAGCGGTGTTTTAAACTGCTGACTTCTGCTTTAGATGGCAGCAGTTCTTGCTCTTTTGGCTGCGTCAATGAACTCACTGCCACGTCGTTAACCAAGTAGGTCTGGATCATCTCTCGCATACTGCGAGCAAGTTCACCGGACTCAAGAATATGGTAGCGATCGAAGCGATATTTTTCCGCTTCATGAAGATAAATATTGTTTAAACTCGCGCCGCTAAATATAACTGCGTCGTCGACAATAAATCCTTTTAAATGCAGTACGCCCATAAACTCACGAGATTTGACCGGTACCCCAAGAATGTCAATCGGGTGCTCGGCAGCCTCATTAACCTTACGGTACATGAAGTAATTGCCACTATCGCCTTTATGACCGATAAGTCCACGTCTGGCGCGATGGAAATCCACCAGCACTTTAACATCGAGTTCAGGGTTACCTTGTTTCGCAGCCATCAAAGCTGCCAGTACTTCCCTACCCGCTTCATCATCTTCAAGATAGAGTGCGGCGATATAAACGGAATGTGTGGCGTTTTCGATACGCTTTAGCAGTTCAGTTTTAAGCGCTTTAGGGGTTAGTAACCATTGCAGCGACTCAGGTTGTAGCGCTATACCACCTAACTTACTCAGCAAGGCTCTCTCCTTAATAATGCTTACCATCTTTATAATATGCGCTTGGCACTAACTCTCTAAACATAACAATGATATGTTCAATTTCCGGATAAGCATTAAATAACGCTTCACGGATGGCCTTTTCTGCACGATGGTGTGTTTCGGGATCTTTGGCAAACCATAATACCTCGACTTGAGCAACGTCATTGACGTTACTACCTCGCCTAAATGTCTTACTACTAATACAGTCAAAAACAAAAGCCTCTGCATTTGCCTGACAAATATCTGCGAGAGTATCGACAAGTTCAATGCTCAACTCAGCGACAACACGCTCGGGTATTCCATATAGTTTGATATGTGGCATCAAGATCCTCCTGGATAAGGCCATAGAAATTACCGATTTAACACGCTTTCGGCAAGTCATTTCTACTGTTTAGCCCGGTTGTGTGCATAAAACAGTACCAAGTATCACTATTTGGTAAATAATTAGACAAAAGATGTCTAATTATCAATGTTGTCGCTGTGTTTTTATTCATCGAATAAACGGTATTTTACACAATGTTCACAGCTTAGTACGGCGCTGTTTGCTATCATGAACAGTCGTTTTTATTGCGGTTGAGACCAGAATGAACTTTAAATCACTATTGACCCTGTTAGCGGTGCTGTTAGGCGCATGGGCTATCTTTCACTTTAAGTCCCAATTAGGTTTGCTGATGTTACCGCTATTTTTTGGATTGGTGTTGTTTGTCACACTCAAGTTGTATCGTTTAATGGAAAAAGATGACGGCGACAAACCTGAGTAATTCGCTTTGTTTCTCATAAAGGACAGTACATTGACACTTCGCCATCTCGTTTCTACTGCACTCATAATGGCAATACCCTACACGGGGGTTACCGCAGAGCAAAGCCTTATAGTCCCACCAAGCACCGCGCTGACAACATTTAAAGTTATCGCGACAAATACTGGTGGCGTAACACATAGCCAAAACGCGGATAAATTATTCATACCCGCAAGTACCATGAAACTGCTTACCGCTGTTTCGGTAACTAAGGTTCTTGGTAAGCACTTTCGTTACCAAACAAATATTTATGCAGATAACAGCATCCATCAGGGGCAAATTAAAGGCGATATCTATATTACCTTTAGCGGTGATCCCACTCTTACAACTGGCGATATTCAGACGTTATTGCAGCAACTGAAAGAGCAAGGTTTGAAGAATATCACTGGTAACGTATATCTGGTTGGCGAACAAGACGAAATCCAACATGCTCCAGGTCGAGTATGGGACGATTTAGGGATCTGTTATGCCGCCCCCGTTTCAAGTTATATACTGAATAAAAACTGCATTCAAGCGCGGTTTCTGCCCAAACTAGCTGACGATGCCGGTGTCGTAGAGTTATTAGGTAATGAGCCTGTGACAATTGAAAGCCAAGCCATATTTGATAAAAGCGCTGAGCGTGCTATATGCAACTTAACCCTCGCTAGGTTTGAAAAAAATCGCTATCGACTCATGGGTTGCTACGCAGGAAATAAAGCATTGACGCTATCTGTTGCAATCACAGACCCTAGCCTTTATGCAAAAGATAAACTGACTCAAATCATTAAATACAATGGCATTAGCATCAATGGCAGTATCTCCTTAGCTCAGCAACGTCCTAGCAATGCTCTGTTAGTCGCTCAGCATCAATCTGCCCCCCTAACAACGTTAGTCGCTACCATGTTGTTAAAGTCTGACAATTTAATCGCTGACAGCCTGCTCAAGCGCATGGGGCAACATCTATTTGGCTCCGCTGGCACTTTTGCCAATGGGAGTGCAGCAATGACGCAGATATTAAGTCAGCAAGGTGTAGAACTGAGCTCTGCAAATATTGTCGATGGTTCGGGATTATCGCGCTATAACTTGCTCAGCGCAAACCAGTTGGCTCAGGTTTTAGGGCTAATTGAGCAGGAACCGCACTATAGATACATCATTGAGGCTCTGCCAATAGCTGGAAAAACAGGCACGCTTAAATATCGACATGGCTACGCACAAGAGCCACTTAAAGATCGAATAGTCGCTAAAACGGGGTCAATGCTGGGCGTGGCAAATATTGCTGGGTTTATAAAACAAGAAGATGGGTTAACGTCTATTGTGGTTATTTTGCAAAACGGGGTCAGCCCTACAGCCGATGATACAAACGTTCAGTCCTATGATGTGGCCATCCTAAAACAGCTTCTAAATAACGTTGATCACCCGTAAATAAAACGATAAAAGGTGGATTAAGTACACTTAACCCGCCTTTTAGTCGCTGTTAACTTTTAGTTAGAAAAGCGATTCATCAATATCCATTATGGAAGCATCACCCGCTGCAACTTGCGACAAATGATAATCAGCTTTTGCTAACAGTTTATCGAAATAGAAACGACTTAAATGCTGTTTTTGTACCTTAAAATTAGTGTCTTCATGGTCATTGGCGGCATTTGACATCGCTAACCAGAAATAACCATATAGGCTATAGCCAAACGCATCCAGGTAATCGACTGCGCAAGCATTGATTAACGCTGGCTGGGAAAGCTTATGTTCATTCACTTCACGTCCAATGACTAACAGCTTTTCAAATAATCCTAACACTGTCGCTTTATCAGCGCTCGATACATGCTCAAACTGATTAATATTGGCCGTATGCTCAGCGACAAATTCAGTTAAGGCGTTAAGATTATCGCCAGTGACTTTGCGGCCTAAGAAATCGATCGCTTGAATGCCGTTAGTGCCTTCGTAAATCTGTGCTATACGAGTATCGCGTACTAATTGCTCGATGCCTGTTTCACGAATATAACCATGACCACCGAATACTTGCTGGGCCATAATCGCTGCATCTAAACCACGGTCACTTAAGAATGCTTTGGACACCGGGGTGAGTAAGCCGACATAGCGGCTGGCTTTTGCTTTTGCTTCCGCATTATCAGCATACTTTGCTAAATCCAACTGCTGGCCGGTGTAAACTGATAACGCTCGACCTGCTTCGGTTAACGTGCGCACTGTGAGTAGCATTCGTCTCACGTCGCCATGCACTAGGATAGGATCGCTCATTGCGCCTGTAGGTGAGCCGCCGGCGGCAACACCCTGCACACGCTCTTTGGCATAGTCTGCGGCCATTTGATATGCCGCTTGTGATGTCCCTAATCCCTGGATACCAATCGCTAACCGCTCGTAATTCATCATGGTAAACATACAGATCAAACCACGATTTGGCTTACCAATGAGATAGCCTTCTGCATCATCAAAGTTCATCACACAAGTGGCTGAACCTTTGAGACCCATTTTATGTTCTATAGAACCGACGGTAACGCCATTAGCATCACCAAGGCTATTATCTGCATTAACCTTTACTTTAGGCACCAAGAACAGTGAAATACCACTGGTGTTTGGCAGCTTAGCTAATACTAAATGGATAACATTCTCGGTGAGATCGTGGTCACCACCGGTAATGAATATTTTGCTACCCGTAATAGTGTAACTACCATCATCCTTTGGCACGGCTTTGGTGCGAATGTTACGCAGATCTGAACCGGCTTGAGGCTCTGTCATATCCATCGCCCCTGCCCACTCTCCGCTATACATCATCGGCAAATACTGCTCTTTGATCGCGTCAGTACCATGAGCATGTATCGCCAGCGCGGCGCCTGCGGTTAATGAACCATAAAGGGTAAATGCATTACACGCGCTATAAGCCATTTCATCAACCAGTACGCCTAGCATTTTAGGCATACCCATGCCGCCAAGCTCAGGATCGCCACATAAGCCTACCCAACCGCCTTCGGCATACTGGTCATATACCGCTTTATAACCATCAGGTGTGATCACCTTATCACCTTCATGACGAACACCTTGCTCATCACCACTGCGGTTAATAGGATGGATGAGTTCTCGACTAATTTTGTCTGCTTCATCTAAAATCGCTGCGGCGGTATCCATATCAACGGATTCTGCCATTGCAGGCATAGCAGCCCAAGTTTCAGGGGCATTGAATACTTTTTCTAACAGAAAACGCATCTCGGCTAATGGGGCATTATAGGGATTCATAGTCGACTCTTAAACGGTAGATTAAAACGGTTGTTTCAAATCTACCAGATAACACCAAAAAAGAAAGCCTTTTCTTGCTCTATCTTTAACCTGCAAATGCCTTTTGTGGTCTCGAACAGAGGTAAACTAAAATCAATTTAATGAGTTGATTTTGGCCTGTTTTACGGCCACAAATAATGAACTACTGCAGTGACTCTCTCATGGCATGAAAGCCCCACAGGATCAAAACCGACAAAACTGTTAGTTTTGCTAGTTGCTTGAATGCGCTGACACCATTACCCTCCTGCGATTATTAACAATTAAAGCCTATTTCGCAGCCGATCCGTCGACTTAGAAAAGTTTGGCTCATTACCATTTTCATTAAGCTTCTGTTAATTCTCTGGAAATTGACGACTTACTTAGTGCAGTTGGTAGCATAAATGGATCACAATGAAACTAATACGTTGTTCTTACATCACGATTGCCGCGACACTATTGAGTTCAATGTCAGTTGCTGCGTCTGAAACAAAACAAAGCAAACACCTTGATGACCCGACACGGATCATGACCAAGATTGGGGCGGGTTATGATGGCGAGTTGACCTTTAACGGTTCAATTGGCTTAGATGAAACAAGAATGCTGCGGGGACAGATTAATGCCGATGCCAGTCAATGGCAGCTGGGCGGTTCTTGGTTATTTGAAAAAGGCATACTCAACGGCTATCTCAATGGCCATGAGGAACGTAACACTTATAATTTAGGTACCTATGTATCGTTATCGCTGATGGGGGTTGATACCGGAAAGTGGATGGTATTCCCGATGGCTGGTGTCAGCTTCGTTGACGGCAAGAAAGACAACGATAACAGTACCGGTGCCTATTTAGGGGCTTTTGCCATTCGTCCAATCGATGCTCAGTGGTCGGTTGTTACTTATGCTGGTGGCTCTATCGGCTCTAACAACTATTCCAGTTATTGGCTCGGCGCCGGAGCAAGTTACAAAATAACTGAAAAGCACAGTCTGCGCCTGATGGGATCGTTTTCTGAAGATAACTATCGCACCGATAACAAGCTGAGTATTGCCTATAGCTACGAGCTTTAAGCAGCATAGGGGAAGGTAAGGCTGGGAGTATGAGTCAAGTTAGAGCCGTACTCTCGTTTATCATCGGTATTACTCTAATTCATACACCGCAGTTATTTCTTGTCGTAGTGTTATTGAATTAGGAACAGTCATCATAAAATCAGAACTAGTGTGGGAGCTTCCTAAACGGTATTTGGTAGCGAATGCAGCACTGGACGATAACGAAAATCTGCCATATGCATCAGCAATCGAACCTTCAGTTGTTATACCGTAAACTGACTTTACCCGTCTAGATTGTGCTTCTGCTAATACATCGGCTTTAATACGTACTTTAAGGCTGGCTTTTTGTAGCAATGTCGATTGTAGTTCCGTCTCTTTGGAGGTGCTAAAATGTGAGAAAAGGCCTTCCACTCCCTCTACCATAATCAATTGATTCATTAACACTGGGTACACGGCTAAATCTGTCAGCGTTAACGTAAAGCTCTGTTCTAAGTTGTAACCCAGTATTTCTAAATCATATACGCCATCCTTGCGTGCGCGCTTGCTATGCTTGTTCATCTGATTCGATTCTAACTGTGCTAATTCAATTTGGTGCTCTTTAAGCAGGTCAATGACATGCGACGTTGCTTGACTCAACTGTTGTACTGCGACTTTAGAACTTTTATCAAAAGCGACAATAGCGAAGCTGACTTCGACTCTGTCTGGCTTGATTTTTTCCTCTATCTCTTCAGTCACAATAATAAACGGAAAATCCGGTATTGGACTTGCTGAGCTAGCAAATGGTAATAATATTAAGATAAGGCTAATAAATATTTTCACAACATGTCCTTTGTAGTGGAGATAATTTGATATTAGGTAAATCTTATGTAGAGTTCAATTTTAAGTAAATTAACCTAAGTATCTCTCGTCATGAGAGTTTGCACTCCTTGCTTTAAACAGAGGAATTTAAACTAGCTTGTTGTAAATAACAAGGGTGAGTGAAATATATGCATCTACAACGAAATAATAAGTGCGGGCCTTCAACCTTTTCATCATCAATTGAAGGCCCGAGCTTAGTGAGGTTTTAGTTAGATTTTAATTAAGTCCTTAGTTAGGGCTTAGTTAAACAATAATCAGGCTAGGGGTTGTAACGCCCTGGAGCCAAAATATTATTGGGGTCTAACGCAGCTTTAATCTTTTTGACAACTAACCAATGGGGATCATCAGCGGGTAACAACCGCTTTTGTTGGTCGACATTCAACCGGTAGGGGATAAAACCACGTTTGCAGCCAGTGTCGAACAGTTCATCCAGACAATCCTTTGCGGAAGCCACCGCTAAACGGTCATTCCTATCAAATAGCAGCGGCACCGTACTATCAATACAGTCATGCTGTAATGCCGTCATCGTTATTAAAGGCTCTACACCATGCTTCAAACAGATTGAACGTACCATATCGACAAACTCACGCGTCTTAGCGCATGTCGCTGGGATCAGTGGCGCGTACCAAAGCAAACCACAATTATCTCGAGCAGGATTAAGCAACTTAGTTGACGGCGGCTGGTTATTACGCCAATAGGCAAGCGGCAGTGCGACTTGATTTGGCTCTCCGCGCATAATCATGGTGCTTTTCCGTAGTGTTTCCAATTGCCGTTTTGGAGCCGTTAACACCCTTTCAGGCAGGATCGCAAGTAGTTTACTCGCCACCGCAATAGCCCATGCAGAGATAAAAACAGCCCGTTTTACACCTAGGCTGTTGTTTAGTTTGGCCCTTATTGCCTTCTTTACCGCTTTTACGACCCCTTTTTTACCGTATAGACTACCAACACAGGTCCAACTGCCAACTTTATAACGCCGCTTCAACTCTTCGACATCAGTATCTAAGCTTAAAGACAGCTGTTGCTCACTCGGCACCATCATAGACAGCATTCGCCGCGCATCCATGATGTTAATAGACCCTACTACGCCAGGGAAATCGCGTAAGATCTCTCTAACGAGCGGCAGTGCATGGTTAAGATCTGCATCATTTTCGCAGAAGAGGTAAAAAGATTGTACCTCCTCTGGTAAATGGGCCAATCGGATGCTCATGTTGGTCACAACGCCAAAGTTACTTTGTGAAAACAAGCCATCCAAATAGGCACCAAGTCCCCATTTATAGGCAATATCAGCGACCTTTGCCTCTGTATGGTCTAAGGAGTTTACCGCTGAGCAATAAACAGTACCGTCTGCCAACACGACTCGTAGACTGGTTACTGCCGCGAAATGATCGCAGTAAGGGGTGATCCCATAACCTCTCTCCAGTGCATTGCCGACAATACTACAACTTGGACCCGCACCCGTTACCGGCACCATCAGCTTTACCTTCAATTGATCAAGGTGGACGCGTAAGTCTTGCTGAGTCACGCCGGGTTGCAGATTAACGATAGCAAGCTCTTCATTAAGCTTAATTCGTTTAAGATTTGATAGATCCAAAATAAAGTGCTCTCGGTCATCATCAACAGGCATCGATGAGCCATAGCCCCAGTTATGGCCACTGCTAATCGGCAGAAATGCAAGATTAAACTCGTTAAGCACCATGATGATGCGTCGAATATTTTCCTCTTCACGTTTTTGACCATTTTCGGCTAATATCGGTTGAACGATAATGGCTCCAGAAAATTGCCGTTGTACCGCTATCGTATTAGCCTCGTAGTACTGTGCGGCGCGTTGACTGCTTAGGCAGCTTACATTTATTAGCTCGCTAAGGGCATTCATCACGTTTTGACAAGCATCGTGATTATTATTTCGAGGGCTTTGTTGGTTAAGCATAACTTTGTCCCTCCAATGTCACCTTAGAAGCACTGGTTTTAAGCTGGCGAATACCTAGATCCTGAGTGTTATCTCTGAGTAACTCAATTAAGCTAAGGTCTTTTAAGCTTCTATCATCGTGCTCACTCTTTGCTCTAAGGTAGTTAATTAATTCCTGTTCAAAGTTAAGCTCGCCTGTCAGTGCCGCTCCATTTGAGTCACCGAGCTTGCGGCAAAAATCATAGATCTTTGCACGTTCTGACCGTCCTTTAGCATTTTTTAGTACGTAGTTAGTGTGCTTCATAAAGGAGTTATTTAGGATCCCTTCATCGCTTATAGGTTCATTGATAACATCTTCAAACGCGTTGTATCTATTTCGAGCGACTTCGGTGATCGGTACGCCGTCAAGATCTGGATACATATTGCTGCCAAGTTGATAAACAGTTTGAGCAACAATAGGGTTCAATGTTCTAGTGATAAACGGCATTGGCTTACCTAAGTTTTCACTTTTGTTCCAGAAAGATAAGACACTGCAAATGATCTGTCTGGCATTTAACACTGAAAAGAGTTGTCGCTTATTTTTGAGCTCTGAAGCAATCATTGATGAACTGAACAGATAAAGTTGTTCACCTGATGCGGTATATATATGTTTACCTGAAACATAAGCGCATAACTGTTGTTCTTTATATACCAACCACAAGTGATCGACATGGATCACTGAACGGTACACATTACTTTTTGAAAAGATAGTCTCACTTAAGGTTTCTCGATGGAGCTTATCTTTTGCATAAATGCCTAACACCAGCCGTTGAGTTTGTTCAATTATTTGACTGTTGATCGCACTCTGTTTAGATGACGGATTATGGATCTCCTCAATCAAATAATCTTCTAAAACAGAGATTCTGTCGCCATAGTAACCCTGGTTTGTTTGAATCCTTTTCATTTAACACTTCCTCAGTATAGAACTATATGTTGTCTACACTCACGCTCCAGCGCAGTCGCTCGCATCTGAAGGCGAGTTTTGACGGTCTCTGAACAGTAACCATTTCTAGATTGGCTACCGTCATTACATATAACAATTAACAAGTTATGCGGTAAATGGAAGCGCTAGAGTCTGAAAAAATAGCGCTTGAATAATCTGCTGCAGACTATATCTTGAAGTTCTATCGCAGTGTAGCGCTACATATCAAGGCGTAGTCTGAAGGACATTCTTGGCTGTTGGCAGGTTAAAAGAAGGTATGTAGATGGTACTCAGGGTTTTTTCTGTTACGCAAATTGCTCGCTAATGTAATGGTTTGAAGAAGGGTGAGTTTAGTTTCTATTGGCAATAAAAAAACCGCAATGAATAATTCATTACGGTTTTAATTGTTGTTTAATGCTTCAATACATTAGCTTTAGAAAACGATATAAAATAGCGGTTACCACATTAGATCGTCAGGAATAACGTAGTCTGCGTACGGATCATCCTCTTCAACCTCGGCAACATTATCTTCCGGAGCCCATAGGTAGCCTACCCAAGCAGGAACTAAAAGATTCACTCGTTCAACAAGTTTATGGGGCACCAAATAGCTCACATCTTCATGCCTAACAATGCCAAGACGGCCCTTTAATAACTGCCCTTGCAGCTTCTCATCCACATATAGAGAAAAGATTTTTTTCTCGAAAGTGAAATTAAACTTTATTTCAGCAGATTTAGAAGGTGAAATCGCAAACTTTTTCAACTCGGTGACTAGGCCGCGAACTAACCCTTTCTCAGAAGCTGCAGCAAAACGTTGTTCGTTTAACTGTTTATCTTTTTCTATTTGTGCCAATTTTTTTGCTTCGATCTCTTTTTTCAACGCATCAGAACCGTCATCGACCTTGGCTTTCTTATCGCGACGCTTCTGTGTTTTGGTGTCTCTTACTTTTTGCTTGCTAACCAAGCCAGCTTTAAGCAGCTGTTCCTGAAAAGGATTTGCCATATCTTGTATTCTCTAATTTAACTTTGTTTTTGTTTCGCTAATTGACCGATTTCAGCCATTGCAGCGCCAGCGCCACCTAGTGACCAACCGCCATCAACAGGCAATACTGCACCTGTTATGTAAGATGCCATATCGGATGCTAAAAATAGTGCCGCGTTAGCAATGTCTTCACAGCTACCATTACGTCTTAAAGGAACACTTTTAGCAACATGACTTTGTAGCTGCTGAGTAGGTGCTAATCGATTAAAGCCTTCCGTGCCTGCTATGGGACCTGGGACAATCGAGTTTATCCTAATGCCTTTGTTACCCCATTCGATGGCTAACGTTTTCGTCAGCATGTCGACACCCGCTTTTGCCGCGCAGACATGGACCTGCATCGCCATCGGCACAAAGGCTTGCGGCGCTGAGATCTGAATGATAGCGCCCCCCTTTGCAGCCATTAAAGGTAAGGCTTGCTTTAAGACTTGAAAGCTACCCAGCAAGTCAATATCCATCACCGACTTAAAACCATTTTCCGATAACTTTTCAGCGAATGCTGGAAAATTACCGGCGGCGCCACTGACGAGTACATCAATAGTGGTATAAGTCGCTGCGATATAATTGAAACCCAAGGATAAAGCATCCAAGTCACGTACATCGAAGCAAGCACCTATATGGTGACCATCTGGGTTTATTGCGGTGAGTTCAGCAACCGCCGCATCCACCTTATCTTTGCTGCGACTCGCGACTGCGACGTTGGCGCCAGCCTTTGCAAAACTTAGGGCGATCCCTAAATTAATACCACTAGTACCACCGACAACAACAACATTCTTACCCTGGTAATCAAACATAGAGTGCACCCCATTTGCGACAAAACTTAACGTTAATTATCTAATCAACTTGTAACTTATATGACTGCACTCATTTGTTAAAGCATTTAATCTAAGCGCTAGACTATTGACTGGTGAATATCTTGCAATGCTTTTAACGGATCTGCAGCTTTTGTAATTGGACGTCCAATCACTAAATAATCGGAACCTGCAGCAAGTGCTTGAGGTGGCGTCATTACCCGATGTTGATCGCCTTTGTCGCTACCTACTGGTCGAATACCCGGGGTGATAAGCTTAAATTCCTGTCCAAATTTTGCTTTCAGTAAGCTTGATTCTTGCGCAGAGCAAACGACGCCGTCAAGTCCTGCTTGTTTGGTTAACGCTGCTAAGCGTAAAACATGTTCTGATGCTGGCACATTAATACCCAGCAATCTAAGATCTTCATCGCTCATAGACGTTAGAACCGTTACTGCGATGAGTAACGGCGCTTTATCGCCGTAGTTTTCAAGAGCACGTTTCGCGGCTTCCATCATGGCAAGACCACCTGATGCATGCACGTTTGTCATCCAAACACCCAGTTCAGCAGCCGCTGAAACGGCTTTAGCGACTGTGTTAGGAATATCATGAAACTTCAAGTCTAGAAATAGATCAAAGCCACGGCTATGTATATCGTTAACCATTTGAGGGCCGAACAAGGTAAACATCTCTTTGCCTATCTTAAGGCGGCACATATCCGGGTCTAGCTTATCTATCAGCTGCAAAGCATCATTTCTATTGTCGTAGTCTAAGGCAACCAAAATAGGTTTGTTTGTCATCTTGTCTCCAATCACTTTGCGTTTTAAGTTTTACGGATCATATTTTAGGAGATATAACGCTATATTATTCTCCGTCTAACCCTCGAACTCTTTTTATACTTCCCCAGTTTTTACAAGAGGGGCAGTGCCAATACAGCCGATGTGATGGAAAACCACATTCACTACAGCGGTATCCAGGTCTAAATTTTATTTGTTGTTCAACCAGTTGCTCAAGCATCGATAAGCTTTTTTTCGCTTGGCCATCTTCCGCCTGTTTGACATGCATTTTCATTAGATGCTGAAAGCTTTTCATCGTAGGGTGACGAATTAGGCCTTCTAGAATGAGTTTTTCAGCATCTTCTTCATTACCCTGTGCAATCATATGTTGTGCTAAAGTGACCGCAACACTTGCTCCGGCACCTTTCTCTATAGCTTCTCTTAGCAGTTCTTGATATCCAAGGTTATCATCTGTCAGTAAGTAAACCTGTTTAGATATTGCTAGACTATCCGGAAAAAGGTCTATGTTAGTGTTGAGCAATTTCTCTATTGATTGCTTGCAGGCTTTAAAATCTTCTGTCTTTAAGTAAAGTTCAGCGAGTGTGAGTAGAGCTCTGCCACAACTAGGGTCAAGTTTTATAGCAGCAAGCAAACGTTTAAATTTAACGGAATCATCATCTGACTCAGCCGCCAATTCACAATAAAAATGTGCACTATCATGCTTTAAGACTTGTTGGCGTTTACGTGTGAGCTTTTTAATGATGTCGATAGCCTTTTGCCAATCTTTAGTCACTTGATAAATGGCTATAAGTTGGGTCTCAGCCTCTTCACTGTGATCATCTTGGTTCACGAGGTTGATAAAAATTTCTTCGGCGCGATCATAAAAACCAGCAGCCAAATAATCTTTGCCTAGCTCCATCATTGCAATATCTCTTTGCTCTGTGGTTAAGCTAGGTCTCGCAATAAGGTTTTGATGAATTCTAATAGAGCGGTCGACTTCGCCGCGTTTTCTAAATAGCGAGCCCAATGAGAGATGAGTATCTATGGTGTCATCATCTACATCTAACATAGTGATAAACAAGTCTACCGCTTTATCAGACTCATTAGACAGTAAGAAGTTTAAGCCGGTGAAATAATCACGACTCAGTTGTTTTCTTTGATTGGTCTGCTTTTGCCTGACACTTCTGCGCCCCATATACCAACCATAACCGGCGGCGATAGGAAGTAGCAGAAAGAGGATCTCTAACATATTAAGCGTCTACTTCCTTTGCTGCATTCTCAATAACAGCAGTGCCATTAGCCGATATTTTAGTCGCGTTCAGGTCAGTTGAGGCAGCCAACTGTTTTTTTAAACGTCTAATGGAAAACTTAAGCCCAGCAATATGATACATCGCAAATACCCAACTCACTATAAAACCAGATAGAAATACAAAAGCGAGCACGACTGGCAATCTGAATTGCCCCTGGGCAACGAAGTAACTGATGCTAACGACTTGTTCATTCCGAGCCCCAAAAATAAGCGCTACGAAAAAAAAGGCGGCAACTAAAACAGCAATGATGAATGACTTCACGTTATGCTCCATACACGTGTTGGTAAGCTTTGATTATCTAAGAAAAAGAGCGAACTAGCTAGTGATACCTAAGTTTTAGATATAAAAAAGCCTCCCGAGGGAGGCTTTTAATACAGTGTAAATTACGCGTTGACTGCGTCAACACGTTCGCGCAGTTCTTTGCCTGGCTTAAAGTGCGGTACGTACTTGCCTTCCAAATCGACTGATGTTCCAGTCTTTGGATTACGGCCAGTGCGCGGTGCACGATAATGAAGCGAGAAACTACCAAAGCCACGGATTTCGATACGATCTCCACCCTCTAATGTCTCGGCCATTTGCTCTAACATTTCTTTAATAGCGCTTTCCACTTCTTTCGCAGACAGCTGCGACTGCCTAGTGGCAAGTTTTTCGATCAGTTCGGATTTTGTCATCCTATACCCTCTATTATCAAGCCAAACACAGTCACCTTATAGGGGTGCATGCACCCCTGAACTTCAAGGCGATTATTTACGAGCTGCTTTGAACGCTTCAGCCATCGCACTGCTCATGACGTCATCTTCTTGCTTGTTCAAGCTAGCCATTGCTTCTTTCTCTTCAGCTTCATCCTTAGCACGGATAGAAAGGCTGATGGTGCGGTTCTTACGATCGACACCCATGAACTTAGACTCGACTTTGTCACCTACAGAGTAAACTGTTGATGCATCTTCGATGCGCTCACGAGAGATATCTGAAACGCGAAGGTAACCTTCAACAGTCTCAGCTAGTTCAATTGTAACACCTTTTGCGTCAACTGCAGTAACAACACCATTAACAACAACACCCTTCTTCTTATCAGCAAGGTATGCATTGAATGGATCGTCTTCAGTTTGCTTAACGCCTAAGCTGATACGCTCGCGCTCTGGGTCAACTGAAAGTACAACTGCGTTGATTTCGTCGCCTTTTTTGTATTCAGCAACTGCGTCTTCGCCAGTACCATTCCAAGAGATATCAGAAAGGTGAACTAGACCGTCGATGCCGCCGTCAAGACCGATGAAGATACCGAAGTCAGTGATTGACTTGATCTTACCAGTAACCTTGTCGCCTTTGTTGAAACGCTCTGCGAAGTCATCCCACGGGTTAACTTTACACTGCTTAAGACCTAGAGAGATACGACGACGCTCTTCATCGATGTCAAGAACTAGAACTTCAACTTCATCACCTAGGTTAACAACCTTTGATGGGTGGATGTTCTTGTTAGTCCAATCCATTTCAGAAACGTGTACAAGACCTTCAACGCCTTCTTCGATTTCAACGAAACAACCGTAGTCTGTTAGGTTAGTTACGCGACCAGTCAAACGTGTGTTTTCTGGGTAGCGCTTGCTGATTTCTAACCATGGATCTTCGCCAAGTTGCTTAAGACCTAGTGATACACGTGTGCGCTCACGGTCATACTTAAGAACTTTAACGTCGATTTCGTCACCAACATTAACGATTTCTGATGGGTGCTTAACACGCTTCCAAGCCATATCTGTGATATGTAGAAGACCATCAACACCGCCAAGATCAACGAATGCGCCATAGTCAGTAAGGTTCTTAACGATACCCTTAATAGCTTGACCTTCTTGTAGGTTCTCAAGAAGAGCATCACGCTCTGCGCTGCTTTCAGATTCGATAACGGCACGACGAGAAACAACAACGTTGTTGCGCTTCTGGTCAAGCTTGATAACTTTAAATTCTAATTCTTTGTTTTCTAGGTGAGCTGTATCGCGAACAGGGCGAACGTCAACTAGAGAACCTGGTAGGAATGCACGGATACCGTTTAATTCAACAGTGAAACCGCCTTTAACCTTACCATTGATGACACCGATTACAGTTTCAGCATCTTCGTACGCTTTTTCTAGAACAATCCAAGCTTCATGACGCTTAGCTTTTTCGCGAGACAGTTGAGTCTCACCGAAGCCATCTTCAACAGAGTCAAGCGCAACGTGCACAGTATCGCCAACAGAGATTTCTAGTTCGCCAGCAGCGTTCTTGAATTCGTCAGCAGAAATTGGGCTTTCAGACTTAAGACCTGCGTCAACAAGGACAGTACCGTTTTCGATGCGTACAACGACACCAGTTACGATAGAACCTGGACGGAACTCCAAAGTTTCAAGGGATTGTTCAAATAGATCAGCAAAAGATTCAGTCATGTTTAAGTTACTTTCTTTAATAAACCACAGTCCATCCTAGACGCGGAGTCAGTATAATAATTTGCCTCATCCTTGGAGCAAATAGTTAAATACCCGCTTACGCAGGTACTTGAAAACTTTTATGAATATGCGTTAACGCTAGCTCTAACACATCTTCAATTGAAATGCCGGTTGTATCGATAATAAGTGCGTCCTCGGCAGGAACCAAAGGTGCAACGCTGCGATTCATATCGCGGTCGTCTCGCTCTTTTATCTCAGACAAAAGCTGATCGATTTTAACATCGAAGCCATTGTCCTGCAACTGATTATAGCGTCTTTGCGCCCTTTCCTCTGCCGAAGCCGTTAAAAAAAGTTTTGCTGGCGTTGCAGGGAACACTACCGTTCCCATATCGCGTCCGTCAGCAATCAAGCCTGGTGTTTCAGCAAATGCACGTTGACGGCGCAACAATGCTTCTCTAACACGCGGAAATGCGGCTACTTTTGATGCCGCGTTCGAGCACTCTTGGCTACGTATCGTTGTCGATACATCCTCGCCTTCAAGTACCACTTTAATACCTTTACTGCTGTTACCTGTAATGAATTGCACGTCCAAGTGCGCAGCAAGTAACGTTAATGATTCTTCATTATCAAGTTCTACGTTGTGATGAATAGCCGCTAGCGCTAATACGCGGTAGATAGCACCGCTGTCTAACAACTTGTAGCCCAGTTTCTCTGCAAGCAAATGACTAATAGTACCTTTTCCCGCACCGCTAGGGCCGTCAACAGTGACAACAGGAGCCCGTTCTAACATAAAATCCTCCACAAGAAATTCCGTCTTCCTTGATATAACTGAAAATGAGCGCGCGTATTATAAACCAAAAAACATAAGAAAGCGGCATCTAATTCAAATATTAAGCATTCAGGGTAAGCTGTGGTTCAAACTTATGACAAAAGTCTGAACCACATAACCTAATGTATTAGTGCGGAAAAACTATTTGGCAAGGGCATTGAACTGATTAAAGTAATCGGGGAAGGTTTTAGAGGTACACTCAGGTTCATTAATGGTGATACCACAATCGGCAAATGCCAACATTGAAAAACACATCGCCATTCTGTGGTCGTTATAAGTATCAATATTGGCAGAATTGGGCTTAACTGGCGGAGTCACACTGATATAATCATGACCTTCATCTACAATAGCGCCTACTTTACGTAACTCTGTTGCCATCGCCGCTAGGCGATCTGTTTCTTTAATACGCCAGTTGTAAATATTACGAATATGCGTCGTTCCCTCAGCAAACAATGCAACTGTAGCAATTGTCATCGCAGCATCTGGGATATGGTTCATATCTAGATCAACCGCTTTAAGCTTAGAGCCTCGAGCTATAATGTAGTCATCGCCCCACTCTATATCTGCGCCCATTTGTGCTAGTACATCAGCAAACTTAACATCACCTTGAATACTCAGCTTACCAACGCCGGTGACTTTCACTGCGCCACCCTTGATTGCGCCAGCCGCTAGAAAATAAGACGCTGAGGATGCATCGCCTTCAACTAGGATTTTGCCCGGTGAGATATAACGTTGGCCAGTCTTAATTTCAAAAGAGGCGTAATTATTGTTAGTCACACTAACACCAAACTGCGCCATTAGCGCCAACGTAATATCAATATAAGGTTTTGAAACCAGCTCGCCTTTGATTTTGATATTCACATCGCCCTTTGCTAGAGGGGCTACCATCAGCAAAGCGGTAAGAAACTGGCTAGACAGATCCCCTGCAATCTCAACATCACCACCATTTAAACCCGTCGATGTAATGGTGAGAGGCGGAAAACCATCGTTCTTTAAGTACTTTACATCAGCGCCGAGTTGGCGCAGTGAGTCTACAAGGTCACCTATGGGACGTTCTTCCATTCTTGGTTCGCCAGTCAGGGTAAACTCGCCGTTACCCAATGTTAATGCAGCACATAAAGGTCGCATTGCCGTGCCAGCATTGCCCAAGAATAACGTTTGCGCTGCATCACTGTTAAGTGTGCCTGCAATACCGTCGAGTTCACAGACGGTATTGTTGTTTGATAAACGATAAGTCACCCCAAGCTGTTTAAGCGATGCGAGCATATACCGAATATCATCAGAGTCTAGTAGGTTTGTTAATGTCGTGGTCCCTTCCGCTAGCGTTGCTAGCAATAAAGCGCGATTCGAGATGCTCTTAGACCCCGGGATATTAATGGTTCCATTAACTTTCTCGATCGGCTCTAAACGTAATTGATTCATTGATAACTTCTTTAAATGACTGCAAGCGTCAAACTCACCTGCGGGTTAACAGTAGATGTTCATGCTAAAAGCTTTGTATATCATCACGACAAAATGACAGCTAATTTAGCGATTGTTTGAACTTCGTAGTTACAAATTTACTGATTGCTGCGAAGTTTTCAACACTTTTCTGCTAAAAACTGCCCTTTAAGCACTAAAAGTTAATCAAGAGGGTGAAACTAGACATTTATCGACATAAAATTGGCTTGCTTAGCGCTAAATATAAAAAAGTGGAATGTTTCTTTGCCATTTTTATCTGACATGAAATTAATCACAAATGCTATTAACTAACCCCTCATTTACGTTACCCTAGGATTGATAAAAAATAACCAATAAATTGGCACTATTAAGTAATAGAGATAACGCCAATCAATATGAGGTAGATGGAGCTATGTTCAACAAACTGACCGCTATGCCTGCAGACCCTATTTTGGGTTTACTGACAAAATACCGAGAAGATAGCCGTACGCAAAAAGTCGACTTAGGTGTTGGTGTGTACAAAGATGAATCAGGGCACACCCCTATTTTGTCTTGCGTGAAAAAGGCCGAAAAGTACCGATTAGACACTGAGTCAACCAAAGTTTACATTGGCCCTACTGGTTCAGCCGATTTCAATCGCCTTATGTCGGAACTGGCTTTTGGCATAGAAAACCCTGTCATTATAGCCAATAGAGTACGAACAGTATCGACACCCGGTGGCACCGGCGCATTAAGAGTCGCTGCTGACTTTATCAAGCGTTGTAACCCCAATTCAGTGCTATGGGTTAGCGATCCAACCTGGGCTAATCATACGGGTTTATTTGAAGCTGCTGGGATCACCGTCAAAACCTACCCATATTATGATTACGATACTAAATCACTCAAGTTCGATGAAATGAAAGCGGCCTTATCTCAAGTCAGTAGTGATGATGTTGTATTGCTACACGCATGCTGCCATAACCCGAGTGGTATGGATCTTAATCAACAGCAGTGGGATGACATTATTGAGCTAACGGTTGAGCAAGGCTTTACTCCATTAATCGATATGGCTTATCAAGGCTTTGGTGACGGTGTTGATGAAGACGCTTATGGCGTTAGAAAAATGGCAGCCAAGGTTAGCAACATGATTTTATGCAGCTCTTGCTCTAAAAACTTTGGCCTGTACCGTGAGAGAATTGGTGCATGTTCTATCATAGGTAAAAACGCTGCTGCTAGTGATATTGCTTTTTCAGTACTGCTTTATGTCGTGCGCTGCATCTATTCAATGCCACCAGCACATGGCGCCGCGATAGTTGAAACCATATTGGGCTCAGCAGAATTGAAACAAGAGTGGCTCGATGAACTCACTGTGATGCGCAATCGAATCAATGGTAATCGGGCTATGCTGGTGAATAAGCTTAAAGAGATCGGGGTTGAACGTAACTTTGACTTCATCACTCACCAAAAAGGCATGTTCTCTTTCCTTGGTATTACGTCAGCCCAAGTTGCACAACTCCAAAGTGAGTACAGTGTTTATATGGTCGATTCTAGCCGTATTAGCATTGCAGGGATCGGCACGGGAAATGTTGACTACTTAGCAAAGTCGATAGCAAAAGTGCTTTAATCTCTGTAAATCAAAAAAGCCGCTTCTAATAGCGGCTTTTTTATATTTTGCTTTATCCCACTCAGAAATACGTTAAGTGTGCTGCTCAGCAAATTTGCGCATAAAGTCCACCAGCGCAATAACACCTTCTAAAGGCATGGCATTATATAAACTAGCTCGCATACCACCCACACTACGGTGACCTTTCAAAGCCACTAATCCTGCATTTTTTGCTTGTTCAACAAATACACTATCAAGTTCAGTATTCACCAATTGAAATGTCACATTCATACGTGAGCGGTTTTCAATTGCTACGCCGCTAGTATAAAAATCTACTTCATCAATGCATTGATAAAGTAGCTTGGCTTTTTCTATATTAATTTGTTCAATCGCAGCAACACCCCCCATGGTTTGCAACCAGCTAAAGACTGCAGCCGCAAGGTACCAAGCAAACGTTGGCGGAGTGTTGTACATAGAGCCATGTTTGACTGCAAGCTTATAATCCATGATTGAAGATTGCGGCAAACTCGGTAGTGTCAACATGTCGTCACGTACAATCACGATACTTAAACCTGATGGCCCAATATTCTTCTGGGCTCCAGCATAGATAAGAGCAAACTGACTAACGTCGATTTCACGGGATAAAATATTTGAAGACATATCGGCTATCACCGGCCACTGACAGTTAAGCGGCTCAAAAACCTCTATACCGTCGACAGTTTCATTCGGGCAGTAATGCAAAAAACGATAATTTTCTTCTATCTTGGAAAAATCAGGAAATTGTATTCGATTTTTCCCTGTTGAAACATCGACTATATTAATAGTATCTATGTTGCTATCGCCGGCAAGTTTTTTCGCCTCAACAACCGCCGCAAAAGACCAACTGCCGTCGACTAGATATAGAGCACGCCCATCGTCGCCAAGAAAGTTATTAACGACTGCAGAAAACTGACCTCGTCCACCACCATGCATAAACAGAACATGATAATTTTTAGGAATATCCATTAACGATCGAAGTTCTGCCTCTGCTTGCTCCGTTAATGCAATAAACTCTTTGCTACGATGACTAATTTCCATTACCGACACACCTAAGTCATTCCAATCGATGAGCTCCTGCTGCGCTTTTTGCATCACAGCTTTTGGTAACATGGCAGGTCCAGCACAGAAATTATATATAGCGCTCACAGTATTGTCCTTTTATTGCTATCGGTTAAAACATTAAATTAGTTGCATTCTTAATGGCAGTATATCGTAACTGTGCGAAGGCTAAAACGAAAAACTCCATATGAATTTTTGACTTATCATTATGCTGTTCTAGATGTTTTATCTACGATTTCAGTGACTCAAAGCTTTAGCTAAAGCCACCAAAAAGCATCTTCTGTTAGCTCTTTAGCAGCTCAGTCACTCTTAACGGCAGCAATCTTTATTCATTGAGTATGCTCATTGCAACTTAATGACCTTCACTGCTAGTAATATAAGATTATTTGCACAACAATAAGCCTAATAAGAACCATTTTAACGCCTCATTGGAACTGTACATGTTTTTGAAAGCTATTTTATTAACCGGCGCACTATCGATTGGTGCATCCCTCCCTTTCAGCGACGTAAACGCCACACCATCTCAATATAAAGCGCTATCTGATAACTTCAAACAACATTTTCACCGTAAATTGAAAAGCAGTAACGTCCCCGGCGGTGCATTTGTGATCGTTGAAGGAGATCAAATACTCAAACTAAGCACCTATGGTAAACGGAGTAAAACGAGCAGTAAAAATATCAATTCTAATACTGTATTTAGACTAGCATCAGTCTCTAAGACCTTTGCAGGTACGCTTGCATGCATGATGGTTGAAGATAAACAACTGGACTGGAAACAGCCTATTGTGAGTTATATACCCGAGTTTAGCCTAGCGGATCAGCAAGCAGCGCAGCAAATTAATCTAGGCCATATTGTCGGCCATAGCACAGGATTATTACCGAACAGTTATGACAACTTGATCAATGCGAATGTCAAGATGAGCAAAATTATTGCCAAGTTTGATGTTCTGACACCTATGTGTAAACCTGGAGCTTGCTATGGCTATCAGAACGTCGCATTTTCGTTTATTCAAACAGCCATTGAAAAGCAATCTAATCAAAGCTACTCCGATTTATTACAGCAAAGAATTTTCTCTCCCTTACATATGGATTCAGCCTCTGTCGGCTATGAGGCTTTTCAACAAGCCAGTAACCGTGCAGAACCACATGTTAAAACCAAATATGGATTTAAACAGGTCACGGTAAAACCAAACTACTACCAGCTTGCGCCCGCCGCTGGCGTTAACGCCAGTATCACCGATATGTCTAAGTGGTTAATGGCCAACTTGGGCCAAAATCCAAAGGTGCTTCCTTACAGTGTCATTAAAGATGCGACGACTCCTGGGATAAAAACGACTAAAGAGTTACGCCGTCGAGACTGGCGCGCTTATCTTGATAGCGCCCATTATGGTAAAGGCTGGCGAGTTTATGAATTTGAAGGCCACTCACTAATTTATCATGCTGGTTGGGTGGCAGGTTACGTTGCAGAAATATCCTACTCTCCAGAACTCAATATAGGGATGGCGATGTTATTGAATGGCGAATCAAGAGTCTTTGCTAAATTAAGTGCAGAGTTCTGGCGAGATGCATTTTTACAAGCGGATAAGGTTGCTATTAAATAACAGCAACAAAAAAGGATGCCAAAGGCATCCTTTTTTTATTCCGCTAACGAACTAATGAAACTAAGCGTCAGCTTCCGGACTTGCAGGCTTTTCCGAAGTTTCAGCTGTTGATTCAGCTGTTGATTCAGCTGTTGATCCAGACTCAGACTCAGCAGTGATGATAGGGTTACCCTCTTCATCTAATTCTACTTCATCTTCCTGAATTTCATCAATGCGTTGAAGTCCAACGACTGTCTCATCATCCGCTGTACGAATAATGGTTACGCCTTGAGTATTTCGACCAATACTAGAAACACCCGTCGCTGGAGTACGTACTAAGGTGCCTTTATCACTAATAAGCATGATTTCGTCATTATCGCCAACTTGAACAGCGCCAACAACAGCACCATTACGTTCGCTAACTTTAATCGAAACAACACCTTTAGTACCACGACTCTTAGCAGGATACTCTGACAATGACGTACGCTTACCGTAACCGTTTTCAGTTACTGTAAGGATAGCACCATCGCCTTTAGGCACAATTAGTGACACCACAGTTTGACCATCATCGAGCTTAATACCACGTACACCCGTTGCTGTACGTCCCATTGCTCTCAGGGCAATAATCTCTTCGCCTGTTTCAGGGTCACGTTTAACTTCACCGGTTTCAGCACTGCGGGCTTTTTCGTTAAATCTAACGACTTTACCTTCGTTAGAGAACAGCATGATGTCGTCATTACCATCGGTAATATCAACACCAATTAACTGATCGCCATCTTTAAGGTTTACGGCAATAATACCGTTAGCACGTGGATTGCTATAGGCCGTTAACGCAGTCTTCTTAACCGTACCGTGTGATGTCGCCATGATAATGTACTTATCATCAGCGTACTCACGTACCGGTAGAATTGCAGTAATGCGCTCACCTTCAGCAAGAGGCAATAAGTTGACAATTGGTCGACCACGAGCGGTACGGCTAGCAAGCGGTAATTGATACACTTTCAACCAATACATTTTACCGAAGTCAGAGAAGCACAAAATCGTGTCATGGGTATTGGCGACTAACAGTTTTTCAACGAAATCTTCGTCTTTAACCTTAGTTGCGGCTTTACCTTTACCACCACGACGCTGCGCTTGGTAATCACTTAACACTTGGTATTTTGCATAACCTAGGTGAGAAAGTGTAACGACAACGTCCTCTTCGTTAATCAGATCTTCAAGACTCATATCCACTTCGTTGGCATTGATCACCGTGCGACGTTTATCGCCAAAGTTCTCAAGGACTTCATGAAGCTCTTCAGTAATGATTTCCAGCAAACGCTGTGGGCTGCTTAGAATAAGAAGTAGAGCTGCAATAACTTCAAGTAGCTCTTCATATTCAGCAATGATCTTGTCGTGTTCTAGACCGGTAAGACGGTGCAAACGAAGCTCAAGAATGGCTTGTGCTTGTTGCTCTGTCAGGTAGTACTTGTCATCACGGATACCGTATTCTGGATCTAACCATTCAGGACGAGCAGCATCATCACCCGCTTTTTCAAGCATGCCTTTAACGACACCAAGTTCCCAACCCTGTGCAACCAGTTTAACTTTGGCTTCTGCAGGTGTTGGTGAGGCTTTAATTAGCGCAATAATAGGGTCGATGTTGGCAAGAGCAACAGCAAGAGCCTCCAAAGTATGGGCTCTTTCACGTGCTTTTCGAAGTTCAAATACAGTACGACGAGTGACGACTTCACGACGGTGAAGAATAAAGCACTCTAGCATCTCTTTAAGGTTAAATAGTTTTGGCTGACCATTAGTCAACGCCACCATATTGATACCGAAAGAGCACTGCATCTGTGTTTGAGCGTATAGGTTGTTAAGTACAACCTCGCCTACTTCACCACGTTTGATCTCAACCACAATACGCATGCCGTCTTTATCAGACTCATCACGCAGACCACTAATCCCTTCAATCTTTTTGTCTTTAACAAGCTCGGCAATCTTTTCGATTAAGCGTGCTTTGTTAACTTGATATGGGATTTCGTGAACAATAATTCGCTCACGTCCATTATCTTCCGTTTCAACTTCGGCAAGAGCGCGCATAACAGCACGGCCGCGGCCGGTGTTATAAGCATCAATAATGCCTTTACGGCCATTGATGATGGCAGCCGTAGGAAAATCAGGACCCGGAATGTATTCCATCAATTGTTCAATTGATAAATTTGGGTCTTCAATAAGCGCCAAACAACCCGCAATCACTTCACTCATATTATGAGGAGGAATATTGGTAGCCATACCTACTGCGATACCCGATGAACCGTTAACCAGTAACGTCGGTATACGCGTTGGTAATACCGCTGGAATAAACTCTGTACCATCATAGTTAGGTACAAAGTCAACGGTCTCTTTTTCAAGATCCGCTAATAACTGATGCGCAACTTTATCCATGCGGATTTCGGTATAACGCATTGCTGCTGCAGCGTCACCATCGACAGAACCAAAGTTACCTTGGCCATCGATTAGTGGATATCTCATTGAGAATGGCTGTGCCAAACGAACAATAGTGTCGTATACCGCAGTATCACCATGTGGATGGTATTTACCGATAACGTCACCAACGACACGAGCCGATTTCTTATAAGGCTTGTTCCAGTCGTTTTTTAATTCGTTCATGGCGAACAATACGCGACGATGAACAGGCTTTAAGCCATCACGAACATCGGGCAGTGCCCGCCCTACAATTACGCTCATGGCGTAATCGAGGTAAGAATTCTTTAATTCGTCTTCAATATTAATTGGTGTTATAGATGAAGCCAGATCAGTCATAAACTGCTCGATCCCCTGAAATGTAGCACGCTATTCTTGCTTATAAGAATGGCCATGCTTGAAAACGTGATTTGGCATTCTAACACAGTTATTTCATGGCGCTAGACTCAATACAGCATTCATTTTAAATATGCAGGAAAAGGCAATACTATTGATTAAAATCAAGGCATAAGTGTATTTTATAATCACTTTTAACGATTCCTATAAAACCACACGATATCCGCTTTGTTTATTGGCACTAATCATTATAATAAGCACAAAGACGAATTAATCGATCTGAGGTAATTACAGTGCAAAACAATAATAATGTCGATCCTGCAGAGATTGCTAAATTTGAAAAAATGGCGGCTACTTGGTGGGATCTCAACGGTGAATTTAAGCCGCTGCACAATTTAAATCCATTGCGCCTCAATTATATCGATCAAACTGCGGCTGGCATTTTTGGCAAGAATGTCCTTGATGTCGGCTGTGGTGGCGGTATTTTATCGGAAAGCATGGCGCGTATCGGCGCTAATGTTACTGGTTTAGATATGGGTGATGAACCACTGGATGTTGCGCGGCTACATGCATTAGAGATGGGGGTGTCGGTTAACTATATAAAGAACACCGCTGAAAACCATCGTGATGAACATAGACAACAATATGATGTCATTACTTGTATGGAGATGCTCGAACATGTGCCCGATCCAAGCTCTGTGATCCAAGCTTGTGCCGACATGGTTAAACCGGGTGGCTTTGTCTTCTTTTCTACTATTAATAGAAATATAAGAGCCTATGTCGAAACCATACTCGGCGCTGAATACTTATTGAAAATGTTACCTGTTGGTACCCATGATCATAATAAGTTTATAAAACCTTCTGAACTCATTGGCCTTGCGGATAACGCAGAGCTTATCTGTAAAGACGCTGTAGGGATAACCTATAATCCCATTACCGATATTTTTAGGTACACTAAAAGCTTAGAAGTCAATTACATGATTGCGACCGTAAAAAATGACTGATAGAAATTGCGCTATCAAGCACCGAGCCATTAAAGCGGTGCTTTTTGACCTTGATGGCACACTTGCTGACACAGCTCCAGATATGGTTGATGCGCTTAATATTAGCCTTCGCGAACAGGGCCACTCGACAGTAGCCTATAGTCAACTTCGTAATTCAGCCTCCCATGGCAGCCTAGCAATGGTTCAAGCAGCGCTTCCTGACGCTAATGAAGATATTCAGCGGCAGGTGCAATTAGCCTTGCTAGACAATTATGAAAAGATTAACGGCAACAACTGTGATTTATTTCATGGTCTCTGGCCTTTTCTTCATTTGCTCACGCTAAATAATATTCCCTTCGGCGTGGTCACTAATAAACCTGCGCGTTTTACACGGCCACTATTGATTAAATTAGGTTTAGATAAGCAAATGCCAGCCATTGTCAGTGGTGATAGCACCCGTTATTCAAAACCGCATACCGCCCCAATGCTACTCGCAGCTCAACAGATAGGTGTTAGTGCCGAACACATTCTTTATCTGGGTGATGCTGAGCGAGATTTGGTTGCTGCACGAGCAAGTAATATGCAGGCTGGTTTGGCGAAATGGGGCTATATCGGAGCCACTGATGATATTGCCACATGGCCAATGGATATTTGCTTTGATACTCCTGACGAACTAACACGGTGGTTCAAGCATCAGCTGAATAACTAAGTTGAGTTGTCAGTAAAACCATGACAGAAGATCGCTCAAGGATCCTGCGATCTTCAGATCCATTTTTTACCGCCTAAATATTCACCAACTGCTAGGAACTCAAATCAAAACAAGCTTTAAAGGGTTAGCTGTTACTAACTGCCGTAATTATCCTCAAGATATCCACAACTTGTACCCATAATTCGTACTTGCAAATAATCAATAACCCCACTATCTTGTACCTAAGAATTTCAAAAACACTATATATTGTGTGTCAGTGGCAATCGCAGGCACTATTTAGCAGTTTGTGTCAATAAATAGCACGCCACTGTTTTACGGTTTTGTTTAGATTGTTTACAGGGAAATGTACGGTGCACCTCATTCAGGTCACTTTCATCAATATAAGAACCAAGGTTTATCTTTAATGAATAGTAATATGACAGTCACAAAACGTAGTGGCGAACGTGAGACCATCGATCTCGATAAAATCCATCGTGTTATTGAATGGGCAGCTAAGGGACTGACGAATGTTTCAGTGTCAGAAGTTGAACTACGTTCTCATCTACAGTTTTTCGAAGGGATCCCAACTGAAGCGATCCACGAGACTATCATTAAAGCCGCTGCAGACTTAATATCCCCAGAGTCACCTGACTATCAGTTTTTATCTGCAAGATTGGCGATCTTCCACCTTCGCAAGAAAGCATTTGGTCAATTTGAACCACCAAAGCTGTTTGATCATGTGGTTAAGCTAGTAGAGCTCGGCAAGTACGATGCACACATACTGCAAGACTATAGCCGTGAAGAGATCGAAATATTAGGCAGTTACATTGACCATTGGCGTGACATGAACTTCTCTTATGCTGCCGTTAAGCAGCTAGAAGGTAAGTATTTAGTTCAAAACCGTGTCACCCATGAAATTTACGAAAGTGCCCAGTTTCTTTATATTTTGGTTGCTGCGTGTTTATTTGCAAAATACCCAAAAGAAACGCGTCTTAAATACGTAAAAGATTTTTACGATGCGACATCGCTGTTTAAGATTTCGCTTCCAACACCCATTATGGCAGGCGTTCGTACCCCTACCCGTCAGTTTAGTTCATGTGTACTCATCGAATGTGGTGATAGCCTTGACTCTATTAATGCAACCTCTTCGTCAATTGTTAAATACGTATCGCAAAGAGCTGGCATTGGTGTCAATGCCGGTCGTATTCGTGCCCTTGGTAGCCCTATTCGTGGTGGAGAAGCATTCCATACCGGTTGTTTACCGTTTTATAAGTATTTCCAAACCGCCGTTAAATCTTGTTCACAAGGTGGCGTGCGCGGTGGTGCAGCGACGCTCTTCTATCCAATTTGGCATTTAGAAGTTGAATCGTTACTCGTACTGAAAAATAATCGTGGTGTCGATGACAACCGTATACGTCATCTCGATTATGGCGTCCAAATTAATAAGCTAATGTACCAGCGTTTAATCAAAGGTGGAATGATCAGCTTATTTAGCCCATCAGACGTGCCTGGCATGTACGATGCGTTCTTTGAAGATCAAGATGAGTTCGAACGCCTCTACCTTAAATACGAAGCAGACGAGAGCATCCGCAAGCAACAAATTAAAGCGGTAGAGCTATTTTCATTGATGATGCAAGAGCGTGCTTCTACAGGCCGTATCTATATTCAGAACGTGGATCACTGCAATACGCACAGTCCCTTCGACTCAAAAGTAGCGCCAATTCGTCAATCTAACTTATGTTTAGAAATCGCATTGCCAACTAAGCCGCTTAATAACATCAATGATCCTGACGGTGAAATTGCCCTTTGTACGCTTTCAGCGTTGAATCTGGGTGCGATTAAAAAACTTGAAGAGCTAGAACCATTAGCAGATCTTGCGGTTCGAGCACTGGATAACTTATTAGATTATCAAGACTACCCGATCATATCAGCTGAAAAAGCATCGATGAATCGCCGTACGCTAGGTATCGGTGTGATCAACTT
The DNA here is from genome assembly GCF_023284025.1 of Shewanella abyssi. Classification (GTDB taxonomy): domain Bacteria; phylum Pseudomonadota; class Gammaproteobacteria; order Enterobacterales; family Shewanellaceae; genus Shewanella; species Shewanella abyssi. Next base: position 18,484 of record NZ_JAKIKR010000027.1, on the reverse strand, counting down.
TGCTTACTACCTTGCTAAAGAAGGTGTACGTTATTCTGATGGTTCAGCCAATAGCATTACCCATAAAACGTTTGAAGCCATTCAGTATTATTTGCTAAAAGCCTCTAATAACTTGGCCAAAGAGCAAGGTGCATGTCCATCATTCCACGAGACGACATACTCTAAGGGTATTTTGCCGATAGATACCTATAAACGCGATCTGGATAAAATCTGTGATGAGCCGTTGCATATGGACTGGGAAACACTGCGCGAAGAGATTAAGACTCACGGGCTACGTAACTCTACCCTTTCCGCTTTAATGCCATCAGAGACCTCTTCGCAGATCTCTAACGCGACCAATGGTATTGAACCCCCACGTGGCTTAATCAGTGTTAAAGCAAGCAAAGATGGTCAGCTTAAGCAAGTTGTACCCGATTTTGACAAGTACCAGCACAGTTATGAACTCTTGTGGCAGATGCCTAATAACGATGGTTACATACAGTTAGTCGGTTTAATGCAGAAGTTTGTTGATCAATCCATTTCAGCCAACACCAACTATGATCCTGGTCGTTTCGAAGGCGGAAGAGTACCAATGAAGGTACTGCTGAAAGATCTATTGACTGCTTACAAATACGGTGTGAAAACACTTTACTATCACAATACGCGTGATGGCGCTTCAGATAATCATGACGATATCACAGCCATCGAAGTCGAAGATGATGACTGCGCAGGCGGCGCATGTAAGATATAAATCCTGCGGATTTTATCACTCGTATTTAAACGTTAATTAAAGGGGGCTCGCCCCCATTATCGGAAGATAGAAAAATGGCCTACTCTACATTTTGTCAAACCCCTAATAATGCAATGCTTGAGCCTATGTTTCTCGGGCAATCGGTTAATGTTGCCCGTTACGATCAACAAAAGTATGAAGTTTTTGAAAAGCTCATTGAAAAGCAGCTTTCATTCTTTTGGCGTCCCGAAGAAGTCGACGTCAGCAAAGATAAAATTGATTATGCAGCGTTACCTGAGCATGAAAAGCATATTTTTATCTCCAACTTAAAGTATCAGACACTACTTGATTCAATCCAAGGGCGTTCACCAAACGTTGCTTTTCTACCTTTGGTATCGCTGCCAGAGCTTGAAACTTGGATTGAGACATGGTCGTTCTCTGAGACTATTCACTCTCGCTCTTACACCCATATTATCCGTAATATTGTTAACGACCCATCAATTGTTTTCGATGATATTGTCCAGAATAAAGAGATCCTTAAGCGCGCAACTGACATTGCCGCTTATTACGACAAGCTCATCTTACTGAGCCAAGCATTTCACCTGCACGGTGAAGGCAGCCAAGAAATTGATGGTGAAGTCATTGAAGTGACCAAGCGTGAAATCAAAAAAGCGCTCTACTTATGTATGGTGTCAGTTAATGTACTTGAAGCCATTCGCTTCTACGTTAGTTTTGCTTGCTCATTTGCCTTTGCTGAGCGCAACGTTATGGAAGGCAACGCAAAAATTATTCGCCTTATTGCCCGTGATGAAGCATTACACTTAAACAGTACGCAACACATTTTAAAAATCATGCATGCAGGTAAAGATGATCCTGAAATGGCAGAGATTGCTAAAGAGTGTAAGCAAACCGCTATCGACATCTTTGTCAAAGCGGCCGAGCAAGAGAAAGAATGGGCTAAATACCTATTTAAAGATGGTTCAATGATAGGTCTAAATGAGACTATTCTTTGTCAGTACGTCGAATACATCACTAATGAGCGTATGAAAGCAGTTAATTTCGAATCTCCATACGCAGAGCAAACTAATCCACTGCCCTGGATGAAAAACTGGTTAGAGAGTGATGCGGTACAAGTGGCACCTCAAGAAGTTGAAGTTTCATCATATCTAGTCGGCCAAATTGATGCCTCAATTGATGAAGATGAGTTTTTAGACTTTGACCTTTAACAACATCAGTTATAAAAAGGCGCCTATCGTTAGCCTGCAAGGTCAACCGGTGCTGTTGTTTAATCAACAGCACCTGACCTTGCTAGAAGCGTTAGAGCAGAAAAAAGTAAACACTTTTTCTGAATGTAGAAATGGTTTTTGCGGACAGTGTAAAACTAAAGTAATTAGTGGTTCTGTTAGCTATTTGACTGAACCACTAGTTACATTAGCAGACGACGAATGCTTGCCATGTTGTTGTATTCCAAATACTGATATTAATTTGGATCTTTCAGGCGAAGGTGCCGAAGTTGTTGTTAGAGCGGCCAAACATAACCAACATCACGCTAGTGAAATAATTGATTAAGTTTTTCCTAATGGTGTTGCTACATAGTCGTCTTAGACATCAGCTTATGTAATCCATTCATTTCTGTTAATGCCGCACTGCCATACCAAGCCTTCAGTTCCATAATCAAACTTCCCGCTTGTACTGCTGGATCTGAAGCCGTAAGGGCTTTCGCTTCTTCTATACTGGTGACATTAAATATATAAATTCCTCTAAGCTCCCCATCAGCTAAGAAAGGTCCTGCTAGCACTAACTTTCCAGCTTCAGCTAATCTACCTATATTTGCCATATGTGCTGCTTGTAATGCTTTCGCTTCTTCATCTGTCCGATCTCTGTTTGGACCTCGCTTTAAAAAAGCCATGACATAGCGTTTCATGCCATATTGATCCGCCCCTGCAGTAGCCGCCCTATCTGCATCATAATTTGGATTAATACGCTCTTCAGCATAAAGGTTAGACGGTAAAAGAACGATGATAGCCACAACAAGCAGCATTTTATTAATCATGACAGACTCCTCATATTGTTTATCTAAACATAAGTCATCAGCCACAAAAAAGCCTGTTTAACCCAGTAAAAGAGTTAAACAGGCTCTTTGGGGATCAATGTCCTTAAAGAGCAATCGCTAACTCTGCTCCTTGGCGTATCGCACGCTTAGCATCGAGCTCTGCGGCCACATCTACACCACCGATAAGATGCACAGGTATACCTGTTGCTTTCATCTCGTCAACCAGCTCTGTATTTGACACTTGTCCGGCGCAGAGTACAACGTTATCGACGGCTAACACCTCAGCCTTACCATTAACGGTAATGTGCAGCCCCTCGTCATCAAACTTTTCATAGATGACGCCCGTTTTCATCAATACTTGATGCTGCTTCAACACTGAGCGATGGATCCAGCCAGTGGTTTTACCCAGCCCTTTACCCATTTTTGTGGTTTTACGTTGCAGTAACACCACTTCTCGGTGTTTACCTTCTTTGACCGGTTCAGTTAAGCCACCTGCCGCTTGATACTCTTTATCGATGCCCCACTGCTTGAGCCACTTATTAGGATTGAGCGTAGTCGATTCTTGTTCGCATAAATAGTGCGCCATATCAAAACCAATACCGCCAGCACCAATCAAAGCAACCCTATGACCGATCTCTACTTCGCCGTTGAGCACTTGTTGGTAATCAACCACTTTAGCATTATCAAAACCGGGTATATTGAGCGGACGCGGTTTAACACCTGAAGACATCACTATCTCATCGAACTTTTCATCTCGTACAACACTTGCATCCAGTCGAGTATTTAGGCGAAGATCAATCTTATGCGCTTTGATCTGATTTAGGAAATATCGAATCGTCTCATCGAACTCCTCTTTACCAGGGATCTTACGAGCGAGGTTGAACTGACCACCGACTTCAGATTTAGCTTCAAATAACACCACTTCATGGCCACGGCTAGCGGCATATACAGAAAATGCCATGCCTGCAGGTCCCGCTCCCATAACGGCGATACGTTTTTTAATCTTAGCCGGGGTGAAGTTAAGCTCTGTTTCGTAACAAGCACGAGGATTAACTAAGCATGTGGCTCGTTTCAATGCAAAAGTATGGTCAAGACACGCCTGATTACAGCCAATACAGGTGTTGATCAGTTCAGGAGTATTCGCGGCGGCCTTATTGACGAAATCAGCATCGGCTAAAAAAGGTCGTGCCATTGATACCATGTCAGCTTGACCCGACGCGATGATGGATTCAGCTATTTCCGGTGTATTAATGCGGTTAGTCGCAATAAGCGGAATCGACATCTCTTGCATCAGCTTTTCTGTTACCCAAGCGAATGCGCCCCGTGGCACACTTGTGGCAATTGTGGGTACACGTGCCTCATGCCAGCCTATACCTGTGTTAATAATAGTAACGCCTGCGGCTTCTAACCATTTTGCCAGTTGTACAACTTCATCCCAGGTCGAGCCATTATCAACCAGATCAAGCATCGACAGTCTAAAGATGATGATAAAATCAGTGCCCACTTTGGCACGGATCTGCTTAACAATCTCAATCGGGAACTGCGCCCTATTTTCAAACGCGCCGCCCCACTTATCACTGCGCTTATTAGTGCGAGAACTGACAAACTGGTTAATCAAATAACCTTCACTCCCCATCACTTCTACGCCGTCATAACCTGCCTTTTGCGCTAAAGCAGCACTCGTCGCATAATCTTTAATCGTGCCTGCAACCTGCCTTGTAGACATTTTTGATGGCGTAAAAGGGGTAATAGGTGATTTGATTTTACTCGGAGCTTGGGAGAATGGATGGTAACCGTAACGCCCTGCGTGCAATAGTTGCATGCAAATCTTACCACCCGCGTCATGCACCGCTTTAGTCACTAAAGTGTGTTTCTTTACTTGCCATGGAAAGCTCAATTGGCACGCATTGGGTGCCAAGCGTCCCCGTAGGTTTGGCGAAATACCGCCGGTGACGATAAGGCCAACTCCACCTTGTGTACGCTCTTTATAAAACGCTGCCAGTTTCTCAAAACCGCCCTTTTCCTCTTCCAAACCTGTATGCATTGAGCCCATCAATACACGGTTTTTTAACTGGGTAAAGCCCAGATCTAAGGGTTCTAATAAATGCGGAAACGACATTCAAACATCCTTTTTAAACAAGTGATTTAATTCAGCATACCTTGTGTAAACCATAAGCTCAATAAGTGACTGATCAGATTCCTTTACAATTGAATTTTCCTTTCGGTACTGTTTTCAGTTAGCATTATCATAATTCTGATTCAAAGGAGTGGCTGATGCCCGCTAAACCCTCAATATTTAAAAGGATGTTCCTGCTTAGCTGGAATGTAATTAACGGCACAAGAAAACTATTTTTAAACCTATTCTTTTTCGGCATAGTCATCGCACTCATCGTCGTGTTAAGTGGTGAAGAGAGTATAAAAGTAGAAGATGGCTCCGCACTGGTACTTAACCTTTCAGGTTCAATCGTTGATCAAAAACGCCGTGTAGACCCTTTTGAAGCAGCGATGAAAAGTAGTAATGGCAAAGACACTAATGGCGAGATCCTATTAACGGATGTCATCGATGTGGTTAACAGTGCCGCTGCCGATAAACGCATCAGCCATATAGTTCTCGACCTAGGCCACCTTAGTGGTACAGGTATGAGCAAGCTACAATCGATAGGTAATGCCTTAAACAACTTTAAAGAGTCTGGTAAGCTAATTATTGCTCACGCTAATTGGTACGGCCAAAATCAGTACTTTCTCGCCAGCTTTGCCGACAGCATCTACTTAAACCCACAAGGCAGTGTTGAAATTGAAGGCTTAGGACGTTACCGCCAATATTTTAAGTCAGCCTTAGACAAACTTAAAATTAAAGCTCATGTTTTTCGTGTTGGTACATTCAAGTCAGCAGTTGAGCCCTTTATTCGTGATGACATGTCTGATGCAGCGAAAGAAGCTAATTTAGCGCTACTAAATGACTTATGGCATAGCTACACCACCACCGTTGGCCAAAACCGAGATATCACCGCCAGTAGTTTATCTTTAAGTGCCGAGGACTATTTAGCCCAGCTCAATAAAGCTGAAGGTCAGTCAAGCCAAATGGCACTCAATATGAAATGGGTTGATGGGCTCAAAACAGCCGAAGGCTTTCGACTAAACATGGTCGATGCCGTTGGTACATCTGCCGATGGTGAATCATTTAAGCAGATTAATTTCTATGATTACCTTGCTGTAACCGCAAGCCAACCACTGCTTTTATCAAATGAGAAGGTCGGGATTATTGTTGCCAAAGGCAATATCATGAATGGCTCGCAACCTGCAGGACAGATTGGCGGAGAAAGCACCGCTAAATTACTGCGTAAAGCACGTTTTGATGATTCCATTAAGGCCGTTGTTCTCCGTGTTGATAGCCCTGGTGGCAGTGCATTCGCATCAGAACAGATCCGCCAAGAGGTATTAGCACTTAAAACAGCAAATAAGCCCGTTGTCGTCAGTATGGGCAGCTATGCCGCGTCCGGTGGATATTGGATATCTGCAAGTGCTGATTATATTTATGCTACACCGACCACATTGACTGGCTCTATTGGTATTTTCGGAATGGTCACCACTTTCGAAGATTCGCTCGCAAGTATTGGTGTACATACCGATGGCGTCGCGACATCGGATTGGGCTGGCTTTTCAGTCACTAAAGGGATCTCTCCAGGGATAAGCGCCATCATCCAACGTCATATTGAACGGGGATATAAAGACTTTATTTCATTAGTCGCTAAAGAGCGTGACATGAGTCTTGAACAAGTCGATAGTATTGCACAGGGCCGCGTTTGGACTGGACGTAAGGCGCTTAAACTTGGCCTCGTTGATGAACTCGGCGATATGCAAGATGCGGTATCACGAGCCGCTGATATGGCATCAATGGAGCATTTCGATATCAAAGTGATTGAACAAGAACTGTCGCCGCAAGATCTGTTTATTCAAGAGATGTTTGCTACAGCAGCTGTATATATGCCTGAAAGTCTGACAAACACAACTCTGTTAGAGCAACTTTTAGGACAGTTTTCAGCTGTCGCTCAAACATTGCAGACCTTTGATGACCCAAATGGTGTCTATCTATACTGTGATACTTGTAGTGACTAAGTCATTTACACTAGCGCGAAACTAAAGTTTTATTCAATAAAGCCCAGTTTTACTGGGCTTTATTATATCCACACCTTTATAATCACCTTATTGAAAGCAAAGACATAAATAATATGACTAAACGCTGTATATATATCGCCTATACTGGCGGTACCATAGGTATGCAAAAGACAGATCAAGGCTTTGCCCCTGTTGCAGGTTTTTTGATTGAGTGTGTCAAAGCAATGCCTGAGTTTTACCATGAAGATATGCCTGATTTCGTCATTAGTGAATATTCGCCTCTTATTGATTCGTCAGACATGGCGCCTACAGATTGGCAATTGATTGCTAATGACATTAAGGCCAACTATGAAAAATACGATGGATTCGTGATTTTGCATGGTACCGACACAATGGCTTATACAGCCTCTGCTTTGTCGTTCATGTTACAAGGGTTAACTAAGCCCGTTATCGTTACCGGCTCACAGATCCCACTGGCACAACTACGCTCAGACGGTCAAACTAATTTGCTTAACGCGCTCTATATTGCGGCTAACTACCCTGTTGCAGAAGTAGGTTTATTCTTCAACAATAAGCTGTTCAGAGGCAACCGTACCACTAAAGCACACGCTGATGGTTTTAACGCCTTCGCATCGCCAAACTTTCCGTTATTGCTAGAAGCAGGAATTAAGATCCGCTGGCATGCAGGCAAACGCGCAGAAGAGAATGCTAACCAAGCGCTTGAAGTCGTTAATATTAGTCCGCAACCCATTGGTGTTGTCACCCTTTACCCTGGTATTAACACCGAAATTTTCGCCAACATATTACAGCAGCCAGTAAAAGCGCTTATATTGCTGACCTTTGGTGTTGGAAATGCGCCGCAAACACCCGCGTTACTTAAGACACTACGAGATGCACATGAACGCGGTATTGTGCTGGTCAATTTAACCCAATGTTTGCAAGGCAAGGTGAATATGGGCGGTTATGCAACGGGTAATGCACTGGCATCGGCAGGCGTGATTAGTGGCTACGACATGACGACAGAAGCAGCGTTGGCTAAGCTACACTATTTATTATCGAAAGATCTCACACCAGATGCCATTCGCAAAGCGATGGAAACATGCATAGTCGGTGAATTAACACCTGATTAGGCATGCAATCTCAAATAGTAGAGACTAAAAGGCCCTGCTCTAATGTATTAGAACAGGGCCTTAATTTTTAAGTTACAGCTCTTTTTCTTGAAACTCAGCGATAGACTCGCCTTTGAACTGCTTCTTTAACTCTGACTTCGTTAGCTCATTAACACTACCTTCACTATTAATGGTGAAGTGGTCGGTTTGTTTAAGCTTTCTGGCCTGATAAAGCATCACCACCTGTTGAGTCGATGCACGCTGCTCTTGTGTTAGCACTGTACCATCATCCCATTTCCCCAGCTCTACCGCGCTTAATAAGCGCTGATATACGTCGGCAGGCATGTCATCAATGACTTTATTTATATCGGTCATACTTTTTTCCGTTTATGAAGCACGATTTGCATTCTAGTAATCAAATAGCCAACAAAACCAAGCGTAAAGGCTGACACTGCAATGATTGAACGAATCCCCTCAGCAGGCTCTCCGCCCCAAAACCAGGTGACTACCCCACCAATAAAAAGAGTTAGTGCTAAAAAGCTCTGATTCATTAACTGGTTAGACCGTTTTATATGGCTAATCACTTGCAGGTTTTCACTGTTGGCAGAAATACTAGCTTTACAGTGCGAGCACTCTTTCGCCACGCTTGAAATGCGCTCGCCGCAACTAGGACACTTAACTAATGCCATTTTATTACTACCTCAATACTCATTATGAATGAACCTACAACTTACTTTAATTTATCAACAACGGCATTCATAGCGATTAAAGACGCTTCACCTAAGTAAATACAACGCTCAGGTGACCAACCTGCCATCAAATCAGGCATGTTGTCATTATCTTTAAATGGCATCTCTAGGGTATTAGAAAGACAGCCAAACGTATGTGCAACCCAGTTTGAAGCTACTGTTAAGTTTGCCTGACCAGGCGCGTCTTTATCGTAGCCAAATTTAGTTTGAAAGTCTGGACTAGCCATTTGCAAAGCATCTACAAATGCTTGCTGACGAACCGCATCTTCTTTGGTGTAAGCAGGAACGCCTTCGCAACCCGCAAGGAATACAAAAGGAAGGCCTTCATCGCCATGCACGTCATAGAAAAGGTCAACACCTGTCTCTTTCATTTTATTGACCACATAAAATACTTCAGGGCTTTTATCTAACGACGGAGACTGCCATTCACGGTTAAGGTTTGTCCCAACCGCATTAGTACGCAAATGTCCTCGAACACTTCCGTCTGGATTCATATTCGGCACTATATAGAAGTTAGCTTTGTCTAAAAGAGATTTAGCCGTTGGGCAATCACTATCAAGCAGATTGTTGATCAAGCCTTCTACCAACCATTCAGCCATGGTTTCACCTGGGTGTTGGCGTGCAGTGATCCAGATATTCGCTTTCTCTTCGTCACCGTCGCCGACTTTAATCAAGGTCATATCACGTTCATCCAATGTCAGGCCTAAATGCTCTAAGCTGACTTGTGGATGGACTTGTACTGCCGCTAACAAGTCTTGATGACGCTCGTAGCTATAAGGAGCGAAATAAGCGATTTGAATTGCGTCACAATCAAGATCAACCGAAATCGTTAACTTGCCATCTTGATACGTCGTTGGCAGTCTAAACCAGTTTTGTCTGTCATAGGTTGCTACAGCTTGGTAATCATCCCAACCTTTGACATAAGAAGCCTTGTCAGCATTAACAATATTAAGCGTGTACTGAGTGCCTACGACACCATCGAGTTTGAAATTAAACCACTGGAAAAACTCTCCGCCTTCATCCGGACGAATGGCTAGCTGCACATCGTCTTTATTGTCAGCATTGATTAGTTCTATGTTTCCGCCATCAAAATTCGCGCTAATACGCATAACACTTCCTTTCTACTGTTTAGGCTGTGATCCAGCTCGATTTCATTCTTTGCGCTATAGAATAAACCAAAATGTGATAAGGAGCAGCCAAAACTGTGTAAAAACCGCTAAATATCGACGCTGTGTAAGCATTCCGTTGCAGGCACCCGTCAATACAGAGCTTTACCCACAACCTTAAATTCCCTACAATCGCTGCAATTAGAAGAGATAGAGGGAATAGACCCCCTTGATAGACACTGTATTCGTAAAAGAACGGAGAAACAAATGACCCAAGCTAGACATTGTAACTTACTTATTCTGGGTTCAGGCCCTGCTGGTTACACCGCAGCAGTATATGCCGCTCGCGCCAACCTAAAACCGGTGATGATCACAGGTATGCAGCAAGGTGGACAACTTACGACAACAACAGAAGTTGAAAACTGGCCAGGTGATGCAGATGATCTTACCGGTCCTGCGCTAATGGAACGTATGCAAAAGCATGCAGAAAAGTTTGAAACAGAGATTATTTTTGATCACATCAATGAAGTAAACTTAAACGTCCGTCCTTTCCAGTTAAAAGGCGATAACGGCGAATTCACTTGTGATGCGCTTATCATCTCTACTGGTGCATCAGCGATGTACTTAGGTCTAGAGTCAGAAGAAGCCTTTAAAGGGCGCGGTGTGTCTGCTTGTGCTACTTGTGATGGTTTCTTCTATCGTAACCAAAAAGTGGCTGTTATTGGTGGTGGTAACACCGCTGTTGAAGAAGCACTTTACCTGAGTAATATTGCGTCAGAGGTACACCTAATTCACCGCCGTAATACGTTCCGCAGTGAAAAAATATTAACAAAACGGCTAATGGACAAAGTAGAGAGCGGCAATATCATCTTGCACCTAGACAATACACTCGATGAAGTTGTTGGTGATGCCATGGGTGTTACTGGTCTTAAGATGAAGAGCACTAAAAATGGTGTAGTCAAAGATTTAGACGTCGCTGGTGTATTCATCGCAATCGGTCACAGCCCAAATACGGGTATGTTTGAAGGCCAGTTAGAGATGAGCAATGGTTATATCAAAGTCGAAAGCGGCCTTAATGGCAATGCGACACAAACGAGCATAGAAGGTGTATTTGCTGCAGGTGACGTAATGGATCAACATTACCGTCAGGCGATTACATCAGCAGGTACAGGCTGCATGGCTGCACTTGACGCTGAGCGTTACTTAGACGCTAAGAAATAATTGATTATTTTAATAAGAAGCAGGCTTTAAGCCTGCTTTTTTTGTATCCGTAATTAACCGAATTGAACATTAGCTACACGCTATGCGCCATGATGGGACTAACGATAAGCAAATATGACTGAGTTTAAATATTAATATCGGGACGTAACAAATTTCAGATACAAAAAAGGGAGCCCTAAGGCTCCCTTTTTACAAGAATCAAAGCTAATTACTTAGCTAAAGCTTCTTTTGCTTTTTCTACTAAAGTTGTAAATACAACTTTATCAAAAACAGCGATGTCAGCTAGGATCTTACGATCGATTTCAATAGAGGCTTTTTTCAAACCATTAATGAAACGGCTGTAAGACAGACCATTTTGACGAGCTGCCGCATTGATACGTGCAATCCAAAGTTGACGGAATTGACGTTTCTTCTGACGACGGTCACGGTAAGCATATTGACCAGCTTTAGTTACGGCTTGCTTTGCAACACGGTAAGTACGAGAGCGAGCTCCGTAATAACCTTTGGCTAATTTAAGTACTTTCTTGTGACGAGCACGAGCGGTTACACCACGCTTAACTCTAGGCATTGTTCTTTGCTCCTTTAATTAAGCGTAAGGTAGTTGACGTGCAATCGCAGGCATGTCAGCTTTAGATACTAAACATTTCGCACGTAAGTGACGCTTACGCTTAGTACTCTTTTTGGTCAAAATATGACGTAAATGGGCTTGCTTGCGTTTGAAACCATTAGCAGTTTTCTTAAAACGCTTCGCTACACCCTTGTCTGTTTTCATTTTAGGCATTGCTAAAACTCCGCATTGGGACAATTAATAAAACGCAAGGCGAACAGAGACCTTCAAAAGACCTCTGTTACTTTTAGGTTGCCTTACTATTTCTTTTTCGGCGCAAGAACCATGACAGCTTGGCGACCTTCCATTTTAGGGAAAGACTCCACGACTGCAATTGCTTCCAAATCTGCTTTGATACGGTTCAAAAGATCCATACCTAGGCTTTGGTGAGCCATCTCACGACCACGGAAACGAAGCGTTACTTTCGCCTTGTCGCCGTCTTCTAGAAAACGAGTCAGGTTGCGTAGTTTTACCTGATAATCGTTCGAATCTGTACCGGGACGGAATTTAATCTCCTTCACCTGTACAATTTTCTGCTTCTTTTTTTGTTCTTTTTGAGCTTTCGCTTTATCAAAAAGGAACTTACCGTAGTCCATTACACGGCAAACCGGCGGCTCGGCATTAGGACTGATCTCTACTAAATCAACACCGACTTCGTCAGCAACTTCTTGTGCTTCTCTAATAGTCAAGATACCTAATGGCTCACCGTCAAGACCGTTAAGACGGACCTCTGAAACACCAGTGATGAGCTCGTTAATTCTATTCGGGGCCGCCTGGCGCCCTGCTGTTTTTTTGATCTTTATGACCTAATCCTCCAACAAAATGAGACTACGGAGCGAAATTTGATTCTTGAGCTTAGTCGCAAATTCTTCGATTTGCATTTTACCTAAGTCAACTCCCTCTCGGGTACGCACCGCTACTTCCTTATTCTCTACTTCTTGATCACCAACGACCAATAAATAAGGGACACGCCTTAAGGTGTGTTCACGTATTTTAAAGCCTATCTTCTCATTCCTCAAGTCTTTAGTTGCACGAATTCCATGTTCTTTGAATAAATTGACAACTTTTTCCACATAATCGGACTGTTTATCAGTAATATTCATTACAACCACTTGTTGAGGTGCTAACCAAGCAGGGAATTTACCAGCGTACTCTTCAATAAGAATACCTATGAAGCGCTCTAATGAACCAAGAATGGCTCGGTGGATCATCACTGGCGTTTGACGACTATTGTCTTCAGCCACGTAAGTTGCACCTAAACGACCTGGTAATGCGTAATCTAATTGCACGGTACCACACTGCCATGCTCTGTCTAAACAGTCGTGCAATGTGAATTCAATCTTAGGTCCGTAGAAAGCACCTTCACCAGGAAGGATTTCAAATTCGATATCATTTGCTTTAAGCGCTTGCTGCAATGCTTCTTCAGCGCGGTCCCACATATCATCATCGCCGATACGTTTTTCAGGACGAGTAGAAAGCTTCACTACAATATTTTTAAAGCCGAATGTTTCGTATGTGTCATAGACCATTTGAATACATGCGCTAACTTCCTGCTGAACTTGATCTTCAGTACAGAATACATGTGCATCATCTTGAGTAAAACCACGAACACGCATCAAGCCATGTAGTGAACCTGATGGCTCATTACGGTGACAACAGCCAAACTCAGCCATACGCAAAGGTAGATCGCGGTATGACTTAAGACCTTGATTGAATATTTGAACGTGTCCAGGACAGTTCATCGGCTTAATAGCATACTCACGGTTTTCTGAGTTAGTGGTGAACATTGCCTCTGAATACTTGTCCCAATGGCCTGAACGTTCCCACAACACGCGATCCATCATTAATGGACCTTTGACTTCTTGATAAGTGTACTGACCTAGCTTTTGGCGGATGAACTTCTCAAGTTCTAAAAATATACTCCAGCCATCGTTGTGCCAGAACACCATTCCAGGTGCTTCTTCTTGCATATGGTAAAGATCTAACTGCTTACCAATTTTACGATGGTCACGTTTAGCCGCTTCTTCTAAACGGTTAAGGTGGACTTTAAGAGCCTTCTTATCTGCCCATGCAGTACCGTAGATACGTTGCAGCATTTTGTTGTCAGAGTTACCACGCCAATAGGCACCAGCAACACTCATCAACTTAAAGTTCTGACAGAACCTCATGTTAGGTACATGCGGGCCGCGGCACATATCGACATATTCTTCATGATGATAAAGCGCTGGCGTCGCATCTTTGCTGATGTTCTCATCAAGGATGGCGATCTTATAGCTTTCACCGCGAGCTTCAAAGGTATCACGCGCTTCTTGCCAGCTAACCACACGTTTATCAACGGCGTAGTTAGTTTTTGCAAGTTGACTCATGCGCTTTTGCAGCGCATCGATATCTTCCTGGGTTAATTTATGTTCTAAGTCGATATCATAATAAAAACCATTGTCGATAACTGGACCAATCGCCATTTTAGCTTCAGGCCAAAGTTGCTTAAATGCGTGGCCGAGTAGATGTGCACAAGAGTGGCGAAGGATCTCTACACCCTCTTCATCTTTAGCTGTGATAATAGAAAGCTCTGAATCGGTATCAATGATATCGCAAGCGTCTTTCAGCTCACCATTAACACGCCCGGCAATACAAGCTTTCGCAAGACCAGGACCAATATCGGCAGCAACATCTAAAGTAGAAACGGGTTGAGCAAACTCGCGTTTGCTTCCATCAGGAAGTGTAATTACAGGCATGAATTTTCCTTTTCCAGTGGTGACCCCCACGTAGGGCCACTTGGGTTTAATAATTAAGAGTTTAACGCCACCGGGACAAGACCGTACAGGAGTCTATGTTTTCCGGCGCGCAAGGGCGCAATTCTAAGTGATTGCTAAGGGTGGATGCAAGTTTTACCTCGAGATTAGTTTTTCTTATTCAAAACATTAAAAACATAAGGGTATATCATTACTACATAATGGCTAGCTATCACTTTACCTTCATTTTTAAACGTTAATCTATCCGCATCTAATTAAGGAGGAGATTATGCTTAACGTAATATGATAAGCAACAGCAGCACTCATTTAAATGGGTTATAGCCAAAGCCCCGAAGTCGAAGCACCAGTAATCGACAAAGCACGACTCTTAGCCGATACGTTCAATGTAGCTAAATAGTGGACCAAGTATTAGATTGTGTGATGCCTTATGATGAGGCCATAATGCCTTATATTTAGCAAACTACTTTATGGATAAGCGTTATGAATAAATGGGCTCTCATCACCGGCGCAGCAAAACGGATTGGTTATAGTATTGCTAAACAACTTCATCTGGATGGGTACAACATATTAATTCATTACAATCAGTCTCATAACCAAGCGCTATCACTATATACTGAACTAAATACAGCCAGGCCTAATTCTGCACAAATAATACAGGCCGAACTCAACAATCAGTTAGCACTAGAAAAATTTATTAGTGACCTAAAGTCACTGGCTTTACCTTTAACTGTACTCGTTAATAATGCTTCCGAGTTCTACCCGACTCCCATAGGCGAAACTGATTACTTAGCCGCACAACAACTACTTGCAACAAATCTGTTAGCCCCCTATTTTTTAGCTGAACAATTAGCTCCAACATTGAAACAACAAAGTGGCTGCATCATCAACTTAATTGATATCCATGCTAAGCGCCCACTAAAAGATCATGGGCTATACTCTATATCAAAGGCAGCACTTGAGATGGCAACACTTTCGCTGGCACAAGAGCTAGCTCCTGATATCCGCGTAAATGGCGTGGCACCAGGCGCAATCCTCTGGCCAGAACAATCTAATGATGGCTCTCAGGACCGTGTCTTAAAAGAAATCCCCTTAGCAAAGCTCGGCCAAACAGACGACATTGCTAAGTTGATATCTCATTTAGTTAGCGCTCCTTATATCTCAGGGCAGATTATTGCAGTAGATGGAGGACGAAGCGCTGTCGGATTTACGGGAGCTTAATATGCGATTTATCAATAAAACCATTTCATGCCCGCATTGCGGACATCATCAGCATCTCAACATTGATGCGACTGGCGGTGATCAGGATTACTACGAAGATTGCAGAGTGTGTTGCAACCCCATTCATATGCGGATGCATCTCGATGAATCTCGACTAAAAATCGAACTTTACATTGATTCTGATGACGAGCAAATTTACTAATTTAACGCGCTGTTTGCTACCAAAGCCAATCAGCGCCTTCAGGCTTTATTTAGTCAGCAAAGCGCTTGGCCAACACCCGCTCTACGGTATCAACAATGGCCTGAGTTTGACTATCAATCTCAATGTTGATTTTGTCACCCACAGTATATGAATCCAAATTGGTTAATTTTAGTGTTTCGGGGATCAAATGCAGCATAAAACTAGCATCCGAAACTTCCCCTACGGTTAGGCTACAGCCATTAACACCAACAAAGCCTTTGTAAAGGATATAATTCATCCACTTCGGTTCAACAGATAGACAAATGTTATAGTGGAACTCTGTTTTACTTACCGATTTCACCACGGCTACCGTATGCACATGACCCGATAGAATATGCCCGCCAATCTCACTACCAAAGGTTAACGACCGCTCGATGTTAACTTGTGATCCAGGTCTCAGCTTAGAGAGGTTAGTTAGCTTAAGGGTCTCTTCCATTACGTCGAAAAACACCCTATCATCACCTATTC
Source organism: Shewanella abyssi (assembly GCF_023284025.1). GTDB lineage: Bacteria > Pseudomonadota > Gammaproteobacteria > Enterobacterales > Shewanellaceae > Shewanella > Shewanella abyssi. The sequence continues at coordinate 2,134 of NZ_JAKIKR010000027.1, read as the reverse complement.
TCGTAACTGTTAAACAAACACCGTTATTTGCGACACTTGCCCCTAGTGAAAGTCCCTCGCGCAAATCCGGCCCTATAGCGACTTGTAGTGTATTTAAACCCGTTTTTTTATCTATTGCCAACACTTCGCATGTTGCTTGAACTATACCTGTAAACATTTTATCTCTCGTATGTATTAAGGGCTCTATCCATGAACCATTCTGGCTTTCAAGCCAAACGCTTAATTCAATTAGCACTTCCTGTTCTAATTGCTCAAGTTACCCAGACTATGATGGGCTTCATCGACACCGTTATGGCTGGCCGAGTCAGCGCTGTTGATATGGCTGCCGTCGCTATTGGTTCGAGTTTGTGGCTCCCTGCACTGTTATTTGTGCAAGGGCTATTAATGGCATTTACGCCTGTCTTTGCCCATCATCATGGTGCAAATAATCAAAAAGCAATACAACCATTAGCTTTCCAAGCAGGATATATTGCCATAATAGGCAGCCTAGGTGTGATGTTCTTCCTCTCACTTGGGGAGAATATATTAGCGCTGATGGATTTGGAACCAGAAATGGCTCAGCTCAGTGTTGGCTACTTAAATGGTTTTCTGTGGGGCGTACCTGCTTTTGTTCTGTATCAGGTGCTTCGCGGCTGCAGTGAAGGGATCTCTTACACTCTACCGACTATGGTGATTGGTTTTGTTGGCTTAGCAGTCAACATCCCTGCGAACTATATCTTTATCTATGGCCATTTCGGTATGCCCGCTATGGGCGGCGCAGGTTGTGGCGTCGCCACAGCATTAGTATTTTGGGCAATGTTTATTGCCATGATTATCTATATGCAATTTCATACCAAATTTAAAGAGCTCGCGCCTTTCAAGTCTTTCCATATGCCAGACCTTAGAATTATGGTCGATATGACTAAGCATGGTTTCCCAATTGCGATGGCGCTATTTTTTGAAGTCAGTTTGTTCGCCATTATTGCGTTGTTACTTGCACCCTTAGGTGCAACAGTTGTCGCTGGTCATCAAATAGCGCTTAACTTTTCATCCATTGTTTTTATGCTACCACTATCTATAGGTATTGCCGTATCAATACGCGTCGGCTACTACCTTGGGCAAGATAAACCAGAAATAGCCTCAATGGTCACCCGACTAGGATTGATCATCTCTTTTTCACTTGCACTGTTTACTGCCATTATTACAGTAATGTTTAGAAATGAAATTGCCCTTCTCTATAATGACAACCCTGAAGTGGTTACTTTAGCGAGTAGCTTGATGTTCTTTGCTGCCATCTATCAATTGTCTGATGCCATTCAAGTCGTCACTGCCGGTGCGCTGCGCGGTTATAAAGATACTCGTAGTGCTTTTTATATAACGTTAGTTGCATATTGGGCTGTAGGTATGACATTTGGCTATACATTAGCAAGAACTGACATACTGGTACCCGCTATGGGCGCACAAGGTTTCTGGATTGGACTCATTGCAGGGCTGACAACTGCGGCAATATTGTTCGCTATGCGCTTGAGGTTTATCCAAAAAAGAGGTGTACAACTTTCGGTAATCTAGTCTTTTTGCTTAGAACAGGTTCAGAACGTCTAATCAGCATACAAGTTGCGCAGCAAAGCAGCATTCGGCAAGAAAGAGTGTTTTTTTACTTGCGCCAATGCTGCATCGACCGTACTATAGCGCTCGTTCCAAGGCAATAGCCAAACGGACAAGCAATATAAACAGTCGCGGGATGGAGCAGTATGGTAGCTCGTCGGGCTCATAACCCGAAGGTCGTTGGTTCAAATCCAGCTCCCGCAACCAATACAACCGTAGCTCAGTTGGTTAGAGCACTACCTTGACATGGTAGGGGTCGGTGGTTCGAATCCACTCGGTTGTACCAATGCTGTTTATAGAGTCATGTTTTACAATACAACCGTAGCTCAGTTGGTTAGAGCACTACCTTGACATGGTAGGGGTCGGTGGTTCGAATCCACTCGGTTGTACCAATTCTTTTTAGTTGAATTCAAATACTAACTTTTAAACTTGATACATCCGGACGCGGGATGGAGCAGTATGGTAGCTCGTCGGGCTCATAACCCGAAGGTCGTTGGTTCAAATCCAGCTCCCGCAACCAATTCTTTATTAGTAGAATTAAAACAACTAA
>NZ_JAKIKR010000026.1 GCF_023284025.1 Shewanella abyssi | reverse complement strand
CAGCTTGTGCGCTGAGTGGCGTGCAAGCTTCTAAATCAGGGATGATTTAGCAGAGCCATCAGGGAAGATTTTACGGCGGCTTGCAAAGACACTAGCGCATTGGCTGCAGATACAAAAAAGCCCCCATCCATAAGACGAGGGCTTTTAGCTTAACGCTTTTAGTTTACAACAAGCTAAGCGCTACTTTTTAACAGACTATTTCTAACAAGCTATTTTTTAACAGACTATTTCTTCTTTGAGTAAATAGCTGCGTTTTCACCTGCCATTCTACCGAAGGTAACAATGTCAGAAATCGCGTTGCCACCTAGACGGTTAGCACCATGAACACCACCAGTGACTTCACCTGCGCCGTATAGACCTGGGATAACTTGCTTCTTAGCATTTAAAATCTCTGACTTAGAATCAATCATCACGCCGCCCATAGTGTGGTGAACACCAGGAGTGACTTCGATTGCGTAGTAGTTACCTTCGTTCAATGCACGCGGTAGGTTTGGACGCCCAAAGTCAGCATCTTTGCCAGCTGTCACAAGCGTGTTGTAACGAGCCACAGTTTCAGTCAGAGCTTTACCATCGATATTCTCTAACTTGCCCAGTTTAACCAGTGAATCAGCAGTCGGTGCAACACCTAAACCAATGTACTTATCAATTTTACTTAGCGACTTACGCACTGAATCATCAAAGATTAAGTAAGCAGTCTTACCTGTTTGCTCAAGAATAGCGGCTGCCGCTTTATCACGAGTAGTGATTTCGTTGACGAAACGCTTACCTTCACGGTTAACCAAAATAGCACCATTACCACGTACCGCTTCAGTCACCATTACACCACCTTTAACAGATAGCGTTGGGTGAGCTTGAATGTACTGCATATCTTGCATGGCTGCACCAGCGTTGGCTGCAACATCAAGACCGTCACCCGTCGCACCGGGCTGGTTCGTTGATACAAAGCCTTTTAACTTAGGATCAAGCTTAGCAACACGTTCATTGTTCTTACCGAAACCACCTGTCGCAAGTACAACTGCATCGGCTTTAATCCAGTAGTAACCTTTATACATGCCTTTAACGAGCAGGCCTTTAACGTTACCGGCATCATCTTTTAGGATTTCAACACCACGGGTGTTCATGCGCATATCGATATCACGCTTAACCGCGTTATCATAAAGCACCTGAATCACGTGAGCACCAACACCCGCACCGCCTGTTGGACGATGGCTACGGTTAACTGATGCGCCACCCATACGACCGATATCGGTAAGATCAGCGCCCATGGTGGTTAACCAATCAACTGACTCTTTAGAGTGAGATGCAAGTACATCAACAAGCTCAGGATTGTTTAAGTTACGTCCGCCCTTCATGGTGTCTTTCACCATAGACTCAACGCTATCTTCAATACCTTTGGCTTTTTGCTGATCAGTCCAAGCCGCATTCATGCCGCCCGCGGCTAACTTAGCATTACCACCAATTAAAGGTTCTTTCTCAACCATAATCACTTTAGCGCCGTTATCATGTGCAGAGACGGCAGCAGAGAAGCCTGCACCACCTGAACCAATGACCACGACGTTAACAGTATCTTGAGGAGCAGCGGCAAGAGCTGCTTGACGATCTGATTTGTCTTTCAACAACTCTTTAATGCTCAGCTCGTCACGTTGCCATTTTTTAGTGTACGGCATGTCAAAGTCGAAGCTATGGCAAGAATCACAGTAGACCATCGATTTTTCATGTGCGCTGTGGCAAGAGGTACAAGCGATTTCGCCAGGGAAGTGAGATGCGTGTGCATTGTAGTGCTCATGCTCAGTTTCTTTAGCGACCTCTTCCAAGGTGCCGTGACAAGAAACACACTGCTCGTTTTCATAGCTCAAGTTATCATTTGATAACTCACCATCGGGCATATGACAGCTATCGCACTCTTGGTTTTCACCGTGGAACTCAGCTAAATCGTCTGCTGCAATCGCGCTTGTCATAAAGCCCGCAGAGCCTAGAAGTGTTGCAATACACACTGCTTTCTTAAAGTTTTTCATCTCAAATCCTCACTTTTACCCGACTGATTCACAGTGAACAAAAGTCATCACAGTAATTTCGACAATCAAAGCTGTTGTCGTTAATTTTTAATTCATCGCCATTTTGAGCCTGTTATTAGCGCGGCTCAATCAAATAGCGTTTACAGATGAATAAACTGAACACTCGATCACAGCGTATAAAACGCGTCATGCAAGGATGCATAATTGCATGGGGTGTTATGCAAAAATGCATAGGCCTGTGTTATCCCGCTCACACTTAAACGCTGCCGCGACATCTATGCTTCTACTTGTGAGTGCAAACATAAATATGTGTCTAAATAGCGACCTACCCATTAAATCAACAGCAGATAGCGCTGAAAATCAAACCGAGTACAGCAGTGCAAAATCGAGAATCTCAGCACAGTTAAGCTGCATAAGCGCATGCTAAGATAGACTTATGAAAATATTTGTTAACTTATTCTGCGCCCTCATCCTTGTTACTTTCCCTCTCATTGCACAGGCCGATGCCGCCCAAGAAAAGCAAAGTATTGTCTTTGGTGTCCACTCTAAAACTGCGCCACTAGAGTGGCGCAATAATGGCGTCGACCAAGGCTTCAATCTCGAGCTGATGGATAGGATTGGTCAACTTACCGGAAAACGCATTTTTGTTCGGCGTAAGACATTTCAGCAGCTACTGGTCGATGTACATAATCCCCAATCATTGATAGATGTGATTGCCGTGGTTAGCCCGGTAACGATTGATCGCGACCTCAGTCAGTCCGACCCCATCTATGCCACCCATGCAAAAGCCTATACCTTGCAAGGAAAGTCATTTATTAATGGCTGGCACGATCTAAAAGATAAGCGCGTGGCCATTAAAAAAGGCGCCTTTGTCGATGTTTACATCTCAGGAAAACTGCAAAATTTTAAAAGAGTCGATGTCGATCTTTATGAAACAGGTTTTCAGCTATTGATCAAAGACCAAGTCGATGTGGTGATTGCCGAAAACTTTGTCGCTCGGCGATTAATGCCTTTATATCCTCCGGTCCGTAGTTCAAGTGTTCCACTGATATATGGTGCGTTTAATTTTGTCAGCAACCATCACAATGCAGCGCTAATGGATCAGGTAAACGATGCATTAAGGCAGCTAAAGCTCTCAGGGGAGTACGATCGTCTGGTCAATAAGTGGTTTGGTACTGGCCGCGAAAAAGTGGATCTGAACTCCGCTCAGAAAAGAATGCTATCACTGGCGATTTTAGTCAGCCTGATCTCGGCGCTAGGTATGCTGCTGACGGGTTACGTCAGCCTTAGCCTGCGCAAGCGCACCAAAGCGCTCAACCTAGAGCTCGCCCAGCGCAAGAAAGCAGAAGCCGCCATATCGAACCTTTCGAAACAGTTTCAATCAGTGTTAGATGGTATTCCCCATGGGGTCACTTTGTTTAACCGCGAGGGTGAGTGTTTGTGGAGTAACGATAATAATCAGTTACTGAGAAATCCAGACTTTCACTATGCAGACGGTCAACCTTTTGCACTTTACCCTATTTTGATAGAAGCACTCGATACTGATAAATCAACCATTGCCGATATGATGATTGAAAAACAGTATTGGCAGTTGCAGTTGCACCCTATTGGTGATGATCAAGCGGTTATTTTACTTGCAGAAACCACTGAGCAACAACGGCTGCGTCAAGCCAATGACGAAGCCAGTCGGCTTGCCTCATTAGGGGAGTTATCTGCGGGTATCGCTCATGAAATTAATAATCCCACTGGGATTATCATCCATTCGATTGCCTTTATTAACGATGCCCTTGCCGATCTTTCCATTGCCGCCGAGAGCTATCAGCAACAGAATCCATTTTGGAATGTGGCAGGCCTTGAGCCAACATCGGCCATGGCTGAGCTCAACTTGAGCAGTCAGTCTATTCTTGAAGGCGCTGAGCGAATAAGCCGAATTGTCAGCGATTTAAAACGTTACGCACTGCCAACACTCACCGATGGATATCAAGCCATCGCCCTTAATGAAGTGGTGTTGGTTTCTCTGCGTTTAACTGCCAACCAAATAAAACTGCTGAATGTGGCAACCGAGCTACACCACCCAAGCCCAATGATCAAAGGTGACGCTCAGCAGTTAAACCAAGTGCTAATTAACCTGATTCAAAATGCCTGCCATGCCATTGAACTAGACGCTGAAACCTACGATCAAGACCAGCATATCTTGATAAAAACCAGCGTAGAGCAGCAGTTTGCTTGCCTTACAGTGATAGATAAAGGCCAAGGGATGGACAGAGCAACACTGCAAAGAATTACTGAGCCATTCTTCACTACCAGACGTTCGAGCGGCGGTAGCGGTCTAGGCCTATCGGTGTGCAGCCGCATTATTAAAGAACATAAAGCCGATATGCAGATTGAATCGCGTATTGGTCAAGGCACGGTCATCACCCTGCGCTTTCCATTGGAGTCTTAAACGTGAAACTTGCCAGAAATATCCTACTTGTCGACGACGAAGCATCTTGGTTACGCACCTTAGCCATTACGCTTAATCGGTTAGTGCCGGAAGCGAAAATTGATACCTGTGTCGATAGCAGACAAGTGATGAACCGTCTTGAGGTGAGCGACTATGCCTTGGTGCTACTTGATCTAACCATGCCATTTCACTCCGGTGAAGAGCTGTTAGATATGATCCGCAACGCGTTCCCAAAAACGCGGGTTATTATTGTCACCGGCGTTAATGAAGTCGATACCGCAGTGCGCTGCATTAAGCATGGCGCCTACGATTACTTTATTAAAACCGATAATGTTGATGATCTGGCCAGAACCGTACGTCGCGCGCTAGAGGTGGTCGGTCTTGAGCGTAACTATCTAAGAATAAAAGAGAGCTTTCTCAGCAAAACCTTGAGTCAGCCTGAGGTATTCAATAATATTCTTACCTGCGAGCCGGCTTTGCTCGATCAGTTCCGATACTTTGAAGCCGTCGCCCCAAGCCCAGAACCGATCCTCATTCAAGGTGAGAGCGGCACCGGTAAAGATGAATTTGCCAAGTCAGGCCACCTACTGTGCTGCCCTGACGCACCATTTATCAATGTAAACCTGGCAGGGATCAGCACTTCAGCCTTTGAACTGCAGCTATTTGGGCAAATTAACAGGCTAGAAAATGGCCAAGTCAGCGCGCAAGTGGGGGTATTACATCAGGTTAAATCAGGCCTGCTGTACCTAAATGAGATTGGCGATCTGCCGATTGAGGCGCAAGCAAAGCTGGTGGATGTGATTGAGCACAAGCAGTACTACCCCATCGGCAGCGACCAAGCCTATCCAGTACTGTGTAAAATAATCACCTCAACCCAGCATGATCTACTTGCCTTGAGCAAAGCGGGTAAGTTTCGCAACGATCTTTTATATCGTCTGCGCTCTCATACCATAAAGCTGCCGCCACTAAGGCAGCGCAGACTCGATCTGTTCATGTTAATTAATCATTTCATCACCTTAGCCGCTGATGAGATGAACTTGTCTAGACCACAACAACCTAGCACACTTGCCTCGCAGTTAGCCGAGTATGAGTTTCCTGGAAACTTACACGAACTAAAGGGGATGGTGTTTGATGCCGTCAGCAGAAGTGATGGTATTCAGCTTAATATCACCCCCTTTATGGAGGCGATAAACTTAAGCAAGGCAGCTCCAGATGATAAAGGCCAGCTAGTCTTTCCAAAGGAACTACCCACACTGGCGCAGATGGGCGACGCACTAATTAACGAAGCGATGAGCCGCACCGCCAATAGTCAAACCGCGGCAGCGAGAATGCTCGGCATTAGCCAAAGTGCCTTAAGCCGACGGCTTAAGTAAGCAGTGATGGATCAGTACTGATGGCCAATACTCATTTTTAGCCAAAAAAAATGCCAGCTAATCGCTGGCACTTTAGTCATGTCGCAGCTTAGGCGGTAACTAGCTTAGCTTCTGCACGTTTTTCAGTTTCATCAACAATGGTCAGCACTGCTGCATCGCCAACCACATTGCATGATGTCAGCACCATATCAATTATACGGTCTAGCGCTGCAACGATAGCAAATGCTTCAACAGGTAAACCCATCTGATGGATAAGCACACCAATCATCACCATTCCGCCACCAGGGACGCCACCAGCGCCAACAGAGAGCAAGAAGACACTAAACAGTAGTGCTGGAAGTTGATCCATGCCAATTGGAGCGCCAAACGCGTTTGCCACAAAGAAAATAGCAATGGTGATGTAAATCGATACACCGCCCATATTCATCGTGGCACCGAGCGGAACGCCAAAACCGGCAACGGCGCGATTAACGCCAAGCTTTTCGGTCAGAGTGCGCATTGTTACTGGAATCGTTGCATTTGAGCTGGCTGTGGAGAGTGAAAACAGGATCTGCTCACGTGTTTTCTCGCGGAACTCTTTTGCCGATATAGGGGTAAACATGCTAACGGCAAATGGATACACCACAAAAATCCATAACAGTAGCAAGCTTAAAATAACCACTAGGTATTCAAGCACACTACCAAATATCGCCGCTTCTAGTGTCGCGCCCAACTTTAGCATTAATGCCAACACACCAATTGGTGCAAGCTGCATTACCACGCTAATCAACTTCATCATGATTTTGTTGGCAACCTGAAAGCCACTCACTGCGCTTTTAGCGGTGTCGCCTAGAGACTTAATCACACCACCAAGTAGCAGTGCCATAAAGATAACTTGCAACATGTTACCCGACGTAAAGGCCGCAACAGGGTTGTTAGGGACAATGCCTACTATGAGTTCAACCAAGTTTGGCAGCTCAGTCGCGACTATCTCTACACCGCCGTTGCTGGACATATCCACGCCTTTGCCAGGTGCCAATAACAAGGCTACTGCTAAAGCAGCAAAAATAGCCACTATGGTGTTGATGATATAGAAGCCAAAGGTTTTTCCGCCTAAGCGACCAAAACTATTGAGATCTTTAAGCTCGCAAACACCACATACAATTGAGACGAAAACCAGCGGTACCACTAACATCATGATCATATTGACGAACATGGTGCCAGCGCCAGAAGCAATATCGACCACGGTGCCGCTAAAGAAGCTGATATCAGCGAGGAAGTATTGAATAATCGATCCGAAGATCAGACCGGTAAACAGACCAATAAAGATCCGCGTTGAAAGTGATTTAGTCATTAACTTGCCTTATATTCGACATGTCTTATCGCATGTCTTCTACTGCCTTCAATGATGACGACTTACGACTAAGCGCCTATTTATGGCAGGGATAGTGAAACATGCTGGCAATAATTTCAATCAAAAACAGTGAATAAGTTTAGCCAACAAATTTACAACAAGCACCAGTAAACAAGACAAGCTACTGTTAAATAAGTGAAAAACAATCACCCGCAGAACAATCCGAATGGTCAACTTTTACACACCCAACATAAGCTCAACATTAAAAGAACAACCACGCAAAAACCAAGCAGTTAATAACACTGCAAGCACAAGCAAAAACAGTGATAACAGCCACTAATGGTAACTTTGGCGAAGTGATAGACCGCTAGATATGACTAAGTAGTATTATCTAAAGCTCAACTGCTGAATGTTTGCGCTTAACACCCCGTAAGATGTATTTCAGCACAAGGTTAACAGCGAGCAGATGTTGTTGCTTAATACTCACTCGTTGCTCGATTATAACTGCAACAAAGACCAATACTGCGGATGCTTTTACTGGTATTTGGCTTGTTTATGCTGCCCGCGAGTCCAATTTATTTCGCCTTTAAATCAAATAGCTGCAACGCTACTCCATGGCTCAACATATGCTCTTGTTTCAGCGTTATATGTTGTGCATTCATTAGCGCAAAGGCCAACTTGCATTGTGCGGGTAAGGATTGTTGTCTTTGCAAATACAGCCGAGAGTCACTTTGGTTATGCCAGTCTTGTTCAATGCCCTGTAAATCAATGGCAATCGCCGCTTCGCAATCCATTGGCGACAACCAATAGTCTGCACCACTGCTGTAAGCGATTTCGATGCCTTTAGGGTCTAAATCACTAAAACAGACCAACTTGGTGTTAGGGTCATTCTGCCAACGCCTAAAAAATTGATAAGCAGTTCCCGTCTGTTGACTCGGTTTAACGTCGCCGCGGTATAGCCACAATGCGTCCTGCAAGCACTCAGGCAAGATCAAATTAGCTAAGTTGGCCATCAAGGTCAGGTTTTCAACCAAGACAATATAGGGGTGTTCAACGGTATCAATCTCGTCAGCCTTCACTGAAATACCTAGCGAGGATAAGGGCGACTTAGCCATCAGCTGCTGGTTAACTCGCAGCTCAGCAATACTATTAATTAAAATAAAATCACGACTCACTGGGTAGCTATTGAGTTTCTCACTCCGGTATAAAAATGAATTATGTTTGCGACTTTTAGTCTCTGGGTAAGTATCGAACTCAAGATCAACGCCCAACTCTTTTTTAACCGCTGCAATAAGGCGTATTTTATCGATACTGGTATAGGTGTAATACCCTGCCGACCCCTTCGTTCCTGACGACAAAGTCCCAAAACCATAGTCAGACGATAATTGCTTTACATACTCTTTACTGGGGATCTTGGCGCCAGAGGAGTATTGTCGAAGCAGGGCTTTGGTTTTACCAAACAAGTCTCTATTCATACAGGTTCTATTTTAAACTCGGGTCTAGGCCTATCACCACATCGTGGTAGCTAAAGTTGGCTGTTGTCCCTTGAACTTGGACCCCTTTCATATTGATGCTAAAAGCGGCTTGTTGTTCATTGGTTAACTTACAATAGTTGCTAAACACTAATTCAATCCAGGCTTTTGGATGAATGCTGTGCGCGGTGTCTTGCCACTGGATTTGTGAGTAATGCCAAAATGCCAATGCTGAGATAGGCTCATCTGAGGTGATCACTTGCTCAAACAGCGCTTCTGCTTGTAGATCAAAAAAGTCACTTTGGTAGCTCACTCGCTCTATAGGTGCTATCTCAATTTCAGCGCTCTCACGCTCTTTCACCTCCTGAGCAGCGGATTGCTTTCTTAAAGAGTGAACCAACTTAATCAGCGGAGTTTCTAGCGCTGTGTTACGGGTATCAACATAGGACCTAAGAGCCATCGCTGGTGCAAGCTTCAACGCTTCAGGCAGTGTTGGCTGTTCATACAGGTTATCGCTCAGTTCGAACTCTGGGTGCTGACGTAAAAAACGCGCCATGCTGCGCAGTTGATTGGCTTTTTTCTCATCACGACGTAAGCGAAACAAACTGAGGCGCATATTGTCGATAATGAAGCGTAATCGCGGCAACACTTGATTAAACCAATACACAAAGCCAGTGATTTTCCGCGCAAACTCATTGGGGCACGGCCAGTTAATCCACTCGTAGCAAGCTTCCGGGTCGATTTGCTGCAACTCGGTCAGCAGGTTTTGAGCATGGTTTAAGTAACGCTCATTTTGCCTGATCTTGTTGGCTAAGCTGCTAACAAAACCAAATTGGCTGACAATGCCGTAATGCATGTTATCGAGGTTATTGTTTAAACCATCTTTGGTTTCATATAAAAGATCATCGAGCTGTTCGAGAAATAAGTCGGCGTCTTCACTCTGATCGGCCTGTACTGAAAGCTGATAGTCTTTGACGGTTTCATCGAGTGCCTCAATCACCTTGCCCATATCGGTTAATTGACGATAGCTACTTTGCTTACGCATCAAACGATTGAGCATACGTTTAAAGTCGGTGGTGACTCTAAACTCACCGACCTCGTCATCTGGGCGCAGTAAACCCGCCTTGTGTAAGGTCGAAATAGTTTTGCTATCTTGGCTATCGGCCGCTATCGAGCCATAGACATAAGCACTGGCTAACAACTCATCATTAGCGCCAATCTTTCTCAGTAGCGCTGAAACCTGTCCTGCATCAAAACCCGCCATTAGAACAATAACTCATCTTGTTGTTCAGCCTGCTCATCTGGCAACTCGACTTGCTCTGAATCATTTAAAAACTCAATTAAGCAGTAAATTAGATCAAACCGCGCAGTGGCAAAATAACGGCTACTGCCTGGATTTTTTCGCACAAAATAGTGCATATCTTCCAGTTTATTAAACAGGGTCGCCAGTTGCTCTCTGGTTTCTTCCTTATTGGTTTTAAACGGCTTAATGGAGGTTAAGCGTCTAAGCTGGTCACGTAAGGTTTGATCTTGCTCGAAGGGTTCAAACAAGGTGTTAATATTGACCACCGATTTACCATGCAAGGGCAAGTCGGCTTGAGTGGCTGTTAGCAGTAGATCTAAAAACTCCACTAAGGGTCTAAAGATACTGCGCATTTCGTTAAACAGTGCTGATAACTCAGCCGTATTACTTTGGTCAACCCGCTCATAAGTGCAGTAAAAGGCATCGGCATTATCAAGGTAAGTTAAGTTACGATCTAGATTCGATAAAAAATCACTGACGCGCTCAAACTCGCTTTCCACTTTTAAGTAGGTGAACTCTTCAGCAAAAGCCGTTTCGCAAATCACCTCGCCAGTTAACAGCTTTTGGATAGTCTGTTTAAACATTATAACTCCTGCTTAGCGGTTGCCGCTTGTTGCTGATTGGCACGTTTCGCAAGTAACTCATCGAGGCGCGACTGCGGGATCTCCGCATGGTAAATTTTATTGTCTTTCAATTTATAATGCTTGTCGTACAAGGATAAAATATGACGATCCGTCGACGGCGAAGCCGACAAGATGTGGATATCGTTATCAGTGAACATTTTCAATAGCAGGTCAATGTTTTCGGCGGCCAATTCACCCAGCTCATCCACAGGCAAAATGATCTGACTGCTAAATTGGCTTTCACCGCGTAGCATACCCAGCAAGCCTGAGAACAATGACAACATGGCTAAATATGACAATCCAGTTGAACTGACCTTTTTCAATTGGCGAGCATTCCGCGCGTGTTTTACATGGCCTTTTTCAGTGATGGTAAATTCAATGTCAAATAAATTGCTGTGGTTCAATACAAAGCCTTCACTTGGCAAATAGGTCGCCAAATTTTGCATTGCATATACCAGATCGTCGGGGATCTCACCGACACCATCGCTTAACTGATCGCGGCATAGATCGTAAGCCTTGGAAAATTCTTTTAGCGATCCCCAATATTCCAGCTCTTCTTGCTTCATCACCGTGGTCACGTTGATCTCAGCTAAGGCATCAAAATGGGCTAGCGCTGTGACCTTACTCGACAAGTTTTTACCTATGGTCTTAATCTGTCTAGCAAAGTTTTCAACGTGTTGATAGAACTCGTTGATCATCGTGGCGTTAACCGACACCAACTGATAAGTGTTCTTCTGCTTTTGCTCCGCACTGCTTAGCAACTCAACGATGGGCTCTCGATATTTAAATAAGCTTCTTGCGGCGCTAAAATTGTCATTCTCGACCACCAGTTTTTGCCAATTATCGTACAAGTCACTGCTAGCGTGTTTCTTTTTAAAGCCATCATTAAACTTATTGAGTTGCTCGCCTAGGCGTTTCTCAATCACTTTAAATTGGTTGAGCCAATCGGCGCAAAAACTCACACTCAGATCGGCTTGATTATGAGGATGTTCAGCAGAGCCTAGCGCTTCAATACCGTGTTTTTCACAATGACGTTGGCTTTCATTTAGTTGAGTGAGTAACTCCTCGGTGTAGGCTTTTTTATCATTCAATTTTTTAATATTGCTGCGCAGTGCGCTAATGTCACTATTGAGTCGCACTCTAGTATCTTCAAGCTGCGTCTCAATACCGCGTTGCTGCACTAATCGATTCTGATTGAGCTCAACTAAGCCATCTCGATGACAATAGCGGTCAGTCATGAAGTGTTGGTAGTGATGCGCCTTTTGCTCAAAGACAGCACATTGCTTCAATGCTTGCTCTATCGTCTTGCGCTCGCTGGTGCGTTTATCAACTTCGCCATCGGGGTCAAGCTTAGCTAAATCGGTACTTTGCTGCTTTTTTAAATCTTTTAATCGTTGTTTATAGTTGGCTTCCAGCGCGGCTGTTTCCGCCGCTAATAATGCCAACTGACTATCACGATCGCCTTCAACCACCATGCGCTTTTCAAGCAACTGATTGTGTAACTCGTGTCGCTGCTCTTCGACATCATCGCTATGCTGTTGCTGCTGTTTGACTAGGCGCTTGTGCTCGGTCTCTAGCGTTTTTAGTTGCAGGTTAACCGCGTCGGTATACGCTTTAATCGCGACTCGTTTTTTAAGCTCGAAATTATCTTTTTGCATGTTGAGCTGTTGTAAGTTGAGCTCATTCTTGGCGATGTGTTGCGTCGCGACAGCACAATCGTTTTCAGCTGCTGCTATCTCTTTGGTTAGCAGCCCAATATGTTCATCAAGCTGTTCTATCTTCTCAGCCTGCAGGTTAACTTTTTCCGCCAGAGCCTCGTATTTTTCTCTTAGCTGGATCTCATCAAGAAACAGTGAGTCATTACTCTGCAAAGGCTCTAAATCGAGTGACAGACCATAGAAACTGTCACCACCAACCCATGCTGGCGCTAAATCACAACGGGTTAACTGCTCGCTTGTCAGTAAGCGACCAATGGTATTTTTCCAGTTTTTTGCTTGGGCTTCATTATCGAGGAAATACTGCAATGAGCCTTCAGCAGGAATAAGCTGTGAGCCGACTTGCGCATATTCCGCAGATAGCCCTTCTAGCTGACGCTTTTCTTGGGCATATTTCTCTAACTGATTATCTCGTCGCTTGATTAAGCCGTTATATTGCTGCAATGCTTGAGAATGGCTCTTATACAAACTATTTTGTTTATCTTTAGCTTCGCTTAACGCGACGGTGTTTTGCTCAATATCTTGCTGTAACTCAGGGGCGAGTTGCACTTGATTGAGCTGTACCTGAGTTAACTTTTGCTGCTCAACCTTAAGATCGCTTTCCAGCTGTTGCTTATTCAATTGCAATGCCGTATTTCGTGCACTCAGTTGTTGCTCTAGTTCGCGGTTTTGCAGGCGATCGACATCGTTGATCTTAGTGAGCTGCTGGGTGGCAACTTCACGAATGTCAGTGACTTTTATTTGATTGCCGTTTTGATCTTGCAGATGCTTAAACTTAAGTGTTTGAATAAGATCGGTAAACTTTTGCTGCAATTTATTAATATTGCCTTCAAAGGCACTAATAATGGCATTGATCTCATTGAGCTGATCTTGATGCTGCGGCGCCCTGTCAGCTTGCAGCTGATAATTTGCCGCATCATCATCGTCATAGTTCATTTTATCGGTATCGAGTAAATCAATTCTGCTTTGATCACTCTCTATTTCAGCTTTTAAGTTAGACACTTGCTTGCTTAATGACTGCTTGCTGGTTTCGAGTTCCTGTAGCAAGGCGGCAAGTTGTTGTTGCGCTGTCGTTTTCTTTTCAGCGCTTAGCTGTTGCTGCTCATTAAGGTTAACTTGGTGAGCGAGGATTTCAAAATGCAGGTGCTGCAGTTTATCGATAAGACTGTCTAAACTATTAAAATCACCCTGCCACAAGCCAATTTTTTCCGCCACTTTTTGCACTGCGCGGCTCGCTTGAATATCGGCAAGCCAGTTGCTGATATCTTCTTTATTGAGGCTAATCTGCTCTTTTTCGTCGCTTGTGCCTCGGGCAAGGTAGTCACTGGCAATAGCCACCAGCATGCGCTTAACCGCTTCAAAATCGAGGTTTTTCTCAATTGTGCCGTTAATCACTTTATCGATATGCGGACTCGATTGCTCACAAAAGCTGTAGCGGTTTTGTAATTGACGCACGTCTTTTAATTTACGACCACTACGGAGGTTTTGGATCACTTGACGGTATTTTTCAACCGCTAGATAACTTGATGAGTCACAGCCTATCTGTCGATAAAAGCCCTCAATCTCCTTCATTGAACGACGCTGATGATTGTCGCCAATGAAGTGGTCACTGTTATAAGCCGCATCAATAAATTTATATTGGGCTCCACGGCCATCGCTACTGACGAGCACCATACAAGTTTGCCCGTGGGGACGTTGATACTCATAGATCAACATGCTTGAAGCTCGTGGCAAATAGTAGTCGACAAAATTACGCGCCTGATCGACCTTGCTAACAATATCACTAGGTCGCATGCCATAAAATAATGGCAATAATCGCATTAAAGAGGTTTTACCTGCGCCATTAGTTCCCTCTAACTGCGTGTGGCCGCTTAAATCAAGCTCATTAACCTGCCCTTTCCAAAAACTGTCAATGATTATAATACGCAGTAAAGAGTAGCCTTGCTGAGCCATGAACGATCCTTATATGAGCGACTTTTACACCGTTACGACGTAAAAAAGGGTAAGCCAGATAATTTATAAGGATTAGGCTTTATTGTCGATAGCAAAGCCCACTAGAATAACCAATTGGCTTACTTTATTTCGTTTTATGCCGGTAGTGTGAGCGTAGAGTGGCTGTAGAAGGTGTTTCTTAGAATATTTAACAGATTTTGTCAGCATTGATGAGATTTTAAACTACGATTTTTTCTACTTAAAATGGCACCTTACTGCCGATAAACGTGCAGTAAAGTGACCTGAATCCCTTACACTAATTATTCCCCACGCAGATTATTGACTACGCAGTTCATCAAGCACTGCGGCGCGGCGCTTAGCAAAGTACTTATTGGTCTCTGCAATAATCACATGCCTTAAACCAATTAAGGCAATCAAATTTGGGATCGCCATCAAGCCGTTAACGGTATCGGCTAACATCCAAATCAAGTCCAGTTGAATAAAGGCTCCGACGGCAATCAAGCTTAAAAAGATCAGTTGATATAGCCTAATGCCTTTTTCACCCAGACGCTGACCCGTTAGGTAATACCAGCAACGCTCACCGTAATAATGCCAGCCCAAAATAGTGGTAAAGGCAAAACAAACTAGCGCTATGGTCACCACATATTGACCAATAATAGCCGAGCCGCCAGCGGCGAATGCAGCGCTGGTCATCGCTGCACCTGCGGTATCACCACTCCATACGCCAGTGATGATCAACACCAATCCGGTCATGGTACAGATTAAGATGGTATCGAAGAATGTCCCCGTCATGCTAACCATGCCCTGTTCAACAGGCTCATTGGTTTTGGCAGCCGCGGCGGCAATTGGCGCGCTTCCTAGACCAGATTCATTAGAGAATACCCCGCGGGCAATACCAATTTGCAGTGCTTGCGCGACCGTCGCCCCTAAAAAGCCGCCAGCGGCTGACACTGGCGTGAAGGCAGAATGAAGCACTAATTGCAGCGCCGGCATAATTTGCTCGGCAAACATCACCAAGATCCACACGCAAGCAAGCACATATCCTAATGCCATCGTCGGCACGACTTTTTGCGCTACATTGGCAATGCGTTTAACGCCGCCGAGCGTCACAGCCGCTACCATAGAGGTCAACACAATCGCGGTAACCCAAGCTGGCACATCAAAGGCGATGGTCATGGCATCGCTAATGGCATTTACCTGCGCAAAGGTGCCGATGCCAAAAAAGGCGACGCCGACGCCAAACACGGCAAAGATTTTTGCCAGCCATTTAAGACCGAGTCCGCGCTCAATATAGTACATCGGGCCGCCGGCAATATTGCCACGGGCATCGGTGGTGCGGTATTTCACCGCCAACATACACTCGGCGTATTTGGTCGCCATGCCAAAAAAGGCTGCCAACCACATCCAGAAAAGTGCCCCTGGACCACCCATCTTAATCGCGGTGGCAACCCCTACAATATTACCGGTACCTATGGTGGCCGATAGTGCAGTACAAAGCGCGGCAAAAGAGCTGAGATCGCCCTTGCCTGTCGCTGGTTTAAACAGCAGGCTGAGGGCGAGCGGAAGTTTAAAGACTTGAATAAGTTTAAGTCTAATCGTCAGGTAAAGGCCGGTTCCGACCAATAAGCAAAGGGTAACGGGACCCCAAACAATGGCATTAATATCGGCTAGTAGTGCGTGGTAGTTCATGGTGTTCCTCGAATATTAAACAACAAGACTCGCTATTGCCAAACGGCTTAAAAAATAGGAGTTATTAATAGTCGGAGGAGGAAAAGAAATGGCTTATGTTTGTCGCTGGCGAATGCAGCAACGGTTTATTCCACTCAGTGATGAGTAGAAAAGGCGCAGCGACAAGCGACAGTGACTAATATCGGCTTGATAATAGTTAACACAGTCATCCTCTCCTCTGTCCTTTTGCCTGAGCGTTTCGCGTTAACTAAAAAGCGGTTAACACTTTCGCCTTCGGCGCCGCATGACAAATAAAGCTTCGAACGCTTATCTGCTCGCAGTCTCTCCAGAGGCTCGTCCAGTAACAGTCCTCACCACAATGTGGCACCTGAAAGAGTCCTTGGTCTGAGCGCTACGCTATAAGTTAATATAGTGAAATAGAGCTCGAAACAAAGTTGCCTCGTCGGTGTAGGGTTGCTCCCTACTCTCCTGCTACCTTCATCCGAACGGATCCACTATTAATCGTATCTAAACGATTTATAGGGTTAAGCAGCATGCGTTATCTAACGGCTAGCCTCAAGTGAGATAACTCACACTTTAATCACTTGAAAGCCAGAATTAGAACGGTTGCTGATTTAATCAGCGCGCGAATAAAAAAAACCGACTAATCGCGAGTGCGATTAATCGGTGTTAATACTAATTCAATGTTAAATGCTATGGTCAATGAGCGGCCTATAACATTAGATCATGATCAACGCTATAGAGGTATGTTTAAGCACTATAGCTAATGCGGCGCTCTTCGTACCTATCAAACATTTGCTGTGCTTGGTCATCTACGTAAGGACGTAGGCCACTCATCACCAATGTTTTAATGCCGGTACCCACTAATGTCTCCCCACTATGCAGTTCAAACGTTAAGGTGACATCGCCACGCTTACCTTGGATCTGTAAATCTTGTGCAACTAACGTGAGCTCAACTTCGGTAAAGTCGAGTGTGGTCAGATCAAAAGACATGCTTTCGTAAATAACCAATGGCCTTGCAGGGTTGATCATCATCTGGTGCTGTTTCATCATCGGCACCAAAATATGCATAAAATTGAGACCAGAAAATGCGACATATTTACGAATAAACGATTCAATTTGCACATCACAATACCTAACGTCTCCGCTACGGTGGACGTTTAAATAGCATTTGTCTTTGTCATCTCTAATATCGAAATCTTCGTCTACAGCGGCAGGGAATTGCAGCTGTACGCCTTCACCAACCATACCTGCAAAATTAAAGGTCATTTTCTGGCTGAGACCGTATTCATTCAACACCAGAGAGAAAAGCAGGTCACCTGGTACGCAAAAGCGCTTGGCAGCGACGTCATGAATTGGATTAAAATCTTGTGCAACGCTTTTAGCAAACTCACTCGCCTGTTCAGGGGCGATTAAAATAGACTGGTTTGCTTTTTTAAAGAAAGAACTTAGAAACATAATCACTCAACAATCTTATTAGCGTTCAAAGTAGCGGTGCATTGTATACCATGATTGATTTTTGACTCACCCGATGACTTCCTCACGCCTTGATTAATACGTTACTACCAACGTATATACAACCAAAAAACGACATAAAAAACGAGTCGCTCTAAGTCTATTTACATTTCCAGCGCGCTAATCATAGCTATTTTCATGCCAATGTAACTAAAACACTTACCTCTAGCGTCATTATAAAGGCAAATGTATCAATTTACCCTCAAGAGGACCCAATAGCTAAAGCCTTGATTAAATACGAATAATAGTAACCATACAAAATAAAAGGTTAAACCTATTGATACAATAACTTTACAAACCTTGATCTAAATCATAATTTGAATGAGAATAATTTGCATTATGTTACTCAATTGGTAGAATCCTCACAAATTTTATAACCCGATCTAACAAAGGGACTGAATGATGATGAAAAAAACCTTACTTGCTACTGCGCTAGTTAGCATGTTTGCGGCTCAAGGGGCTTATGCTTCAGATGAAACAGCTGAGCTACGTAAGATTATTGAGCAGCAGCAAAAGGTCTTACAAGATCTTGAAAAGCGTCTTGATGAAACAGAAATTCGCGTTGAGAAAACCGCTGATGTTGTTGAAGAATCTGTTAGCGAAAGCAAAAGTGCGACGACTATCGGCGGTTACGGTGAGCTTCACTACAACAACATTACTAATAATAAGACTGGCACAGATAAAAAAGAGTTCGACTTCCATCGCTTCGTACTTTTCGTCGGTCATGAGTTTACTGAAAGCACACGCTTTTTCTCTGAGCTAGAGGTTGAACACTCAATCTCTGGTGAAGGCCAAAACGGTGAAGTTGAACTAGAGCAAGCTTACATTGAACACGACTTTAACCAGATGCTCACTGGTAAAGCGGGTCTATTCTTAATGCCTGTCGGTATCATTAACGAAACCCATGAGCCACCAGCATTTTATGGTGTTGAGCGTAACCCTGTTGAGAAAAACATCTTACCAGCCACGTGGTGGGAAGCGGGTCTAAACCTAAACATTCAAGCAGCGCCAGGTCTTGCATTTGATGGTGCAGTAACCTCAGGTCTTTACGTTGATGAGTCATATAGCATCCGCGGCGGACGTCAAAAAGTGTCTAAAGCAAAAGCTGAAGATTTAGCCTATACCGCACGCATTAAATACACCGCAGTGCCCGGCCTAGAGCTAGCAGCTACGGCACAGTACCAGTCAGATCTAACGCAAGGCCGCGCAGGTGCTGATACTGCATCGGCGACATTGTTAACCGCTCACGCTATCTACTCAATTAAAGGTTTTACTGTTAAAGCGTTATACGCTCAGTGGGATATCGATGGAAAAGAAGCTGAAGCCTTAGGTCGTGATGATCAAAACGGCTGGTACATCGAGCCATCATACAAGTTCAACGAAAGCTTTGGCGTGTTTGCTCGTTACAACGAATATGACAACGAAGCAGGCAATAGCGATCACACTAAAAT
Organism: Shewanella abyssi; assembly: GCF_023284025.1. Taxonomy (GTDB): domain Bacteria; phylum Pseudomonadota; class Gammaproteobacteria; order Enterobacterales; family Shewanellaceae; genus Shewanella; species Shewanella abyssi. The sequence goes on along the minus strand of NZ_JAKIKR010000026.1, from coordinate 44,521 downwards.
CGAGCAAACCAATGTAGGTATTAACTACTGGTTGCACGAAAACGTGGTATTTAAAGCTGACTATGAAAAAGTGGGCGGCGCTAAAGATTCTGACGGCTTCAACCTAGGTGTTGGGTACCAGTTCTAATTTGAGCTAAGCTCAAATAACTCAACTTCAGTGCTAAAAATGAGTGCTCAATATTGAGCACTCACTCATTTTCCATCACACGAGCTCGTTCAACATGAAACTACCTCTCGTTGTATTATCTGTCTTATTAAGTTGCTCATTGATGAGCGCTGCAGTAAACGCTAGAGGGACCTACCAATCAGCAGAAGAGTTTATAAGCCAAGCCTTTAATGCCGAAGTGCCTAAAGCAAAAGTATTCTGGATTGACGATACCGCACAACAAGCCATTGAATCTATCCTGTCCCATCGTTTTAGAAAGATGCGTCTACGCTACTGGCAGCAAGCCAATGAAAGCGTATGGATCATGGATGAAATAGGCAAAGAATCGGCCATTACCGTTGCCGTTCATGTAAGAGACAGCGCGATTGCCCAGACTAAAGTGCTGGTATATCGAGAAAGTCGTGGTGATGAGGTAAGGCATGACTTCTTTACTGATCAGTTTAAATCAGCCAAACTCAAGCAAGACTTACAACTCGATACACATATCGATGGCATAACAGGTGCGACATTATCGGTTCGAGCATTAACCAAGTTATCTCGAATAGCCCTGTACCTAGACGACTATGTGATTAGAAAAGATGAACAATGACGCGCAAACATCCTAACCTCAGAGTAAAACTGTTACGACAATTACGCCCTTGGCATCGCAGAATCGGTATTTTCTCAACCCTATTGGTCATTTTTATGGCCGTTTCAGGCGTACTGATTAACCACAGCAATCAGCTTTCGCTCGATACCGCCCCTGTAAAGCAAAGCTGGCTGCTCGATTACTACGGTATAAAAGCCCCAACTCAAGTATCACTTTATCAAGTAAACCCTCACACATTAGTCAGTGCCAACAACCAAGTTTGGTTAAATCAGCAGACTATTCTCGAAGCCAATGGCAAAGTGCTAGGCGTTGTTGATTATCAGGGCATGATCGTCGCGGTAGATAGCAGCCACCTTTATTTAATCTCTAGCGACGGCGAGCTTTTAGAAACCCAAAGCAGCGCCACCGGATTACCCGTAGGGATTGAAGCGATTGCTAAGTCAGAGCGGTTGTGGTTAAAAACCACCAGTGGACGTTTTATCGCTGACAGTGACCTAATCGATTGGTCTCTCGATAGCAGCAATAAACCGATAGATTGGGTGAGTCAGTTAGATAACAGCCAAACCCAAGAAGTCACCGAGCAAATACGTGCCAGCCGCCTGCACTGGGAGCGAGTATTGCTTGATATGCATAGCGGCCGCTTCTTTGGTGCATTAGGCCCTTGGCTAATGGATCTTGTTGCACTCGCACTGATCATTATGTCATTAACGGGTTGCTATATTTGGCTGCAGCATAAACCCGCTAAAGTGAAACGTGGTAAAAAATAATGGGCTTTCGCTGAGTCGACTTTAATCACTAGCCTGCTTCAATCACTCTCTACTAATAAAGAGACCACCCATTTTTGCAACACATCTTCGTTATAACGGGGGTGCCAAGCCGCGATAACATCAAATTTATCAGGCGACTGCTCTAGTGCTATCTCTATCAAGTTCAAGTCTTTAATCGCTCTAGATGGCAAGAACGCGATTGAATCTGTGGTTTCCAGATACAGGGGGACGATTGAAAAACAGGGCGCTGAAACCACGATATTACGATTTAAACCAAACTGCTTAAACCAATCATCAATCGAACCTTTAAAATTGGGTCTGGATGGCGAGGCAATAATACTCGGGTAGTTAGCCACTTCCGCCAGTGAGGGGTTAGATTGCGCTATAGAGGCATTCGGCGAAGCCACGCAAACATGGTGCTCTTCAAACAATTTGACTATCGGGTAGCTGTCAGGAATGTAATCAGGAAAAGCGATCGCTAAGTTCACTTTGCCGCTTTGCATTAACTCGTGCAGCTTATCGATCTCAAAGTCTCTGACAATCAACTTCAAATGTGGCGCCTGCCGTCTCAACTTTGCAATCAACTCAGGTAATACCACCTGTTGAGCATAATCGGTGGCTGCGATAACAAAGGTGCCGCTAATGGTTTTGGGGTCAAAACTGCTGGGCGCTAACAGTGCCTTAAAGTCATTTAACAGCTTATTCACGCCGATGGATAGCTCCTCTGCAAATGGCGTCGGCACAAATCCATTGGTTTTACGAAGAAACAAGCGATCGTCAAATACGTCACGTAATTTTTTCAGGTGTTCACTCACCGCTTGCTGGGTCATCCCCAGTTCGCTAGCCGCTTTAGATGCATTTTGTTCGCGGATCAGTGCCTGAAACACCCGTAGCTGTTTAATGTCTAATCGGTCTAGTTTGCTCAAAACTCATTACCCTCATTTTTCTATTTGCCTGTATCAAGCTAACACAGCTGCAGACTCAAGACCCGACTTAAACAATAAAAACTTGTATCACTAACAAATAAGCTTTGTTTCTATTTGTTAAACGAGTCCTCTATTATCTCGGCATCGAAACAGAATGAATGATTGGAGTACAAAATGAAGACAGTAATTTTAATTGGTGCACTAGGTAAAATGGGACAGGCAGCATTAACAGGATTAGGCAATCACAAGGTCATTACCGCGGGGCGTTCTGGCGATGTGGACCATATTGTTGATATCACCAACGAACAATCCATTAGGGCTCTGTACGAAAACGTCGGCCACTTCGATGCAGTGGTAAACACTGTGGGATCGTGTGAATATGCCAACTTCACTGAGATGACTGAAGCCCAGTGGATGAGCACAGTCATGAGCAAGATGATGGGCCAAATCAACTTGGTGCGTATTGGCCAAGAGTATATTGCCGATGGCGGCTCATTTACCCTTATCAGTGGCATCTTGAATGTTAAACCGATCCCCTATGCGATTGCAGATGCCACCACCAGCGGCGCTATCGATACCTTCGTGAAATGTGTTGCTCTTGAAATGCCAAGAAACCAGCGTATTAATGTGGTCAATCCAACTGTACTTGAAGAAGCATGGGATGTGTACGGCGAAATGATGCCAGGATTTCAGCCAGTTCCAAGTACATTGGTAGGTAAAGCCTTTGAGCGTTCAGTCGACGGTTTTATTAGTGGTGAAGTGATTTTCGTAGACGCCTAGCCCTAAGTTAAGACCTAAATTAGGCCCCAACGATACAGAGCATAGACGGTTAACCTTCTATGCTCTGCTGTACTCAGAATTTGAGTTTACTGATAATCTTCTAGGCTCAAGCCTTCTTTATTACACACGTTAATAATGGCGCTATGTCTTGCCAATCGACATAGATATCGAGACAGGTTATCGAACGCTAACGGCGGCTGTTTCAGTTCATCCGCCCATATCGCCAGCATAAACAAAAAGAAGTCACAGACTGTGACCTGCTTGCCCACTAAAAAATCTCGCTGACTCAGTTCAGTATCGAGCAATTGCAATATTGCGGATAACCGCGCCTCTTGCGCCGCTGTAATCTCCAAGGCAGCCTGCTTATTGTCGGTATGCTTTTCAGGATAAAAATACAGCATCAATTCGGCTTGCAGTGTATTGGTTAAATACATCATCCATTGAAAAAACTTAGCCCTATCATTGCAGCCTAAGGCGGGGATCAAGTTTGTAGCTGGGTTTGACTCAGCGAGATGAATGCAAATAGCAGCGCTTTCAAACAGCACCAGCTCAGTGTCGATTAACGTGGGGATCCGGCCTGCCGGATTTAGCGCTAAGTATTCAGCAGATTTTTGCGCATTACGCTTTCTATCCACCAATATTAATTCGAAATCGACGTTTAGGGCTTCCAGCACAAAGTGCGGCGCCATACTGGCATTGAGCGGGTAATAGTACAGTTTATACAACTCACTCTCCTTTTAGATGATCCATTCACTCAGGCCGTAGAGATCACCCTGTTGAAATAGATCCATTAAGGCCTACCCGCTTAGGTTTCCACTTTACTTCCCGGCTCTTCCTGCTCTTACCGGAACTTCCTGCTCTTATCGGCATTTCCCTGCATTTCCGGCTCTTAACCACCTATCAACTTCTTCCACCATGGCAGTGGCTCACCACAATTGGCAGCGGGTTGATAGCTTTCCCTTAAGGCTGGAACCTTCATTACATTGCCGCAATCCGCTTGTTTCGCTACCCCGGTACCAGGTTCAAAGTAGCCCTGTACTACGCCATCGACAGGCGCCATTCGCAGGCTCAAGGGGGGGCGTTGTTTCAAGAACGCTTGGTAGACTGCCATCGCGCCGCTACTGCCGTATAGATTGGTTTTGCCGTTATCATCTCGACCCACCCAGATAGCCGCTACGTTTCGCTCATCAAAGCCGGCAAACCAAGAGTCTCTAGAGTCATTACTAGTACCGGTTTTACCCGCCAGTGTCACCCGCGGAAAAGCCTTGCCTAAACGTTTAGCGGTGCCATTTTCGACCACTTGGGTCATCGCATATTTAACTAAGTAGTTACTCGCTGCGGGGATCGCTTGAATGGCTCTAGCTCTTGATGCTGCAAGCGGTTGGTTGTTAGCATCCAGTACCGTGGTCACTGAATTTAGGTGGCGATAGCGACCATTATCAGCAATGGTTTGGAATACCTGCGCCACCATTAGAGGGGAGCCGTTGACCGCACCGAGTAACATTGACGGATACTCTGGGATCTTGTCTTTCCAACCGGCGCGGTCGAGCGTGGTTGCGACCCCTGCCACACCTATCGCCATCCCAAGGTTAACCGTCGGTACGTTCATCGACTTTTTAAATGCAGTCAGTAACGGCACTTGGCCGCGGAATTTTTTATCCACATTTTGCGGTGACCAGGTTTTGCCTTGACCATTTTTAAGGGTGATAGCTTCATCTTTTAGTGGTGTCGCTAAGGTGTATTTATCCGCTTGATTTAGCGCGGTTGCATAAACAAACGGCTTGATTAACGAACCAATAGGGCGACGGATCTCAACGGCGCGGTTAAAGCCGTGGTAACTTGGCACTTTATCGCCAACCATTGCGGCAATGCCAGCAGAATACTTATCAGTAAGTACCATGCCGACCTGTAAGGATTTATTGCTTTTCCCTAACTGTTTAAGCGTTTGCTTTACCGCTTTTTCAGCGGCATCCTGTGCCATAGGATCTAGCGTGGTATACACTTTAATGCCAGATTGTTGCAACAGTGCATCACCATATCGCGTGGCTAACTCATGCTTAACCACCGCAAAAAATGCGGGCAGTTTTTGGTGCACTGGCTTGTCGGATTTTCTTAACCCCAATGGCGATTCAACAGCCGCCTCATACTGAGCCACATTAAGCTCACCCGCCTCCATTAGCAGGCGCAACACCAGATCACGGCGTTTCAGTGCCCGCTCGGGATAACGCCAAGGGTTATAGTATGACGGGCCTTTAATGGCCGCGACCAAAAAGGCTTGTTGCGGCATGGTCAACTCAGCGATTGGACGGCCAAAATAGAATTGCGATGCCAGCCCCATACCGTGTACTCCACGAGCCTTGTCTTGCCCCATGTAAACTTCATTAAGATACGCTTCGAGAATTTCGTCTTTCTCATAACGGAAATCGATAATAATCGCCATCAATGCTTCACGCAGCTTACGGCTAATCGAACGCTCACTCGTGAGGAAGAAGTTCTTCGCCAGTTGCTGAGTAAGAGTAGAGCCACCTTGCACCGTTCGTCCGGCACTGATGTTGACCATAGCCGCACGTACAATCGCAAAAGGATTAACACCGTGATGTTGATAAAAACTACGGTCTTCAACCAAGATGAGTGCATCGATAATGGCTCGGGGCATTTTTTCTGTTGTCACAAAGAGCCTATCTTCACCATCCCCGGTAATCATGCGATCCAATAACACCGGCTCTAGATGGAACACCGCCAACTGACGTTTATCGCTACTTCTAGTGACTGAACTCACGCCATTAGAGTCAAAGGTGAGCATCACTCTTTGCTCTGCTTGGTCCCCCTTAGGATGCAAGAAGGGTCGACGCCAAAGATCAATCTTGGTTTTTGAGGCGGAGAATTCGCCTACTTGGCGCGGATTAGCCACTTTACGGTAACCGAGCAGCTTAAGCTCAGACATCAACTGGTCATGGCTTACTGCCGCCCCAGGGTACAAAGCCATCGAACGACTAAACACTTGCGCTGGCAGGTGCCACTTCTGCCCTTCGAATTTACGGGAAATGATTTGATCTAAATAGATGCCGTACGCTGCGACAGCCACAGCGCCAATCACAGCGAGCTTCCAACTGATAGACCACAGCTTACGACCCCAACTGGTTTTATTCGCTGAGGCTTTTTTCGATACTGCCTTTGACGGTTTTTTAGCGGCTGAAGCTCTTTTAACCGGCGCACGTTTTGGCGCGTTTTTCGGTTTAGCTTTTGCTTTCGGTGTAGCTTTATCTGTCATTACTGTTCCGCGGCCTAACTCTTGATGATGAAGAGCTGCTGGTCTTTATGGGTAAATGTGCTCGATTGCATTGTCGCGAGGGGATCTGGCCAAAAGAGTTGGCAACAAATGATTGAATTACGCAATCCCCTCTCACTCGCATTCTTTGCAAATGCAAACTATCACAATAAGCAGACAACCAAGAGAATGAAAAATGAGATAGGATTTTACTATATACCCGTTCTACTTCAAAGTGCATGTTTAACATGTTGAGAAGTGACAGAATTGCAGTACAGAAGACCCTCAGAGTAATCAGATTTCTTGATAAGAATGAATGAAAAGGCTTAATGATAATTAGGCGTTTCTCAATATTATACCGGATGGGAATATCCACTTAACCCAAGGCATATTGAGACGTTGAACGTCGAACTTGGTAGAATAGATCCACCAAGTCCTCAAGCTCAGAACGCTTACTAGTCCGATAACTCTGATCCGTTAACTTTAGTCAGCTAACTCACTAAACAACTGATTAAACTTGCTTAACCCTTCATAGATCAACTCATCAGATATGGTCAATGCAGGCAAGAAACGGATCACATTGCCATAAAATCCACAGGCAAGCAGGATCAAGCCATGGGCTGCAGCCTTAGCGATAACTGCTTGCGTTAGCTTTGCATTAGGTTGCTCACTGTCACCATTGCTCACGAGTTCAATAGCGATCATCGCGCCTTGATTGCGCACTTCACCAATGACATCTGGATAGCGTGATTGCAGTAGCGTCAGCTGTTCATTAAAAATCTGACCGATTTGGCCTGAGCGCTGCACCAAGTTTTCCGCTGTAATGATATCAAGCACGGCGAGTGCTGCCACACAGCCAATTGGCGAGCCACCGTACGTGCCGCCCAGACCTCCGGGCAATGGAGCATCCATGATCTCGCTCTTACCGACAACGGCAGCAATAGGAAAACCACCCGCGATACCTTTGGCCATAGTGATCAAATCCGGCTCAACATCGGCATGCTCAAAACTGAACATTTTACCGGTGCGACCAAATCCTGTTTGGATCTCATCGGCAATAAGCACGATGCCATGTTGATCGCATAAATCACGCAGCGCCTGTAAAAATATCGCTGGGGCAGCATAAAAGCCGCCCTCGCCTTGGACAGGCTCGACAATAATCGCCGCCACGTCACTCGGGGCAATATCGACTTTAAACAGATTATCTAACGCCTTAAGAGACTCCTTCACCGACACGTCGTGAAAAGCCATCGGAAAAGGCGCGTGATAGATGTCACCAGGGAACGGGCCAAATAGATGTTTATAAGGGCTGATTTTACCTGTCATTGCCATGGTCAAATTAGTTCGCCCATGAAAGCCACCATTAAAGGCGATGACGCCACGGCGGCCAGTATGGGCTCTGGCGATTTTGACACAGTTTTCAACTGCTTCAGCCCCAGTGGTGACAAATATCGCTTTCTTGTCACTGTCTCCTGGTGCTAGCTCCGTTAGCTTTTCAGCCAGCTCAACGGCAGATTCATAGGGATTAATCATCACACAGGAGTGGCTAAACTTATCAAGTTGCCCTTTAACAGCAGCCACGACTTTGGGATGGCTATGGCCAGTATTGCAAACCGCAATACCAGTGCCGAAATCAATATAGCGATTACCGTCAACATCCCAAAGCTCAGCGTTCAATGCCCTATCGACATATACCGGGTAGACATTGCCTTGACCACGAGCGATAACTTTCACTTTTCTATCTTGTAAGCTGCTGTTTGTCATTACTATCATCCTATTATCGAAACTGCCTGAACTCGCGGTTTAAGCCCAATTCACAGAGTTCTGCTACTAGCGGTCTAAGCCGCCCATGCACAGATATTTGATCTCCATATAATCGTCTAGGCCATACTTAGAACCCTCACGACCATTACCCGATTGCTTAACGCCACCAAATGGCGCCGCGGCGTTTGAGATAATGCCCTCATTGACACCGACCATGCCAAACTCTAGCCCCTCACCAACGCGCCATACTCGACCAATGTCTCGAGAATAGAAATACGCTGCCAAGCCATACTCAGTGTCGTTGGCCAGTGCGATAGCCTCCTCTTCGGTTTCAAAGGTGATAATCGGTGCGACTGGTCCAAAAATTTCATTACTTGCCAACGGCATATCATTGGTCACGCCGATTACAATTGTTGGTTCATAAAAATTTGCCCCAACAGTGCTACGTTTGCCTCCGGCAATCACCTTCGCGCCCGCGGCGATCGTCTCTTCAACCAGCTTGTGCACGCCATCCACGGCTTGTGAGGTGATCATCGGGCCTACATTGGTACCGTCAGTAAATCCATCGCCAACCTTAAGCCCAGCCACAGCACTGGCAAACTTATCGGTAAACTCTTGCGCTATGCCCTGTTGCAGCAAAATACGGTTAGTGCAAACGCAAGTCTGGCCAGCATTGCGATATTTAGAGATAAGCGCCCCTTGCACTGCGGCATCAATATCGGCGTCATCAAACACGATAAAAGGTGCATTGCCGCCCAGCTCCATAGAAACTTTTTTCACTGTACTAGCAGCTTGGGTCATCAATATTTTGCCTACGGCGGTAGAGCCGGTAAACGTGAACTTGGCAACATCAGGGTGCTGAGTCAGCACCTTGCCCATGCCAACCGCATCTTCACCCACGACCACATTCAACACCCCAGCAGGCACGCCAGCGCGCTCTGCAAGTTCAGCCATCGCCAGTGCCGATAACGGCGTTATCGGCGATGGACGCACCACAAAAGTACAACCCGCCGCCAGTGCCGCTGCGGCTTTGCGGGCAATCATTGCATTGGGGAAGTTCCACGGCGTAATAGAAGCAACAACGCCAACCGGCTGCTTGATCACTATGATGCGTTTATCCGTTGCTGGCCCTGGAATGGTATCGCCGTAGACACGTTTGCCCTCTTCAGCGAACCAGTCAATAAAGGCAGCACCGTAAGCGATTTCACCTTTGGCTTCAGCCAAAGGTTTACCTTGTTCCAACGTCAAGATTCGACCGAGGTCATCTTGGCTTTCCATCATCAGATTAAACCAACGTCGCATGATCACCGCGCGTTCATTGGCCGACTTCTTAGACCAAGCAGGCAAGGCTTTTTTAGCGGCGAGTATCGCGGCTTCGGTTTCTTCGATGCCAGCATTACTGACCTGTGCTACAACTTGACCATTGGCCGGGTTGATGACATCAAATCGGGCTGATGCTTCGAGCCATTGGCCGTCAATGTATGAGCTGAGCTTAACTAATCCAGAATCGTTAACTTGTTGCATGATCACTCCAGCGGGCTGTTTCATCTGATGATGGCATCCGTATGTTCATTTAAAATGAAACAGATACTAATAATTCATATGGCTATTGAATAGCAAAATGTATTCAGGTTAAATACAAAACAATAAACCTTATGTTTTACAGCCATCAAACATTCACGATTTCTATAGGTATTAATGTGCTTAAGACGACCCAAAGAAACTCTATCATTCCAAAAGCGGTGACTGAATATGATTTACGGTTACTGCGTATTTTCAGAACCGTGGTTGAGAACGGGGGTTTTTCGGCATCGGAAGTTGAGCTTGGTGTGACTCGTTCAACCATTAGCGTGCACATGTCAAATCTAGAGAGTCGCATGAAGCTGAAATTATGCAGCCGAGGACGTGGCGGTTTTGCACTAACCGAAGATGGTCAGGCGGTGTATCATGCCTGTATTGAGCTATTTGATTCTCTGAATGATTTTTCAAGACTAATTAATAGCTTAGGCGAGGAGCTGAGTGGAGAGCTGATAATATTATGTGCCGACCAACTTGATTCTAGAATGCAGCTTCAGCTAGCGAAAGTAGTTAGAAGAATCCATACAAGCCAACCGCAATTACACCTTGTACTCGACAATGAAGCCCTCAAACATATTGAAAAATGCCTACTTAAAGAAAAAGCCCATATCGGTTTATTGCCCAGCTATCAGCAGGTCGAAGGGCTAGATTATCAAACCATTTACAACGAACCTATGTACCTTTGTTGCAGCCACACTCATCCATTCTTCCTGCTTGATGACGCTGAGATTAGCGCTGAGATGTTAGCGTTAACGCCCGCAGTCCACCCGGGGATCGATATCGATTCAGAGGGTAAAGCGCAATTAAAGCAGCTAAATCTATCAGCCAAAGCCTATCAGTTTGATACCCGTAAAACCTTAATACTCTCTGGCTGCTATATAGGCTATCTGCCGCTGAGCTACATCAAGCAAGAGTTAGCAGCCGAGCAACTGAAAATTATTCACCGCGATAGCGCCAGTTACCAATTCAGCTTGTCGATGGTGTCCAAACACAATCCAAGAGAGACCAGTAAAATAGAGCTACTGAAAACAGTATTTAATGAAGTCTTTAACCAAGAAGGTTAGGAGTCTTTAGCCTATGGGTTAAAGGTTATTTGGCGGTGAATAGCTTCTTATCGATTCAGCGTTTGATAATTAATACTGTTGTTGGAGAGTTGCTAAACACGTTTTTGGACAGAAACGTTTTAGGTTATTTACTCTAATGCGGATGACTCAGATGAGAAAAAGTATCTTACTTTATTCGAAAGCCCTAATTAGTTCCGACCCCTTTATCCCCGGGCTTGTTCAACACTTGGGATAAGGACGCGGCTGCGCGCGGCCTATCCTTATACGTTAGGTTTTTTTAATGCCCGAACACAACAGCTCTTTTATTATTAATAAACCAACAATAAATACCGCTACAAATTACAACGCCTAATAAAAATACAAACATTGCTGGTTGGTCAGAGAAGCTTACACTTGTTCCCCTAACGGAAATTTCATTAATAGTTATTGAGTAGTAAGAGTACCAAAATGCAAGCCCACCAAAGAAAGCTAGAAAATAATCAACCAATTTTAAATTTGATAACATCTTTGATTAGTATCCTTACTCTGATAAAAACATAACGCCCCCATAAGCCGTGAGCAATGCTGGCACATTTTGTTGCGCCTTTTCTTTGTTGCAACGAATGTTACGGCGTTGCGAATCGTGACTTTATGGGCTTGTTATTGCGCATAGCCAAGGTTGATACCTACAAAAAAAACTAAAAATACCGCGGAATACAAAAGAAAGAAAACAAGCATCCCTTTGCTCAATGAAGTCACCCCGCTGTCGTCTAGCTCCCTCCATTCGCTCTTAAAAAGAAACCTCATGAATGCCATGTTATTCGAAATTGAATTATTCATGATTAGGCTAGGCTTCCCCATAGATTCGTACTTTTCTGGATGCCTGAGTTCAAGAATTTTAAACAGTCGATGGCAAAGAAAAAACCAGACCAGTACAGATAAAAATAACAGCCCAAATAAAATGGGAAATACTTCAGTCATTGCACGCTCCTTGCGCTATAACGCCGGCGTCAACTGCAGGCAAAAATGGCGGCTTTTGTGCAGCTTTACGAAAAACAACTTAGCCAGCCATTGATAATCAATAACATAACTAGCTTTCAAGCAGATATCAATACTCAGCGTCTTTCAAATCATCAGATGAGGTTTTTTCAATATTGCAGCTGCGAAATACTGTGAAAAAGGAGTGAATTGCAGGATTTAGTCAGTTTTAAGGCGTTGAGCGTCGACTCTGAGATTAACTGAGGAAGGGGGTCTTGAGGTGAGCGACTGGAGTCTAGTCTAGTTGCATATATACTGACAACTACTTGAAAAGTGCCGTCGGCGCTTACCTAGGTGCTCACAGTAGCTATCGAGCTCCTGCAACGTACCCACTGGGCCGTGAAACAGTTGCCCAAACTCGCTGATTATTTTTATCCAATTTGCAGTTGGAATGTTTAATCTGTTCGGCTTCGGCAGCGAATCCTCAGCGCCCTGGCGAAATTGTCTGAAAAGGGAATATTTCCAACGGGGAAGACTAGATTCTGTTAGTAAAGGTTATTCCACTTAACAATTGCGTTTAGTTGAAGGCTTATGACATTAAATTGATAACTCAGATGCCAAGAGTTTGCGCTTTTCGAAACCAGTGTAGGTGCGGCTGAGGCCGTCGAAAACAAGGATGTTTTCGTTGAGCCCATAAGGCCAATTCTGTTCCATACAGAATTTGGCATTTCCTCCGTCCTTGGAGGTCAGACGTGCTTGCGGCGAGCCTCAGCAGTATCTGCACATACGCCGACCGCAGGTCATTGGAACCACATTTAATTAAAGTAAACTTGTTTCTGCCTCAAACCACTTAGGTTTCACTCCCCCCAGAAACATTAATATTATTCAGTAACTATCAATACTGTGCAGCTATACAAAAACAAAATTACTTTTGGGCGAAGGTCTTCTTCTTGGTAAATTTAGTCGGCTGAGTGTTGGCCGGGTCATCTGGCCAAAGGTGCCTAGGATAACGGCCTTTCATCTCCTTTTTGACATGTTCATAGGGCCCTTGCCAAAAACTGGCGAGATCGGCGGTTAACGCCAAAGGTCGCCGAGCTGGCGATAGCAACTCCATAGTAACCACTAACTTTCCCTGGGCCAGTTTAGGGCTTTCCTGCATACCTAAGGCCTCTTGCAGCCTAACGCTGAGTCGCCCTCGTCCGTCGCCGTCATATTCAATCTTGGCATGGGTGCCTGTCGCCATAAGCCACTTGGTCGGCAATAAACTTTCGAGATGCTTCTGGGTGGCCCATGGCATTTGATTAAGCAGTAGCGTGTAACAATCGACTTGTTGCAGCTGCGCCAAATTGCGCACATCATCTAAATAGGGCTTAAGCCAATCATCTAACTGCGCTAATAAGGTATCGTCATCAAGTTTTGGCCAGTCATGAGAGAGATCCAAGTTGCCTGCAATCGCCACTCGATGGCGCAACTGTTCGATACGCTCATCAAACTTGAGTAACCCAAGGCCGTTAATACTGATCTGCTCCACGATGGCATTTGTAATAAGCCGCTTATCGAGATTTTTTATCGGTGCTTTACTGAGCAAAATCTGTCCAACTTTACGCTGCCTTTCAGCAAAGAAGCGACCTTTACTGTCATCCCAACCACAATACTCAAGGGTTTCAACTAACCCTGACAATTGAGTAGTGAATAATTGTTCATTCAAGGCGCAAGCGAGATAAACTTTACCGTTGCTGCGCCCTTCGGTTTCTTGAAAGTCTGCAATCACTAACCAAGCTTGACCAGATAGTGCATCATCAGCGGCCAGTTCCACACCTGTTCCACTTGCAAGTTGGTAACCACTCACTCCGCGCTGTTTAGCGACTCTGTCTGGATAAGCGAATGCCAACAACAGTGCAATATCATCACTCGCAGCCTGGCGCGCTATCGTGGTAAGCGCTTGACTAGAGCTTGACCTAAGATTCAATGTTTTAAGCCACTGGCGGATCTGTTTTGCCGACTCAGAAGCCAAGGCTTCGGCAAAGTAATGGCTTATATCACTGCCTTTGCGACTGCGTCCTCTAGATTCTAATGTGCCGGCAATAATGCAGGCGAGTACCGCTAAATCCTCATCGTGATTTTGGGCAGATAAACTTTTAGCCTTTAACAGCATATGCGCTAAACGCGGCTGACAACCTAGCTCGTAAGCAGCCCTGCCATGGGCGGTGATCGCGCGTTTGTTATCTACCATTTCAAGGGACGTGAGTAACTGCCAACTTATATTCTCGTTTGCCGTTGAAGGCAGTGTCAGCATCGGCAGTTCACTCAAGGATTTAACCCCCCAATAGGCGCCATCAAGCACCATAGAGATAAGATCGGTATGCATTATTTCAGGCTCGTCAGCCTGAATAAGTCGACCATGCTCCTCTTGGCTCCAGAGTCGAGTGCTGAAACCAGCCATTAAACGCCCTGCTCGGCCACTACGTTGTGCGGCAGATGCCTGGCTTATCCGTTTAAGTGACAATCTGGTGCCGCCGGTTCTTGGGTTAAAGCTGGCTTGTCGTTTATAACCCGAGTCGACAACTTGGGTTATACCTTCGATGGTTAAACTGGATTCGGCAACGTTAGTAGCCAATACCACTTTGCGTATACCCTTGGCTGCTGGCGCTATCGCAAGATCTTGCGCCTTAGGCGGCAAACTGCCATAGAGCGGGCAGATGCTAAACTTAGCCGGGTCCAAACGTGATGACAGCATATTTTGCAGCCGTCTAATCTCACCTTGCCCAGGTAAGAATGCCAATAACGAACCTTCCGATTGCGAAGCGAGCGCCTCTAGGATCACTTTGGCCATATGGTCTAACCATAAGGATTGTACGGGCGCGGCGCGATAGCTTTGCTCGACGGGGAAACTGCGGCCTTCGCTACTCAATGTGGCAGCCTCTGGCATCAATTTAGCCAGAGGTAAACCCGACAAGGTCGCTGACATCGCCAGTATTTTTAAGTCTTCGCGAAAACTCGATTGGATCTCCAACGCCAGCGCCAAGCCGAGATCGGTGGTGAGATGGCGCTCGTGGATCTCATCGAAAATAACCAGTGCGATCCCACTGAGTTCGGGGTCGCGTTGGATCATTCGCGTCAGCACGCCTTCGGTGACGATTTCTAGCCGAGTATCACGGCTGACCTTGGATTCGCCTCGTACCCGATAACCCACTTCACTGCCCAGCACGCAGCCGCGCTTGAGCGCGATAAACTGGGCAATATTACGCGCCGCGACTCTTCTTGGTTCTAGCATCAAGATTTTGCCGTCTATTTCATCCCAATCCAACATCGCCAGCGGCAGTGCCGTTGATTTACCGGCACCTGTCGGCGCCTCCAGTATAATTTGCTTACACTGATTAAAGGCGGCTCGGATCGGTTGTAGCAATGTCTGGATAGGTAATGAAGTCACAGGGTTCTTTTCGTATGGGGCTCAATATGGCGGCTTAAAACCTGCCATATGAAAGTAATCATTGCCTAGCAGTGTACTCTAAAAGCCTCTGCGAGCTAAACTACACTAGGTCTTTTATCGCGACAATTTTATCTCCACAAATAAGGCAGGTCTAAATAATGACGGATAAAAGAGTGTTTCTCGGCTTCTCACTAACGCCGCTGCAAACACTGCAGATTGAGGCGATACAGCAACAATTGCCGCTCAGCGTTAGATTGGTTCCCCGTGACAACCTGCATATGACGCTGGCTTTTTTAGGCCAAGCCAGCAGTGAAACGATTGCTGCGTTGATCTTATCTGTTGATGCCATCACTAAACCTCGCTTTAAGGTCACACTCGATCTTATTGAGCATTGGCACAAACCCAAAATACTTTGCCTTAAAGGCGCAGCATCAGATCCCAAACTGATGATGCTTGCCAATGCGGGGCAATTACTTGCGCAGCAGCACAAGCTCCATCAGGGTGAACATCACTATAATCCGCATATAACACTGTCTAGAAAAGCCAAAGCAGCCGTCAGCGATGTGAAGTTTCAGCCACTATTAATACAACCAAAAGCGCTGCATCTTTTTCAGTCATTTGCCGGTGAAAATGGCGTTGAGTATCCAATACTGCACACTTGGCAATTGAGCTAGCGCTCTGTTCAATAATGCGCCAGCAATTGAAAGCCCTGAGTAGAACAGTAAATTGAAGACATATTTAGTGGAATGAGTATTAATCTTTCTCGCTTTCGCAAAGTAAGCTAATCTATGCCGCATTAGCGCCAATAGGGTTCAATTATGACAACATCGCAAATTACTAAAGTACAACTTACCGATCTTTTATCATCTTGGAAGTTGGGGAAAATCTCGGCTGAAGAGCTGCAAGACTGGATGGTGACTCACTACGATCCACCAGAAGTGATTATCGCTAAAGGTGAGCCAGAGTGGACTCAGGAAGCCATGAATATCGTGATGAATGAATATGAAATTGCAAAAACTGCCAAATTTCGCTTAGACAATGCTCAATACGCTATCGATTTTGTTAATTGTAGCGAAGCAAGCTTCAATCAATCCAAACATCTCTTTATCAAAGATGGCTTTGCTGACTAGTCTGTCAACAATAAGCATTAAAATAGGCACTTAAGTCAGTGTCTAAATTTGCTGTTTATAATGAGATTTAGTGCAAAAAAATGCCACCTATGCGTAGGTGGCTAATCGAAGAACTATAAATACGGTTTAATTTAATGGTCGGATAACTTTCAAAACCACTAAACTTTTATAACAAAGACATAAACAACTATATAAGGTGCTATTTGCCCAGCGGCATGTATCAGCGCCAGTAGTTAATGACTTACTAAACATATAGATAACATAGACATGGTAATTTACCCATTGAGATACTGTGAATTAGTTTGAAAAATTGTGAATTAAAAATAAATAGCTTAAATTCAATAGCTTAACAATTTAAATGTTTTGTGCTTTTGATGATTGGGTGGCTGTTTTTGCAGATTTCATTGTACAGCCGAGGGCTAAGCTTCTATCAACGGGTATGTATGGCGCTAAAAGAGCACGAGAAAATCACTAAAAGTGGGCTAAAATCAACCCGTAAAGCGTATCAACATCAATTACAACAGCTTGACCACCACTCTGAAATATTGCGTCATTTACACCGGGTGAATCCACATAAGTGTATAGATAAAAATCAGTATCATGCCCCGCTGCGCGAATCGCTTGTAATAGCTTAAGCCCAGCGAGTGGATCTCCGTGTCGCCCCATGTCCGAAACCACAACTTGGTATTTATACATGGATAACAGCATTAGCGCTTCTTCTGCAGTGACCGTGTTATAAACACCAATATTTCTCTCTTCTAAATAGGCTTTTTCTACCAAGTTATTCTCTGGGTGGTCGTCAACCCAAAGCACCCTGCCTACAGCACCTGCTGGCTCACTATAACTAAGCGACTTTGTTTGTGTTGTTGATGAATCGCTATTAACTCCGCCTTGCCAAAACTGGAATATAATCGCTAACACAAGCAATAATGCGATCAATACTTTAGCAAATATTTCCCACCATGAGATAGAGGTCACTTTTTTACGTCGTTCTACAAAAGGGGCCGAGGAAGATGGGTTATTAGACACTGCAGAGGAAGGTCCAGCTGCAACATCGTCACTGTTTTTATGCTGTGATAGCTGCTTTCCCAGTTCGTGTTCGAGCCGATAACCTCGGCCATGAACAGTCTGGATCAAAGGGCCGCTATAGCCTGCTTTAGCAAAAATTTTCCGAGTGTCAGAAACCAGCTTAGACAACGACATATCTGACACCACCGTGCCTACCCATATTTTATCTAAACAATCTTGTTTTGAGCAATATTCAGGGTAGCTTTGAGCTAGTAACTGAATAAGCATAATATTGCGCTCATCAATGGCAATGTTTGCACCATTCACAAGCAGCTCTGCTGTTTCACAATCGATCGAGAATTCACTAAAACTAAGTTTCATGGACGGCAAACCAATACTTAAGCAGAAGTTCAATAGTTAACAATACTGCAACACAAACGATGTTTTAGCAAAGACTGTTTTTAGAGTAAATGCCTTAAAATAGATGTAAATTTGAAGCAGCATATTACTGACATGGAACAGGCAGGTATAACTAGCTGAAATGGATTACATTAAATCAGCTACTATGCTAACAATTTCAATAAAAAAGCCACCTAAAAAGGCAGCTTGATTAAAGAAGCATCATAGCATCTAGCGTATTGCACTAGATTAACGGCGAAATATTAATCTTCTAATAAGCCAGCAACGGTCAATACACCATGGGTCGTTGCACCTGCTGACCATAAAGCATCACCAGAGTCAGAAAAAGCTGATGACAGGTCAATGTGCAGCCAGTTAGCCTCTGGTGCTACAAAGCGCCATAGGAAACCCGCTGCATTTGAAGCGCCGCCAGCACCGCCACCTTTCATTGCTCGGCTGTTGGCTGTATCAGCATAAGGGCTTGGGCAACTGTCCATATGCCAAGGGTCTAGCGGCAATGGCCATACACGCTCACCTGCCGCAAGTGCTTTTTGTTGCGCTAACGCTAAAACTTCCGCTTTAGGAGAGAAGATAGCATTGTAGTTTGTACCTACAGCCATCAACGCAGCACCAGTCAATGTTGCAGCGTCGATGATCAATGGTGCACCGGTTTCTGATGCCGCTTGCAGGCCATCAGCCAGCACTAAACGACCTTCGGCATCAGTATTAACCACTTCAACGGTTACGCCATTCTTGTAGGTAAGAATGTCGCCCAGCTTATAAGCATGGCCACTGATTAAGTTTTCTGCGCAGCATAAAAATAACTTAACGCGCTTGTTAAGACCTGACTTAATCGCGAGTCCAAGTGCTGCTGTGACAGTTGCTGCACCGCCCATATCGCACTTCATGCCTAGCATGCCTTCTGAACCTTTAATGCTGTAACCACCAGAATCGAAAGTAATACCTTTACCTACGAGTGCCACAGAAACATCTGCGTCGGCAGTCAATGGATTGAAATCAACTTCGAGCATCGCCGGTGGACGCTCACTACCACGGCCTACTGCGTGAATACCTATCCATTGGTGCTCTAATAACGCCTCGCCTTCTATAATGCGGTAGCTAATCTTATCGCCACCAATATCGCTCAACCATTTTGCAGCTTGAGTCGCTAACACCATCGGCGATAAGTTTTCTGGCGTTTCGTTAATCAGTTGACGGGCAAAGTTGGCACAGTCTAAACGGTTAGCCAGTAATGTTTTTGCTGAGTCGTCACCAGTCCACTGTATTTGCGGCTGTTTTTTAGCGGTAGCAAAGCCTTGAGCAAAAGCCCATTGTGAATCAACAGTCCATAAACTGCCTTCCAGTGCGACAGCGCCAACACCTTGGCTTTGCAGTTTACGGGCAGCTTGTTGCACTTGACGCTGAATATCCCCCGCTTTGATATGGATTGATGCCACATCGTTTTGAAAAGTAACATTGGCTTTTCCCCAATGAGCAGCGGGGGCTTCTTGGGTGAGGGTAACTTTCATTACATTGGTCATTTTCGGTCCTTAAAATGTGAATCGATCAGCAAGGGTGGCCTCGACTCGCTTATTATTTTCAGCTGAGTTTACTGGATCCCCGCTGATATCTAAAGTCAGGGTTAAAAAGCAAAGCCCATTTGAGAATATTAACAGTCACTTGGTTATTTAACCTGGAGCTGTGGGAATGAATTCTTCTCATCGTCCCTAGATAAACTCTGTTAATCTAGCGGCAAATTGACCCTCTTTTGGTAACAGAAATGGAATTTGACCCGGCATTTGAATGTGGCACCCTCATCCAACGATATAAACGTTTTTTAACTGATATCACGCTTGAGGATGGTAGCGAAGTCACTATCCACTGCCCTAATACGGGTTCGATGCGTCATTGCTTGTTTCCAGAGAGTAAGGTGTGGTTTTCAGTCTCTGATAATCCAAAGCGTAAATACAGTCGCACTTGGGAGCTAGCGGAAACGCCAGCTGGCCATATGATAGGTATCAATACCGGTCGAGCGAATGCCCTAGCCGAGGAAGCGATTATTGCCGGCGTAATAACAGAATTGTGTGGCTATGATTCACTGCGCCGCGAAGTTAAATATGGCAGTGAAAACAGCCGTATCGATATTTTATTAGAAGATAACAACCAAGCCAATTGCTACGTAGAAGTAAAAAGTTGCACCCTGCTTGAGGATGGACAAGGATATTTCCCTGATTCGGTAACGACTCGTGGTCAAAAGCATTTGCGCGAACTAATGGAGATGGTGCAGCAAGGCCATAGAGCGGTATTGCTGTTCGTTGTTCAGCATAGTGGAATACACTCCGTTAAAGCGGCAGCCCATATTGACCCAACATATGCAAAATTACTCGATGAAGCACATACAGCAGGAGTAGAGATTTTAGCTTATAGTGCTGATTTATCACCCACAGCAGCCCGTTTGGTTAAATCCTGTCCGGTTAACCGCTAATTCAGAATATACAGTTGAAATTGTTCTTAATAGCGCACATAGTCAAAGAATCGAGTCCAGATAACACAAATTATTTGCCTATATAGAGGGTTTCTGGTATAGATAGCGCCCGTTATTATACAGACGCCCTACAACGCAAATGATTAACAGGAGATGCGTTATGCCACAAGGCACTAAAAAACTCGGCGTGCTCGCTATCGCAGGTGTAGAACCTTACCAGGAAAAGCCCGGTGAGGAGTACATGAACGAGGACCAACTGGGTCACTTCAAGATTATTCTTGAAGCTTGGCGTAACCAATTGCGTGAAGAAGTCGATCGTACTCTTAATCACATGCAAGATGAAGCGGCCAATTTCCCAGATCCTGTCGACCGCGCAGCCCAGGAAGAAGAATTTAGTTTAGAATTACGTGCTCGCGATAGAGAACGTAAACTAATCAAAAAGATTGAAAAGACGCTACAGATCATCGAAGAAGATGATTTTGGCTTCTGTAACTCTTGCGGTATCGAAATCGGTATCCGTCGATTAGAAGCGCGTCCAACAGCCGATCAGTGTATCGATTGTAAGACACTTGCTGAGATCAAAGAAAAGCAGATGGCGGGATAATCGCTATCTTAAGGTGCGGAGCATTTGCTCCGCTCTTTTGTTTCTGTACCTTTTAAATGGTTAATTCTACGCCCTATATCGGTCGCTTTGCACCGTCCCCTTCTGGTCCACTTCATTTTGGTTCATTGATTGCTGCCCTCGGCAGTTTTTTGCGTGCCCGCTCGATGAACGGACAATGGCTGCTGCGTATTGAAGATATCGACCCACCAAGGGAGATCGCCGGTGCCAGTGACCAAATCCTTAGCACGCTAGCAGCGTATGGGCTGCACTGGGATGGTTCAGTGCTCTATCAAAGCCAACGTCTTGAAGTTTATCAGCAACAAATCACTCAATTACTAGGGACTGACAACGCATATTATTGTCAGTGCACTCGTAAAGAGATTAAAGCCATGGGCGGCAGTTATGATGGACGCTGCGGCAGACTTACGCAGCCCCATAAAGTGGGCGCTATCCGCATTCGTAACCACTATGGGGTGGCGCAATTTCGAGATCAAATAAAAGGGTCGATTACCGTTAATAGCCAATTTGCTGCTGAAGATTTCATTATTAAACGCAGTGACGGACTCTATGCCTACCAATTAGCCGTGGTGCTTGACGATATCCACCAACAGATCACCGAGGTGGTTCGAGGCTCAGATCTGCTTGAGCCCACTTGCCGTCAAGAAAGCCTGTTTAAACTGTTAAAACAACCCAACCCAGATTGGCTGCATCTGCCGTTAGCCTGTGCCGAAAAGGGCCGTAAATTATCTAAACAAAACCATGCTGCTGCAATTGATGTCGTAAAGCCACAAGCCAGTATTAATGCGGCTTTAGCCTTTTTGGGACAAGCAGAATTGCCCCCTGAAACACAGGTCAGCAAGATGCTAGAACAAGCTATCAGTCAGTTTGATTTGAGCAAGGTGCCAAGGCAATCTGAAATACTCCTTGTTCCGTGAACTGAATCGTATACTCATTGAGCTTCAATTGGGTTATCATAGCCCACTTGTTTTTACCTAAGTTAACATCCAAATCAGAGGTGTCCCATTTTTCGCCGTATTAGCCAATTCTGTAAACAGTTATTTGATGCCAATTCAAAAACTGAAGAAGATACTCAGGTCGGTCTGAGTTTAGAAGTTGTGCCTCGTAACGCGCACTCAATTTCTCGTAGACAGATCAGCGACAATGCGATCAAAGTACTCTACAGACTGCATAAGTCAGGCTTTAAAGCTTACTTGGTCGGTGGAGGAGTACGTGACATTCTACTCGGTATGCAGCCTAAAGATTTTGATGTGGTCACTAATGCCACGCCAGAAGAGATTAAGCGATTATTCCGTAACTGCCGCCTTGTGGGCAGACGTTTTCGTCTTGCGCATATTGTGTTTGGCCGCGATGTTATCGAAGTCGCTACCTTGCGTGGGCATCACGTCGATAGCGAAGAAAAAATATCTAAGACCAATGAATCTGGTCGTCTGCTGCGTGACAACGTTTACGGCAGTATCGACGAAGATGCTGAGCGTCGTGACTTTACGGTCAATGCGCTCTATTACGATATTAGCGACTTCTCTATTCATAGCTACGGCGGCGGATTACAAGATCTAGAGTCACGTACCATTCGTCTTATTGGTGACCCTGATACTCGTTACCGCGAAGATCCAGTACGCATGCTTCGCGCAGTGCGTTTTGCGACTAAACTCGATATGACCATTGAATCGGCAGCCGCTGATCCAATAAAAAAATTAGCGCCTTTGCTGAAAGATATTCCCGCTGCTCGTATGTACGAAGAGGTCCTCAAGTTATTCTTTGCCGGCAAAGCCGCTCAGAACTACAGCATGATGCGAGATTTTGGTTTGTTTGCGCCACTATTTCCGTTAGTAGATGCACTACTAGATGAAGCGCCTCATGGACCTATTGCAAAATTACTGCAAGAGATGATGGAAAATACTGACTTGCGTATTGAGCAAGAAAAACCAGTGACTCCGGCATTCTTTTATGCAGCGCTGCTTTGGTATCCATTAACCCAGCGAGCAGACGACATTGCTCTTGAAAGTGGTTTGAGCCTCTATGATGCGTATACCGCTGCTATGGGCGACGTCATGGAGCAGCAGTGCCGTACCATTAGTATCCCGCGCCGCTTTAGTTCTGTGACCAAGGATATATGGCAACTACAGCTACGGTTTGAGCGTAACAGGGGCACCAAGGCATTTAAGTTTATTGAGCACCCGAAATTTAGAGCCGCTTACGATCTGCTCTTGCTACGTGGTGAAGCCGAAGGTGGTGCTGTGGCGAAGAGTTCGGCATGGTGGAAGAGCTTTGTCGAAGGCAATGAAGATCAGCGCAATGTTATTGCTAAATCAAGTAATAAAGGCGGTCGTAACCGTAACTCGCAACGCCGTCGTCGCAAGCCGTCAGAACAAGCAGCGCCTAAACCTACCGAGTAATGATTCAGGTCTATGTTGCATTGGGGGCTAACCTAAGTCAGCCCATCGAACAGCTCAACAATGCTTGCCAAGCATTGTTGAGCATTGCCGAAGAAAATTCATTTAGCATCTCACCTTACTATCGCTCTGTGCCCATGGGCGATGTTGAGCAACCCGATTACGTCAATGCGGTTGCAGGCTTTAAAACCGATCTCACCCCGATTGATCTGTTAGATGCCTTACAAAAAATTGAAAATGAACAGGGTAGACTCAGAACGCTGCGTTGGGGACCTAGGACCTTAGATTTAGATCTACTGCTCTACGGCAATGAACACATCAATCTCCACCGGCTCACTGTTCCCCATTATGGAATGAAACAACGCAGCTTTGTGTTAGTGCCATTATTTGATTTAATTCCAACACTCATTTTGCCCGATAAAACAACCTTGGGTAGTTTGATAACTGCAGCTCTAGTCGCTGAGCTACAGCTGGCAAAGTAGGATAAGTCATTTTTAGGCTAAATTTTTGCTAGAATATCCGCATCAGTACAGAAGTTTGATTCCGAGATCATTGAAGTTCAGCCCAACTTGGCATATAACAACTTCACAAATTAGGTTTTAAAATTACCACTATGTCTAAAATTACGAGTTCCACACTGAGAACCTTCAAAACTGAAGGCAAAAAATTCACTGCATTAACGGCTTATGATGCCAGTTTTGCCAACGCATTCGATAGCGAAGGTGTTGACGTTTTATTAGTCGGTGATTCAATGGGGATGGTACTTCAAGGACATAACGACACCCTGCCAGTAACGGTTAACGATATAGCCTACCATACTCGATGTGTTCGTCGTGGCGTTGAACGTGCACTACTTATAGCCGATATGCCTTTTATGAGTTACGCAACACCGGAACAGGCCATGATCAATGCCGCCACGCTGATGCAAGCGGGTGCCAGTATGGTTAAAGTTGAAGGTGGACACTGGCTACTCGAAAGCGTCAAGATGCTAACCGAACGCGGCATACCTGTTTGCGCCCACTTAGGCTTAACACCGCAATCGGTACATGTATTTGGTGGCTTTAAAATTCAAGGCCGTGATGCCGATAATGCCCAGCGTATTCTCGATGAAGCAAAGGCCCTTGAAGCCGCGGGAGCACAGCTGCTCGTCGTTGAGTGTATTCCCGCTCCGTTAGCTAAAACCATTACAGAAGCATTAACGATTCCGGTTATTGGTATCGGCGCTGGCGCAGACACTGATGGCCAAATCTTGGTTATGCATGATGTATTAGGCATCTCAAGTGGCTATATTCCACGTTTTTCGAAAAACTACCTTAAGCAAACAGGCGAGATCCGCAGCGCTGTTCGTGCCTATATTGACGAAGTGGCTCAAGGTATTTTTCCAGCTGAAGAACATACTTTTAGCTAAGTATTTTCGTTATCAGCTTTTCAGTATTCATCTTTGTCAGTGTTAGAGCAGTCGTATCATGATCACTACAGAATCAATTAGCGCTATCCGCGAGCAAGTCCGTGCATGGCGCATTAAAGGCGAAACTGTTGCCTTCGTGCCCACCATGGGCAACTTGCACCTTGGGCACCTTACCTTAGTTAAAGAAGCCAGATCGCGCGCTGATCATGTGATCGCTTCAATCTTCGTCAATCCAATGCAGTTTGGTCAGAATGAAGATCTAGATGCCTATCCAAGAACCTTAGCGGATGATCAAAACGCGTTAATCGAAGCCGGCGCAGAGCTGCTATTCACGCCGACACCCGCCATCATCTACCCTAAGGGAATGGACGCACAGACCTTTGTAGAAGTACCGTTGATCTCTGATCAACTGTGTGGTGAAAGCCGCCCAGGTCATTTCCGCGGTGTTGCCACAATTGTGTGTAAGCTGTTTAATATCGTGCAACCCGATATAGCGGTTTTTGGCCAAAAAGACTTTCAACAACTGCTGGTGATAAAGACCATGGTTGAAGATCTGTCGATGCCGATTGAAATCATCGGAGTTGCAACCATCCGTGAAACTTCAGGCCTTGCGATGAGCTCCCGCAACGGTTACTTAACTGCAGCGCAAAAGCAGCGTGCAGTAGTGTTAAAGCAAACCTTAGATAACATGGCTATAGAGCTAAGCTCAGGCAAACAGATTGATGCGGTTATTGAAGCTGCTGAGACAACAATCGCTGCAGCTGGATTTAAAAATGATTATCTCGATATTCGTCATGCTAAGACCTTCAGCAAGGCATTAAATAGTGATCGAGAATTAGTCATTCTGGTGGCTGCTTATATGGGTGACACACGACTAATTGATAATCTGGTCGTAAAATTGCCTTAGTTATATTTGGCTCAAAGCATCTGTTTTGGGCCATAAAACTGGTGTTATTCTCTGAGTTCAGCCATAGTATGTTAGAACACTTCTGTATCAATATGGAAAGCAAGATACGGAAAATGCACGCTTATTGTAATTATCGATAAATAATAGCGCTTGAGTTGAAAAGGATATTTAGCCCAATGGCGAAAGTCATATTATCAATACTTTGCTTAATGCTCAGTGGATACGTAGCAGCAAACAGTATTTTTAAATGCATTAAAGGTGACAAGATCGTCTTTAGCCAACACTCCTGCCCAAAAGAGTTTCGCCAGCATAAAATCGAGTATGAACTTGGCATTACCACCGAGACAGATTCAGACAAGCCCATCACCACACTCGACCCTCTACAGGCGCTATTAAAAAAAGAAACTATTTCAAAAGAGCGCTTACTGCAGCTATTAGACGGTGAAATGTACCGCTTGAAGCAAGAGAACAGCTATTTTGAAATATTAAGAGCCAGTGAGCTGCAAAAGCTAGAACGTAATCGCTATTGGCAGAAAAAAGACAAGACTGATCCTGAATATGTCGAATCGATTCAAGAGATGAATTTGCACTTCGACAACCTCATCGCTAATAACGCCACAACGATTACTCTACTCTATGATCGCAAACAACAAATTACTCAACAAACCACAGCAACTAAGTAACTATTTGGCAGATAACACCTGTATCACTTACCAACAAGCACCACAAAAAAACACATCAACTCTTCACTTTGTAACTGGCTAAGGTAATATTTCATTAGCCCAACCTTAAAAGCCCGGTATCATCATGCGTAAACTCAGCTATATCACCCTATTCATTGTTGGAGTGTTATTAGGCACAAGCCTAGCCTATATCACCCTACAGAACATTATCGCTAGTCGCGGTGGAATGGGGATGCATGGCTTTGTCTCTACGGCTAATAAAGTACTTGAGCAAAAAGAGATCACCGACATGCTAGTCTGTTCAAAGCTGGCGATGAGCGCTGGCAATAAAATTGATAATATCGGCCTAAACATGCGCCTAAACACTCTGCTAAAACCCTATGATAACGGTCAACAACGGGCTTTTTATGTGCTGGTTTACGTCAAAGGCTATGCGTTTGGCATCGCTGATAGCATAGAAGATAAAACCCAGGCCTATAGAGATTATGCCTGTCAAACACAGTACCCTTGGCTCCAAAAGCAGGAGCACTAATGACAAGCACATTAGCGCAAGTAAGCTGGCCTATCATACTACTACAACAAAACAGCAATGATTTGCTGCGACTAGAATCACGCTTAGATTGGTTTGAACAAACAGAGTTGCTTGGGGTACTTCAAGGTAGTTTTATTATCGATTATAGCGGTGACAGTTATCTTATTACCGAAGATATCCCTCCTAGGCTGCAGCGTGCTTCTACACAGCTGTCTTTAGATAAACTGCGTCATGCTGTGCAACTCTACGCCAGTCAAAACGGCCACTGTTGTACCAGTAAGTTGACGCTAAATACCATTGAACAGCTATTCGAGATAGTTGAATTTATCGAGCAAAGCTAACGATGTAGCTTCTACAAAGATAAGCCAATAAAAAAGCCAACAATTTGATTGTTGGCTTTTTTATTACTGGCGTTCTCTGTTAGCTTCTTAAACCGATACCACGCGAGATAAGGTAATACGCTAAGCTCCACAAGCCAACACAGAAGCCGACCATGACTGCTATGGATAATTGTGAACGTACGCTCATATCGTATAGCGGTTATCTTACAGGTCGGATTAACTTCTTAAACCGATACCACGGGAGATAAGGTAGTACGCTAAGCTCCACAAGCCAACACAGAAGCCGACCATGACTGCTATGGATAATTGTGAACGTACGCTCATATCGTATAGCTGTTACCTTACACGTCGGATTAACTTCTTAGCCCAATACCACGTGAGATAAGGTAATACGCTAAGCTCCACAAGCTGACACAGAAGCCGACCATTACTGCAATTGAGAACGGCACGCTCATATCGGCATAACCTAAGAACCCAAAGCGGAATACGTTGATCATGTATACCACAGGGTTTAGCGCCGACACCCCCTGCCAAAAGTCAGGCAGCAAGGATAACGAATAGAACACGCCACCTAAATAGGTCAATGGGGTCAGCACAAAAGTCGGAACAATACTGATATCGTCATAACTTTTGGCAAAGATAGCATTAATCAATCCACCTAAGGCAAATAAAACCGCGGTTAAGAACACGGTAATCGCCACCAACCCAACATGTTGAATGCTGATATCAACAAAGAACATTGCCACTAACGTCACTATCGTGCCGACACATAAACCCCGGGCAACACCGCCACCGACATAACCGGCAATAATCACATAGTGCGGCACAGGTGCAACGATAAGCTCCTCCAAGTTACGCTGGAATTTAGCACTAAAAAACGAGGAGGCAACATTAGAGTAGGAGCTAGTAATCACCGCCATCATGATTAAACCAGGCGCAATAAACTCCATGTAAGATACACCGCCCATCTCACCAATGCGTTTACCCACTAAATTACCAAATATCAGGAAATACAAGGTCATGCTGATAGCCGGCGGCACTATAGTTTGGATCCAAATACGGGTAAAGCGGTTTATCTCTTTGGTTAAGATACTTTTAAAAGCCGTGAAATACAGCGCTCTCATATTCATTTTACGCCCCCTGACACTTTGCCTTTTGCGACTAACTCAACGAACAGCTCTTCTAAACGGTTCGCCTTGTTACGCATCGACAACACTTGAATATTAAGTGCACTCAACTGTACAAAAACGTCATTCAGACTTTGCTCTTTTGCCACATCAACCTCTAAGGTATGTGGATCCGTTAACCTACATGCTGTCTGCTCAAGAGCGGGCTTCTCATTGAGATCGCAGCCCAAATCAAGAATAAAGGTTTCCATATTCAAGCGGCTAAGCAAGGATTTCATACTGGTGCATTCCACCAGTACACCTTTGTCGATAATACCGATATTACGACACAACATTTCTGCTTCTTCTAAATAATGAGTAGTGAGAATAATCGTCACCCCCTGCTCATTTAGCTCGGTAAGAAAAGTCCACATAGAGCGACGCAGTTCAATATCTACACCGGCTGTAGGCTCATCTAAGATCAGCAGTTGTGGTTCATGCATTAGTGCGCGCGCGATCATCAAACGGCGCTTCATGCCACCAGAGAGTTCACGAGCTGGACTGTTGCGTTTTTCCCACAAATCGAGCTGACTAAGGTGTTTTTCAGCACGCTCTAGTGCCTGCTCTTTCTTAACGCCGTAATAACCCGCTTGGTTGACAACAATTTGTAATACCGTTTCAAACTGATTGAAATTAAACTCTTGCGGCACCAAACCTATGCTCAGTTTGGCGAGTTCAAGCTCTTTATCAATGTCATGCCCAAAAACAGATACGCTGCCTGAACTCTTTTGTACCAATGAGCTAATCACACCAATGGTGGTTGATTTACCGGCTCCATTTGGCCCTAGTAAGGCAAAAAAATCGCCCTTATTAACTGTTAAGCTTATGCCCTTTACTGCTTCAACTCCGCCTTTATAGGTTTTTTTTAAGGAGTCGATAACTAAGGCGGCTGCTGTGTTTGCCATGGTTATTCCAGTCACTCTGTATTAAGTAAACAAAAACTCCCGCCATTAGCGGGAGTCAATCGTATAAATTGCTCTCCCAGCTGGTTAATCGGTTTAACGCCAATCAGCATCAAAACCCGACCTCAGCTATAGAGACAATATTAATCTTCTAGCGGAATGACTCTCGCGATGTAAGGCAGATTACGATACTGCTCCGCGTAGTCGATACCATAGCCAACGATAAACTCGTCAGGAATGGTAAAGCCGATAAAGTCGACAGGCACATCAACTTCACGACGTTGTGGCTTATCAAGCAGGGTACATAGCGCTAAACTTTTTGGCTCGCGGATCAACAAGATCTCACGCACCTTATTTAGGGTATTACCAGAATCAATCAGATCTTCAACAATCAGTACATCACGCCCCTGAATATCGGACTGTACGTCTTTAAGAATTTTTACGTCGCGGCTGCTGCTCATGGCATTGCCATAACTTGATACCGACATAAAATCGATCTCTACGTGGCCTTTAATACGTCGACAAAGATCTGCCATAAATACAACAGAACCCTTGAGTAGACCGACCATTAACAGGCGGTCACTATCGGCATAATGCGCATTAATCTGCTCAGCCAAAATATCCAATTTTTGATCGATCTCTTCAGCAGAGATCATCACTTCAGTGGTGTGTTTCATAAAACTCTCAGTAGTCGATGTCGCTGGGATTATGCTTGTCATAACCCCAACGATTCGTTAATGCATGGTCAACGCCCAAATGGTCAAGAATTCGAGCGACCATAAAGTCTACCAGATCTTCAATCGATTTGGGATTATGATAAAAACCCGGTGCAGCAGGCATAATGGTAACGCCCAATCGAGATAGCGACAACATGTGCTCTAAGTGTATGGCACTAAAAGGAGTTTCTCGAGGAACCAAGATTAATTGACCACGCTCTTTTATGACAACATCGGCAGCTCTTTGGAGTAAATTATTACTCATACCCGTCGCAACAGAGGCTAATGTTCCAGTACTACACGGACAAATGACCATCTGTTTTGGCGCTGCGGAGCCTGATGCTGGCGGTGAAAACCACTCCTCTTTGCCCAATACAATCAACTCGCCAGCCACGTCGCCAAACTGGGCTAATAACTGTGCTTGCGCCTTTGCGCTATTGGCACTCAATTGCAAGCCTTGCTCTGTGGCTAATACCACTCTAGCCGCCGAAGAGATCATCAAGAAGACTTGATAATCACTTTTAAGCAGTATCTCTAGTAACCTCAGACCATAAGGAGCGCCAGAGGCGCCGGTCCAAGCCAGACTAATAGACTTGTCTGCTTTATGATATGTCACACTCATGGCTAATTATTTACCTGTGTTAGTTTTGACCAGTATTAGTGTTTACTGTTATGACTTAATTGAGCCAGTAGTTTTTGATGTAAGCCGCCAAAACCACCGTTACTCATGACAATGATAGTAT
The DNA here is from genome assembly GCF_023284025.1 of Shewanella abyssi. GTDB lineage: Bacteria > Pseudomonadota > Gammaproteobacteria > Enterobacterales > Shewanellaceae > Shewanella > Shewanella abyssi. The sequence continues at coordinate 13,794 of NZ_JAKIKR010000026.1, read as the reverse complement.
CTCCGCTGCTAGCCTGAGCAACGACTTGCGCTATTATCTGCTCAATATCAAACAAAACATCAACCGGCACAGAGGCTGTCGCCATAGCGCTGCTGATATCCCAATCGATATTACCTGCTTGATATAAAAATACATTGCTAGCCAAAGCCAACGAGTTTGCTAAGGTGTCCTTATGGACGCCGCTCTTCATGGTGTTTGACCGTGGTTCCAATATCACCGTCACCTTGCGATTACCAACTTTGGCGCGCATACCTGCTAGAGAGGTCGCTATCGCCGTTGGATGATGGGCAAAGTCATCATAAACCTCGATACCTTTAACGGTACCAATCAGTTCCATACGGCGCTTAGGTGGCGCAAATGTCACTAACGCTGCAATCGCAGCATCAGGCAGTACACCAACATGCCTCGCCGCCGCAATCGCCATCACGGCGTTTTCGATATTGTGCTGGCCAATCAGTTGCCAATCGACAACACCTTGCAGCTCACCATTGAAGAACACTTCAAACTGATGACCATCAGCGCTAAGGTTATTGGCGTGCCAGCCCTGAGTGACCGCATCTAAATGGTAAGTCTCTTGCTCACTCCAGCAGCCTAACGCGATAACCTGCTGCACACTTTGCGCATCCGCTGGCCAGATCACTTTACCTTCACCGGGAACCGTACGTATTAGGTGATTAAATTGACGTTGGATCGCTTTAAGATCATCAAAAATATCTGCATGATCAAACTCTAGGTTATTGATAACCAAAGTGCGCGCTTGGTAGTGGACAAACTTAGAACGTTTATCAAAAAAGGCGCTGTCGTATTCATCAGCTTCAACGACAAAAAATGGAGAGCCACCAAGACGAGCCGATACACCAAAGTTTTGCGGTACACCACCAATCAAGAATCCGGGCTCATAGCCGCAGTCTTCTAATATCCAGGCCAACATACTCGAGGTGGAGGTCTTACCATGGGTGCCAGACACCGCGAGCACCCAGCGCTCAGCTAAGATATGTTCTGCTAAAAACTGTGGTCCAGAGGTATATTTAAGCCCGCGATTAAGCACCGCTTCGACGCAAGGATTACCTCGGCTCATGGCATTACCGATCACCACAAGATCAGGTGCATCATCTTCACTTTTGCCCAATTGAGCGGGATCGAAGCCTTGGATGAGCTCGATTCCTTGCTCTTCTAACTGAGTGCTCATTGGCGGGTAAACATTGGCATCGCTACCGGTTACCTTGTGCCCTTCAGCTCTGGCCAGCAGCGCTAGGCCGCCCATGAAGGTGCCACAGATCCCTAAAATATGTACGTGCATGGTGGTCACTCTGGAGTTTGAAAAATCTAGGTTATTCTAACCAATTGCTACGCGCTTTGTCAGTTAACTCGCGTTTAAATATCAGCTTACTTAAGATGTGATGAGTGTTAGATATATTGCGCTTTAAATGAGTGATGTGCTGGTGTTAGCGAATTTTGATAGGGTGAGCGAGTTATCAGCTCACCCCTTGTTGGATATTTTAACCGTACTTACAAAAATAGCTAGCGGATCAACAGCAAAGGCACAGTGCTTTTTATTAGCACCTGTGTGGTATTGCTACCCACAAAGTACTGTCGTAGCTTACTGTGTCCATACGCTCCCATCACTATCATCCCTAGCTGCTGTTGTTGTTGGTACTCTAGCAATGCATCATCCACATGCCCTGTCAGCACTCGCTCAGTCACCATTATCCCAGCTTCGTGAAGTTGCAGCGCCGCTTGTTGAAAAGCCTCACTCTTGTCACCAGAGCTATTAATCATCACTAGATGACACTCAAGCCCAACAAGCAAGGGCGTCTTAATCGCTTTTTCAATCAACTTGTCGCTGGTTGCACTGCCATCAAAGGCGATCATATATGAACTCGGCACCTCAAAGGTTTCACTAACGACTAGGGTATGCGCCTTAATCGTTCTAATCACACTTTCAAGCTGTGAGCCTATGGTGTTAGTGCTGCTATGATCTTCACCCGACTTTCCAATCACTAATAACCTAAGTGATTCTTCTAGATCGGTTAACGTCTCTAGCAAGCTGCCATGACGTTGTAATTTATAGATATCATTAACGCCTCGCACCTGCGCTAATTCCTCGGCATCAGCAAGTAACTGCTTGCCATGCTTAAGGGCGACTTTACTGCGCAGCTCGTCAAGCTCTACCAGTTCGTTGAGTAGAGCTTCTTGACTACCAAGGCCAATTTGGCCGGACAGTTCACTGACCACGGGTCGAGTGGTTCTATCGAGTACATGGAGTAACGTTAACGGTGCAGTCACTTTTTGTGCCACCCAAGCACTGGCTTCACAGGTCGCCAGAGTTAATTTAGAACCATCAATACACGCAACAATATTCTTCATCTGTGTCATCCTAATTAGTGTCCTGCCAGTAGTTTTTCAACTTCTTCGGGTTTATCGTGTACGCCAAATTTATCGACAATGGTACGAGTGGCTTGATTCATACCGATGAGCTCCACATGGGTCCCCTCGCGGCGGAACTTAATCACCACTTTATCTAATGCTGATACCGCAGTCACATCCCAAAAATGGGCAGCTGACAAATCGATAGTGACCGACTCAAGTACTTCTTTAAAATCAAACGATTCAGTAAACTTATCCGATGAGGCAAAGAACACTTGGCCAATCACTCGATATTCGCCGCTGTCACTATCAGCCACACTGTTCCGCACCACCATCATGCGGCTAATCTTGTTAGCAAAGAATAGGGAAGCAAGCAGGACGCCGACAAACACACCGATTGCCAAATTATGCGTGGTGACGACCATAGCAACTGTTGCTAGCATCACAATATTGGTCGACAGTGGATGTTTCTTCATATCGATAATTGAGCGCCATGAGAACGTACCTATGGATACCATAATCATTACTGCAACCAGTGCGGCCATGGGAATTTGCTTCAACCAAGGCCCAAGAAAGACCACCATGATTAGTAAATACATCCCCGCGGCTAAACTCGACAAACGTCCACGTCCACCGGATTTGATATTAATCATCGATTGACCAATCATAGCGCAACCCGCCATACCACCCAACAACCCGGTAGAGATGTTAGCAAGTCCTTGTCCCTTACATTCACGGTTTTTATCACTACTGGTATCGGTAAGGTCATCGACAATGGTTGCCGTCATCATAGATTCTAATAATCCGACGACCGCAAGCGCCATAGCATAGGGCAATACAATCATTAATGTTTCTAGGTTTAATGGCACATCAGGCCACAAAAATATCGGTAAAGTATCTGGCAAATCTCCCATATCACCCACGGTGCGCACATCAACATTAAACATCATAGCAAACACGGTTAAGCCGACAATACAGATCAATGGTGAAGGGATTAATTTGCCAATAACCGGCAGATAAGGGAACAGATAGATGATAGCAAGACCCGCTATTGTCATCGCATAAACGTGCCAAGTGACATTGGTCAATTCGGGTAACTGCGCCATAAAAATCAGTATCGCTAGGGCATTAACAAAACCGGTAACCACTGATCGCGATACAAATCGCATCAAATTACCTAGTTTTAAATATCCCGCTAAAATCTGCAACACCCCCGTCAATACGGTAGCGGCCAGCAAATACTGCAAGCCATGCTCTTTCACTAGGGTGATCATCAACAGCGCCATCGCGCCTGTTGCCGCAGAGATCATGCCTGATCTTCCGCCCGTAAAGGCGATAACGACCGAAATGCTAAATGAGGCATACAAGCCAACTTTAGGGTCGACACCAGCAATAATTGAGAATGCGATAGCCTCTGGAATTAGGGCTAGCGCTACAACGAGACCCGCGAGCAAGTCACCGCGGATATTAGATAACCAATCAATTTTGAAGTTTTTAAACATTGAACTCTCAGTTTACGCACGGCAGTTCGCAGCAGAGATTAGACTGCAGTGATATGCGTGCTTTTTGATAAAATTTTGGCGCAAAAAACTGTCGAAATCATCGACAACCAATTAACAAGCGCAAAGAAATAAGCATGATGCTTAGTTAGCAATGAAAGCTATAGGGAGGGCGAAACGTTAGGGCGGCGTCATTAACACAGTGAGTAATTTCCTCTTAAATTATAATAAAGCGCGATTCTACACTAAAAACCTAGTCTATAAAATAAACAACACTGCGATTTCTGGTTATTTTATTACCATACAAACACCACCAGTAGCTGAAAGCACCAGCCAAGCCACTCTCGTTCAATACCCATCTAACCTGAAGATGCTGGATTCAGTGGGACTGGGGATATACCAAATTTTGACGAGCAAACTGCGCTTAAGTTAGCTCACACTTCTTAGAGACAACCGCCATGATCCAATGCGCTATATCACCTTGCTGAACAGCGGCTATTTAAGCAATCGATAACATACGGTATAAATCAGTAATCACAGGGCTATCTGCATAGCAAATGGCCACTATTATTTACCTAGACCTCCGCTCACTATAAGAAGGGACACACAATGTTTTTTGTGCATATGCTGTTACTGTTGGCTGTCATCTTTGTCGGGATCCGCCACGGCGGCGTTGCCTTCGGTCTTTTAGGCGGATTGGGCGTTTCCATTCTTGCCTTTGTATTTGGCGTTGCGCCGGGTTCACCACCTATCAACGTTATGTTGATCATTCTGGCCGTCGTTGCCGCTTCAGCCACATTGGAAGCCACTGGCGGTCTAAAACTGCTGGTTCGCTATGCGGAAAAACTGCTGCGTAAACATCCAAACCAAATCGTGTTTCTCGGTCCGCTATGTACATACTCATTAACCGTACTGGTGGGAACAGGCCATTCGGTGTATCCGCTATTGCCGGTTATCTATGATGTCGCTTATAAGAAAGGCATTAGACCTGAGCGCCCGTTAGCGATGGCCACCGTAGCTTCGCAAATGGGGATAACAGCCAGCCCTATTGCCGCCGCGGCTGCCGTTGTTATTGCTACATCAATGGAAAACAACCTCGATATCGGCCTAGTGGATGTATTGCTAGTCACTATCCCTTCAACATTAATCGGTGTTTTGGTCGCCTCAGCTTGGAGTTTAAAACGAGGTAAAGATCTCGATAAAGACGAGGAGTTTCAAACTCGACTGCTAGATGCAGAGTTTAAGAACAGCCTCATTGATGCCGACATTGAAACCGATGATGTCGCTAAAAGTGACAGTATCGCTAAGAAAGGCTTAAGCATATTCCTGCTCGGCATTTTAGCTGTCATTGGCTTGGCGATGTTTAGCAAAGAGTTACTCCCTGAAGGGGTAAAGATGTCGGTGGCCATTCAGTTTATGATGCTGTCGGTTGGCGCACTTATTCTATTAGCCACCAAGGTTGACCCGAAAAAAATCGTTAACAGTAATGTCTTTATCGCAGGCATGACCGCTGTGATCATTATCTTTGGTATTGCCTGGTTAAGCGACACCATTATTAGCTATCACAAGAGCTATTTAATCGAATCGGTGAGTGATGTCGTCCATGCTCACCCTTGGTCATTTGCAATTGCGATGTTTGTGGCGTCCATCTTCTTAAAGAGCCAAGCCGCAACCTTAACCATCATGCTGCCATTAGGTTTCTCTTTGGGGATCCCTGCACCTGTGCTTATCGGCGTATTGCCGGCTTGTTATGCTTACTTCTTCTTCCCATTCTACCCAAGCGATCTAGCGGCGATTAGCTTTGATAGAACTGGCACCACTCATATTGGTAAGTACGTCTTGAATCATAGTTTCATTGTGCCCGGCTTTATTGGCGTAGTGACCGCAACCGTTATTGGTTACTTCATCTCAATGGTGATTAATTAGTAAAGTTAATCGCTAATACATAATCAAACTAACGCGCCAGATATTAATCTGGTTATACTCTAAAACGTGCTCTATAAGAGCACGTTTTTGTTTAAGTAAACCACAGGTTAAATTAGAATATAAACCGCAATTTAACTATCAATATTGGAAGCGAGATGAGTCGATTATTTAGTGAGAGTGATAGCCAAGTTTTGGCCGATATTATTCGTCTTCGACGCGATGTGAGAGGCAATCGATTTAACGATAATCCCGTGTCTGACGCCGACATTGATATGCTGCTAAATGCAGCCATGCAAGCACCTTCTGTGGGATACTCACAGCCGTGGCAATTTGTAATTATTCGCGACTCAAGCATTAAACAAGCCGTGCAGCAAACTTTTATCGAAGCTAATGCCGCTGGCAGTAAGCAATTTACTGGGGATAAACGGACTCAGTATGATGCACTGAAACTCGAAGGTATTCTTGAGGCTCCGGTCAATTTAGCCGTATTTTATCAACCGAGTGAAACCGCCGTTTTAGGGCAAACCAGCATGCCAGAAATGGGCAAGTTTAGTGTGGTTTGTGCCATCCAAAACCTGTGGTTGATGGCGCGTTCACTCAATATTGGCGTAGGTTGGGTTAGTATTTTAGATCCGTTAAAGATCAAGCAAGCGTTAAATGCCCCCGAAAGCGCCGAGCTGGTAGGTTATCTGTGTATTGGCTACGTCGATGAGTTTCTGGCAGAACCCGAGCTTAAACAAAAAGGCTGGCAGCAAACGAAGTCTGCTACCGAGGTTATTTTCAGAGAGCGTTTTAGTTAACCCTGCTTTCTTTTCTGCTTCATCTGCTCCCGCATCTCAGCTACCATCTGTTGATACTGTTCATATTGTGGCTCGTCTAAGATCTGCTGCATCTTGTTATCTCTGGTCTCTGCGGCAGCTCTCATCTGTTCGCCTTTTTCACGACGACTCCCTTCGCTATCATGCAGTAGTTTCATTTCATCATGAAACTCTCCCATCACCGCTTCAGTTTCAACTTGCTGTTCATCGGTGAGATTAAGCTCTTGAGTAAATTTGGCTAGCATCTGCCCAGGCTCCGGTCGCTCTCCAGCAAATACATTCACGCTTGATATACTCAACAGCAGTGTCATTACGATTAAGATACGTTGCATTGGTTTACTCCTTTAGATTGGAGTCACCATTATAGTCCGTTGTTTGTATTCAAGATGGTGCCTAAGGTAAACAACTGTAAAAGCACGTCAATTTAGCACTATGTTGGAGGGGCTGAACTTATCCAACATAGCCAGCAATAATTAATGATCAAAAGTTATAACCCTTTTTCCAAAAGCTCACGTTTATAACTTATATAACCAAGCAACAGCGCAGTTTTATCTTGGCAAATTTTAGCCTTACTTTTGGAGTCACTATGAAAAAATCATCTCTTGCAGCACTCGTTTCAGCCTTAATCCTATCGGCCAGTATTTCAGCCCCTATACTTGCCGCCGATATGAGCTTTGCGCATCTGGAAACCATAGGCACTAGCAGTATCATCGCTGAAGCTGACATGGCTGAAATAAACGTAGCAGTGGTCATCAAAGCGGAAACAGCTAAAGCCGCCAAAGCAGCGTCAGATATTGCAGTGGCTAAATTTATTGAACGTCTAGAAAAAGCGGGGGTGGGCAGCGAGCTTATTCAAAGCGCCAACATCAATCTGCAACCGCAGTATCACTATGAGAAAAATAAGCCCAATAGAGTGATTGGTTACAGCGCCAACCGTCGCGTAAAAGTGACGGTCTTAGAGTTAACGGATCTCAATCGCATTTTAGATACTGCGCTTGAACAAGGTATTAACCGCATTAATCATATTGCGCTTAAATCGAGCAAAGAGGCGCTATACCTAAAGCAAGCAAGAATGGCAGCCATTAAAGATGCCCAACAAAAAGCGGCAGAGCTAGCCCAAGGCTTTGGCGAAGAACTCGATGGCGTATGGCAAATCCGCTATTTTGATCAACGTCCAGTGCAGCCGATGATGATGAGAATGAACGCTGAGAGTGATAGCTATAATGTGCCTAAAAGCTACCAACAAGGCCAAGTCACTATTCAAGATAGAGTGGAAGTCACCTATCGATTGAAATAACGACCACCCATTAAAAAGGCTTATCCGGCAGTATTACTGCCTGATAAGCCTTAATCGCTATTGCTAAACATGACATGTCGATTACAAGGTATAGCGAATACCTATGGCCACACCATCATCCTCAGACACCGATTGCATCGCTTCATTTTCTGGATTAGCGCTGCTGAAATCACTGAAGTCGACACGGCCTTCTAAGTAGAGCACCACACTGTTATCCCAGACATAGTGCACACCGGCAACGGCAAACTGACGTTTAAACACATCCCCAGGATGCACCGCCTCATAGGCATCACCAGCCGCTAATATATTGTACGTGGCCAGCAGTTTGACATTATTGCCCAAGTAATAGGAGATCAGCGTTTCTAAACCTAGCGCTTCTTGCAAGAAACGACCTAAGTTATCAGTATCGTGGAATTCATTTTGGTTAACGTTCATCGCCGCATACCAACCATGCTCATCCCAACTGCCCCAGGTTAAACCCATGCCATAGATATAGTCGGTCTCAGAAATCATCTGTCCACTGGCCGTGGTAGCTTCAGGCTCGCCAATGTTAGCGCCAGCTGTAATCACCAACATATCCGTTGCTTGATAGGTTAAGCCAATGCCGTAGGTATTATCGTACTCTGTCATCACCAATCGATTTGGATTGTTGCTGCCATCATCTTCAATATCTGTCTGACTGCTTTTTAACTGCATTTGTGCCGCGATACCTAAATTTCCCCAGCGATTACGATACTGGATCACTTTATCACCGCGACCAACACCATTGATGGCACCATCCGACTTGTTGTAAGTGTATGTACCGGATGCGTTACCGTCCCACACAAAACTATAGTTGGTATTATAAACAACGTCGTACCATGCACCCCACTGCTTACCAATCGCAATAGAGCCAAAATCTGCATGACTAACACCAATGTAGCCTAAACGGTTGTTTAAAAAGTCTCCGCTTTCAGTCTCGAAGTTACTTTCACTACTGTATGATATTGTCGCACTACCAAAAGGGTTGACCCCCCACTCTAGCTTGACATAGCTCCTCCAGTCATTAGACATTTCACGAGTAAAACCAAAGTTAATTCTGGAGCTACCGTTAACCACCTCAGTGACATCTTGCGTATTAATCACTCGAGCATCAACAAAACCACCCACCTCAAATGCATTTTTACTATCTTTAAATACCTCTACCGCGAAACTTGTTGGCACAAAAGCCAACGTTGCCAATGGCAATACTGCTAGCGCTTTATTCATAAAATCTCCAACCTTGGTTATTTTTATAATCTGCCTTAGCGTGCTTCACTCGCGGTTGTCGATATTTTATTTCAAAGAGCTTACTCAAAAACCGCATTCACTAAACAGAAAACATAGCAAAAAATTGGGTAAATACAAGTTGATAGCTAATGAAGTTTTTTTATGCGAAGTGCATTAGAAAAGGCTTAAAGATACTCAATCTCGCATTTTCAGCATCAGAAGGAAAACGCTTATAACGACGGTAGTACTAAGGAGGGGATGAGCCGCAGCACTCAGCTACGGCGATTAGAATTTAACAGCCGATACTAGGCACACTGTCGAGCCAAATAGACCTTATTTTTACCAGAGAATTTAGCTTTGTATAGCGCTTTATCCGCCTCTTTAAGCAGCGCACTCAAGCTCAATGCTTGCTCATTGACGACGGCTATTCCTAGGCTTATGGTAAATTCGATGGTGACCTCATCAAACTTAAAAGGCTCTAGTGCAATTGCGCTACGAATACGTTCAGATATTACAAAAGCGGCTTTTTCATCGGTGTTCGGCAGCACTATTAAAAACTCTTCACCGCCAATTCGGCCGACTAAATCCTGTTTTTTTAACCAGCGCTCAGCACGTTTAGTCACCGCTTGAATGGCCAAATCGCCAACATGGTGGCCGAAGCGATCATTAATGCTTTTAAAGTTATCGATATCAAAAATAATAACCGATGCCGATTGCTGTTTTTTAATCGACTTTTCAATCATCTTCTCACCTGTTTTAAAGGTGTAACCTCGATTAGCAATCCCGGTAAGGAAGTCAGTTTGAGCGCGGCGTTTAAACACTTTTCGCGAATGCATTAAAAAGAACACGGTTGCCAATAACACCACTGCTAGCAATACAAAAATACTCTGCTTAAGCTCACTAATACGCTCTTTATCTATGGCAGCTTTAAGATTCAATTGATTGATTGCGAGTTTATTGGAAAGTAACTCATTCTCAAACTCGGCCAGTTTTGAATTATGCTCTAACGCTGAGTCGATGACTTCGTTATCGATGATGTTTTTATTGTACTCGCGCTCTTCATCAATCACCTTTAGTAGCGTATTGATTGCCACTAAATACTCCTGCTTATCGAAAGCAATAATGGCGTCTGCCGTCAGCAGCATACTGCGCATATTGGCCGGAAAAGACTTATCTTGTTCAAAAACCCGTGCCATATCCGCCGCTTTTTCGGTCTCTCCGGTACGCATATAAGCCTGTGCAAGAAACAGATGAGCACCGCTAACAAAAAAACGCTCGTGGGTGGTTTCTTTAAGGGAGATAGCCCTTTCAAGGTGCATTATAGCTCGTGGATAATCAAGGGCACCTAATGCGATACGTCCAGAGTTGAGGTAGGCAAAAAAATAAAAATCTTTAAATTCTGGTGCTGCTTCTGCAAGTGCAAACTGCGCAGCGATATTCACTTGGGCGCGCTGCCAATCGCTCAATTTTATCGCAGAGCTGATCATGTTGTGCTGCATGTTAAACATGTCTTCTTTATCGTCTACGGTTTGCCAGGTTTGATAGGCCTTATCGAAGTTATCATAAGCGCGTTTATGCAGGCCAACAGTGCGATACAGACTCCCTGTAGCATTGTAAATCATGGCCTTACGATTAGCATCAAGCTTGTCACTCTTATCAACGATCACCATGGCTTCGTCGAGTAGCGCAATTCCCTTATGAACCGTTGTCGCGCTGTTATAACAAAAGGCATTCTGTGTGAGTGTTTTTGCCAACAGTTTTGCGTTGTTATGCTGCCTTGCCAAAACCAGTGCTTTACGCCGATCGATGCAATAAACAGTGGGATCATTCGTCTGCAGATACAGAGCAAAAGAGCGTTCTAAATAGCTATCGATCAGAATATCACTAACCGCTAACGGTTCAACAAAAGCGATCCCAATATCGTAACTGGCGATGGCCAAGTCTAACTGACGTGTTTTTTCGTATAGCTGGCCATAGAGGAAGTACAAAGCTGCGCTTTCATCTGGTGACAGCACATTGGCCTCGGTGTCGAAACTATCGAGTAGTGTGAGTCCTACAGCGGGTGAGCTTTCTTTAGCTGATATTGCCAATTGAGTCAGCGCGTCATTTGCTTGCGCCGTAGAAAACAGCGTCACTAAAGTGGAAATAAGGAAGACAAAGGCCGCTATTATTGTTTTTATATGCATACACAGCTCTGTATAACAGACTCTGAAAAATGATTATTTTTCAGAGTAACACATGGGGATACTTTGTATACACTGTTGATTTAATTAGATGTTTATGCATTAGGACATCATGATTTTTTCGGTTGCTTTCATAGCGTAATTCAGAGTTTTCTGATGTATAAATCTAGCAGTTAAGTTATTTTGCAGTTTGCAACGCTGAGAAGTAGCCATTTATATGGTATATAATTAAAAACGAAAAAAGGTTAACAAACTTGCTAACCTTTTCAACATTAATGACGGGTTAACAGGCTTGTACTAGTGCTTGTTCTACATCAGCAATGATATCGTCAATGTGTTCAATACCGACCGAGATCCGTACCAAATCTTCTGATACTCCCGCTTTTTCCAGTTCAGTGGCATCTAACTGTCTATGGGTTGTCGAAGCTGGGTGACATGCTAAGGATTTTGCATCGCCAATATTGACCAATCTTAAAATCATCTGCAGTGCATCAATAAAGCGGCCACCAGCGACTTTACCGTCATCCGCCTTTATTCCAAAACTGATGATCCCAGAAGCTTTTCCAGCAGTGATTTTATGACAGTTATCCTGGAATGGACTATTGGGCAGCGCTGCGTAATTGACCCACTTCACTTTTGGGTGCGCTTCTAAATACTGTGCTAAGGCTAATGCGTTGTCACAGTGACGCTCCATCCTTAACGCCAGTGTTTCTAAGCCCTGCAGTAATAAGAAAGCACTTTGCGGTGATAGAGCCGCGCCAGTATTGCGCAGTGGTACTACACGGCAACGGCCAATAAAGGCTGCAGCACCGAAAGCCTGGGTGTAGATCACACCGTGATATGACGGATCCGGTTCATTGAGCAGTGCAAAACGTTTCGGTTGCGCCGTCCAATCAAACTTACCGCTATCAACTATTGCCCCACCAATTGTGGTGCCATGACCACCGATATATTTAGTCAGCGAGTGAATAACGATGTCGGCACCATGCTCAAACGGCTTACACAACACGGGCGTCGCCACTGTGTTATCAACAATGAGCGGCACGCCATGTTTATGAGCAATTTCAGCGAGTCGTTGCAGGTCAACGATATTGCCTGCTGGGTTGCCAATTGACTCACAAAACAAGGCTTTGGTTTTGTCATCAATAAGGGCATCTAATTTGTCGAACTCATCGAAACCCGCCATACGGACTTCGACACCTTGTCTTGGCAAAGTATGAGCAAATAAATTATAGGTACCACCATAAAGTTGACTGGTACTAACGATGTTGTCACCCACTTCGGTCAGCGCCTGAATCGCATAAGTGATTGCCGCCATACCAGAGGCAAGCGCTAACGCAGCAATCCCGCCCTCTATGGCTGCCATGCGTTGCTCCAGTACATCGGTGGTTGGGTTCATGATGCGAGTATAAATATTGCCAGGCACTTTAAGATCGAATAGATCGGCACCATGCTGAGTGTCATCAAAGGTATAAGAGGTGGTTTGATAAATAGGTACAGCGGCAGCCTTGGTGGTCGCTTCCGATTTATAACCATGGTGCAGCGCTAAAGATTCGAGTTTCATACCAGCCATATCCTATTCCATTTGAATGAAATACCAACATAACAAACAGCCATCTAGAAGTCTAAATATTTTTTGGTATGCTGGGTACTTCAAAAGCAGCGGATTTATTTACATGCCTTGTCCAGCAGAAGCGCAGGTCATAAGAATCACTTCGACCTGAAATCAACTCAGTGTTGTTTGATAACGCTATAGCTGCGGCCTTACGGTCGAGAAAGCCGTGGCGCTTCGCCCATTCTTGTAATCAAGAGTAGAGCCAAAGGGAAAGCGCTTGTCCCCGCTGTTGATTTCATAAGAGTCAAATCCTCAGCGCCCCGGCGAAATTTAAACAGCAAAATTTCCAACGGGGAAGATTACAGCCTGCAAGTTTGGCTCCTTAAATGTAAATACTGGTGTTCACTGATGTGGAGGTTTATCTAAATTTAAAAGCTTTTAATGGTAACTCTAATGCTGAGAATTTTCGCTTTTATAACCCAGTGCAGATGCGGCTGAGGCCTTTGATGGCATGGATGCCATCGTAGAGCTTACATGGACGTACTTGCAGCGAGCCTCAGTTGCGTCTGCACATACGCTGGCCGCAGGCAATTGGAACCGCTAAAGCTGCGGCTTTACGGCCGAGAAAAGTCGTGGCGCTTCGCCAATTCTTGTAATCAAGAGTAGAGCTAAGTGGCAAAGCACTTGTCCCTGCTGTTGATTTCATAAGAGTAAATCCTCAGCGCCCCGGCGAAATTTAAACAGCTAAATTTCCAACGGGGAAGACTAGATTCTGCAATTTAGGTCATACGCCTTTAAGTCATGGCGTTTACTGAAAGCTACAATTTCTAGCTTTAGTATTGGATATGCAAATGCCGAGAGTTTGCGCTTTTATAAGCAAGTGTAGATGCGGTTGAGGCCT
>NZ_JAKIKR010000025.1 GCF_023284025.1 Shewanella abyssi | reverse complement strand
TGCACCCGAGGCCTGGATTACCTCAGCGAAAGAGTTTCGCCGCCAATACAGTGGTATTAGTGGTCGTTGGGATGCTATGTGTGCTTTCAAAAAACAGCATAACTGTGGACAATGGTGTAAAGGCAAAGCCAGCAGTAATGCACTTCATCCATCTCCTTAGAAAGGTCTTCGCGGCTGAAGCCGCTCCTACATTAAAATCTAATCAATGTCAGGCTTATTCGACTCAATGATCTAAAACATTTCTGTCCAAAAGTGTGCTAGGCATTTAGCCATATACCTATATGCCTTATATGCTAGCAGGCCAAAACTGACCCACAGAAAACACCCAGTCCCCCCCAACAAGAAGCGTCAGTACGGCGGTTTTTATTACTCTATGGATGCTAATGAAAATCCTGCATGACTACGCTGTTCCTTTCTTTCTTATCCTAAACCTAACTAGCACCTGGAAATTTAAAGCGAATAATTGACCAATCTAATGTAGATGCGGCTGTGGGCTTCGGTTTCAAGGCCCATTCTATTCCCTATAGAATTTGGCATTCCCTCCGTCCATGGAGATCAGATGAAACCGCAGAGCGGCCATGGATGGCTTTATAGCGTCCCACAGAAGTAGCGACATGTGAGCCTGCAACTAACAATAGCAATTAAACCCCGTCAAAACGCCAAATCCCAAGTAGAAAAACCCAAGCAACAAAAAAGGAACCCGAAGGTTCCTTTTAATCGCTAAGTTGGCTATCAAACTAGATACCAAGCAACAAACAAAGACTTAATCTTCGTTCTTCTTGTCACGAATATGCGACGTCATACGCTTACGACGACGTTCTTGACTTACAGTCAGCTTCTTAGTGTGCATGCCTTCGAACGGGTTCGCACCATCTTGGAAACGAATTTGGATCGGCGTACCCATCACTTTAAGTGAACGACGGTAGTAGTTCATCATATAGCGCTTGTATGAATCAGGCAGCTTCTTAACCTGGTTACCGTGTACAACCACAATAGGAGGGTTATAACCGCCTGCGTGAGCGTATTTAAGCTTCACACGGCGACCTTTTACCAATGGCGGCTGATGATCGTCTTGTGCCATTTGCATAATACGCGTCAACATTGCCGTGCTTACACGCTTCGTTGCACTGTCGTATGCTTCTTCAACTGATTCATATAAATGACCAACACCGGTACCGTGCAGTGCAGAGATAAAGTGAATACGAGCAAAATCGATAAAGCCTAGACGGCGATCAAGTTCGCTCTTAACACGATCTTTAATCTCTTGATCAATGCCGTCCCACTTATTCACCGCTATCACCAATGCACGACCCGCGTTTAGGGCGAAACCTAAAAGACCTAAGTCTTGCTCGGCGATACCTTCGCGGGCATCAATAATAAGCAGTACCACGTTACAGTCTTCAACCGCTTTAAGCGTTTTAATGACTGAGAACTTCTCAACCGTTTCATGTACCTTGCTACGACGGCGAACACCGGCTGTATCAATAAGTACATACTCACGACCTTCACGTTCCATTGGAATGTAAATACTGTCGCGCGTGGTACCAGGCTCGTCATAAACAACAACGCGCTCTTCACCCAAAATACGGTTAATTAGCGTTGATTTACCCACGTTAGGCTTACCAATAATGGCAAGTTTAATCGGCAAGTCTTGCAGACGTTTCTGCTCAGCATCCGCTTCTTCTTCAGTGTATTCACGCTCTTCTTCGTCTTCTTCGCCTTCACCCTGCTTAACGATACCCATAGCTTCCGCATAAGGTGCCAACGAATACTCAATCATGTTGGTTACACCACGACCTTGCGCCGCTGCCATTTGGTAAACTTCACCAAGACCTAGCGACCAAAACTCTGCACAGGCAGAATCGGCATCGATGCCATCAACCTTGTTGGCGACAACAAATGTGGTTTTCTCACGGCTGCGTAGGTGCTGTGCAATAGCCAAATCGGCTGCAGTTAAGCCAGCACGAGCATCTGTCATAAACAGAACCACGTCAGCTTCTTCAATCGCCGCTAATGACTGTTCAGCCATACGGGTTTCAATCCCTTCTTCAGTGCCGTCAATACCACCGGTATCGACCACAATGAACTCATAGCCAGCCAAGAATGCTCGGCCGTACTTACGATCCCGAGTTAGCCCAGGAAAATCTGCCACTAAGGCATCTCTGGTACGGGTAAGTCGGTTAAAAAGGGTCGACTTACCAACATTTGGTCGCCCAACAAGGGCCACAACAGGAATCATTTTTATTGCCTCTATTACTACATTTCTATTAACTAAAAAGCCCCCGGAATACACATCCAGGGGCCTTATCATCTGTTACAACTCGGCTTACGGAAGCGTAACTCGAACCACTTGTCCATTACGAGTCTGCACATACAAGTTGTCATTAACAACAAGCGGCTGACTGTACAAACCTGAACTATCTACTTGAACACGCCCAACTATTTTGCCATCAGACTTGCTTAAAAAGTGCAGGTAACCTTCAAAATCACCAACGACAACATAATTTTTAAATGCAATCGCTGCAGTTAAGTTACGGTTTGCCAGTTCAACATTATTCCATAACTCTAGACCATTTCGTCTATCGACAGAGTAAATGCGGCTATGGTCATCAACGACAAACAAGCTTGCACCTGAATAGGCTAACTCATGAAAGCTTGAATACTTACGAGTCCATACTACACGGCCCGTACGCGTTTCCATTGCAACCAAGTTGCCATTATAGCTCACCGCATAGAGGTTTTCACCCACAAGCAATGGCTTCATATCAACATCGGCCATGCGAGAAAACTCATTACCGCCAGAAGGCGTATAGATCGCTTGTTCCCATGCTGCTTGACCGTTGGTCTTAATCACGACTGCGATTTTACCATCGGCAGTACCGACAAAAAAACCACCCGCATCAAAGGCTGCTGAGCCTGTGCCGCGTAACGTTAACGTTGGCAGTTGGTTTTCATAAACCCAACGCTTTTCACCATCATCAACATTAAAGGCTTCTAGTGTACCAGAACCGGTATTAACGACCACAATGTCTTCGCCAACCGTTGGCGCAGATAACACTTCACCGCCGGCGATAACATGCCATACTTTTTCGCCAGTCTCGGCATCAAACGCTGCAACAAGACCACTTTCACCGCCCACAAAGACCTTGTTTCGTGCGGCTGTAACGCCACCGGCTAAACGAGCGCCTTTGTTTTTAGCGAGAATATTATCTCTAAAAACAGCGCTAAAATCTTGTTCCCACGCTTTTTTACCCGTCGCTTCATCAAATGCAACGACTTTACCGTAGCGGTCAGCAACAAAAAGTTTATCATAACGCGCCGCGGGACGTAGACGGGAATAATAATCGCCTACACCATCCCCCACATTAGCGCTCCAGCTAACTTCAGGAAAAACGCTTGCTTCAATTTCTGTAAGCTCAGCAACGGGCTCTTCTTCGACATCGTTTGATGAACACGCAGACAGCATACCTATGCTCAATCCACATGCGAACAGTGTTTTGCACCAAGACTTCATGGGCAGATTCCTTATGCCTTGTTCAAGTTATCAAGCTTCATTTGCAATGTTGGACTACTCATAGTTCCACCATTTTCTACCGCAGCTTGATAGGCAAGCTTAGCCTTGTCGGTTTCACCTTGGCGAACCAAGAAATCACCTTTTAATTCATCTCGCTGTGCCGCTGAAGCAACATCTTTAACTTGCTCAAGCGTAGTAATCGCTGTGGCAAATTGACCTTGCTCTGCTTGCACACGTGCTAGACGGATTGTGGCAACGAGCACGATGCTGCTATCGGCATTAACCGCTATCACATTTTTAAGTGTGGCTTCTGCTTTTTCTAAATCACCCGTTTCAACAGCTGATTTTGCGACCATAAGCTCTAATAAAGACTGATAGCCTTTTTGACCATGTTCTTTAGCAAACGTATCTGCAGCGCTAAGCATTGCTGCATCCGCTGTATTTTGACTACTTAGGGCCTGAAAAGACTCTGAGGCTGCTTCCGCTTGAGCTAACTGGTAGTCGGAATAATAGTTCCAACCAAATAATCCACCTAAACCGACAACAGCACCTACGACAACTGAGCTACCGTAATCTTTCCAGAACTGTTTGATAGCATCTACTTGTTGCTCTTCTGTGCTATAGACTTCCACGTGTACTTCCCCTTTTAAATCAGTTCTGCAATATAAGTCGCCAACGCATCTCGGGCAACTAATTCTTGTGCTTTATCTTCACGAAGGTACTTTACTGCAACTTGATTATTGGCAAGTTCATCTTCACCAATCACCAGCGCTACAGCGGCACCGCTTTTATCTGCTCGCTTCATCTGTTTTTTAAAGTTACCGCCACCGCAATGGCTCATCACTTTCAAACTTGGCAAACTTGTTCTTAATTCTTGCGCAATCTTTATCGCTTCAATACGGCAGTTATCACCCATCGCAGTGACGTACACATCGACTGCAGGTTTAACGTCTTTATCTAGCTCAAGGGTTTCTAGCAATAACACAATACGCTCAAGACCCATAGCAAAGCCGACTGCTGGGGTTGATTTGCCCCCTAGTTGACCCACTAAACCATCGTAACGACCACCGGCTAATACCGTGCCCTGTGAGCCTAGACTTGATGTCACCCACTCGAATACCGTGCGGTTATAGTAATCTAAGCCACGCACTAGACGAGGATTGATTGTGTATTGGATGCCAACAGCCTCTAAGAGTTCACATAAATGTGAAAAATGTGAACGAGTCTCTTCGCCTAAATAATCCATCAACGCTGGAGCATCACCCAAAAGCGCTTGAACAGCCGCATTTTTAGAGTCTAAAACTCGAAGAGGGTTACTGTACATACGGCGTTGGCTGTCTTCATCAAGCACTTCTTTATGCTGCTCTAAAAAGGCAATCAAAGCATCGCGGTATGCTGCACGCTCTTCGCTATCACCTAAGGTGTTCAGCTCAAGTGTGACATGATCCGAGATCCCCAATTTTTTCCAAAGCATGGCAGACAGCATCAAAACTTCTGCGTCAATGTCTGCACTCGCGATGCCGTAAACTTCAACTCCAAACTGGTTGAATTGACGGTAACGACCCTTTTGAGGGCGCTCATGACGAAACATAGGTCCCATATACCACAGACGTTGCTCTTGGTTATACAGTAAACCGTGTTCATTGCCCGCACGTACCGTTGAAGCTGTACCTTCTGGACGTAGCGTTAGGCTGTCGCCGTTACGATCTTCGAAGGTGTACATCTCTTTTTCAACGATATCAGTAACTTCACCGATTGATCGTTTGAAAAGGTCGGTACTTTCTACGATAGGTGTACGAATTTCGCTATAACCGTATGCACTGACAGTCTCTCTAAGAACGGTTTCAAGTTTTTGCCATATAGGACTTTGGGTCGGCAGAATGTCGTTCATTCCGCGGATCGCTTGGATCTGTTTTGCCACTTTTCGATTCGCCAAATTTGCTGTTTAAAAATAAAAAACGCCTCGCATTATAGGCGTTTCGATACTAAACGTAAAACGGGATAAATACCCGCTCTACTCGAAGATGCTCGTTTCAGGTAGAACGGGTATATCACCCACAAAAAATCACCAGTCGCCAAGGCTGACTAGTGATGATTAAACGGTTTACTTGCTTAGGTCTTGCGCTGGAATTCTTGCTTCACTCATGGCGACTCTGGCACGAATTTTTGCTTCTAGCGAATCAACGATATTATTATTGTCGAAACGCTCTTTTTGACGCACACCGTCTTTATAGTAGCCACTCATGCGGTTACCGCCGGTCAGGCCAATATCGGAGATAAGCGCTTCGCCAGGGCCGTTGACCACACAACCGATAATAGAAACATCCAGTGGGATAACAATATCCTCAAGACGCTGCTCTAACTCGTTAACGGTAGAGATGACATCAAACTCTTGACGAGAACATGATGGGCAAGCAATAAAGTTAATCCCGCGCGAACGTATCCGCAATGATTTAAGAATATCAAAGCCCACTTTGATCTCTTCAATAGGATCAGCCGCTAACGATATTCTTAATGTGTCGCCAATGCCATCAGCCAGCAACATCCCTAAGCCGACAGCAGATTTAACCGAACCTGCACGTGCACCGCCCGCTTCAGTGATGCCTAAGTGAAGTGGCTGTATTATCTGCTTAGCGAGTAAACGGTATGACTCAACGGCTAAGAATACGTCCGATGCTTTCACGCTAACTTTGAACTGATCAAAATTAAGTCGATCAAGAATATCGACGTGACGCATTGCAGATTCAAGCAAAGCTTCCGGTGTCGGCTCTTTATATTTATCCATTAGATCTTTTTCTAATGAACCGCCATTAACACCAATTCTGATGGGGATATTCTTATCACGCGCACATTCTACAACGCTGCGAATGCGGGCTTCGTTACCAATATTGCCAGGGTTAATACGCAAGCAATCAACGCCATATTCAGCCACTTTAAGGGCGATACGATAATCAAAATGAATATCGGCCACTAACGGCACACTCGTTTGTTGCTTAATAAGCTTAAACGCTTCGGCGGCATCCATGGTGGGTACGGATACCCGCACGATATCTGCGCCGACATTCTGCAGCGCGTTAATTTGCGCAACAGTTGCAGCCACATCGTTGGTGTTAGTATTCGTCATCGATTGCACAGCGATAGGTGCGCCGTCGCCAATCGGTACATCACCGACGTAAATGCGGCTTGATTTACGTCTAATTATTGGAGATTCGTTATACATCGTCTTTGTGCTCTATCATTCGTTATAGTCCAGCGAGAGGCAGGCTTAAGCGCGCCACTTTACCGCTCGGATACTGTTTCAAGCTAACTTGAGTTCCATTGAGCTGGATATTCACAACTTGTGGGGCGCCCAATATCAATGCAAAAGGCTCAATGCCGCTCACTTTGATGTCACGTCCTGATTTTTTCAAGCCATTGACGAGTATTTTACCATAAGCATCGGTGACTTTTATCCAGCAATCGCCCGTAAGGCTTAAGGCCACATCTGACATAATGGCATCGCTACTGTGATTAACCTGCTTTGCGGCAGAACTGCCTTCACTCGCCCCGTCATCGTCGAGTTGGTTTTCTACTATAGAGGCAAGCATCGCTCCTGCAGACAACGGCGTGTTGGCGAGCGGAACCTGAGTGCTAGCACTTAACATATCAGTGGCGATAGTTTGCGACTGCGTGATTTGTTCGCCCGAGGGCTGGGCCCTTGAGTTATTCGCAATGTCGTTCTGTGCATTGGAGCGAGCATCTTCAGCAGAGGCTGCAACTTCCTCAACGGTGGGTTGAGAGTAATCAACCGTGGTTTCCATGGATGATTTTTGGAACCACCACAGCACCATTAACGCTAAGAGTACAAACACAATGATGTAGGTTAGCAACATCAACCGACCATCACGAGCCTGGCGGGTTGTTTTACGAGAAAAACTCTGCATCAAGGGTTCAGCATCATTTAACAGCTGTTTATCTAAGCAGGCTTGCACTTCAAACGGATCCGCTTGCACCGCTCGAGCATAATTTTTTACGTAGCCGCGCACATAGGTCGCCGCGCCGACCGCTAATAAATTGTCGGCTTCAATTTCTTTAATGATAATCGGCCGTAAATGCAATTGCGCCGCAATATCTTCTATCGTTGCCCCTTTATTTTCGCGGGCTTTTTTTAGCAAAACGCCCAGCGTGAGTGTTGACTCTTCCACTAGGCTTTCTGTGTCTATGTTGGGCAGATCATTCTGTTCATTTTTCATTAATGCATATTAGCCCGATAATGCTTGGCCTGAGGCGAG
Organism: Shewanella abyssi; assembly: GCF_023284025.1. Taxonomy (GTDB): domain Bacteria; phylum Pseudomonadota; class Gammaproteobacteria; order Enterobacterales; family Shewanellaceae; genus Shewanella; species Shewanella abyssi. The sequence continues at coordinate 56,939 of NZ_JAKIKR010000025.1, read as the reverse complement.
GAGGGAAACTTTGCTAATAGTAAAATACCAAATTTTCTTACTGCGTCGTCGTCATTCAGACCTTGTTCAATTTCAATTCCCAGCGCTAAACTGATTGGGGATTCGACCGCGACGTTATGGTAACGCGTTAGTCGAGCTCTCGCCTCTGTATACCGCTCAGCTTCAAGTTCAATTTCTGTTAACTCGATAAGCGAGGTGCGTCTTCTTGGATCATAATTAAGCGCCATGGAAAAATACTTTTGCGCTTTTTCTATTTGACCTGCTTTTCGACTACAAATTCCCAAGTTTTCATAAGTAGATGCTGATTGAGTATATGAAGGACGTTCAAGCGCTTTAAGGAACATCTTTTCAGACTCAGCATATTGACCTTGTTGACACAGGAATGTACCGAAGTTATTAAATGAATCTCCGCTGGCATTCCTAAGGTTTGTTGCCCGTCGATATGCCTGTTCGGTCTTTTCTAATTCACCGACTGAGCTGTAATAATAGGCAAATGCGATATGCACATCTTCAAGCTCAGGAGCAAAAGCTAACGCACGATCCAAATTAGCTTTTGCCTGCTCACTATTACCTTTTTGTAAATAGACTAAGCCCAAGTGCACCCGTTGACGTGCAGCAGCCACTTTATCGACCTTCTTCTCAGAGACAGGTGTATTAGTGCCGGTATAGATACTTTGTGTCACGCAGCCCGAAAGAGCGGTTGCAGACAGCAACATAACCAGTGGCACGCTCACCTTTCTATGATTCATCGTTTAGCCTATCTATCAATAGATACAAAGAGTTAATCCATTGTGACCGAAATTTGGTTCTCTTGCATGCGTTTTTTCGCTAAACGCTTGGTTCTGTCTCGAATATCACCCGCAAGTTGACCGCAAGCAGCGTCAATATCGTCACCACGAGTTTTACGCACAATAACCGTTAAGCCATATTCCATCAGTACCTTTGAAAAACGATCGATTCGTGAATTAGACGAGCGACCGTAGGGAGAACCTGGGTATGGGTTAAATGGAATTAAATTCACTTTACATGGCGTATCTTTCATCAGCTTAGCCAATTCATGCGCCTGGTCGGTACTGTCATTAATATGATCAAGCATCACATACTCAACAGTAACGCGGCCACGGTTAGCATTTGACTTGGCGATATAGCGACGGATCCCCGCCAGGAAATCTTCTAATGGATACTTCTTGTTCACCGGTACAAGCACGTCACGTAGCTCATCGTTTGGCGCGTGAATACTCACAGCCAAAGCCACGTCGAGTGCGTCGCCAAGGATATCTAACGCAGGAACGACACCCGAGGTCGACACAGTAACGCGGCGCTTTGACAAGCTGAAACCGAAATCGTCTAACATGATATCCATGGCAGGAATAACGTTCTTCAAGTTGAGCAGTGGCTCTCCCATTCCCATCATCACTACGTTAGTGATTGGACGATCGCCGGTGTCTTTTACAAAGCCAATAAAGTCGGCGACGCGCCAAACCTGACCGATGATTTCTGATACGGTTAAGTTTCGGTTAAAGCCCTGCGCCCCGGTTGAGCAGAAGGTACATTCAAGTGCACAACCGACTTGAGACGAGACACATAAAGTGGCGCGATCTTCTTCTGGTATATATACCGTTTCAACTTCTTGGCCGTTACCCACGTCAATAGCAAACTTGATAGTGCCATCAACTGATTTTTGATAACTGGCAATTGCTGGTGCAACAATCTCACACTTACGGGCCAACTTTGCACGTAATACTTTGTTGATGTTGGTCATCTCTTCAAAGTCACTCACACCAAAGTGATAAAGCCATTTCATCAATTGATCGGCACGGAACGGCTTTTCACCCATATCGGCAAATAACGCTCGCATCGATTTACGATCAAGATCTAATAAATTGATCTTCTTTTCACTCATGTGTGTAACCTCAAAAACCTAAAACCTGCATCCGGGCGGCGAATTATACAGACCCTAACAAAATTTGGCCAGCAACCTCGACCCTCTAATATGCTCATGCCGCGATTTCATGCACTTACCGTTAATGCTGCACGGCAAAATCGTGATAAACATTGAAACCAAGCAACGACTAGTAAGAGATAGATACAAAAAACCAGAGAAATAGCGACTAAACTGCATTTGCTCAGAATAAAGCTATGCTAGAATCCGCTCAGACCAATGTTGGTCTGCAATTTGGAAGTGTAATTTCACCTTTATGATAACTCTTATCATTATAGTATTTGTCGCCATTACTATCTCTTTTCTTTGTAGTGTGTTTGAAGCAGTTTTACTCTCAGTCACGCCCAGTTATATCGCCACGCTTGCCGCAACAAAGCCCGCTGCAGCTGCAAGATTGAAGAAACAAAAAGAAAACGTTGAATCTCCACTCGTGTCTATCCTGACGTTAAATACCATAGCTCACACAGTTGGAGCCGCAGTCGCTGGCGCACAAGCCGCTAAAGTGTTTGGTGACGAGATGTTAGGCGTATTCTCTGGTGTGCTTACCTTTCTCATTCTGTTCTTCTCAGAGATCATCCCTAAAACACTAGGTGCAAACTACTGGCGTTCACTGGCACCCACAGTTTCAATCGCATTAGTGTGGATGGAGCGTGCAACGATGCCACTTATCTGGATGTCTAAGCAGGTCACTCAACTTATGGGTAAAGGCGATGAAGGCCAATATATTCGTCAAGAGATGAGTGCTATGGCTGAAATAGGAAGAATTTCGGGTGAGCTAGACGAGCAAGAATCTAAGATTTTGACGCAAATGTTGTCGGTTAAAGAGATGCCAGTCACCACGATTATGACGCCAAGAACGGTGATGTTTAAGCTACCAATAACCTTAACTCAAGGTGATTTTGCGGCTAAATTTATGGCCAAGCCTTTTACTCGAATTCCGGTGTACCAAGATGAGCCTGATAACATTATCGGCTATATCAACCGCAATGACGTATTGCTTGCAGAGCGTACGACGCCGAAAGAATCGATTGCCGTGTTGAAGAAGAACTTGTTGGTCATTCCTGAGACTGCAAAAATTCTACCGCTGTTTGAGTTAATGATTAAGCGCAATACCAAGATTGCGATGGTGGTTGATGAATACGGTTCCGGTGAAGGCATTGTGACCTTGGAAGATATCGTCGAGTCCCTGCTCGGATTAGAAATTGTCGATTCGAATGATCCTGTCACAGATATGCAGCAATTAGCGCGTAAATTGTGGAGTCGTAGAATGAAGCACAAAGGCATTGTGCTTTCAGACGACGGCGAGTTTGATAACAAGCCCGAGTAAGCGCTAGTTAACTCACTCTGTAGAGAAAGGGAGCTTGGCTCCCTTTTTTAGCCGCCAAAATCAGTATTTCACCAAACAGTAAGGGTTAGTGCTATAATTCTTGTTTGGTTCTGAGGATTAAGATGACGTCTAATTACACTTTAAAACTTGCCCACATCAACGACACACATTCTCATTTCGACGCAAATCGTCTGCAATTTACCGTATCAGAACAGCAACAAGAGTTAACCCTGTACACCCATAGTGGCGGGTATGCACGCATCGGTTACCAACTTTCTCAGGCCAAGTTATCGGCCAAAGCCAAGCAGCAATCGTTTCTGTTCTTACATGGCGGCGACAGCTTTCAAGGCACACTTTACTTTAATGAGTTCAAAGGCAAAGCCAATTCTGATCTGCTGAATCTGCTAAAGCCCGATGCCATGGTGCTCGGAAACCATGAAATTGATGCCGGTAACGGACCAGTGTTAGATTTTCTTAACGATATCCAATTCCCGTTACTTGCCGGTAATATGGACTTAAGCCAAGAGCGTTTAGACAAAACAGCACGGCTGGCATGCCACCCTAACCTGTATGATTACGACAATGACTCGCAGACGGCAAAATATATTTTAAAGCCGCTGCAGGACAAGCAAGTCGCTATCGTCGGCATCACGCTTGATCAAATGAAAGAGATTGCTCGTCCCGACGAAGATACCCATTTTATCAATGCCATTGAAACCACCAGACGCACCGTTGCTAAACTTCATGCTGAAGGCATATATCACATCATAGTGTTGAGTCATCTCGGCCTGGACCAAGATAAAAGACTCGCCCAAGAGGTTGATGGGATCAGTTTGATTGTTGGCGGACACTCCCATACGCTTCAAGGTGATTTTCGCCAGTTGGGCTTAAGCAATATGCCTTATGCTGAACGCGTCAACAACACGCCTATATTGCATGCTGGAAAGTACGCCGAAACTATCGGCATTGCAGATGTTACATTTGACGACAGGGGGATGGTGACCAGCCTTAACGGCGGTAATTACTTTATGCTAGACCAGCAATTTATTTTACAAGCTGGCGAAGGCGAAGTGAGCGCAGATAATTATCTGGCGATCCGCGCCAAGCTGGACGCCAACCCGGCTATTTATTGGGACGGTGAAGACAGCGTCATTCAGCAAACCATCCTCAAAAAATATCGCCCAACTCTTGATGCGCTAGACAATCAAATCCTCGGTTTTGTACCAAGAAACTTAGTTCATACCCGCTTGCCTAGCAAAGCTCTGCCACACGGCAGTGAGATAGCACCTTGGGTAAGTCGGAGTATGTTTAAAGAAACCACTGAGATTGGTATTGAGGTTGATTTTGCGCTACATAATGCCGGTGGAGTAAGGCAGTCACTCAATAAAGGTCAATTAAGCCTTGCTGAAGTTATTGGCCGCATTCTGCCGTTTGACTTGCCTTTAGTGACCTACCAAATTCAAGGTCAGTTTATTTTTGAGATGCTGGAATCTGCCATTAATGCAGCGACGAATAACAGTGTTATCGGCACTGGAGCGGGCAGCTTCCCATACACCTATGGTCTTAAGTACTTTTACGATGGTAGACAAACCTTAGGTAAACGCATCATTAAACTCGAAATCATGCGCCAAGTCGATGGCCTAGCGCAGTGGCTTGATGTTGACCCGCAGCAGCACTATATCGGCGTGTCATCAGCGTATACCGCATCGGGGAAGGAGGGTTACTCAGCTATATTGCAGTCCAACTGGCAGCGCAGTGTCGAACAATTAACCTTACCCAGCGCCTTTATTCGTTTCATCAGTCGAGCCGAAACCTTAGCTGAAGTGATAGAGCCACAAGTGCATTACACTAGCCATAGAAGTTAACACTTTCATCTCTAACTGAACCCAACTAAACAGTCCGTCATTTTATGGGCTATTTAGTTGATGACATAAGACAATCGTTAGAGCAACAGTTTACGCATGCTAAAGTTAACTAATACTTGACCCGCGCGCGGATGCTGGTTTTTAGAAAGCACTTCATAACCCTGCTTTTCGAAAAAGAGTTTGGCCAGAAAAGACGCCTCTACCGTAAGTTCCTTTATCTGCTGCGCTACGGCAAACTCTTGTAAATCTTTATAAAGCGCAGTCGCGACGCCTCTACCAGTAAAGTCTGGGTGGGTGAAGAGGCAATCGATATCAGCGCTTAGCCATTCTTCATTATCCGACGGCTTAAGCTTTGCCGGCTTTAGGTTGATAAACCCAGCAATAATACCACCCTCTTCTGCTACCCATGTTGTAGTTGGCTGCAATCTGCTAAGCCAATTTTCGTGGCTCCGAGGCGAAGCTGACCAAGCAGCTCTTTCCTCAACGCTGTAATGACCGCTGGCACCTTGTGAGATACTGAGGTGAAACAAGGTCGCGAGTTGATCTACATCCTGCGCGTTAAACAACCTCACATTCATCATCTAAACCTTGCCCATTAGTTGTCAGGGCTTTACTCATTAAATAGCCCATTACAATTTGACCGCGCTTTTCTTGATAACTGCGATGGTTGAGTCTGAAGCCATGAGCTAAAAATAATGGTTTTGATAATTTAGACGCATCAACGGATAAATTACTGATATTGGCACTAATAGCCCAGGTTTCTAATTGGCTAAACAGTGCTGCTGCTATCCCTCGATGTTGATATTCGGGGTGGACATAAAGACTGTCGATATAACCGCGACTATGAAAATGCGTCTCAAGGTTAACCACGCCGCAGCATAAAGGGTTGCCTTGTACATCACGGGAGTCATCTATCATAAGCCAGGCTTTTGAACGAGATAGCCTTTTATGCCAATGGTAGCTGGAACGAGGGGCGAACGACCAAGCTTGTTGCTCAGCAGTCGAGTACACATCATCGTCAATGGCGTTAATAGCCAGATGAAACAGCTGACTGACTTGCAGCGCATAACACTTGCTGTAGGGAATAATTCTGAGCATGACAATCAAATAGACGAAACAATAGCGTTATTTTGCGCTAGTTGATGGCAAAAGAAAACGGCGCAAACAAAGTCTGCGCCGTTTTCTTTTTACAGTGATACAAGTTGAAGCCTTAGCGACAACGGATATCGCTATTACTTCTTATCAATACGACCAACAAACAACAGCTTGTCAAAAGTACGATTTAAGGTTTTGCTGGCAAAGTCATTCATCCACATCTGCTCTTGAACAACGACCTTGTCGCCTTTCTTAACTTCGATTTGTGGACCAGCAGCCCAAAATGTTTGGTCAGCTTCTTTAATCTGTACATAGGTATAACCGCCGCCATTCATAGTATCCATGACAGTACCTTCATGCATAACACCTTGAGCCCAAGCGCTAGACATACCAAGAGCAAGTGTTGCTGCAGCAGCCAATTTAACTAATTTAGCTATCATCGGGAATTTCCTTTCAAAAGTTATCAATTTAATATCTCAATTCAAATATATTAAAGCATGCAATAAAGCATAAATCTCTAATACTCGTCACTAATCATAATCAAATCATCAACTATTAGATCCAACTCTCATTCCAAAAGAAATTTAGCCCGTTTACGGAACTTTATTCAAGATGAAATGGTTTATCTTGCCTGTTTTACCTTATCGAGCAGGGGCTGCAACATACCTTCGAGTCCATTGAGCTTCACCTCATACATTAATGCCAGTTGCTGGCCAAGCTTGCCCTCCGGAAAACCTTTTGAGTGGAACCACACTAAGTAAGGTTCGGGTAACTCTAATAAATAACGCCCAGCATATTTGCCAAAGGGCATTTTCTGGCTAATCGCTTGTTGTAATAGCTTCTCATCCACTGTGCTGCATCCGTGTTTATGACCACTTATATTTTGGCAAAGACTAACATGGAGTGCACATGGAGCGCGATTCATCGGAGCAATTTTTACCATGCTAGGCTAACACTATCGACAAGTTACTATGTATCGAGCGGCTATACCCAAGCAACCATATATAATTAATTCGCATAAAGATTGGTGCTGATGGTAAATTTTGAAATATCAATCTTTAGAATGACAACGCGATTACCATCAGCGCGAATCAATTCGTCGGTTTTAGCCCTACTGTTCGGGTTTTAAAAAAACTTAAACTACTAATAATCATACCAAACACCACCTATTAGCTAGCCGCGACACTAGCGCGTCAAAAAAACAACGAAAGCGGTTTTTATGTCAAAAAAACTTCGCCAGTCAATTGAAATAAAAGCGTCAAAAATCAACCAGTTGACCTTAGGCCTATCTCTGCATAAATTAATATCACAGCTGTTGCATTGGGTAACAATAAGTCAATCTAGATTATCCAATCAAACCAGTACACATCCAGCAGCTTGCAAACGGTCAGATAAATAAACGCGTACTTGAGGATAAAACATGATTATATTAGTGGGTGGTGAAAAAGGCGGTAGTGGCAAGAGCTGTCTAGCGCAAAATATTGCCGTTTTCTTAACAGCAGAATGCCAAGCTTCAGTGATTATGGTTGACTGCGATCCTCAACGTACCACTTCAGATTGGATCCATGCCAGAAATAACAATCCACAGTTGCCGAGTATAAACTGCGTACAGCTATATGGAAAAATACGTAATGACTTGCTCAGTCTGGAACAACACTATGACTACGTCATTGTTGATTGTGGTGGCCAAGATAACCTTGCTCTGCGCGCAACGATGTCTGTTGCATCCCATGTACTGATGCCACTTAGGCCCAAACGACGGGACCTTAAAACCGTGAGCCACATGGATGATATCGTCGCCACATGCATGATGATTAACCCAAAACTGCGCGCAACATTTGTGATCACCCAATGCCCTAGCTTACCCAACCAAGCCAACCGTATTTTTGAAGCTAAAGAGGTGTGCAAAACCTATGACATCAACGTTCTCAATGCCATTACCTATAGCCGAAATATCTATGATGACAGTGAAGAATCTGGCTTATCTGTTTTAGAAATTGAGCCAAAAGGAAAAGCAGCCAACGAGATCCGTGGCATTGCCACCGAATTGCTGCAAGTTGCTAATTCAACTGAGATACGCAATCGCATCGCCGAAAAACAGATGAAAAAGATGAGAGGTGAATATGGGTCTGACCGATCTCAAGAAAAGCTCTACGCTGTCTAAGTCAGCTCATCAACAAATCCATAGCTCTCAGTTAGCCTTAGACGATTTAATTGATGATTTTATTAATGATGCTAATCGCTATGCCGTTGGAGAGGAGCAACTCGCTCCCGCAACAAATAAGGTGATAGCGCTAAACATTAACAAGAGCCAATCGAATTTATCGAGTTTAAAGGTACTCGCAAACAATATCGGCGTTGTAGTGCAGCCGAGCAGTGCAAATGTTAAGAGAATAACCAAAGGAGATGCACCGTTTAGAAAATCAACATTCACCTTGAGTGAATCAGCCATTGCTCACCTAGCCGCTTTAGCCGAGGACGGCGATGTAGCCAAGTCCAAATTGGTGCGCTTTTTGATTGAACATCATTTCAATATGACAGCACAAGAGAGAAAAGAGATAGAGAGACGCATTATTGTTGAGTAACCTTCCCAATTTAGCTGGCAGAAATGGAAAAGATTTGAATTATTGAACTGCCAGCCTTTTTTAAATCCCCCCATCCTCCGTTGATTTTTGATAAACAATCACTGTATTAGCGATTCATTGTTGAATTCTACCCTCTCCACCCGCATATCATTAACATTAGCCGTAGCATACTTCGGCAACCAGAAGCTTAGCTTCAACATGTTATACCCATTATTATAAAGATTTGATCGCTCAGCGAGAGTTCTTATACTAATTGGTATTAATAAGGGGTTCTAATGCTCGCTATTTTATTAATAATACTGATTAGCGCTAGCGCTATCCTGTGGATTGCCAGCCGTACGTGGCGAGTAACCAGGCGCAGAAAACGGCTAACTCGAACGCCCTTCCCCCATGCTTGGCGATCTATCCTCAAAAAGCGGATCCCTTTTTTCCGCTCACTTCCGGCAGATCTGCAGTTACAGCTGAAAAAACATATCCAAGTGTTTATTGCCGAAAAGCAGTTTGTCGGTTGTGATGGATTAGAGATTGATGATGATATTCGTGTCACCGTCGCCGCCCAGGCATGTTTACTGCTACTCAATAGAAAAACTGATTTCTACCCACACTTAACAGAGATCCTTATCTATCCCTCGGTGTTCATCGTGAACAATGAGCAACGCGACTCAAATGGGCTGGTGTCGGAGCGCCGTCGCGTCCTATCGGGCGAATCTTGGCAGCACAGCAAGGTCATTCTATCGTGGCAAACGGCTAAAGAGGGTGCAGCTGTGCCCAATGACGGCAGTAATGTGGTTATCCATGAGTTTGCTCACCAGCTTGACCAAGAAGATGGCCATGCCAACGGCGCGCCGATCTTAACCCGCTCACAAGACTATGCATCTTGGTCAACGGTGATGATGCAAGAGTATCAATACTTAGTTGAGGCAAGCCAATGCCAACAATACTCTTTGTTTAGCTATTATGGTGCGACAAATCCTGCTGAATTTTTTGCAGTCATTAGCGAAGTGTTTTTCGAACAGCCGCAAGATTTTCTTGCTTTACATACAGCGCTCTACAACGAGTTGAGTTCTTTTTATAAGCTCGATCCCGTAAACTGGCATTAGAAGTGGATTTGAACTAACAAAAATATTGAGGGATTTATGCTAAATCTACACCATAGAACATCCACCGTTTGGCGGGCAGTAATACTCATGTTCGTCCTGTTTGGATTCAATACCACCGCGCAAACCGTCAGCCAAAGTGATGACAAGCAGCAAGCAGCGACTCTACTCAACAACCTCAATACCTATTCGGCAAATGCTGACTGGGATAACTATTTTGATCTTTACGCAGACAATGGCATCTTTATCGGTACCGACGCCAATGAACACTGGGATAAGGTGCAATTTGAACAATATGCGCGACCCACAAAAGGCTGGCGTTATGACCTAACCAGCCGCGCCATGACTCAGCACGGTGACGTCATCTGGTTTGATGAACTCCTTAATAGCCCATCTTACGGAGTCAGCCGTGGCACGGGCACCTTGATAAAAACAGCGCAGGGTTGGAAGATAGCCCAGTATCACTTGAGCTTTCCCATTCCCAATGAGATAGCTAAAGCGATTACCGCGGAAATTATTGCCGCCGAGCCTCAGTAAAATAGAAAAAGCGCTTTATTAGCAATAACAAAGCGCTTTTTCTGCTGCAAATATTGTTCAGTTCATTGTCGCTGAAAAGCAAACATTTGAAAGTTCAGCAAAGTGGCTAAAACCTAAGAAATCCTCTTCACTTAAACGTCTGCCTGAACTATCTCTATCGGCGAATAACACACCGATAACCGTGTGGTTCATTATCAGCGGCGCCAACATAAATCCTGTCGGTGATACTAGGCTTCTCAATGCGTCATCCATATAAAGCCTCCATTTGGCTGAATGAGGATTATCGACAAACAGTGCACTTTTGAATTGAATCGATTCTTGAAACAAATTCTTCGTCCCGCCGAGTTCTATCGAGAAGTTTTTTTTCATCTCGGCGGCACCATCACCTAATACGATGCGTGGCTGCAACACTTTTCTGTTCGGCGTTAACAACAATACCGCGCACCGGTCTACGCCAACCCCTTGCAGAACGCCCTTTAACGCTATTGATAAAACCTGATTAAAGTCAGACTTTTTTAATGCACATTGGGTTAAGGCTCGCAGGCATCTCAACTGTTCTAGCGGGTTTGAGCCCCGTATAACTGGCTGTTGAACTTCAACCTGGTGTTCAATTAATAGGTGCTTCACATCAGGCAAATAATCCACTAAAACTTTCGCACCATAGGCCTCAGCCATTAGTGCCGTCGCTTTATGGCAACTGATCATACGTCCTTTTAGTTCATCAACCTCAATATCAAGGATATCGGCGGTTTGTTTCAACCTTTTTGATAGTTCAAGCATCGAAGGCAAGGGTTGCGATAGAAGATCGCTCAACTTATTTGCCAGAAAGATACTGCGAATTTCAGGTGTTCGTTCATCCGGTTGGCTTAAAGACATAATGAGAATACTGCCTAGGCCCCAATTACGTGCAATGCCCGCTGAAAGCTGTTTAAAGCTCGTCCCTAATACCGCTCTTACCGCTTGATCACGCTCAAGTGATGACTCACACTGATTAAGTTTACTGTCTAATACAAGGGTTTCAGTGGAACCTGTGCTCCAAAACGCACTCTCACCCAAATGGTAAAGCAGTGAGGCAATAAACACCTCTTCTTGGAGCTCATCATCATAATCCTGCATCAGCATTTTAGTAAACATCGCCGCCTGAAACGACTTTGCCATCAAACTAATCAGCCGCTGATAAACACTTTCAGATAAGCCTTCCGACTCTAACAAACTACTCAGTAACTTTGCAGTAATACATATATTTTTGATTGCATCAAAGCCCAAGACAACCGCCGCCTTACTCACCGTCGTCACTTGAGTGCTGCCCTTATTGTATGTCACGCTGTTCGCAACACGCAGAATACGGGATGTTAGCGCATTATCATGCATAACGCTCTGACCTAATATCGCAAGAGATGACACATCATCTTTCGCCAGTCTCTCTAAGGTTTTAACCGTCGAACATAGCGCGGGCATCTCTTGCTCACTGATCCGCTGCGTCCAATAATCAGCACCTCTTAACGTGCTTTCTTGCATGCTGTTAGCTTTCAAATAATACTCTGCTTATGACGGCTAATACTGCCAAGTTTTCAATGATTAAATAGCGCCCATCCTAATTGATGATGTGCGCAGACTCCAATACCGATTGCACTAAGTGTTTAGCCAGTTCAGAAACACTCAAGCTTTTCAATTCAAGGCTCTGATGAATAGATATTCAATGCAATTCGTATAAGATACTAATAGAGTTAATTGTATACGCAATTAGCGCAAAGTGCAGTATAGGCCCGCTATTGCTACGATGTTTGATTGACGTTGATAACAAACATGGGGATTTAAGGAGAGTAAAAAAAATGCGACCCCGAAGAGTCGCCAATCACAAGCGTAAACTGTCATCACCATACTGGGAAGAGGGAGATCACTGTTTTTATTAAAAACCCGCGTAGCACGTAGGTATACTGCGCGGGGGGCACAAGCCGCGAAAGGCAGCCAAACTAATTTACCGACTCAATCTAAATAACTTATCAAACAAAAACGAGCGAAGCTCTGTCATTCACCACCTGATTAAATAAACCCTATGCAATAAGCAGTTCATAACCTGGCTGAGTGATAAAATCGACCAGTTCATCAGCGGTAGTCGTTTGTTCCAGAATAACGGCCGCTTCGGTAAAGCGGCCATGGGTGAATCTATCCGCCCCCACCTCCTCTTTAACTTGAGCCAATTCTTGAAGCAACATCTCTTTGAACAAAGGTTTGGTTACTATTGTGCCATTCGATAGCTGCTGCTGATGCTTTATCCACTGCCAAATCGAGGTGCGAGAGATCTCCGCCGTCGCAGCATCTTCCATTAAGCCATATATAGGCACGCAGCCATTACCCTTGATCCATGCCTCTATATATCGCAGCGCAATACGGATATTTCGACGCATTCCATCCTCTGTTCGCTCACCTTTGCAGGCCGACAATAGTTCATGAGCTAGGATGGGTGCATCAACATCACGAGTAATATGCAACTGATTGACATGATTTTCGCCAATGTACTCATTGAAGACTTCCATTGCGGTATCAGCCAAACCAGGATGGGCAACCCAGGTGCCATCATGGCCATTACGCGCTTCAAGTTGTTTATCCTGACGCACTTTATCTAGGATCTGTTGATTAGCTTTTGGATCTTTTGCAGGAATAAACGCTGCCATTCCCCCCATCGCGAGCGCGCCGCGTTTATGACATGTTTTAACTAACAAACGCGAATATGCACTCAGAAATGGTGTATCCATGGTGACTGACTGTCTATCGGGTAATATACGGTCACTGTGATTGTTCAACGTCTTAATGTAACTGAATATATAGTCCCAACGGCCACAATTAAGCGCGACAATGTTTGAACGTAACTCATATAAGATTTCATCCATCTCAAATACTGCAGGCAGGGTTTCAATTAAGCAGGTACATTTAATCGTGCCAGGCTGTAGACAAAAACGCTGCTCCACAAAAGCAAAAACGGTTGCCCACCAACGCGCTTCAAGATGGCTCTCAAGTTTAGGGATATAAAAGTATGGACCACTGCCCTTACTGAGCAATTGACGATAGTTATTATAAAAATAGATACAGAAATCAAATAGCGCTGCAGGTATAGCTTGTTCAGCATAGCTAACATGCTTCTCTAGCATATGCAGACCACGTACACGACAGATCAACACCGCAGGATCTGCGGCTAACGCATAGGATTTACCCGTTTCTGCCGAGGTATAACTAATATCACCGCTAATCGCATCGCGTAAATTAATCTGCCCTTCGACCAGCTTATCCCAGCTCGGTGCAAGTGAATCTTCAAAATCGGCCATAAACACTTTTGCATTTGCATTGAGCGCGTTAATCACCATTTTGCGATCAACTGGTCCGGTTATTTCAACGCGTCTATCTTGCAAGTCGAGAGGGATCCCCCTCACCTGCCAGTCACTTTCACGTATCGTTTTAGTGTGCTCTAGGAAATCTGGTAACTGACCTTTATCGACAAGCCCCTGCCTTATCTTTCGATGAGCCAATAGCGAAGGTACATCGCTAGCAAAATGCTTACAGAGTGTTTTAAGTAAACTTAACGCACCTTCTGTTAATACCGTTTCTTGTCCGATGACCGTTTTCCCACTAATAACGACTTCATCTGCAACAACGCTATTGTCGATGGTTATCTGCTGTGCCATAAATTTTCTCTCCAAACTGTATCGTCACTATGTTTGCTTGATGAGGCCACCGGCCTACTGTGATTTATTTAGCATTGCTAAAGTCGACTTCTTTAAATGCTCGGCATCACTTTCCTTTAATATAAAAGGCAAGCAAACAAAAAGGCATTACCGAGGCCACATATGGTTATTTGCAACAAAAACTAACCACAAATAGCGTTCGATGCAAGCAAGGCTAAGCTCGGCAGAGACTTTGTAGCGGATATGAAATTGACGTAAAACAGTATTACCCAAGGTGAAAAGTAAGAACTTAAAACCTACAAATACAATGATATAGCATGCGATGGTAGTATTTGAAGATAACAAAAAAGACAGTTGTAAGGCAACTTGACCAAGCAAGCACGCTTGAATTCCACACCGTAATTTAATTACCTAACGTCATTAAATTGATACAGCCAGTGGGAAGTTTGATAATAGGGCAAATGCAGAGCTCCGTTTACAGCTACCTTGGGCGTAAATCAATTAAACCCATAATTACCAGTAAGTTAAAAACCATACTAATCAACAACAATGTAAACGACTGTTTTAACTTGACGTTAACGTTAGCTGGAGCCTAGTAGGCTAAAGGTATGGATCACCGCAAGAGGAAGAATAGTGACTAACATCACAAAATATATTGGTTTTATGTTAATTATTTTTAAAAGTCGCCCTTAAACAACGTAAATAGCACCGTTTACAAACCGACCACCGACTAATGCGTACATTATTTACCCTCAAAAACCAGCAACACTAAACTTCCCCCGCCCCTATATTTGAGGAAACTGACTTTAATCAAATGTGTAGCACACTGATAAAACGTGCCCAAACGCGCGATCAATACAAATATCGACTCAAATATCGAATCTGTGACAATGATTAAAAAATAAATAGCGACTGAATAATGGCTAGCGCTCACCACCAAGCTTCGATTGCCCAGCAGCGACGGGCTATAAGGCTTAATACTATTAAAGCGAATGCTAATACCAGATGGCAGCAAACTGCGGCTTGAATCGTTCAGAGTTAAGTCAGCAGTTAAACTACTTAAAATCATAAGCTTAATAACAAATCGTCAATCTAATAAAATTCAACAACGGCCTTTACCTGCCCATAGTATGGCAAGTAAAGAGTGACTAAAACCTAGAAAAATACTAATACGAATGAACTAATTACCCGTTTACGACTCAATATAAGCAGCTTATGTAACCTCAGTGTTAAAACCGAGAAACAACATAGATTAGCAACCTGAGCAGACTCTGCGACAATAGCCCTTGTCAGATAGGGGATTGCTTGGGTATTATGACCGACAGATTTTGATGAAGTAGCGCATTTAATGACAATTAAAAAAAGAAGTCTTACCCTTTTGGGCGCTGCTGCGCTCTCACTATCGCTCAGTGGCTGTGGTGTATTCGACTATTTGATCTATAAGCCAGACATTCCGCAAGGTAACTACATGGAAGACCAGCAGGTAGAAAAGCTGCGTATTGACATGACTAAAGAGCAGGTTGAATACGTTTTAGGTCGTCCTGTATTGCGTGATAGTTTTTCAGACAATACTTGGTATTACATTTATCACTATAAAAGTGGCCGTGATGCCAGCATTATCCATAAAGAGCTGATCATTGACTTTGACGGAGATATTCTAGTTGAAGTGAAAGGCGATTATGATTTAAGCGAAGAGTTTAATACGCCGCTTGAAGAAAGTAAGCTACCTGGTTTAAATATTCCAGAAGGTGAGCCTTTAGTACCAGAACAGCGCCCTCAAGCAGAGCCTTTGGTGGAAGAGAAACAAACTCAACCAAAAGCACTATCGGAAAAAGGCCAAGAGTAATCGCCGTGTTGTCAGCTTAACTCTGCTTTGAACGAACATAAAAAATGCGGATCTCTTATTGGAGACTCGCATTTTTTATGCTTTGATTAACCGTAAACCTTATTCTTTTACGAAGACCAATCTTTATAACTTAGCGCCTGTGATCTTGTTCACCCGCCCTTCATCTTTCGCTTTTTCTGCTCGTTTACGGCGCACATCTTTAGGATCGGCTATTAGCGGCCGGTAGATCTCAACTCGCTGTCCAGGTTGCAGTACTTCAGAATGCTTAACAGAGCGACTAAAAATACCCAACTTAACCGTCTCTAAATCAATGTCGGGGAAAAAACGCAGCATATCACTTTGCTTTACTGCATCGATACAGGTGGTACCAGGCTCAATGTTCACCTTGATCAGCTTTTGCTGGTGCGGCAACGCATAGATTATTTCGACCGTAAACAAGCCTTGCTCTGTATTCATTTGTAAACCACCTTAGCGCGGCAAGTAAATGCCGTCACCATAGACGACATTAACTCTTTAAACACCTTTCCAAACGCCAAGTCAGCAATGGGGCTAGAGAACTCAAAGTTAATTTTAAAATCAACTCTGCAGGCATCTTCTGTTAACTCAGTAAAGGTCCACTCACCAACCAACTCTTTAAAAGGACCATTTTCTAACTGCAGCTGAATACTCTTGCCCGCAACCACCTTATTGCGTGTGGTAAATGTTTTACTTATCCCCACTTTAGCCACATCAACCGAGGCAACCATGGTTTCGCCATCAAACTCTAACACCTTGCCGCCGACACAACCTGGCAAGAACTCTTTATAAGATTCGACATCATTGACTAAGTCATACATCTGCATCGCACTAAAACGAACTAATACATTGCGGGAAATTTGCGGCATTGATGGTGGGTACTCAGAATATAAACAAGATTGCTGAATTTTAACATGACTACAAAAAAACGCATCTTTGACGCACTCGGCCCACCTTGACTGCTTAAAAAGCAGACAAACGCATCAGAGAATCCATAAATAAGTGAATATTTTGGTTTGCCTAATTCCAAATCCTGCTTGCCTGCGTATAATAGCCAGCCTATGGCTAAGAAAAACGCAAAAAAATCAAAGAACACTTCCGCTTCGATCGCCCGTAATAAACGCGCGACTTTCGACTATAAGTTTGAAGAGAAAATGGAAGCCGGCCTATCCCTAATGGGATGGGAAGTTAAGTCTATTCGTATGGGCAAGGTAAACTTGTCTGAAAGCTATGTATTTCTAAGGGAAGGCGAAGCCTATCTTTTTGGTTGTACTATTGCGCCACTCAATACCGCCTCTACTCACGTAGTATGCGATCCAATGCGCTCGCGTAAGTTATTGCTCAAACGTAAAGAGCTCGATAAGTTACAAGGCTTAGTGGACCGTAAAGGTTACTCAATCGTTCCTATCTCTATGTACTGGCAAAAAGGTGCATGGGTAAAGATAGAGATTGGCCTGGGTAAAGGTAAGAAAGAACATGATAAGCGTGACGATACTAAAGATCGCGAATGGCAGATTGAAAAAGCACGTACCATGAAAAAAGCGGTACAGCAGTAGTTTCAACGTCAGTATCTTTCAACGACGGATATAAAACGAACAATCAGTTGCTAATGCGGTTTTTATGCTTGGTAAAACAAGATGTGACGCGTTACAATCATATTGTACTTGGGGGCGATTCTGGATTCGACAAGATTCTCGAAACCCTGGGAGCATGCCGAGGGGAGGTTGGCCTCGTAAAAAGCCTCACTGTTATAGTTGCAAACGACTCTAACTACTCTCTAGCAGCTTAGGCTAGCTAGCCATCTTGCCGAAACTTCTCAAATGGGTTTGGTTTATAGATGGTCATCTCACATTTGATAGCGAGGGAACCACGTTCAGGGGTGAACCGCGAAACAGTACTGAACTCGCCAATTGCAATCCTGTCTTTCGGAGTGTACTTGGTTAATTAAAAGAGAGACTAAGCATGTAGCGCCTTGGATGTAGGCTTTTTGGACGCGGGTTCGAGCCCCGCCGCCTCCACCAATTAAAACAAAGGGTTAGCCGAAAGGCTAACCCTTTGTCACATCTAAATGTCCACAAAATGCCCACGCAGTTTTTATTATTTGTCCACAGTATTACAGTTTGAGATAAGACACAGGCCAAAGGCTATCGCTTTATCACTATCAAGTGCGGCATAACAGTTATTGTCACCCAAGTAAATTCATCGATATCTTGTAGACTGCACTGCTGAATTACTCTATTTTTTTCTATAATAAAGTCATATCATATAAAAATTGTTTTTTATCATGTGGATGGAATTAATGAGTTCTTGTACAGAAAAGCTTATACGTCAATATAGGCTAAAAAAAATTAAACAAGATAGGAAACAAATCAATTGCTTGCATGGTTACAAAAAAAAATTTGTTGAAGATAGGCAAGAATTAAAATTCGCCTTCTTTGACAGTAAATACACACTCCTATCACTAATTATAATTTATATTTATCAATGGTATGACATCATCCTGCCAGCAATAAGATCTGTTGATGACTTTGGCATTTTTCAATGGGTTATATGCATTAAAATGCCTATACTTGTATTGATGACACTGATGTACTCAGCATCTAATTATCAAAATTTGGTAGGTTTGGCTGTACGAAAGAGAAGTTTAAGTTTGAGTCGGGAAAAAGCCTTAAAGTAATTTAAGCACTCAAATTGATTTCATTTCATAAGACAATTAACCAACTGTTTTAAAACAACTTTACGTTTCAATTAAATACTCAATCTTTTTTGCTTACCCCACAAAATCGAGAGTAAGCCCATTGTTCATGGGCTTACGCAATCACTTAACCCCTCGTAGCGCCTGTGTAGAACTGTAAAACAGTGAAATAAACCGCGATCATTTCAGATCTTCGATCATGTTAAAGCCCTAGGAATGGCGCTGGCTGCGCCTATGAACTGCAATAATCTAAAACTGAAATAAAAAAATGATAAAAAGCGCGCAGGAGGGGAGGAAGAGTGCGGATTTCGTGTGTTTCTTTCTGCGTGGGTTGGATTCCGTGGCTCAAAGCTGAATGGCTAAAGTTAGGCGCGGGTTCGAGCCCCACGACAGGAACCGAACCGGCGTCGATAGTTTCTGGTTGGTGTTTTACTCGAGTTGTTTGGCTTTGGTTGATTGGTATTAAGTCTAGAT
Source organism: Shewanella abyssi (assembly GCF_023284025.1). Taxonomy (GTDB): domain Bacteria; phylum Pseudomonadota; class Gammaproteobacteria; order Enterobacterales; family Shewanellaceae; genus Shewanella; species Shewanella abyssi. The sequence goes on along the minus strand of NZ_JAKIKR010000025.1, from coordinate 37,781 downwards.
AGATGTGGCTCTACTGCAGGCAACAAAAAGCCCAGCGTTAATGCTGGGCTTGGTGTTGTGGCTGGCTAGCTGACTTTGTATGTACCTGATGAACTGCCGCCGCTGACAACTACTTGACCGTTGCTGGTTATCTCATCGATGACAGCATTAGCTATGGCTTCGGCCATCTTGGCAGCGTAGGCATGTTCACCCTCAGTGGTAAAACCTTGGGCTTTAAGTTCGGTGACTATCTTGCCTTTCAGTGATGATTTGCTTAGGGCCATATCAGCTCCTTATTGAGTTACTTGCCTGCAGTGACTGTTGATGAACCATCGCCATGTGGACCACCAGTGAAATGGCAGATGTGGGCACAAGTGACTACGCTTGCACCACCATTGAGTTTAATGGTGTCGGCATCCTCGGTAATGTTCTTGGCTTGGATCTTTAAGTCTTTGGTGATCACCATGTCCATTTTGCCTTTAACCGTGGTGAGTTGGTCTTCAAGTACTTCTATCTGTTGTGACTGTTTCACCAATAGCTGATGCATTTGGCCGATGGTGGTGCGAATGTCTTTGTCAGTTTCGGTAATGAGATTACCCACATCATCGAATAATTGATAAACCCCGTCACGTACTTGGTTGCGGCTTTCGCCCTGTTTGATGGCGGGTAAGTCCCAGCCGAATGGCAATACACATCGAATGAATGGTTTATCAGGTCGGCCGTAAGCAAAGCCTATTTCAACTATTGAACCAATAGCCGGCGGCTCTAATCGGCCAGCTTTATTGCCTGCACCTGGTAGTGGTAATGGCACGGCTTGCAGTGCGGGTGCTTTAGTTTCGTTGCCGTTCTCATCGAGCAGCTGCACGTCAACTGCGTAGCGTGGATAAAATGCATCACTCGCGCGTTCGCCATCAATTGTCGGCAATTCTGGCAGGGCAATCACCTTGCCCCAAACAGGCAGATGATAATCGGCGGCTAGTTCTGGGAATATATTAGTGATGCGACGCTTTTCGCTGCGCTCATCAGCTTTAGTTGCGGTCCATGTGATTGTCATGCTGTCGCTTTCAAGTTCGACTTGCTTAACGCGATGGCCGTTGACCATGGCACCAGGTCGCATTGCGGGCATGGCCATTAACTGCCAGCTGTTACTAAACTGCTTTTTGCTGAATTCCTGACTGATGGGCAGTGGCTTTGATGGCCAGCGGCTATCTTGATAACTGCCAACAAAGATTTGCCCGTCGGGCTGCTGATACCAAATACAATCATCGATACCAAATACACCGCTTAAACTGGCGAGTAATTGGTAACCGGTGCCTTGGCTGGTAAAGTTCGGCACTTTGTTATCAAGGTAAACTGCAGTGTCGGGAATGACAAAACTGAGGCCAGTGTCTGCGGCCAGTTGGGTGATCACCTGGCGAAAGGTTGCATGACGAATATTAACCGGGCAATGCTCGGCTAATAGGCTCGATAGCTCACGCACCACAATACGTTGCATGCCCATGCTGCTCGGGGTGGCTTTGGTGATATAACCGCTAAAATACCGCTGCAGTTTATTGTTATAGCCGATATCAAAGGCCACGACTTGACCGAGTTTTACCTCACCTTGTACCTCAAATACCGCGCGGCCAGCCGATGATAGCTCAAGCACTAAGTGATGATCCGCCAACGGCAATACCTCGGTGCCAACGGTTAGGCGGTGGCTTAATTTCATGCAGGATCCCCAATAACGCTATCGACGCTAGATAAGAACTTCTCCACTGATGAAACTTCCACTTTTGGCGGTGCCTCGGTAATGGCAGCAGTGGGGATCACCTTGGCGGTTTTCTCGGTGCTTTGGCCTGTGCTGGCATCAGTTTGTGGCTGGCGCTGTTCTGCCACTTCGGGGATACTCAAATACTCACGCAGTTGAAAGCTGACGTTCCACGCTAATAACGTCGGGTGTTCTGGCGCAGTAATTTGGCCAAAAAACTTAACCTGTCTGATTTTAACCGCGCGGGCTAAATCTGAGCCAATACGCCGAACCAGACGATTACCGCTGTCGTCTTTCGCAATTGCCAGCTCAAACAAGCGTGACAACTGCCCTTTGTCGGTAAATGGGATTAAGCCGGTGACTTTTAGCTCTTTGGCTTTATCGCCTTGCTCACTGCTGGCAGTGCTCGAACTTTGCCCCGACATATCTTGTTCGACCAATTGCATTGAAAGCTGCACCTTACAGCTTTTCAAATTAATCAGTTCACCGTCTAACGCAATCTGGCTCATGTTAACAACTCCAGTAGCGGCGATTAGGCCGCAGTAATAGGGTGGCGGAGTTTAATTTCATTCACCTTAGCTAACCACTTAGCTTTAAACTCATCCTCACTTGGATTACCGCTCGCCAGCTCATATTGCCACTCTGCATACATAGGGTCTGACTCCGATATATACGCTGCAAGGCGCTTTACGGTAACTTGTGACGACTCAAATTTTTGCTGCTGCAACACGGATAATATTTGGTCTTCATTCATGCCTAATGCGACCATAAATTCTGCCGTGGTATCCGTGTGCGTTTCACCTTGGTAAATATAATTAAATGACATGTAAAATCTCCAAATGGCTGTAAATCCGTGCTGATTAGTAAAATAAAATATTAATAGCGCCGCGCTATCGCGCAGCAACCAAAGTTCCAGTGATCACTAAGCAAAGAACGCTGGACGGAAACCGAAGCCACCATGCGCAAACGAGCGCGCATTCTTGATGTCGAGTGCGCCGAGGCCGGCATTGGGCCCACCGCTCAAACTGCCTCCACGACGCGGGAGTCGATCGCCATAGTTACGCGCGTGGATTGCGCCAGCTACGCTGGTCGCTGAGGCCGATTCGATCAGCAAGCGGCGCAAGATCTCCGACGGCGTATAACTCACCCCTTTAGTAATGCCTGCAAAGTTGCTGCCACTCATGTAGGGGTAATCATGACTGTCGTCATCGACCGGACCGTTGCGCTTAGTCACTGCATTGTTGAGTATAGGCGCGCCAATATTGCCATCGCCATCTTGGCTGTCACTTGGCGAGTCAAAATAAGCGCCGTGGCGATGCCAGTTGACCTCGGCTATGCTGGGATCGTTATCGAGCGTGGTGATAATCTGACCATCGTCCAGCTTCATTTGATCGAGCCATTCCCACACGTTGCCGACCAAATCCTGAATGCCAAAAGCGCCATGGTCATGAGCCCAGGTATCAGGCCCCTTGCCCGTATCGGTGCGACAAGTGCCTGCGGTGTCGCCAGGCATGCCGTCGTCATGACGGCGCGCGGTCTCTAATTTATTTTCGTGACTGCGGCCATAGTTAGTGTTACCGCGAGGCACACTGCCATTTGCCAGCGACCAAAATGCAATCGCGGCCCACTCGTGAATTGACATCATGTGCCAGCCAGCGCCTTTTGCAGTACACAGCCCTTTAGCGACATCGTAATTAACTGAGGTGCGCGGCTGTACGCCACCAACCACTGAGCAGCCGCCGTTGGCGCCAGCTGAGGCCAGATACTTGGCGATATAGACTTCACCGCGGGGCGCGCCATCGGTCATGAACATGGTTGGCGTACCCGTGCCAAGCTGCAGATCAGCACCGGTGAGCTCTAATATTTTGGCGTTGAGATCTTCGTAATTAAATCGCGGCACACGCACCATGATATTGGTGTTGCCCTGCTCGTCAGTTAAAATAGTGTTGCGGCCACCGCTGGCATCTTCGATGGCTTTTTTATGGCCCTCTATCGCATGAGTGGTGAGCTCGCCGACCTTGGCGCCGTAATCGGCCTCGGCGCGAGCAATGGCATCATCGGCTTTTTTATCGATCTGAGCCATCTTGCCACTGACTTCTTGGGCGAGTTCTTGTGATGCGGCGGTTTGTTCATTTGAGGCGTCAACCGCTGTCGCCATGCTTTCAAGTAAGCTATTAATTGTGTCACTCATGTTCTTTCCTCTAAGTCGCGAAGTCGCTCGCTTAATTTGGTGTTCCAATGGGCATTTTTAACGATTGCGGCGTTACCTTTAATCATGGTGGCAGCATTAACTGCGGTGCTAATTTGAAGCTGTGCGACATCATTTGAATAGTCATACATCCACGATTCAGCCGATACAGGGGTTGGCATGGTATCGGCTATGCCTTTGTGCTCCACCACAAAGTTGCGGCTGATGGTGTTGCCCTCATGGCTGTTGTCAGTTTTTACCTTCTTGGTCACGGGTACATAGGCAAAGGCGATTAGGCGATTGTTATGCACTAGGCCAATCCAGTTAAAGTCAAAATTGCCTACATCGGGCAACAACATTTGGCTAAAAGTTACTTTGTTTTGGTCAATAATGCCGTGCTTTAATGGGGCTGACCTATGCACAATATTGACTGCAGGCGGCATAGGTTCGTTCGGCGGTTCTGGCGCTTTAAAATCGAGCCCTGGAATAAAGGCAAACACAAACTCGTCAACAATAAAGCTCTGTGCATCGCCAACGGCTTGCGCAATATACCGCTCGCCATATCTGGTTAATCGTGCCATTGGTTTCCCCTTAGCGTGTCGTTGAAACTGTTAATGTTTGAAAGTCATGGTTGGCTTCGGTAATCGCCACATTGTTAACCACGAGCCTTACGGACAAATGGTCGTAACGGCGGCAGGTTCTGCCATAACTGCGAATTAACTCGGCCAATAACGCTTGGTTAGGGGCTATTTCGGTATCGTCAATTTCAATCGATACCCTGTCCCAATCAAGTCCCGCTTGCCGTTCTCTAATGCTGGTCACTTCTAGCCCAAGGCGGTGCATAATCGCAATAAAGCCTTGGGTGCTGCCTGCGTCTTTTGCGTTAACAAATGCGTAGGCCACCCGCTTGCGATACAACCACAACGGCTCATCATTAAAGCGCGTTATAGAGCGTTCCCACGCCAACAGGTTTAGCACCTGGACAGAGCAGGTTAGCGGGTCTTTTTGCACTAATATCCGTAAAAACCAACCGCGCACCCGCTGCCAAAAACCCTGCATGCCCGTGGTCAACATGGCGGGTTCTTGGGGTTCAGTCGTAGTTGCTAACGTTTTACCATCCATCCACCACGGTGGTGTTAGCTTGGGGAGTTCAGGGGTTTTATTACTCATTAAATTGACCCGCCATTGTTGATGGTTAAGCTAGTAATACGCGGCAAAGCAAGACCATTGGTTAGGTCGTCGTTTGCCCAGCGCACACTTTTAAGCTGCGGTAACATGGCGCTTAACTCGCTGCTTAAGGTCGAAAACACAAATACGCTTTGGGGTAGTGTTCTGGTCAGTGTGGGGTGCTGGTCAGATTCTCGAAACGCGGCGCGAATGCGTGACTCAAGCTCAAGTTTTAGAGCGCTAATTTCATCGGCTTCAAGCGATGCCTCATGCCAAAAGGTCATGACTAAATCTGTGACGCTGCCAGCAATGGCCAGCGCTTGCAGATCATCACCATGGCCGTGGTAGCCTTGGGCATTAATATAATGGTTAATGTCATCGATCAGCGCTTGCGGCGTTTCGCCCACTTCCATCATCACATGGCAATTAGCCGTGCCTGGGCCTCGCGGCGCGTCATGTTCAAAATAGAGTAAGTCGCTACGAATGCCGGCAAAGGTGGATATGGCCGCGCGGTAGACGGCATCAATGTGATAACTGCCGACTGAGGCAAACTGATCACGTATGCGCAGTGCCAGTTCGTCATCGGTTTCTTTGTCTGCGCCCGCTTGGGTGATCCAGTCGCCGACATTGCTCACCGACTCAATACCTGGCACGGATTCAGGCAGTAAATGGTAATAACCTTCACCTAAGTTATAACCCGCGCCTGTTGCTGTCGCTTCACACAAAACAGGTAAGCTTAACGAGCCTGTGGGGATCACAACATCTGTGAGTACTATCAGATTATAAATAGCGCCTAATGTGCTATCGCTTTGCACTACGGTGCCCGCTTTCACCCACACAGCGGCGCTAATGTCTGACTTGGTAAAGCTGATATAGCCTTGGGTTTTCGCGGCTAATTTGCGCTCAAGTCCCACATCCCACGCTTTTAACTCTAAATACAGTTCGGTGGCCGTGGCGGCAAACATTGCGGGCAGAACATGGTTAGCCAGCAGAGTTCTAATGAGCCATAACACAGGGGTAACCACGCAAGCAGAGAACAGTTTCCAAAATGGGCTCATGGCGCTGTTATTACTGATAATTGAGTTGGCTGCTGTGACATCGGCCTCTAGTAACGCGGTCACCCCTTCCGCTGTTAATGGCACACCGTCGCTGGCTAATACGCTTTCAAAATCAACTTGTGGCCGTGGCATAGGTTACCTCTGCAGTGTTTATATCGAGAGTCAGTTGCCCAAACTCATAGGTTGTGGCGGTAATGGTGATTAATTCAGGCTTGGCAATATCTAGCTCGATAGAACCTGGCACTAAACGATTATCGGTTTCGATCAGCAGCTCCATCTCGGTATACACATCGCTGCGCATGGTGGCGCTGCGCTGGGCGAGTAACTTAGTCACAAGGCCCGATTCCATCAGCATGTGTTTTACATCTTGGGCAATGCTGGCGCGGGTGTTGGTGAGCTGCGGCTGCGCCCCCACATCGATGGCAAGGGCGCCATCTTTGATGAGCAGATCACTGTACTGGGCTAAATCGCTCATCCGGTCATTAACTCCTGTTGCTCAGCTATTTCGGCAAGGCTGAAGTTTTTCGGTGGATTTTTAATAATCACGTCACCAAAAGAGAGGCTCTTGCTGCTTGATTGATTTGCTACGCGGTTAGCTTTAGCGCTCATTGCTGCTTGCTGGTTAAAGCGCGGCTTAATGGTGTTAGCCATGGGCTCATTCATGACCGGCTTAAGGTCAAGTTGTTGGGTTAATGCATTGGGCTTAAACGGCGCAGGCATGGTGCGCTGCACTTCAAGCGACTGACTTAAAGACTCTGGTAGATAAGGCGCAGGCAAATTAGTGTCAGTTTTCACTAACTGCAGCTGTTGCTGTGTTTGCAGATTAGGTGAAGCGGCAGCGGGCGCTAGTCCCGCATTCAACCACGGACCATTCATAGGTGCCGCGATCCTTCCATCATTGGCAGCACTTTGCTGCATCCATGTTGGCACCGCTTGTTGATTGTGGTTTTTAAGTACATCGGGAATGGTTGATTGCAACGCGGCTTGGTCAACATCGGCCATAATCGGTGTGACATCGATATCGATACCTGGCAGCATATTTAACTTGTCAGCTATCCAGCCCCAAGTTTCTGCAAACACTGCTTTAATGTCGTCCCACATCGATGAGAAGAAACTGCCCACATCAAGCGCTTTACCGAGTAAGTGCTGCACCCACGCATCGTTAGTAAACCAACTGACTAAGCCATTCCAAGCAGCACCTACAGCGTCAAATGCCCAAGTAAAGCCATCAACAATGCCTGTCACCACCCAATTAACGATGCTAACCAGTCCGCCAATTCCATAAGCAATAACGCCAAATACTGCCGCCCATACTCCGCCCATGATTTTGAGGTTAAACACCACAACATCGAGTAAAAAGCTCGCTAGGGGTTTTAGCGCGTTAAATACGGTGGCAACAATACTGAAAAAGCCACCAAACACGCTCATCACAATACCGCCTAGCGTTTTGAGTAACCCAGCAATAGCGTCAACCGCAAACAATATCGGCTCACCCCATGCTGTGCCAACCATCATGGCGCGAAGATCATCAAAGTAGTAAACAGCTAAGCCAACGACACCAATCAGTGCAGCAATACCCGCGACCACTAAGCCAACGGGGTTGGCATACATGGCAATGTTCACGGCTAGCATCATGCCGCGCAGTGATGCCAAGCCCGATGTTAACGCGGTATTTATGCCCGCCCATGCCATTGCGGCCACACCGTAGGTGGTCATGGCCATTTTGCCCACGCCCATCATCACAGTGAATGCACCGCCTGCAGCAACAAGGCCGAGCAGTGCAATGGCGCCATAACCGAGTACACGAGTTAAGTTAGGGAATGTTTGGGTAAACCACAGTACCTGTTTGCCCATATCGGCTATCCAGCCGACAAACTGATTAAAGACTGGCAGAACAGCTGAGCCGAACGCGGCGCGAATGACATACCAGCTTTGGGCTAGCCGTTGGCTTTGGTCGGTCATCGCGGCGGCCATTAATTCGGCCTGCCCCATGCCTTTAACATCACCGAGTTTATTGATTGAACCCGCTAAACCGTCAATGTTACCCATTAACAATTTAACCGTGGCAACCGCCTCTTGTGAGCCAAAGGCTTTAGCCAGTGCATCACCCTCGGCAACGTCTAGTGTTTCACCATACTTGCCTTTAATTTTGTTGAGGATCTCGACCATAGGCAGCATCGCGCCTTGGGCATCGGTAAACTGCAGGTTTAAGCCCTTTTGAGCTTTACCTACACCCGCAAGGAATGCTTTGTACTTAGTACCCGACTCACTGCCCGACATGGTCGCTTGTAGTGTGCCCAGAATCGCCATCTGCTCATGCATTTCAATGCCAGCGCTTTGCGCTTCGGCGCCAATGGCCGTAAAGGCGCTCGACATTTCTGCGCCCGTGGTCTTGAACGCTTGCACAGCAGTGGCCGTCATGCCTGTGACTTGGCTAACCCAGTCACTTTTGCCCATGGCGTTAGCATCGTTTTTAAAGATGCCATACATGGTGCCCATATAACTGGTAATGGTGGCCGCATCTGCTTTGGTCGCGGCGGCCAGTACGTTTGAAGCTAGGGTGAATTGCGACAGATCCGAGTCATTTAGCCCTTCAATCGCCGATTGAATATCATAACTTGAGCCGATAAAGTCAGTAGCTGACTTGCCATATTTGAGCGCGTACTCGTAACTGGTATCGGTTAATTGCTTAAGGGCAGATTGACGCACCCCAAGAGATTTAACCTCACCTAATGCGCGGTCCATTTCAATGGCGGGCATCAGTGCATTTTGCAGTGCGTAACCACTGGCTGCAATGCCAGCAATACCGGTGGCCATTTGCATGGTTCCGGCTTGGTAGTTAGCCGCTAGCCCACTAAATTGCTGGGTGATTTTTGCGATAGGTTTAGTGATCTGGTCAACTAAGCCGACGGTAAACATCAGTGGTTTTGGTAGGCTCATTGGTGATCACTCTCCCCTATGTTATTAATTCGCTTTGCCAGAAAAAGCCCTATTCACGCCGTTAGCAGTGACAACTTCAAGGCTTTCCAAGTGGTTCTTATGCAGCCACAGCGCTCGGGCAATGGACTGCTCACTGTCATCTTCGTGTGGCAGCTGATGCCGCCTAATAATCAGCATCTGCTCTAACTGGTTGTTGTCGATTGACTCAACCAGCGCGGTTATTTTTTTACCGCTATTTCCAGCACCGGTGCGAACTCACCTTTTAGCGTGCCCGCTATCTGCACTTCTGCACCAGGTGACTCGGCAAGGATTTTTTTCAATTCATCTTTCTGGGGTTTATCGATGACACGCAGCACAAAATTATGTGAGGCCGCAGTCATAGATCCACCGCGAGAAATAGTATCGATATAATCTGAATGGTCATTCACCGTCACGTTAAATTTAAATTCGGTGTTACCTACGGTAAGTGTGATTGTTTGTTTCATGCTGCATCCTTATCTTTTCGGTTATTAAATAGTTCTTTGAGGTTGTTAAAGCCGTCTTTCATTTGGCGCTCAATTCGGTCGCCCAAATCTTTTACATCATCTTTGGTGGCGTAGGTTTCGGCCACGTGGGTCTTGTGATCACTCAGCTCTTTAGCTGTGCTTTTATGAGCGTTATAGATCGCAATAATCACCGGTACTAGTACACCTAATACCAAACTTAAAAAGGCGATAACAACCATTATCCAAGTGGCAACATCGTTCATTTTGCTTTCCCTATTCGGCTAATGACGTCTGACAATATCGATGTTGGCCGCACGTTAGATACCGCCTGATACTTCTGCTGCTTCTCTTTAGTGCGCATACCAAAGTACGAACGTAGCAATGCGGTTGGCGTACCGAGTATTGCTATCACTAACGGCCAGTTGTCACCAATCGCCACTATGGTTTGGCTGTCACCGTGATACATGGCGACCGCTAAGAACGACACCAACACGATGACCGAGAACGCCACAATTTTTGCCATCATCATTGCGATGGCTGGCCGTGTTGAATGGCCTGTTTTGTCTACATCACCCAAGGCGGTTATCACCTTGGTGTGTTCTTCAATGGCGGTGATTTCAACATCAAACTGTTTGGTTAATACCTGCGCTTGCACCTCTGCGGGCAAGGCCGCAACAGAATCTTGTATTTCAGCGCCTGTGGCTTTATCGCCGAGCTGTTTATCGTCGGGTAAAAACTGATTAACCACTTTTAGAATGGTGTTACCACCGGGGATCACATCGGCTAAAATAGAGGTGCCGACTTTGCCTAGAATGCTTAACAGGTTCATGGCTAGTTCCTTATAAATGCACGATGCGTTTAAGCCAGCCAAACTGGTACTTTTCTTGGCTTTCGTCTTTCACTGCAATGTTGATGCAAAAGCTAATGCGCTGACCACGAATAGCTTCAATGAGTACTTTCAAGCCGCTTTGCTTACGATGATCAATAAATTTGATTAATGCGCGCAGCGTTCGGCTACCCACCACACCATCGGCGGTTAAATCTGGGTACAGTGTTTGGCGGTTGTTGAGTACGTTGAGTACTCGCTGCAAACATTTACCTGCACGGCTAACACCGGAGTTAACCCCAAAATCGAAAAGCTGCTCCGTGAGTACTTCACTTAATGGCTGGATTTCATCCAGCTTTAACGGTGCCCAGTAACGGTCTTGATAGATTTTAAAAGCCAGTTCATAAGGCAGATCATGCATAGCCCCTTTAAAGCCATACTCACGTGCCACTTTTACCGTGACGCCGTACATGGTTTCGCCGCCGCGATCAGTAGAGTCATTCACATAACCGCCCTCACGCTCTATTACCTCGGCTATCAATCTGTTGCGTAATTGGCTCATCGCTTTTTCTCACTTAATGTTTGGCAATCAATACACCGCTCAACACCTGGCACCGCGTTACGCCTTGCTTGGCTAATGTCATCACCACATTCAATACAGTGGTGGGCACTGGGCGCTGCAGGTTTAGCATTCAAGCGCGCTTCTTTAGCTCTAGCCTCTGCACGCACTTCGTGTCTTACCGCTAAATCTGCATCATCCATTACTCGCTTCTCCTAGCTGCACTTACTGTACGATGTGTTCAATTTCATCGGGGCGCAGATACGGCACGCCATCGATGTGGACAAAGTCAGGATCCGTGATATCAAACGGGATTTTAAACAGGCTAGCGCTGCCGCCTTTACTGTCGATATCCAGCAGATCGCTAAGCTTGATACGGCAACCAAAACACTCAACCTTCATTTCATCTTTTGACGTTTTGGCGTAAAACTGAATGTCGAATGTTGGCAATGCACGCCATGAACCGGCTGTTTTTGCTTGCTGGCTAATAAGCGCGAAATTAGCGGCATTGACGGTAATTTCGCCGTTACCCGCGACATCACCGTCGACGGCACCATCGGGCACACCGCCTGTTTGTGACACGCCGCTATTGTCAGTAATCGACACGGTGGCCGCATCAACTTGGATGGCGGTATCACCCATGTGGGTTCTAAAATTCATTCCAGATAAACGCATCTTGTTTTCTCCAATACTTTGCGTGAGTCTTAGCGCTTAAAGAACGCTAAGATCCAACATGATGTTGACGGTGATTGACTTAGGGCTGTTGTATGGACGAACGACCATGGCAATGGTGACTTGCGTTTTAGTCAGCCACACAATTTCGATATCACCCACTTTCGGCGGGGTAATATCGCCAGGGAACGGCACCCCATTTACCGTGGTAGTTTTGCTCATGGCGCGCAGTGGCTTCATAAAGTAGCCTTTATTCAGCTCAATGCTGGCAGGGCTAGAATTAAGAATGCGATTGGCCACACGTAAGATGGCGCGAATACGCACTTCGCGGCTGGCTTTGTGCACCACCCGCAGGTTTTCAATCACCTGATAATCACCGCCCTCTACTTCTAATGTCGAACCGTCACCCCAATACACGCCTGCCACATCGGGATACCACTGCGGCACACTAAGGCGCGCTTTAGCTAAGGTGTTAAGCGTTGCCAGTGACAGTGGGGTTTCATCGGTAGCCGCTGGCATAATGCCAAGCCCCGCGACCGAGCCTGTGGCCACGCGCATCGGTGAATCAGCAATACTCACGCTGCGGTTACACAAGCGGCCCGCAAGCACACCAACGTTATTGCCGTTAAGTTGCGGCACTGGCACCACTAATGGCAGCGCTAGGCCTGCAACCAGTGCGGCTAGTTTGGCTTCGTACTGCGGCCATGTTTCTAATTCTGCGATACCAGGCAGCGCAACGATGGCTGAACACCAACGACCATGTGAGCCTTGCAGTGCCAGTACCAAATCAGAGGCTTCGCTAATTTTTTGCGCGGTTGCTTGCACGTCACAGACAACTATGGTTTCAAAGCTCTGTACTTCATTAGCATGGTCAATGGCGGTAGCAATGGTTTCATCAGCGGCTAACGGGTAAGCCGCTGCCGTCCAGTTTTGGCCCGCATTCAGTTGCGCGGCAATAAGCTGAGTACGTAGGTTGCTATCAACAAACATCGACTCAAGATCACTTTGGGCATTGAGCGAGAACAGCTGGCTGGCCTCTTCCGCTTTACCTGCTAAACCGACAAACAGAAAGTGGCGCTCAATGGCTTGCACCTCACCCTGTGCTTGGTTTTGGTTGTTTACGGTAACGTTACCTAATGGCATGGGGTTATCCTCTTGTTTGGCTTAATAGTTTGGCTAATTCGGTTTGCACATTGGCAGGCGTATCACCTAAAAATGGGCGCGGGGAGACTTGAATATCCCAGCTTGATTCCGCTTTGGTACTGCGTAATGTGCGTAGCACTAACCCCGCTTGGCCAAGTGTCATGTTTTCCATAATCTCGGTGATAGTTGCGCGACGGTAACGGTTACCTTTGCCTTTACGGATTCTATAACCCGACCTTGCTAATGCTTTTGCTTGGCGTCTCGTACATGGTCCTTTGTAATCTGGTACACCATTGCGCTTCTTGGCTTGTTTGGCGGTGTACTTTTCAATACCACCTTCCTGCTGAAAAGCAGCCACTCGACCTGTTTGGGGCGACTTATGCTTAAGCTCTAAGCGTTTAGCACTTTTGACATACGGCTCTAATTTTCTGGTCATTTTCTTAAGCATTTTGGCTTTGCGGCCATCGGCTCTAGCGACAAACTTGTGCCCATCAACCGTGCTTTGTTTACTAATACGTTTACGTGCTTTTGCACGTTCAAAACGACCAAGTGTTTTTAAAATCCGAGTGCGCTTCTTGGCTGGTAATGTAAGCATGGTTAACTGGTCTTTTACCGTAAGCGCATTACGGCTATTGGGCGTAATCACTAAGCTCATGCGTCACCCGCAATAGATACATGGGTTTCAATACTGTCGGCAATATTGAGCGGCACCAGCGACACACGATAACGGCCACCATTAAATTTCACGGGCCCTGTGTCATCGGGGATCAGCTCGATGTCATCGAGGAGTTCGACTTCTATCAATACGGTGGTGGTGTCTTTGCTTTCCATATCAATATCGATATCAGGATCCGCTAAATCATAGGCATCACGGGGCCAGTCGCTATCAAGCAGATAAGCCGCCACCATGGCCAATAAGTTGTACGGGTTAATTTTGCGGTGCGGAAAATCTTCTAATGCAATCACCGCGCTGTGCTTCCATTTGGCCACTTCAAAACCGCCAGCGCCTTTGTCTTCACCGCTCAAAATCAGAGTGCCGCGCTCTTGCCAGGCATCAATGTTATTTGCCTTAATCACCGGCGACAGGCTAGCGAGTAAAAACTCGGTTAACTGCTGCAGCTGGGTTTTAGTTTGCGGTGCGTTTTGTTGTGACGAGTCAGTACTCATAATGAATGCACCCCAACACGGTCAAGGCCGAGTAATAAACGAATGCCGCGACTACTTTGGGCCAAAATGGTGTCTTGCTGCTCTGGGTCTTGCGCCTTATTATTGCCGGCTTCTTTCTGGTCGACTGCAGAAAAATAGCCCAATAGATCAGCATGGCTGCGGGCATAAACAGCGCCGCGATAAATGCTTATCTGTATTTCAGTAAAGTTGGGGATTAAACCAATACCTAGGGCGAATGGGACATCCTTGTCGGTCTCTGCAATGTACTCGGTTAACTGCTGCTGAATTTCAGCAACACTGCGATTGAGTGAGTCAGCAAGCGCTTGTTCTTCAAAGGTTTCAGGTATGCGGCGATGGGTGCGAAATTCACCCGACGACAGCGCAGGCCAGCCACTGTCTTTGTCGATAGCAATGCTATCTGCTTCACCTGCATTAAACCCAAATCCGCTCATGCTTGCTCTCTTAAATGCCGCTCAGGGCTGTTACCAATAACAACCGTTTAAATTAGGTTCAGTGCAGTTGGCGTCACAGTGGTTATTAGCGGTCGCCCGTTAAACACTCAGCCAGTGCACTGGAGGGGTGGGAGTCGGTCCCTTGCGTTAGTTGCCTTGTTCTTGCGAACCGTTCTCTTGCGAACCATAGGCTTCTAGCGCACGTATTCTCATTTCAATCTTGTTGCGTACCGTTTTTACTTGGGCATGCTTATGCAGGTTGGCGGCTTTCTCCAATAACGCATCAGCTTGCTGCAGGCGGTCAATGTCACCCACTTGGGTTGGCTTAATGTCGCCGTTCGTTGTGCGCAGTAATGCCAAACCTGCGAATTTGTAATACTTGGCGGTAACTTGTTCCGGCAGTTTCCAATCGTTAATAACCCGCTTAAATACCTGGCTGAAAAACGGCTCAATGCTGTGGCCGTTTTCTGCTTGCACTTCCGCCCAATCGAACACAGCATCGCTAATAAACCCAGCCCATTGGCGGCGAATGGCGCGCGCCATAGGTTGGCGTAACTCGATAGCTTTGAAACCGAACTCAAGTGCTTGGCCGAGATCATCAATGTCAAACAGCCAAATAATGCAATAAGCAAAAATAGGGTTATCACTAGGTTTATCATTGCCTTTGTCCTTATCAATTTCAGTTTCAATTTCAGCTAAATAGTCGGTGACAATCGGTAGCCATTTGGGCAGTAACACATCACGTTTGTGGGCGACTTTATCCGCCCGTCTTGCAAACCCTTTGAGGCGTTTTAAGTCGGCCTCTAGCTCTATCAGCTGTAAATGCAGGCTTGGCGCATGCTGCGCATCACCGGTTAGGCTGACTTGCTCGAGCTGCTTTTTTGCGTCTCTTTCTTCGCGCCAGGCGAGGATTTTGGCGCCGCCGACGGCTTTTTTAATTCGGTGGTCGCTTCTTTGAGTTCAGCGGTTACATTGGCAATATCATCAGCGCTATAAGCCAAATCGTTAGTGGCTTCGCTAACGTCACTTGCTGCGGTATCGATGGTTTCAGCGGCTTGGTTTACGTTGTCAGTGGCGAGTTCCACGTTTTCAGCTGCATGGTTAACACTTTCAGCACTCTCGGTGAGTTCGGTCTTAATCTCACTAATGACAGCAGTCTCACTAATATCAGTAATTTTGCCATCGCTATCAGTGGTCACTAATGCCGTTACGCTTTTGTCTTCACCAGAGGCAAGATCAACGTGAATTTCCATTTCAACAAATCGTGCTTTTTGCTCAACAGCGACACTCCCCTTTTCGATCGCTTCTGACTCTTCGCAACCGAGTAGGTATGCCAATAGCGTTAATGCTTCGTTGGCTGGCACGGGCGTTGCTGCGGTGTCTTTGTGATCATGTTGAGCTTTTTCAGCAGCACGGCGTTTTTTGAAATTGGCAATAGCACTCATAGCAATATCCTTGATGATCTGGTTTTTATGCTTAAACGGTAAAGAGGTTCAGGCACTCAGCGAGTGCCTGATAGTGGCTAGCCTTTACGCAGGCTGTGCACCAATAGTCATTAACTCTTCGTCAACGGCCGCATACGCTTCATACTCTTCAATCGCATAACCTTCGTTTCGCCAGTATTTATCTTCATGCTGCTTGCGGTCTTCGCTGTTTTCAGACTTACGTGAAGAGGTATTTTTCTGGGTGTAAAGGTGCAAGTTAGAAAGCGGCGTAACCACAATACGTTTGCCAGGGAAGAACGGTGGCGTGTAGGCTTTTAAGCCGCCAATCGACTTATCCATTTGCTGGGCGGCGACTTTCTCAGTGGGTTTATCTGCTAGGTTCATCATCTTGATTTGCGCAGCGGCGACTAAATCGCTACCAACTAACACAACTAAGCGCGGGTCGTTTCGCATTGATGAATGAATTAACGACAAGCGAAGATCAGTCACTATCGCATCGAGTGTTTTATACTCGTTTGATTTTAGCGCTTGAACGTCGGCATCAGGATTGAAGTAAATAGCTTCACCCATAACTTGATCCGGTGCGTTGTCTTTAACTAACTGATGCCAGCCTTTATTAACGTCTTCGCCGTTAGGGTTTGCTTCAGGATCAGTATCACCAACAGCAATTGATTTACCATTGAAACCAATGCGGATCATATCGAGTGCAAAACGCTTGGTTGCATTCGATTTCATCAGTGTTAAAAACTGTTTGGGATTACCACTATTTGCCCATGTTGATAGCAAGCTCCATTTCAGCGCTGCAACAGAATCCGTTTCTGTTAGTGCGTAAGTAGAGGCCTGAATACTTTGACCACTACTAAATCGACCGTCAGTTTTGCGACCTGTGGCAATACCATAGTCACCCACTTTAACCACTTGGCCTTGCAGTTGATCAACTTGTAGTGCGGTGATCATGCCTAAAAAATCAACTGACTCTAGTAATGCACCGCGCAGCTTAATTTCAAGTGGTGCACTGACGTTAAATTGCTTACTAGCGTCAGCTACGCCATAAGCTTTGGCTATTCCCGCTGAATATTGTGGAAGTAATTTAGCAGCGGCTTCGTTTAATATTTGGCTCATAGTACTTTTTCCGTTCTGAGATTCGTTAAGGCGTTAATTACGCGCCAAGTTAAATAAAGTCGATGCTTTCGCCTTGCCCTGCGGGATCAGGCTCTTGGCCACCTGTTTCTTTTTTTAGCGCAGCAAAATCCGTGCTTAGGCTTTCGGTTTTAGTTGCGATGCCATCAACTTTGCTCATTAGTGCTGAGAACTGTTCGCCAGTGATCCCGCCTGTTGGCTTGTCGTCACCCGGTGGATCGCCTGCGGGGCTATCATCACCTGGTGGGTTATCCGCTGGCTTTTGGCTAAACGTTGCAACCTTGGTTTCCAGTTCATCCACCTTGCCGCCGATCCCATCGACTTTATCCATTAACTGCTGAAACTGTTCTTTGTTCATTGGTTGTTCCTCTTCGATATCGGGTGCCGCTTCAGGCGTGTTATTTCTGAAAAATGCTTCAAGCACGCCAAACAACCGGCTTTGCACCGACTTGCTATTTGTATCTTGAATAAAGTCTTTAAATTCGAGGGGTTCTAACTGGCTGTATTCGTGTTCGGTATCCACCGAGCCGACCGAGAATTTAAGGCGGGTAGTGCCTGTTGAGGCTGGCGAGTCGGTTACCGCAATACCTTGTAGGTACGCTTTACCCGTGCCTTGGTAGTCAGTGTTTGGTTCAATCGACATAAACAGCTTTTGGCCGTCTTTGTTGGCTTCTAATAGGTAATCATTGGCGGTGAGTTTGACGTATAAGCGCAACTTACCATCGGCGCTGGCTGCTTTAACTTCGTCAACAGAGCCCCAGTTTTTACCTTCAAATGGGCCCCACGTTGAGCGGAAATGTTCAGGCCAGATCATGGCGGTGTATTCATCAACTGAATACTGCGCGGCCATATCTTTAATCCAATCTTTGGTAATAGTGCGACCATCAACGGTGGCACCCTCGGTTGCCGCTATTACCCAGCCTGTCTGTTTACCCATTTTGGCTACCCACTCCGCACGTTGTTATTCGATATTAACTAGATATTGCAGGCAGCATAGCCAGCTAAAACCGTGCTGGCACTCGGTTTGATTCTGAACAATTCGGATACAGGGTGTTATCCGAATCTAGCCGAACATAAGTCCGTTATAGCCTTGGAATAGTTGAATACACTGCAGGAAGTTTTCATTGATACGAGTGCATTTTTAGCCCTATGGCTTATTCTCCCGAACTACGCGAGGCCGCAAAAAGGCTCTATTTAAGACGCTGGACGCCAGATGAGATCCGCGACGAACTCAACCTGCCAAATACGCGGGTGATCTACTTTTGGGCGGATAAATACAGTTGGCGCGATATGCTGCGCGAAGAGGAAGTCGACGAGGCTATTGCTCGGCGCATTGTGATGCTGACTGACATACAAGATAAGTCAGGCGGGCAAATTAAAGAACTCGACATGCTGATTGAAAAGCATGTGAAGCTTAAAAAGCAACGCTTAATCAGTGAGGGCCATTCGTTCGGGGCCAATAGCAGTAATAAAAGCAGCAAAAATAGTAAAGGTGGCGATCAGCACAGTGAGTCTGCGCCAAGCAAGCGTAAAGGCCGTAAACGTAAGAATGATGTTAGCCATTTAACTGAGGAGGATTTTGCCGCCTGGTACGCCTCTTTATTTGAATATCAAAAAGTGATGCATGAAAACTTGCATCGTCGTATTCGTAACATTCTTAAATCTCGTCAAATTGGTGCTACTTACTACTTTGCTGGGGAAGCATTCGAGCAAGCGGTATTAACGGGGGATCCGCAAATATTCCTATCAGCCTCTCGCTCACAGGCCGAAGTATTCCGCACCTATATTGTACAAATCGCCCAACAGTTTTTTGAGATTGAATTAACCGGTAACCCGATTGTGCTGCACACCAAGCATGGCGATGCAGAGCTGCGCTTTTTAAGTACCAATAGCAAAACCGCCCAGAGTTACCACGGCCATGTGTATGTCGATGAATACTTCTGGATTGGTAAGTTTGATGTGCTTAATAAACTGGCCTCGGCCATGGCCACCCATAAGAACTGGCGCAAAACCTACTTTTCGACCCCATCAACCAAAGCCCACCCTGCATATTCATTTTGGACGGGGGATCATTGGCGCCAAGGTAGAAGTGAGCGCGAAACCGTAGAGTTCCCCACCTTTTTAGAAATGCGCGACCGTGGCCGATTATGCCCAGACAAACAGTGGCGTTATGTAGTCACTATCGAGGATGCATTACGGGGTGGTTGTGAACTGTTCGATATCGACGAGCTGCGCGACGAATACAACGCCGATGATTTTAATAACCTGTTTATGTGCATCTTTGTTGATGATGCCGACAGCGTGTTTAAATTCAGCGACCTTGAAAAATGCATGGTTGATGCTGCACGTTGGCAGGATCACAAACCGAAAAATACACGGCCCTTTGCTAACCGTGAAGTGTGGCTAGGATACGACCCGTCACGCACCCGCGACAATGCCGCGCTCGTAGTGGTGGCACCAGGCGAAAAGAAAGGCGAAAAATTTAGAGTACTTGAAAAACACTACTGGCGCGGTTTGAACTTTTCGTACCACGTTAGTGAAATTCAAAAAATCTATGCCCGCTATAACGTCACCTACATTGGCGTAGATACCACTGGTATAGGTGCGGGGGTATTTGACTCTATCAATACCCTATTCCCACGCGAAGCCACCGCGATTCATTACAGCGTATCGAGTAAAAGCCGCTTGGTATTAAAAATGATTGATGTGATTGAGGGCGGTCGCCTCGAATGGGATGCCTCGCACAAAGACATTGCCATGAGCTGTTTATCTATCCGCCGCACCGTCACCGACACGGGGGGCGCCATTACCTTTAAAGCCAGCCGCGACAACACCACAGGCCACGCCGATGTGTTTTTTGCCATCAGCCATGCCGTTATTAATGAACCGTTAAACCACGCACATCAAAGGACATCAACATGGTCGATGTAACGCAAGCCGCTAACGATGAAACACACATCGATACCGAACCAACAACTAATTCGCCCGTGGTATTCAGTATGCCCGAAACCGTGATGCCCAACATGTGGCTCACCGACTATGACTCACTGTATTACAACGATGGGGATCAATACTGGGAACCGCCCGTTGATAGACACTTGCTGGCAAATTTAACCCGCCGTAATGCTCAACATGGCGGCATAGTGCAAAGCCGCGCCAATATGGCCGCGAGCCGTTTTACCTCTGGCGGCATGAGTGCCCAAGAGGTCACCGCGACCTTTTTAAACCTGGTGCAGTTTGGTGATGTAGCCTTGCTCAAGATCCGTAATGGATTTAGGCAAGTGGTGCGTTTATTCCCACTGCCCAGCTACCGCACCCGCGTGGGTAGCGATGGCGGCGCAGTGGTACTTGAACGTGATAACCAGTTTAAGCGTTATAAAGCCAAAGATATTATTTGGGTGCGCCAGTACGATCCTGTGCAACAAATTTACGGTTGCCCCGATTACCTCGGCGGCTTGCAAGCTGCGCTACTGAATGAAGACGCCACGCTGTTTCGCCGTAAGTACTACATTAACGGCGCGCACATGGGCTTTATCATGTACGCCACCGACCCGAACCTGGACCCGAATGTTGAGCAAGACATTAAAGAGAAGATCCAAGATTCTAAGGGCGTAGGTAATTTTAAAAGCCTGTTTGTGAATATTCCCAACGGTAAAGAGAAAGGACTGCAGATCATCCCCGTGGGCAACTTTGAATCGAAAGATGAGTTTATGAATGTGAAGAACGTGTCTGCCCAAGACGTACTTAACGCCCATCGCTTTCCACCCGGGCTTGCAGGCATTATCCCCGCCAACACAGCAGGCCTTGGCGACCCCGCAAAATACGATGCGGTTTACTTTAAGAACGAGACTAAGCCGCTGATCAACAATTTAGTCGATGCCGTGGCCCGTGATGCAGAGGTGGGCGGCAAGTTGGAGTTGGTGTTTGATTTGGAGTGATAACCAAGTAATACTAATCTAAAGGAATAATCTCGCCATTATTCCTTTAGCTCAATATACAATCATTACCCATTACTGACTACACCAAGTTCACCTATATCTTGTTTCAACTTTAACAAATTGTTATGGTTAACAATATAGTCAACCACATACCCTACATGTAATAATTTCTCACCATCGAACCCCCCTAAATAGTCTTCTATTAATTCAAATTCCCACTGCGTAGTGCCAAGTTCGTCATTTGATAACAAATCCATTTCTGCAATTAGAAAATCAAGACTGATATCATCCAGTAAGAATTTAAAAAACATTATAACTATTCTGTCCCATCCAGTCATTTTTTCAATTTTTTCAATTTCACTAATTTTATCAAGACAAACTTGTGGACTATAAAGTTTTAAATATAACTCAATGAGATTAACATAAGCACTATTAACAAGACTTGAAATTTCTAATGATTCGTTGGTTGAATATTTATCAATAAGGCTTTGATAACTTGCACGAGAAAGCTCCAACTTCCCTAGTTTTCCATAACAAAAACCACGAGATAAAATACTATTAACTACCAGCGATGTTAAATACAATTCTTCATCTTGTTCTAAACTTTTAGGCTCTGACTTTTTAATTATAATTTCAGTAAATATATCGATTGCAACCTCATAATCACCCATCCGCGTGTGAGAAAGTGCCATAACAAACTGAGCACCTGTCACAATGACTCTTCTTAGTTCAGAAACTGGCTCACTAGAATTTAAGAGTAAAGATTTTTCTATTCCAAATACTTTATTAGCATAATCCATAGCTATTCTGAACTCACCATCTTTGTAATGTTGAATAGCTGAATTAATCATTTCTTCACTGTTATTACTATAAGATAAACTATCATCACCATTTTCATGTACTTCACTTATTTTTTCAGAATCGTTTTTCTTTGTGGCTGATGAAGAGTTAGTTTCAATGAATTCCTGAAGCTTTAATATAACTCTGTGAGATTCTTTAGCTTCACCTACTTTTACTTCCATTTCCTTTACATATTTATCTATCTGTACCTCACCACCTTTAATTAGTATTCCCACATCTTTTTCAACTTCAATTTTAATTTCGTTAACAATAGTACTTTGTTTTTCAGCAATCCATTCATCAATTTGCTTACTCGCCTGATTCTTGGCCTCAGAAATAGCATTAGTTCGCACAATAATACCAAGTGCTATAGCAGAAAAAGTTAGTACCATAGTTAAAGCACCTATCCCGAACCCATATGCATTAGTATAGAACTTCACATCCTCAATCCGCGTATCGATTGAGATCGTCGAGGACTCAACTTCCATAGTTAAAAGGTTAAGCTTTGACTTTAACTGCTCAAAATCAGTTTTGAGTTCATTGGATGATTCAATATTTTTTGACTCTTGCTGCAATTTAGCATCCAGTACGGCAACCTCCTTTTGCAAAATTATCACTTGCTCAGCAAACCATTGCTGAGAATTCAAAGAGTTCACTAATTCAGTATCTAGTGTTTGCGGAATAATATCCGTGGAAACAGCCGGCACACTGACAACTGTGCACATTATGAAAAGAAATATTAGTAAGCGTGACATAACTGTTTCCAGCCTCAAAGAGTTTTCATAAACAAGAACTGCATATAATACACATATTTACATGAAATGAATCACTGTTCAAAAACCCAGTGCTTTAGCGTAAGCTAAGCAGATTAAATCAATTGGGAGATTGTAATGCGGGTACTTTGTCCAGGCTGTGGTTCTGTTGCAGTAATAGGTAAAACAAATCGGCTGAGTCTGGCCCATGCCGATCTGTATTGTTCATGCTCTGACCCAGAGTGCGGCCACACGTTTGTGACCAATTTAAGCTTTAGTCACACCCTAAGTCCGAGTTCACGAACGTCTAGTGCTATTGTGTCAGAGCTGGCTCGTGCGCTTTCACCAACTCAACGCCAGCAACTGCAGCAGGAGTTGAACCTTCTATAGTTAAATCCTTATATTGCACTGCATAACTCACTAATACGTCTCCGAACATGGCATGCCACACGACCTTGTCTGCCTCAGTATGTAATGTTGCAAACAACCCATTTAGCATGTCCATCTTTTCGTACAACATAAATTCATCAGTCATAATTCAATTTTCCATAATTGGCACACCAACTGCGGTGCCTAATCTATTATCCACATATAAAAAATCGCGCAACCAGCTGCTGCGCTATTTGAAAATAGCTGTGTAAACACGCTTTGAAAAACGCGCAACTGAGTTTTCATTGAAAACTTTGCACTTCGACAAAAATGCATTCATGTGTCTCTTTTTTGCCTCAATTCGTCTACGCTGCAAAACCAACAGCTCAGTAAAATGAACAACAATCTGACTTGCTTCGATGCCCAAGGTTAACGCCGCCCAACAGCATTTGTCAAGGGTAAGAAAAGCGAAAAACTCTATACTTTCTAAACATTTATATAGTGCGCTTGCGCGTTTAGCTTGCTCATTTACACTAAAGGAAGTGGTAACATATTGTTGTAAATAGACTATTGTCGATTACTAAGTTGAAAAGTGAGAATGCTCACTTCCCACGTAAAAAACAGTAAAATTAACACTAGTTAAACCGTGTTAATTTCTGTTTTTTAAGTGATTACTAAATACTTACTGAATGACTAATCATCGCCAGGTGGTGACGTTAATCGATCTGTAGGTTGATAGCCGCAAATTTTGATATTTTTATTATTTAGCTGCTTTTTTTGCTCTTGAAACTGCAGAGCAAGATCCGCCGTGGCATTTAATTTGGCTAGGGCCTCACTAAAATGTTGCTGCGAAACCTGATAACGCCAATAAGCCCGATTGGGTGGCAGGCCATCGACCAAGTGCGCAGTTAACGCATCTATTTTATTTTTGCTGTTGATACGAGTGAGTTTAAGCAGCACTGCAATACTTTCACTCGTTTCATGGCCTTGAACTAATATTTGCATTAAGCCACCTTTTCGATTGCATCGGGTACCTGGTAATTACTACTTACTAACGCAGCAGCTAACAAAGGTGGTACCGAGTTGCCGCACCTAGCGACCTGTTTAGCTTTTGAATATTTCTGACCTGTATGATCAACGTCAATAATGTAATCACTCGGGAACGACTGAGCAGCAAACAATTCGTGGGGTTCTAGCATTCTAAGGCCAATATCTACAATTTGATAAAGATCCCCTTTAACCATGACTAAACCAAAGCAATCACCTGTTCTAATGGTGTGCAATGGTTGGTTAAGATCTTGCCCCACACCTGTGCCGTAATACTTAACTAAAAAACAGCGAACCTCACCAATATGATTACCGCCAGCGGTTACCGTATGCATAGGTTCATTCGCAGGGAAACCAACATTTGTCCCACGATACTTAACCATAAAGCTAGCGATTAACGCTTGCTGTTCGCTGTTTAAATCTGTCACTTTTTCAAGCTTTGGCGTAACAAGTGCGAAGTGACCACCTTTAACTTGAGCGCAAATGGTTCTTAACGGCTCATTTGCTGCCATATTCCGTTGGCTGCTTGCATTAGCATATTCAGTGATAAAAGGAACGATTGTGGCTGAACTAGGCGCGATAAATGGCTTGGGGTTGTCTACAACAAACTTAACAATGCCTTTAAATATTCTGGCTAAACTTTTATCTACGAGTGGTTTCTTCCTGTTAAAAATTGACTTGCAAGGAATTGACCAATCAATAATGTCTGCGGCTGTTTTCCACGGTTTTAATTGTGGACCATTAACTGGCTGCTTTTCTGGATTACCATGTGTAGGTGCTGGCCACGTGATTGGCTGGCCGTCACAACGAGCAACAAGAAAGAAGCGTTTACGAATGGTCGGGCAACCATAGTCACTGGCGATTAATTGCTTCCACTCGACTTTATAACCATGCTGGCGTAATTGGTGTACAAAACTGTTGAAGGTTTTACCTTTGCGCTTTTGGCAAGGCTTACCATCAACTAACGGACCCCAAGAAACAAACTCTTCAACATTTTCGAGCATAATAATACGCGGGCGAACCATAGCAGCCCAACGCATTGCTACCCATGCCAAACCACGGATTTTCTTTTCGAGAGGTTTGCCACCTGCTGCTTTTGAAAAGTGCTTACAGTCTGGGCTAAACCATGCAAGACCAACAGGCCGACCAGCACACAGTTCAACAGGGTTAACATCCCATACCGATTCGCAATGATGATTGGTTAATGGGTGATTAGTTTTGTGCATCGCTAGCGCCGCAGGATCATGATTGATAGCATCATCCACAGGTCGACCAATAGCGATTTCAATACCTGTAGAAGCACCGCCACCGCCTGCAAAATTATCTATCACTAACTCATGTTGGTCTAAGTTGAATGAAAACTGATTATCACCTCTAAACATATTCTTTACCCCTGTTGGCGCTTGGCGGCGCGTTGTTTGACTAAACCATTGAGTACTGTGCGGCACTGTTCGCGCTCAACCTCTGGTAAACGTGCGAGCCATTGCTTTACGCCGTCACGGTTACATTGCTTTAATTGCGTTTTGCAACGCTGATAACGTTCTAAGCACTCGCCCTTTTTTGCGTTTAATGCGTTAAGGTGCTGGCGTTCGCTAGCAGTCATTAAATTAGAAAGGTTCATTTTCATCCTCTGACTGTTCAGTGTTTTTGTTATCGTGATAAGTAGATGAACTCGCCCACTGCTCGGCTTTTTGGGTGTCGAGTACCTGGCGCAATTGTTCAAGTGCGCGTTTGGCCATATCGGGTGTTTTGCTGCTTATCCAATTTTCTACATCTGAACCGGTATCGAGCAATCGCCACGCTTGTTCGCGCAGCTGCGCATCAATCACTTTTAAGCGCTGACGCTCAATAGCATCGAACTGACTCTCTAATGCGCTATCGCGCCAATCGTTATCAGCCTTGTGATGCCCGCTGGGCAACTGTTTACTGACAATCAACATGCCATCACGCAAGCGTACATATTTATGAGCATCACTATCGACGGGATCAACAACATCAATTACAGCACCCGCACGTAGGCGTTTAAGTGAATCGCTGTCGAGTCCGAGTTTTTTGGCCTCCTTGATTAATTGACGATCCTTTAATGGTATTTTCGCGATCGAATTTGCTGTTTTGATCGACCGCGTACAGTTATTGTCAGAACTCCAAGGTGCGCGGCTGTCGCCACTTTTCAAAGAAGAGTCAAAAGACAAATCAACAGCCACATCAAAAACGGGGTTTGCACTCGCCACAGTGGGTTTGCTTTGGCCTTGCGGGCGTATCTCCCAGCCCTCAAAGCGGGTTTGTACTGCGTTGTTCATGGACATAACACCCATGATTTTGGTGATATCTTCGCCGTATAGATTGGCCTCTGGATTGGTCACTTTTGAAAGCTGAATAGGACGATCCGCACGTTTACAAAAAGTGCCGCCCATTACATCGATGTAGCGTTTCCAGTTGTTAGAGCTGTTACCGTCTGATGCTTTTCGAGCCAGCTCTAATATGTCGTCATAGTCGATGCTTTCACGTAAACGCCGCAGTTCACGCCATACGGTAACGGCGGGGCCACCGATTTGCTGAAACTGGCGAATGTTCCAGTCACTCGCCCAAGTGGCTACGCCCATTGCGCCATGTTTGCCGCTGCTTTCTGCTTCTAAATCATCATCAACATTAAGCCCGTCGATATTCTTAGCGATGTACTTGGCGATGTAGCCAGTGGCACTGCCTTGGTTTGGGTCAATCACTTTGTAGTCAAAGCGCGGGGATATTTTTTTAAAGGTACTTTCTAATCTAGTGCGGTACTGCTGTTTCACGTTATCGATGTGAGTCAATAGAAAAGCATGCTGATTTTCATCATTATGATTTAGCGCTTTTGCTTCTGCGATTAGCGCTTTCTTGAAGATACTGCGCATCGGCATATTGATTGATGTATCAAGGGTTAAACCCCATTCGTCAAAATCACGGTTGGTGGTTTTTAATTCATCACGGTTGGCGCGAGTAAAGTAATCAGCCATAACAAACCTGATCGCTTGTTCGTGCTCTGGCTTGAAGAACAGCAACATGTGCCAATGCGGCGTGGCATCGTGATGCGGTTCAACCACACGAAAGCCAAATAAAGGCAAATCCAATCGTGCTAGCTTACTCCGCACTTTTGCCCACTCTTTGCATAAATAGGCTTGGGTGTCTTTAGGGTTTGCCCCCAAATAACGCTTGTTTGAGTAAGTAGGTCCCTTTTTACTTTTCATGTAACTGTGATAACAACTGGGCGCAGTAACGGTAAAGAAGCCTCCCATCATGCCTTGCTCGTTAGCGAGCTCTTCAAAGCCACGTATACGCACCATTAATTCTGCGCGGCGAACTGTGGGGTTTGACACTGATGCGGCAACGGCATCAGCTAAACTGATTTCAAGACCAAGATTATCGTTAACCACAGTCATTTCGTTAAGCCATCTTTCGGCGGCTTTTTTACGGTTTTGATATTCTTTAAGTGCGTGAACGCTGGCGTATGGCGACACCCCTGCACGCACTTTGCCCGTGATAATCGCGGCGTGCTCTTTGTATTGCCGAAATGATTTTTCGAGTTTACGTAGCCACCAAGCATCATCGACTAAACGGGCTAGCGCGCCCGCGATAATGTTGTATAAGGTTGGATCTTCGTCTAACTCGCCACTGGCTTTGCGCTGTTCGTACCCGATAAGGCTTGGCAACACTGGACTAAAGCCCCATTGATCAGCAGGTTGCTTTACCGCCTTGAGCAGTTCAACCGCGTCAACTTGTGTACCGCCATAAGTCATATTATTTAAAATACTGGCGCAGCGATTTGCCCACTCTTGCGCAACCGCAGCGCGGCGAACTTCGGTATTGATATGCCACAACGGCAGCGGGAATTGACGCAGCATGGCGCGGGTGGATTTAATGCGGTTACGCAGCCAAATGTTGGCACTACTGCTACGGCTGTATTTTTTATGTTTGCGTACGTACTCTTTAAACAAGCTCGCAGCAACACCATCGGGCAAGCCATCGAGTTGTTTTTGCGCCCACTTGAGATCTTCTTGCTGATGCGGAGCCGAAAAAATAGCGGAGAGATTAATCCCCGCTTTGCGTTCGATTTGCTGGAGGTCCATTAAGCAGCCTTTTTAACGTTTAACTTTTTCGCTTTAGGTTGCTTAACAGGATCCGCGCTAATGATATGGCTTAATCCTTGTGGCATATTCGGGAAACGATTGCCTCTATCCCAAATAAACCAACTGTATTCACACGAATCACTGCCACCACCGACAAAGCGAGGACGTGGCACTATGATGGGTGTTTTATTCGGGAAACCAACCTCAGCCCAAAACGGCACTCGCAATTTACTGCCGAGAAAATTAACCCGTTGCAAATAGGCCAGCGTACCGTCTGGCGCCAACTCACTTAATGACTTAGTCAGAAAATCAACAGTAAGTGAGAACGGCGGATTGGTAATGATCACATCTTGCTGTGCAAATGCAGTAGTGAGGTAGTTAACCCCACGGTCAAGTTCTGCCCAGCTTTTTTGCGAATCAGGCAATGCCACTTTGTTATAAACAGCATCTGTACCACGACAAGGTTCTAAGAATTTATCATCTGGGCGCAATACCAGCTGTGCCATGAGTGCATCAACCACATTGTCGGGTGTAGGGTAAAGTTCGTTTGCTCTTACATTTCCGTGAGTGCTGCTCATGCTGCATACCAGGTTTCGTTCTCTCGAGCTTCTTTTATACATTTAGGGCAAGCTGTAGAACATGTTTCATCGTCAGTTTCGTAGCCGTGCCACCCCTCTTTACTCGCTGATTGAATCGCCTCAGAGACACTCTTGACTAGCGAGACGTAATGTTTTTCACTGCACATAAAACAAGTGATCACAAAGACACTCATCACTTCAATTTCAGTGGGTTCAATATCACGTGTTTTCATAATCAGGCCACCAGTTGTATTTGGTTGACGTGAATACCGTTACGAATGGCAACCAAACGAATGTGAATGGTCTTTGCAACTTGTGGGCAGGCCACATCAGCGATGGCTTTGATTGATTCAAGTGCCGCTTCAACCATGTCTTTGTCGGCTGGGGTGCTAAAGAAAAGTGAAGCAATAACGCGGTTTGCTTCTTGTGTTATTGCTTGCTCGACTGTTAAACATTGGTCTGTTATATTTAGCTCTGTCATATTGATGCCTTTGATAGTTGATTTGACTTGAGCCATTTTCGTTACAGCGAAAGTGGCTTTTTGCTTTCTACGATTTACTGTTTTACTGAACATTGATTTGCCCTCTCGACTTCCAGCGCCAACTCTGCCGCCAGCGCGTTAATATCTTTTAGATCACGGCTCAATTCATCTTCAATTGCATTACGCTGCACACCGATTTGCTTAACCGACTTTGGTTTGCGCGGTGTTATAAAGCGGTCACGGGCCAAAGGCACACAGCTAAAGGTTTTTGCTAAGTCAGTGAGGCCGATTATGGCTAAACGAACCGCATCACAATCAGAAGGCGACATACTCAAAAGTGGTTTGTTGATGTACTCACTCGGTTTTAGTCGAGCCGTAATCAAAATCATTGCGCGTTGTTGTGCTGGCAACTTGTCAAAACGGCTTGCTGCACTGCTTTTACCTAGCATTTGGCGCACTGCGTAAATCGCGTTTGCGTGAGCATCGCTGCTTTGTATGTGTTCGTTGGCTGCATGAGCCAATTGACTGACGAGTGGCTTTGTTACTGTATTCATTGCTTAACCTTTTTAAGTGAAAAAATGAGTTACATCAGACCAGGCATAGGCATTGCTTGTAGAGCATCGCTAGCGACTGTTAGAACAGGGATAGCTTGAAATTTTTGCTCAACGTCATGCACAAAAATGGCGAGTTCGGCCATCACATAGGACGCGCGTTTTAGGGTTTCGTGACGCATACGTTCAGTGACACGCTTAGTGGTTTTAACATCGAGTGCAAGTGCGCCGAGTTGCGCGGTGTTTGCAGATATATCAAGAGCGCGATCAGTCAGCGGGGTTTGGTCTGCATTCGCTAAGTCGCCCAAATTGACCGAAGGAGCACAATTGAGTTCAAGCAGAATGCCATCAACAATGCAGCGGTTATTACTGGCTTTACTGATGTTAACGAGTTCGTGAACTGAGAGTTGGTGCGGTTGTTCCAAACACAGCTTATTGCGTAACATTTGAGGACGAT
Source organism: Shewanella abyssi (assembly GCF_023284025.1). GTDB lineage: Bacteria > Pseudomonadota > Gammaproteobacteria > Enterobacterales > Shewanellaceae > Shewanella > Shewanella abyssi. The sequence goes on along the minus strand of NZ_JAKIKR010000025.1, from coordinate 7,694 downwards.
AAAATTCAGCAGCCTGTGCGACCTCTTTTAAGTTCTCATCCTGCGCGAACTGGCGTAAAGCGCCATTCAAATGACTAACCTGTTCACCTTGTTTACTGCTGTTGTCTGTATACATGTTCGCAAATTCCATTTTTGCTAATATTCAATTGAAGATAAAAATTACAATTTGAATAGGGTGATAATTAATGCGCTTCAGCTAACTCAGCGGCTTCTTTTGCTAGCGCTAACATGTTGATGAAAGGTCGTTCTTGCGGCTTTAGTTTCGGTCTAATCGGAAGACGCCCTTCTCTTACCTGCGCACGTACGGCACTCGGTTGAATGCCTGCGCGGCGGGCATACTCTTCAAATGAAATGAAAGGTGCATCAATTTGATATGTGAAGTTACTCATTTGGTGTTATCCTTTATTTAATCGCGTTTGTATCAGATTGGTTTCGAGGCTATCTGATTCCGTTTTAATTCGAATGACAGGATTATTGATCAAATGAGTGGATTCGTCAAATATAAACAAGATAAAAAATTCAAACAATTGAATGCTCCGCTTGAATACGATGGAGGAAAGCATCTAATTGAACGTCTTATTCATCTATTTGAGGTTAGAAACAGAATTGAACTGGGCGACTTATTGGGGATAACTCCAGGTACTTTTTCAACTTGGACAACTCGTAAAACAACACCGTACGAACTACTGATTAGGATTCATCTTTTAACCGGCTGGTCTATGGAATACCTATGCTTTGGCACTGGTGAACGTGGCGGGAGTAATGTAACAACGGAAGATTTTCGAAACGAAATATCAGAACCTACACTTCCTTATCCTCGTGGTGTCTTACAGGTTTACTCCATAAAGAATGGTAATCTTGAGCCTTACGAAAAATTTGAAGCGACGGATAACATCATTGGCCACTTCAAGATTAAAGGTAACGATCACGACTTAGTCATTAAAGACGCTGATAATTTGCTATTTATCAACTCAGAAGAAAATGAGGGTGTTTCAGGCAAGTATTTATTCTCCACAAATAATAGATACCAACTTGGAGAATTAAAACTGTTACCCGATGGCAACATCTATCTATTAGAGGGTGATGAAAAATACCCTATCAACCCAGAAGTAACCAAGATCCACGGCAAAGTGGTTTCTGAATTAAAGAGCGTTTAACTTATTAAACAAGGATGTGACTATGTTAAAAACCAATCTAATATTATGTATGGTTTCCGCTTATTTATTTACTAGCGCCAGCTCTTATGCATCATCAAATAAGTTTGATAACGTAACAGATTGCCAACTTGCAGGGACCATGCTAGTAGAACTCAAGCCTATTATTGACGGCTTAGTTTTTTATATTAACGAAAACCCATCTACAAACGATCTTAATTTTTATAATTGGCGCAAGGATTTTGGCTTTGAAGATCAGCGTAATGCTTTTAGCAATAGATACCCAAGTGTATTTAAATTATCAATGGAGCAATCAAAAGCAGCTCATAATCTTGAATTCTTAGTTGGCCAAATGAGTCGTGATATTCATATGCAACTGAAGAAATCTCCGAATCAACCTTACTCTGTAAACAAACAATACCAATTAATCAACGACAGCTGGAAAAATATTGATAAAGCATGTCGGCCAGAGTGGGATGCTGCCAACTGATATGTCGATAATAAACACTAAAGATGGCAGTAATAAGCCTTGGAAGCTCGACATGCGTGTCGATGGCCGAGAGAGTAGGCGCATTCGTAAAACATTTGCCACCAAGGGCGAAGCAGCTGCTTATGAAGCTTTTGTGCTAAAGAAAGTCGATGCTAAACCTTGGCTAGGTGAAAAAGTTGATAACCGCCGTTTATCTGAATTAATCGAACGTTGGCATGATCTGCATGGTCGACAACTGACACAGCCAGCTCAGCGTATGACCAAACTCAAGATGATTTGCGGTGCGCTGGGTGACCCCGTCGCAAACAAGATCACGGTTAACGATTTTGCGAATTATCGCCAAATGCGCTTAGATGGTGAAGTCGCCGATGCGCAAGGTAACAAGACAAAAGTAAAACCAAACACAATTAACCATGAACACGCCTATTTAAACACGGTATTCAATACGCTTAAAAAACTGGGTGAATGGTCACTGCCGAACCCATTAGATGGTATTGAACAGTTTAAAATTGAAGATATCGAATTAGCATTTCTCTATAAAGAAGAAATACCCGTTGTACTGCGCGAATGTGCCAATGCTAAATATGAGCACCTTAAAACCATTGTGCTTATCTGCTTAGCCACGGGTTGCCGCTGGTCAGAGGCCGAAGGCTTACGCGGTAGCCAAATTGCCCACAACCGCATTACTTTTGTTAAAACCAAAGGTAAGAAAAACCGCACAGTCCCCATAGCCCATGAATTGGCCGACATACTGCCCCGCGTTCGTGGCCCATTGTTCAGACCTTGCCGTAAATCATTTGAGCAAGCAATTAAACGAACCGGCTTAGAATTCCCAGATAGACAAATGACCCACATCTTACGCCACACATTTGCCAGCCACTTTATGATGAACGGTGGTAACATTCTGGTACTAAGACAGATACTCGGTCACTCAGATATTAAAGACACCATGCGTTACGCCCACTTCGCCCCCGATCACCTGGACGACGCTATCACCAAAAACCCAATAGCGTCTTTATTGTCAAAGGAATAAACATCTAATGATGAAGAAATCATATGCGGTACATATTGCATTAAGTTGGTCATTACTGCTATTCACACTTCAGCTTCCAGAAGTTAATCAAGGAACTGATTATTTTTTCTTGATAGTGACATTAGCTACTTGCTGTTTATCGTACTGCTTGCTTTATGCTTTTTCTGACATTCGCGACCTTATTTTTAAAAAAAAGAAACGTAAAACCATTTGGTGGGACTTACTCGACACGCTAGATGGAATGATGAGCGCGGCAATCTTCTTATGTTTGGTGGCATTAGTCCTAATGCGTACCGAGTACCCTGTGGGCTTTGGGCTGATATGGTTAGCCCTTCCTGCATTAACTTTATTCTTAACTGTGAGTTTCATACAGAAAAAAATTCAAAGTCTATACCATCGTAGCCTTTGCGCTGAATTAGAAAATGTTTGTAAAGACTTTTCATCAACCTCTAATAACATCAAAATGGTCACCGAAATTTATGAAGAATTGAACTTCAAAAGCTCTTCCATTGAGAACTACATAAATCAAGGTAATGAAGATTCTGAATTACCAAATGCCCACAAAGTGCCCACAGAGGCCGACAGCTACCGATAGTGAACTATAGTCACAAACACGTAAGCTTTTGAAAACACTGTAAGTCATTGATAAACATACACCGTGGATAGGATGTAGGCTTTTTGGACGCGGGTTCGAGCCCCGCCGCCTCCACCAAATACTAAAAAAGGCCAACCTTAACGGGTTGGCCTTTTTTTACGCTTAATTTCAAGCAGTTGCGCGCCAACCCTTCCCGTTATTCAGCGTGAATGCCTTCCTAAATAACCATTATTTCATCATTTATTAATGGCAGAAAATGGCTGAATGGCGGCAAAGTGGCGACAGCCTAATTAAAACACCTATGACTAGATAGTCTTTTATTCTATAACAAACGGGCATTATCAATAAATTAATCACTGGAGAAAGCTGTTAAGGAATTGAACCTGTTAGTGGAAGTCCATTTATTGACCGCCGCAACAAGGAATATACCTATATTGCAGGCTTGATTATTACTCCGAAATTAGTTTTATCTGGTGAAACTTCGAATAGCTTTATATCTCTCTCTTTGCAAATTAACTTAAGGATGTGAAGATTCGTAGAGCGGATATTTGAGCCATACATAATAGCTTTTATAGAATCCTTTCTGATAGACACAGACTTTCCAGCCACTTTTTCAGTAGGTGCAATTATAACATTGCGAACTTCTTGCTCATATTTCCAACGAGTATGCTTCTGGAAAATATGGTCTGTATTGCGTAAAACGAGTTGTTTACCAATTACTGTAACCTCACGTTCATAGGAATGACTATAAGTCAGCCTACCTTTCTTAGAATCAGGATTCGTTAGGTCGAAATCGAAATAAGTAAATGGTACGACTTCGTCGATATATTTCACATCATAAAACGTGGAAAACTCATCAGTTTCTTTAAGTTTATCAACATTATATGCAATACAAAGACCTCTCATCCCATCTGAATAATGAGACCACATTAAACCATCAAATGGCTCTTTACTGAAGCAGGTAACAAGTGAGTAACTATAGTGTTCTTTCAATCGGTTAACTGCACTGCTAAGTATTGACTTCATCTCATCAGCGGCGGCCACGGCTTCATCGTTAACCAAATAAGAAGTCAACTTATCCATAGGGTCAAAAAGTAACAGCCTTTTATTTATACGCGCTAAAGCGCTTGGTAAGTCTTCAGCATCGAAACATGACCAGTCGAATATAAATGGTAATTCATAAGGATCATTCAAGCTCTCAAGGGATCCGTGCCAAATCTTGCTATCAACGATTTCCGACAGGGTGTTATCGTTAAAAAACCTGTATCTAAATACACAATCTTTGGTTAGCTGTTCAAAATTCACAATAGCCTCAGTTAGTTACAACTTCATTCATGATGCACTATAAACAGATATATTAACCTGTTCAAGCTGGAGATGTGATTACCTTATTTCAGTTTTACTTCAGAATAACCTACTGTTATTTAATTAATTTTCATTTCATTGCTAACTCCCACTCACAGAAAGTCTTACCACGTAATCTGGTGCAATTCAGTATTCAAGCAGGTTTCAAGCGGACGCGATGCATCCATGCCTCATAGAGAACTGTAAAACAGTGAAAATAATCGCGATCGTTTCAGATCTCCGATCATGTTAAAGCCCTAGGAGCAGCGCTGGCTGCGCCTATGAACTGCAATAATCGATAAATGAAATAGAAAAATGATAAGAAGCGCGCAGGAGGGGAGGAAGAGTGCGGATTCCGTGTGTTTCTTTCTCCGTGGCTTGGTTTCCGTGGCTCAAAGCTGAATGGCTAAAGTTAGACGCGGGTTCGAGCCCCACGACAGGAACCGAACCCGCGTCGATAGTTTCAATGTGAGTGCTTTATATTTTGCTCGAGTCGTTTGGCTTTGGTTGAATCGTATCGAGTATAGATAAATGTGGCTTTACTGCAGGCAACAAAAAGCCCTGCTTAGGTACAGGGCTGTGCAACTGTACACAGAGTATAATAATACTATGTGTACATTTACTTCGTGATGGGGTCGAGCCTCCCCTTTTGGTTACTGGCTTGTGATGCTTGGCTGCTACGCTCGCTTGGTTTGGTGTGGGGCTGCTGCCGTGTTTGTGGCCAAAATTAGTTGACCACTTCAAGAGTGGGTTTGTATCGACAATATACGATGCGATTCAGGTGGGTGACATCATTCATAAGCCAAGAGTAACTTCGGTAATATTAGATATTTATGAAAACGGCAATATCTACTTTCGAGTAGGTGAGTCAAACAAGAAATTTGTTTCCACTAGAGAGCTGGTGGACGTGTATGCAGTGCTCAGTGCTAGTGAACTCTGCATCAAGGAGATTTGCAATATTGCTTCGGCACCTTGCAATTCAACGACGATTCAGTGGCTGCTAACCCATGCAGAACTCGCTAAACGAAGTCAGCATGGTAGTTTATCAAAAAGCTGGGAGTAAATTTCGGTGCGAGTGGTTTAGACCTACACATAGAAAGCCACCCGACACGCTCAGGTAATACTCATTAGTCGTGTTCAACATGCAAGTGCCCTCCATACGTCTTTCAGCTTAGTGAGTTGCTCTTGGTGTTTCACTAGGTGCTCACAACTCTATCTTAGGGATCTCTTGCGCTTGCTCAATAAAATGCTGACAACGTTTTTCTACTTGCTGGTGGTATTTAGCCATATACGTTTGTTGAGCTGGACTTAGCTCCCCTAACAGACCAATTGCACAGCTAAGCTGGTCAGTAATAGATTTGGCTATTTTTTGTAGCTGGCGCATAAGCAGCTTGCTGTTGATCTGGCAATCATCGGCAAACTCCATGAGCTGGTAAGCATTGATGGCATGGGGCTCAAACTCATCCCCTATTGCCATCGCAAGCTCTTGTTCAAACTCTGGGTACATCTGCACATTAACTAAGTCATACAAGGGTGTTGGCTCTAATCCAGCATTACTGACAAAGAAGCTCATGTTCTTACCATGGGCGTCGTGGTTGAACACACACAGGTTGAACAGTACCCAGTTCAATAGTGTTAGCTTTGCTGCAATGGGGTTCTGGCACACTTGAGTTAGCTCAAACAACTTTTTAAGACTGACACCATCCCGAATATGAGCAACATCTCGCTGCTTACCTAAGTTACGTTCATATTTTCTATCAACTCCCAAGTTACAGGCTTGGCAGGCATCGATAAGATGTTTTCGCTTTACCACGTCATTAATCAATTTACGATCAAAGCGCTCAACCACCAGCGCGGGATATTGGTCAAAGTAGTGCAACTCAACATTAGCTGTCTGTAACCCTACTAACTGGGAGAGCTTCATCGTCACAAACTCATTAATAACTAGGTGCTGCTGAGTACTCTTTTCAAATTTGATAATGTGAGTTGAGCATAAGTCACCGCTACCAAAACCAAACTCACCGTTTAGCTGCAAAACGTTAATTTTTGACTGCACACCAGCAACAGAGAGCCTTGGTTTATCATCCCATACCTCCATAGCAAACAAGCTTGGGTCAGTTAAGCGCTGAACTAACTCAGGAGTGGTAATTGCTCTAAACTCAGTCCTTGTTTCATTTTGCTCACCTTGGCGAACGAACAAGACGGCCCCCGATGTGTCTTGCCCTATCCCATGGATCAGTGCAAAGGTATTTTGCTTAGACACCGCAAGGTAGTCGATTAAGTGATCTAAACCTTGGTTCTCTGGCAGTAGGTTTTGTAAGTAGCGCCGAATAGCACTTGATTGAATGTTACCTTCTAGAGGTAAGTGTGGTGACAGCGCAAAGCCCTGCTGCTTCCATTGTGGTTGGTATACAAAGTGAAAGTTATCAGTATCTGGATCAAAACTTAAGTCAGCGATAGTCTGATTATTAAAAATAACATTTAAACTATATGCGTTAGACCCAACCATCATTAGCCTCACTTTCAGTACTAGATACCTGGTCCCATGGTTTTATTGAGAGCTGGACGCCTAATCCTTGCATTACATCCATTACCGCAGATAGACGAATGTCATCTCGCCCCTGCTCTATTTTAATGTAGGTCTGCTTAGCAATTCCGCACAATGCCGCTGCGTCTGTTTGAGTTATGCCGCTTTGGGTGCGCTTAGCTTTTATTGCAGCCCCTAATAACTCAACCGAAAAGGTCTTTGAGAGATCCGGGCTTGCTATGGCTTTTACAGATTTGGCCATCTAATATCTCCTACCGTGAGCTCCTGCATACAGGGTTAATTTAAACTGCTTAGTTAAACGCTAATGTAATCGTATAAGTCTATATTAATAGACTTATAGAACAGATTATAGGCTGAGCACGATAAAGTCTATATTTTTAGACTTTTAGCCAAAAGGTATGTTCAGGAAGCATAAAGTACATAAAGTCTAACTTTATGTACTTTATGCTTCCTGAACATACCTTTTGGCTAAAAGTCTAAAAATATAGACTTTATCGTGCTCAGCCTATAATCTGTTCTATAAGTCTATT
>NZ_JAKIKR010000024.1 GCF_023284025.1 Shewanella abyssi | reverse complement strand
CAATCCACACTTGATCCCACGACATGATGCACTCTCTTTTTTGTAGTTTTTAGCAGAGGTTGAATATTAACACTAAGGGCAGCCATTAAAAATAATTTGTGAGCTAGCTTGCGTTTACTTGTATATACAAGCTAGGATTGTAGCCGAGTTTTTGATCATTATAAATAGCTGTATTGAGTAAATGACCTGATTAATCGGTCATCAAAAATATAGCGAATAACACAGGATAACCAATGGCAACGCCAAAGTTTGCAGAGATTAAACACTATATTCGCGCTCAAATTGAATCAGGACAATGGGCTGAAAACAGTCGTGTGCCATCAGAAAATCAATTAGCTGAACTGTTTAACTGTAGCCGTATGACGGCGCGCCGTGGCTTAACTGAATTAACCGAATCTGGGCTACTGGAACGTTCACAAGGCTTGGGGACTTTTGTTGCAGGGCTCAAATCGCAGTCATCGATGATGGCAATTCGTAACATTGCCGATGAAATTAAAGATCGCGGCCATGGTTACAGCGTGCAGCTAGTATCGCTCAGGCAAACTACCGCAACAGGGGCTATCGCGATTGCGCTGGGGCTGGAAGAGGGCGGCGCGGTATTTTTATCGGTGTTAGTCCATTGCGAACAAGACACGCCACTGCAGTTAGAGGAGCGCTTTGTGAATCCTAAACTTGTGCCTGAGTACCTAGCACAAGATTTTAGTAAACAAACTCCCCATGAATACTTATCAATGGTGGCGCCGCTGACTGAAGCTAAGCACACCATTGAAGCCAAACTGGCGGACGATACCCAGTTAGCACTATTACACATTGAGGCGACAGAGCCTTGCTTGCAGATCTCGCGCCGAACATGGTCGCGCCAAGGGGTTGTGAGTTTTGCCCGCTTAGTGCATCCCGGCAGCAGATTTAGATTGGGTGGCCATCTGACGTTTAGTTAGCCGCCGCTTAGTCACACGATTTAGTAACAAAAATGACGTTGTCGCTGGTCAAACTAACCACTGTAATGTTAGCAAGAAAACAATAAGACAGTAGATAAAAAGCAAATATAAAAACCAATTATAAAAAACAGATTGAACGAGGTAGACCCATGGATAAGAGACACGATCCAAGTCGTCGCATCATAGCGCCGCATGGAACTAAACTGAGCTGTAAAAGCTGGATGACCGAAGCACCGATGCGTATGTTGATGAACAACTTACATCCCGATGTTGCCGAGCGTCCTGAGGACTTAGTCGTTTATGGCGGCATAGGCCGTGCAGCCCGAGATTGGCAGTGCTACGACAAGATTATTGAAGTACTGCAGCGCCTTGAAGATGACGAGACCTTGATGGTGCAATCGGGCAAACCAGTGGGCGTATTTAAAACCCATAGCAACGCACCACGGGTGATCATCGCCAACTCTAACCTAGTGCCACACTGGGCAAACTGGGAACACTTTAACGAACTCGATAAGAAAGGTTTGGCCATGTATGGCCAGATGACGGCGGGTTCGTGGATCTACATCGGCTCACAAGGCATTGTGCAAGGCACATACGAGACCTTTGTGGCGATGGCTAAGCAGCACTTTGGCGGTTCGTCGCAGGGTAAGTGGATCTTAACCGGTGGGCTTGGTGGCATGGGCGGCGCGCAGCCACTGGCTGGCACCATGGCGGGTTACTCGGTACTGACCTGTGAAGTCGATGAAACACGTATCGATTTCCGTCTTCGTACTAAATACGTCGACAAGAAAGCCACTTCACTGGATGAAGCATTGGCGATGATTGAAGCAGCTAACAGCAGCGGCAAGCCGGTATCGGTTGGTCTACTCGGTAATGCGGCAGACATATTTGCCGAGCTGGTCGAGCGTGGAGTGACGCCTGATGTGGTGACGGATCAAACCTCAGCACACGATCCGCTTAACGGTTATTTGCCACAAGGCTGGACGTTAGAGCAAGCTGTTGAGATGCGTAAAACCGATGAAGCTGCCGTTGTTAAAGCGGCTAAGCAATCGATGGCGGTTCAAGTTAGGGCAATGCTAGCGCTACAAGCGGCTGGCGCAGCGACGACCGACTACGGTAACAATATTCGTCAAATGGCGTTTGAAGAGGGGGTTGAGAATGCATTCGACTTCCCAGGTTTTGTGCCAGCTTACGTGCGTCCATTATTCTGTGAAGGTATTGGTCCATTCCGTTGGGTAGCACTTTCTGGCGACCCAGAAGATATCTATAAGACCGACGCCAAAGTTAAAGAGCTTATTCCTGATAACCCACAGCTACACAATTGGTTAGATATGGCGCGCGAGCGTATTGCCTTCCAAGGTCTGCCAGCACGGATCTGTTGGGTTGGCCTTAAGGACCGTGCGCGTTTGGCATTAGCCTTTAACGAAATGGTTAAAAATGGCGAGCTTTCAGCACCGATAGTTATCGGTCGTGATCATTTAGACTCAGGTTCAGTCGCTAGCCCTAACCGTGAAACCGAATCCATGCTCGATGGTTCGGACGCGGTATCGGATTGGCCACTAATGAATGCACTGCTTAATACCGCAAGTGGCGCGACTTGGGTATCACTGCATCACGGCGGTGGTGTCGGCATGGGCTTTAGCCAACACTCTGGTGTGGTAATAGTTGCCGATGGTAGCGACGATGCTGCCGCGCGCCTAGGCCGCGTACTGTGGAATGACCCTGCAACCGGTGTGATGCGTCACGCTGATGCTGGATATGAACTCGCTAAAAATTGTGCAAAAGAGCAGAACTTAGATCTGCCGATGCTAGACACTGCCAAGACAGAGGGAAAGTAGAATATGAGCCATTTAGTATTAACACCAGGCACCTTAACCCTGCCGCAAATTCGTGAAATCAGTCGCGGAAAAGTGACCATAGAACTGGCAGAAAGTGCTATTAGCGATATCAACACTAGCGCCGGTCTAGTACAGCAGGTCTTAGATGAAGGTCGCACCGTTTACGGTATTAACACCGGTTTTGGTCTGCTGGCTAACACCAAGATTGCCGCCGATGACTTGCAACTGCTACAACGCTCGATTGTACTTTCTCATGCTGCGGGTACCGGCAAGCACATGAGTGATCAGACCGTGCGCTTGATGATGATATTGAAGATCAATTCTCTGAGCCGTGGGTTCTCCGGTATTCGTTTAGAGGTGATCAACTTCCTGATCAAGCTGGTTAACGCTGAAGTGTATCCAGTGGTACCAGAGAAAGGCTCTGTCGGTGCTTCGGGTGACTTAGCGCCATTATCTCATATGAGCTTACCGCTACTTGGTGAAGGTCAGATGCGCTACCAAGGCAAATTGATTGCTGCTACTGAAGGTTTAAAAATTGCCGGTCTTAAGCCACTTGAACTTGCAGCCAAAGAGGGCTTGGCGCTACTTAACGGTACCCAAGCTTCAACGGCGTTAGCACTAGAAGGCCTGTTTAACGCAGAAGATCTGTTTGCGGCCAGTTCAGTGATCGGTGCGATGAGTGTTGAAGCGGCAATGGGCAGTCGTAGCCCGTTCGATGCCCGTATTCACGCTGCTCGTGGCCAGAAAGGCCAGATTGACTCGGCTGCTTTATTCCGTCACTTGTTAGCGGATGAGTCTGAGATCAGTCTTGATCATGCAAACTGTGAAAAGGTGCAAGATCCTTATTCACTGCGTTGTCAGCCACAGGTATTGGGTGCGTGTTTGACGCAAATTCGCCATGCAGCAGAGGTGTTAGGCACCGAAGCTAACGGCGTCACTGATAACCCACTAGTGTTCCAAGATACCGGTGACATTATCTCCGGCGGTAACTTTCACGCTGAGCCAGTAGCGATGGCGGCAGATAACTTGGCGATTGCGATTGCCGAGTTGGGTTCAATTGCTGAACGTCGTATCGCACTGCTTATCGATCCTAACTTGTCTAAGCTGCCACCTTTCTTAGTTGAAAATGGCGGGGTAAACTCAGGCTTTATGATTGCACAGGTGACAGCAGCAGCGCTTGCTTCAGAGAACAAGACCTATGCTCACCCAGCATCAGTGGATAGCTTACCAACGTCTGCCAACCAAGAAGATCATGTGTCTATGGCCACCTTTGCGGCGCGTCGTTTACGCGATATGTCGGAAAATACCCGTGGTGTGTTAGCGATTGAGTTATTAGCATCGGCGCAAGGTTTGGATTTCCGTCGTCCATTACAACCAAGTGTTGCAGTGGCGAAGGCCAAGGCTGAGATCCGTGAGTTGGTGTCTTATTATGATAAGGACCGTTTCTTCGGCCCAGATATCGAAGCATCGACCGAACTGCTTTTGACTGCTAGCTTCAACAGCTACTTACCAACAGGTGTTTTACCAAGCTTGTAGGCGCAGCAGATCCGCTAAAGAGGATGTTGAATCTTAGCTAAAATGCTGAAATAAAATTCATTATTCAAAAGGGCCTGATGGCCCTTTTTTGTTGTCTGCTAGTTAGGCTGGCTTAACTTTAGTGTTTGGCACTATTAATTATCGCTTGTAGCAAACTCCTTCCCTAATACTCCAATGACTCGCTGTGAATACATCCTTGTAAGCTCTGCGGCAACATCCATGTTGCCGAAGGCCATTGACGCATCAGGGTAGGTGCTTGAGGTGCTAACTGTGCTGCATGAGTCATAATCTGTTGATAGCTGAATGGGTTATTCAATCTAAGCTTGATGCAGCCAAACCTGCAATTCGATAGTGGATCTCCTTTAGTCTTAAGGCTTATGTCGGTATTGCTGAAACGGTGAAACCGTAATAGCGTAGTGGCTGACTATTTTTGCAATTTGATTAAGTGGTGGTGCTACTGATGACTATTATGGCCTTTCAAGATAACTATCCAGAAGATCTCAGCCACTGTTATGGCTGTGGTAAAAACAATCCACACGGTCACCAGTTAAAAAGTTATTGGGATGACGATGAAACCATCGCGCTATTTACGCCCAAGCCATTTCACACTGCCATCCCGGGTTTTGTTTATGGTGGACTGATTGCCTCGTTAATCGATTGTCATGGCACGGGTAGCGCCAGCGCGGCAGCTCAGCGAGCATTTGGCAGTCGCGATGAAACACCGCCGCGGTTTGTCACCGCCGCGCTTAATATTGATTTTCTAGCGCCGACGCCAATGGGCGTTGAATTGGAGTTACGCGGTGTTATTCGCGAGATTAAACCCAAAAAAGTGCTGTTAGATATTACGCTATCTGCCAACGGAGTCATTTGTGCAAGAGGGCATATGGTGGCGGTTAAGATGCCAGAAAGTATGATCAGCTGAGCGGTTCTGTAGTATGCAATTTTAAATTTTCGACTCATGTTTGGGCAATACGAATGGAAAACACAGATTCCCCACCGAAGTTGTCGAAGTATGCAGATAACTCTTAGTTTTTAAGATTGCTGCAGCTCCAATATCCCCCAGTTGATACAAAAAGACCCAGCTGGATCAGCTAGGTCTCTAAAGGGGATAGCTCGGCCAATGAGTGACTACATACGAGAATCCATCTCTTTCATCTTCAGGCTCATTAATTGCTTAGTCCACTGCGCTTTGTCGATATCTTCGATCCACAAAACAGGGCTTTCGCGAGTCTGGCCTTTACGTAAATAGGAGTCTGGCATTCTAAATACTGCTTGCCATACTTTTACCGTCTCTCTCTTAATGAGTGCGCCGGAATCTGCAAATAAGCTGATCTCTAATTCGATCATCACATAATGCTCACTGCTGTTGCTTGATAGCTCGAAGGTCAAGCCTAAGCGACCGTCATCGTCCCACTGCTCATTTAAAAAGCTAACTTTCACACCACTTTTACCCGTTGATTTAAGCAGGGCTGCTTGAGCAATCGCGCTTGACGTCAGGTTGTCGGTATTGGCAGGCAATGTGGTTGGCACTGCTGGTGCTGTATTAGCTGCAGTGCTGGCGTCGGTCGCTACTACGGCAGAAGTTGCTGCAACGGTGGCTGGCAGAGTGACTGCGGTAGCAGTGCTATCTTGAACCTGACTTTCTAGGATCACATATTCCCAGGTAAAATCATCGTTGAGTTTGACTGTGGCGCCATTCTCTAAGGTGACTCGCGCCACTTCATCTGCAAAGGCTGGAATTGAGAGCGAAAATAGTGCAATGCAGGCATATGCCATTAGGGTCTTATACATGATTGTTAACCTTTTAAAGGAGATTGCCCTAGCATAGACAAACTCCCGTTAGATTAATACTGACAAGATCAAAAAGTCGTAGTTGTGGCGCGCTAATTACATGGTGTAGCCGATACTAAATACGGCCGATTCGGTGGCCGAGTTATAGCCAGCGGCTAAAGTGAAATTGTCGCCCAATACATAACGTAAACCAGCCTCAGCACCCCAGGCGGTATCTTTCTCGGTCTCCCATACGGGTTCGCCGCCAACGATTAGGGGGGTGATGTTATCGGTTGAAGACAGTTCATGGCTATAAGCAGCTGCGCCGCCATAAAAACTCAGCCCAGCTGCGATCGGGTAGGTTAACCCGAAGCGCCAAAGTGAGCTTTTAGTGTAGGCTTCGCCAGGTTCTTCAACGGGGTAATCGTCTTTTTTACTCTGGGCATAACCGATGTAATACCCCCAATTGGCATAATCGGTGTCGTGATGGCTAGGTGCAATCGTAATACCGTATAGATCATCGATGGCCGGAATATAGTCTAGGGTTATTGCGATAGTCGCTTTTGGTAAAATAGGTTCATCTTGGCTGTAATCATTCGCTAGCGCATTGAAGCTGCAAAGGGTGATAAAACACGTCAGCAAGTATTTGGTCATGATGATCTCGATTGAGCTTTCAACAATAGAAAATGGATTGTTGTGAATCTTTAGATTACAGTCAACTGACATAGCTCAAATAGCTGTTAAACTTGGTGTTTGTAATGTCATTGTTTATTGAATGACTCGAGCTTGTTACCCGCGCTTTGCAAGATTGAATGGATTAATTGATCCATTCACGAACTGGAGATTTAGATTTTGGATCAGGAACTACGAGCAACGATTACGCAATGGTTAGCCAGTGCGGGTATCGACAGTCAGCCTGCCGATGGAGTTTCAACCAGCATTTTAGTGCTGGCCTGTTTTATGGTGGCATTTATTGGCTACATTGTTGTTAAACGCGGTGTCGTTAGCACCATGAATATGGTTATCCAACGCTCTCGCGTGACGTGGGATGACATCTTCATGCGCTATCGCGTACTGGAGAAGGTGGCCAAACTGGTGCCAGCGTTGATCCTCAATATTATTCTGCCGCTAGCGTTGACCGAACACGCCGTGTTGGCCAGTTTGGCTGACAGGTTACTAGACGTCACTATCATTATCTTGTTTGTGCGTGCGGTTTATAGCGGGCTTGATGCTGCCAATGAAATTGCAGACGTGAACTTGGTTAGCCGTCGATTGCCGATCAAAAGCTTTGTGCAACTGTTTAAGTTATTCATGTTTTTTGTCGCCATTATCATCTCCATTTCGGTGCTTGCCGACCAATCACCAGTCTATTTCTTGAGTGGTTTAGGTGTCGCGACCGGTTTGGTGATGTTGGTCTTTAGGGACACCATATTAGGTTTTGTGGCGGGTATTCAGCTGGCGGCGAACAGAATGGTGAGCCCTACCGATTGGATCCAAATGGATAAGTATGGCGCCGACGGTGCGGTAGAAGAGGTGTCGCTGACCACGGTTAAAGTGCGCAATTGGGACCAGACGATTACCATGATCCCCGCTTATGCATTGGTGTCAGATGCCTTTAAAAACTGGCGTGGCATGTCTGAATCTGGCGGTCGCAGAATCAAACGTTCGATACAAATAGATATCAGCTCAATCGGCTTTTTATCTGAAGAAGATAAGCAACGCTTAGCCAAGATCAATCATCTTAAGCCCTATTTTGCGACTAAGTCCCAGGAGTTGGGCTCATTTAACGCCCAAGTTGTTGATGCCGATATGCCGGTCAATCGTCGTCACCTAACCAATGTGGGGACCTTTAGAGCTTACATGTTGGCCTACCTGAAACAGCACGAGCAGATCCATAAAGACATGACATTGATGGTTCGTCAGCTAGCGCCTACTTCATCGGGGGTGCCTATCGAGATCTATATCTTCACCAACGACACCCGTTGGACGGTATATGAAGATATTCAGGCCGATATTTTTGACCATGTGTTTGCCATATTGCCTGAGTTTGGTTTAAGGGTGTTCCAAGGCCCTACAGGCGCGGATGTTCGTAGCTTACAAAACCATTAATGTGACTGAGCAATACCAGTAAATAGTATGAATCGTTAGGCTGCAGCGTTAACTATTTACCAAGAAGGCACGCGGTTAAGCGTGCCTTCTTTATGGCTTTTCTGCGCTGAGCTTTGGCTAGACTAAATGTCGACCGCCATCAATCTTCAAGGTTTGGCCGGTGACATATTGGCTTTGCAGTAGATAATTTACCGCATTTAAAATCTCTATCTCACCGCCTTCTTTCTGCAGCAATGCCTTTTTGAGAGCTTTTTTCTGGTACTGCTCATCGTCGTCAGGATTAAACATCAACAGGGCGGGGGCGATACTGTTGACCTTAACCTTAGGTGCTAACTTGGCGGCAAACGACAGGGTTAAGTTGTGCAGTGCTGCTTTACTGGCGGCATAGGCTGCATGTTTTTTACTGCCTTTTTCTGCTACGTAATCGGTGATATGGATAATATCAGCCATGGTGTTATTGGCTTTGAGCTGCTCAGTAAGGGCGAGGTTGATGGCATAAGGTACGCTGACATGAATGCGCATCATCTTGTCCATAATGGCTATCGCAGCATCGCCATCGGGTAGCCAATCGGATGCGTTATGGATAATGGCTCTGATGGCTGACTGCTGTTTTAGTGTGGCTAATAGTTCATTGAGCTGTGACTCATGGTTAAAGTCACATTGGTGCAGTTCGACACCTAAGGCTTCAAGCTGTTGTAGCTGCGGGTATTGGCGACGATAGGTGCCAATGACTCTTTGTCCCTGTTGAGCCAGATGTTGAGCAAGATAAAAGCCGACACGCTTGCCGACTCCGGTAATTAATATTGGGGCTGTCATTAAATTCCTTTATGTGTCGATAGCAGGGTTAACTGCCGAGTGAATTTATCTTAAAAACTCTGCTCGGGTGGCGGCATTGGATTTGAAATTTCCGCCCAGTGCCGTAGTTTGAGTTTTAGACTGGCTATCCATCACCCCGCGGGATTTAACACAGTAATGGGTTGCATCGATACTTACTGCCACATTGTCGGTAGCGAGCAATGTTTGCAGTGCCACTAAAATCTGCTTGGTTAAGCGCTCTTGTACTTGGGGGCGTTGCGCAAAAAAGCGCACGATGCGATTAATCTTTGATAGCCCGATAATGGTGTTAGCGGGGATGTAGGCCACTTTTGCGAGGCCATCGATAGTCACAAAATGGTGTTCGCAGGTGCTCACAACACTAATGTCGCTGATCCGTACCATCTCGTCGACGCCCATTTTGTTGTCAATTAGGGCAATTTTTGGAAAGTTCGCATAATCTAAGCCAGCAAATATCTCGTCGACATACATCTTGGCAATACGGTGGGGGGTCTCCTGCAAACTATCATCATTAAGATCTAAGCCCAAGGTTGCTACGACTTCAGTCATTAAGCCTTTAATACGTTCATATTTTTGTTCGGCGGTCATGTCCGAAGGCGTTAATGGCGTTTCGAGTCCTTGGGCAATCAGTGCTTCTCTTACTTGTTTAGCCTGTGATACATCCATAGTTGACTCCTGCTGTGAATGAATAATTTGCCATTAAGATTTGCGGTACTCCAGTGCCAATGATACTGAGTCTGCAAACCTTAATGCATGGGGCTTATCAATGGTGACGCGGGCATACTGCACCCATGGATGTTGGCTGCAGATGTCGAGTACGTCGGCAACGAGTTTTTCTAATAGTAAAAAACGTCCCTCCTCTACATGTTGAATAACAGCCTTGGTCACTTTCTTGTAGTTGAGTGCTTCATCTACATTATCCTCTCTAATAGCATTACTTGCGGGATAGTGGATCTCGATGTTAATCACCACATCCTGCATCTTCTCGCGCTCTTCGATATTGAAGCCGATATAGGTGCGCAAGCGCAGGTTGGTCACTTTAATAATTGCATTGCTAGTCGTCATTTAGAGTCCTTTAAAATTAACTATAGGCAAGAATAGGGAAAATTCAGCTATTTGGATCAGCTGTTAACGACTCATTTACAGCAAGCGGAGATCTAAAAGTCAACAGAGATGGTGCAGATTGTTAAGGTTTAAGCGATTATTTCCGCTTCAGCTAGAATTACTTTTGTGCATTATGCAATCAAACCGGTAACTCACTCGTTATAGGGTTTGAATGTGTTATCTATCAAAAGGAATAATCGATATGAAATCTTTAACAACAGCACTTGGTGTCACTGTGGCGGGGATCTTGGCTGCGAGTTTGTCTTTAGGTGCCCAAGCGGTACCTGATCAACCCAAAGAGTGGGAAAAATGCGCTGGTATTGCCAAAGCTGGTGCCAATGATTGTGGCGCGCTGGATGGTAGCCATGGTTGCGCGGGCAAAGCTAAAGCTGACAACCTGCCTACTGAGTGGGTTTATGTCCCTGCTGGAACCTGCGATAAAATAGCAGGCGGCGAAGTTAAAGCGGTTAAACCGGCTAAAAGCTAGTGCTAGCTACAGCTATTGCGGGCGCAGGCATTGGCCTGCGTACTCCTCATGTGCAACAGATCTTGGCCGACGATAGCCTTGAGCTCCCGTGGCTTGAAGTCTTGGTCGATAACTGGCTGGTGGACGGCGGCTTAAACCAGCATCTGCTCAATCGCATTAGCGAGCGTTTCCCGTTGGTTTTTCATAGCGTTGGCTTGTCACTGGGCGGCGCCAACACACTAGACGTTGAATACCTCAACAAGATCAAGTCACTTAAGCAAGCTTGCGGCGGGCATTGGTACTCGGAGCATGCGAGCTTTTCTGGTAACGACAATTTTAAGGTGGCCGATCTGCTGCCGCTACCCTATACCGCGGAAGCGGTGATGCATATCAGCAACAGGATAAAGCAAACTCAAGACATCATGGGTGAAAGAATATTGCTCGAAAATGTGTCTACTTACATGAGCTGTCAACATAATGAACTGAGTGAGGGGGAGTTTATCGCCGCTATTGCCGAGGAGGCGGATTGCTATCTGCTGCTGGATGTTAACAATGCTTTTGTCACCAGCGTGAATCTGGATCAGCAGCTACAGTCATTTTTAGATGCCGTGCCAGCAAAACGCGTTAAACAGATCCATTTAGCGGGATTTCATCAAAAAGGTGATTATCTGCTTGATGCCCATAACCATCCAGTCGATCCGCAGGTATGGAACGCTTATCAGCGCTATATACAGCTTAATGGCAATATCCCCACCATGATTGAGTGGGACAGCGAGATCCCGTCATTAAATCGGCTACTGCAAGAGCGGCAAATTGCCGCCGATATGATGCAGCTCAATGCTACGTCATCAACGAGTGTTGACCGATGCGCTTAGCTGACTGGCAAGGGGCGTTTATTCAAGCGTTACAAGCTGATGGCGATGATAGTGAATTGCTGAGCATGGTTAACGAGCGAGAACGGTCTCGTTTGAGTGTCTATCGAAACAATGCGTTTCAGGCACTATTAAACGGCCTACAGACAAGCTTTCCTGTGTGCCAAACCGTGCTCGGCGAGGGCTGCTTCACTCAGCTTGCGCAGCAATATGGCATTACTTACCCACTCAACGATGCTAATTTAAATCATTATGGTGCTCAGTTTCCGCAGCTGCTCTCTAGAGAGATAGAGCAACACCAAGCGTTTGAGGGGCTGGAGTATCTTCCTGAGTTAGCGGCGCTAGAGTGGTCGCTGAAACAGGGCTATTACGCCCAGGACCGCAGTGCATTTTTAAAACTGTCCCAGGTGTATGGCTTGGAAGCGTTGGGGCGACTCAGTGAAGCACAGCAACAGCAAGCTGTCTTGTTGCTACAGCCCGACATTGAACTACTGACTTGCCAGTATCCAGTACAGCGCATTTGGTTAAAGCACCAAGCTACAGCAGAACCTGACGAGCAACCGCCAGAGCATAGCGACGCCAATCTATTCTACCTAGTGATATTCCGCGACCATTTTAAGGCAACGTTTACATTAGTCGCAGCCGCCGAGGCGCAGCTATTACAGTCGATAAAGCAAGGCTTGTCACTCGGGGCATTAACGGCGGCTGATGTTGATTTGAGTGTGTTGCCCAAGCTAATCCAGCGGGGATGGCTTGCGGGCTATCGGTTATCGGTAACAGATCATGGATAGAGAGTTGCTGCAGAGCTTATACCGCTATTGTTTATGTCTCACTCGACATAGTGCGGCAGCGGAAGATCTGCTGCAAACGGCCATCGAGCGTTGGTTAAAGAGTGAAGCAAAACCGGCACACCCAAGGGCATATTTACGCACCACGATCCGCAATCAATTCATTGATGACTGCAGACGCTTAAAAATAATTGATTTTGACCCTATAGATGATCATGCTCCCGCCCTACTCGATGAAACTTGCCTGGAAGAGATCACCTTGCAACATGACTTAATCGAGTATCTGTTTTCACAGCTAAACGCGGCGGAGAGAGAGGTGCTGTATCTATGGGCTGTAGAGGGCTATAGCGCCGCTGAGATTGCCAGCGATCTAGGGCAACCGCGGGGCACTATTTTATCGAGATTGCACCGCATTAAAATTAAGTCGGTCGATATTATGGAAAATGAGGCGGCAAACGCCAACAGAACAGGTCAGGGGGGCTAACCGTATTATGAGTAACCAAGACAAAGCCGCTGACAAGGGTTTCAGATCATCAGTAAAGCAGTACGTTGAGGCGCAGCACCTGTCTGATGAGGGCTTAACACGTATCGAAGCGCTGCTGGCTGGCAAGATGGTTGATGAACGGATAAGAAGTGATGCGGCACCACAGCCAACAATATCCGATCCCGCTAACACTGTGAATGCGCCTAGCGGCATAAGCATGGCGCTGTATGCCGCAGCTGCCAGTGTATTGCTGCTGGTGGCTGGGTATCAGTTATCATCTCATATAGAGTTACAGCGCTGGTTTAGCGGCGATTCAAATACCCTAGCGGCGCACAACATGAGCTGGAAAATAGCCAACGAAGTTGCGCTAAATCATGTGAAAATGAAACCGCTTGAAGTGCAAACTCAACAGCTAAGCGAGTTGCGAGCTTACTTTACCCAGCTTGATTTCACTCCGGTTAATTCGAGTTTTCTCAATAATAGCGCCAGTAAGATGCTCGGCGGACGCTACTGCTCTATTCAAGGGCTGACAGCAGCGCAAATACGCTTTAGCGACAACGATAAGCAGCTTGTCACCCTATACGAGGTGCAATATGATCCCAGCCTCTACGGCGTGCTACCGATATTAGAGCGCGGAGAGCAACCGACAGAACTGGTGGTTCGAGGCGTTGCAGTTTCGATTTGGGTTGAAAAAGGGCTACTGATGGCAACCGCCCGTTCGGTTGATTAACATTGCTTAAGCAATGTCGTTATCCGAATTCAAATAGACATTAATTTGTGCTTATGAAACAGTAGCCACTGGTCGACCTTCTCTCCACTTGGCAAGGTGCAACTGCCATCAGCAATATCTGCTACACCGCCTATCTCTAAACAATATTGAGTCGCTGGATTAGCTGTTTTCTGCATTTCAGTGACCTCTACGGCTTGCTGATGATCACGCTTATACAGTTGCCACTGATCAATAGCATCACCATTGGGTAGCGTACATATACCACCGGCTAAACTGACTGTGCCATTAAGCTGGTTGCAATACTCGGTAGCCGGATTGGGTTTACTGACTGGCGCTGTAATAGGAGTTTGCTTGCTTGAGCGATACAGTTGCCACTCTTCGATACGTTGCCCATCGGGCAGAATGCAGTAGCCCACTTGACCCGTATCTTCTGTTTGTATATCTAAAGTGCCGCCTTGAGTAATACAGTCGCTAGAGGCAGGGTTGGCTAGACCAACCTTATCTGCTGCTAAATTCTCTTTGACTGGTATAGCTTGCTCTTTTGACTGCGGCTCACATGAATTGAGTAACAAAGCCGACGCAATAACGAGACATATTTTTAAGATGTTGTTCATGGGGTGAGCTCTCCTATGGATATTATTACCCGTAATAACGTTACAAACTCCAAGAAGGGTTATATACGGGCTAAATATATAAGGTAACTATAGGCAAATTTCTGGATGAGCGAAGAGGAGAGGGAGAATAAGAAGCTAGAGACAATAATCGATGGTTATTTTCCACCGGTTGTATGCCTCTGCATAGTCATAATACCAATCACTTTTATCGCTTCAACGGCTTGTTGGCAACCGATCATACCGACCACAGGCGCGAGAATACCCGACTCAACACAACTTAACTGTTGCTCACCAAACAGCCTAATATGTTATTGCCCTTTGTTGGTAACGAGCATAAAGCAATGCCTAAAGGACTTATGTTCAGTGCTAAAGATTATCTGCAACCTGTTGATGATACGGGCGAATTCAACAACAGGATAAGCGTGGAGCTATCAGTAAATCATCGTTGGTTAGATAGCACTTAATCAAAGCCGAATAGATATAGTTCGACATAACATATTAAGCATAACTAAATCGTCGTTTTGGATTTTTGTTGTCTGATTTTTAAGAAAAAGTCGATATTTTACTCATGATGAAATATTTGAGTGTTGCTTGGTGTTATAAATGGGCAGTTCGATATAGAATTAGATTTATCTGGTAGTGAGTAGCACCTTCAATTTTGAATTAACCGCTGATTATTATCGCCGAAATTAGAATGGGTGTCTTGGTTATTCCCATGAAAATTCGAGAGATGAAAGCTTGGAAGTATAGTGTTATGTTATTGATTTGTTGTGGGTGGCTGGGTTTATTGTTGGGATTTATTGTTTGTATCAGAACCCACACATCATGGCGCATGTAGCCATAAACACTACTTCTGAGAGAACGTGGGAGCACTTAGACTCAAGACGTGGGTCTTCTAAGGAATAGAGGTATTCAATCAAGGGTTTTGGGGACATAAGTAAGCACGGGTTTGTTAAGATCTCTACTATATACAGGTCTGAGGATCGGCTGACAACAAACAATGCAGAACCGTATACTCAACTGATCGATGTATGATCAATTTGCTCAGATTGTGATCATGCGTTAGCCCTGAAGGGTATGGCTGTCCTATCTTTTGGCGGTTATTAGGTTAATCAACTTGCCAAAAGTGGAACTTGCATTAATATAGTCCCCCTCTGATATTTGTAACACCTTGCCATCGTTATCATTAAATGTGAGTGGCAATGTACTCAAGTGTGTACTTCCTTCATCGTCATATTGCCATGCATGAACTTCTACATGTAAATGAGGCTCTCCGCCGCCGCCAGTATCGCCACTGTAGGCTATAAGTTGACCCGCTGAAACATAATCGTCTAGATCTACAACAACCCCATGTTGACGTATGTGACTATAAGACCCGATAGAGCCGTCTTTGTGTAGGATTTCAACTTGGTTACCATACGGCACGCACTCTATTCCTGGGCAACCAAAGTTAGACCCTTCATACACTGAGACCACTTTTCCAGCGGCCATAGTGTAAATAGCGGTACCGATGGGAACATCAAAGTCAACCGCATTTTTTTTGATCCCTTTATGGCTGGTTAGCTTCTGCATCCAAAATTTAAAATGGTCTTTATTAGGTGCCTGCATCACCAGGGCTTCTTTTTTTATCGGGATGATGTAGGGGCTTAGGGGAATATTACTGGTATTGTTAGCAAAAGACGTTGCTGTGATAAAGCCTATTCCCGTTTGCTTAATCCCTTCTTTAGCCAAATAGCTAGCAGCAAGAATTGTCGTTTGGGCAGGAACCTTAACGGGACTAGGGTAGAAGGTGACTTCGTTTGACTCTAATAAAAATTTATCTTGTACATTATAAACGGCTACTATCGGATAATTAGTTGGGTTGATAAATGTGATGGATTGCACACCATTCGCCCCCCCCATATGTGTCGTGCGGCGCTCAGGGGGGTCTGGCGCCAATGACCAGTCAACATCTGCTGATGCGGGGAGCACAGAGAAAACAAAACTAAAAATAACGTATGCACTTGTGAACATTAAAGCTGCTAAGGCCTTGCTGTTAAGCATAGAGTCACCAATCATTAATGCTGCCTACGTTAAAGCAGGCAGCAAGGTTCATTTAAACGGCAGAATATCGCAAATTAATAACAGGTAGTAGCGCCACTAGCTTCCACTCTTAACTTTTGCCCGCTTCCACAAGTTGTAGTGCCATTTGGACCTTCGTACTTGGTGCTCCGCTTGGACCGTTTTGACCGACTTGATTTGCCCAAGCCGCCGCTACAACTCCAACAGCGGCGATTACCGCTACAGCTATTGGGTTCCCACCATTAACTTGCTCAATCTCGTTCATTGTTAGTTCTTTAATCCCTGAAACTTGCATAATATTTTCCTTAATTTAAACTGTTTAACGTTATGTTTGCCTAGGTGCTTAGCTTCTCGATTAGAGTTGCCAGCCTTAAGTGATTGATGATACTCGTCATCGGCAGGTGCGTTATCTGTTCGCTGATTTTAGCTTCGTTGTTAATGCCTAAATGACTGGTTGCTTCATCCATAAACAGACAAATTATGTGGCTGTCCTATCTTTTGCTATCTGGTTAAGCTTACTCACAAATAATTTTGTTTTCATTTCTTTTAACCTCAATCAATTACGCTAAATTATAAGGATAGACAACATTTATCTACAACAGCGCCTGATATTTATACACTAAGTAAACCTTTAAACTAGGCTAATTTTTCCGTTTTGATAATAAGCCAATATAAATACAGTACCAAGCGGAAGATAGAGTTAAGGTTGTTACCCACCCGCTCCCCAACTTCAATAGCCAAATGGATAAAAAACCTAAAAACAATATAAATGGAATAATAATTAGTATCTTTCTCAAAATGTAGCCCTCCCTTAAACGGCTCGAAATTAGAATGGATGTCTTGGTTATTCTTGGGTAAGCCCCTTCTAGTTCAGCTTCATTACCACGGCATGATAATGCGATAGACTTACCGCTGCTACGAGCCATATTTGCAGCGGTACTGACTAACCTATCAGCACGGCGCATACCACCTAATTTGGCTTGTTGAAAATGTGATGTGGCCCATTCATCCGCATTGAAAATCGACATAGTTAAAACTTTAAGCTATTAAATTTTATGATCAGATCGCGGGGACCCTATAAAGTTCAATTTTATCAATATTTGTGTAGAAGAGTCAGGTACGGGCGGGAGCGTCCATATATGCCTCGATAAATTCCTCGGATAGGTCAGGTTATGAGTGCTTTATCCTATATAATCAAACCAATAGCGATACCTATTGACATACCAATCAATAAACCAGAAAAAAATATACGCTTATCTTGAAATGTACTTTTTGAATTCCAACCATTTGACAGCCTATTATCAACCCAAGCTGATTTAACCTTCTTCTTAGACATTTTTTAATTCCCCCATGCTAGGCAATAGATTTATTCTACTGCCTAGCATTCAAAACCTAATTACTTGAAAGATATGAAGCCGTCACTGAGATGCTGACGGCAATCATGCCCACAGCAAACCAGGCTGGGGCTGTTGCACCCGCAACCATGATACCAACACCAATTCCGATAATACTCAAATTAGCACCAATAACACCGGCTTGACCAACGCCCCCATTAACTTGCTCAATCTCGTTCATTGTTAGTTCTTCAATTTTTGAAACTTGCATAATATTTTCCTTAATTTAAACTGTTTAACGTTATGTTTGCCTAAGTGCTTAGCTTCTCGATTAGAGTTGCCAGTCTTAAGCGATTGACCAAGGGTGCGGTTTCCCGCAAAAGTCGCCGTACCCTTGTTTTTAATCGATGCCGTCGTTGACCGATACTAGACCGGCCAACGACTTCACCGCTTAACTTTTTTGCTGAAATCAATCACGATTTATTCACTTATTATCGTTATATAAAACTTCGCCACTCACTATCGTTCAGCTCAGGCTTATTGACTTGGCGAACGGTCGCGGTCATCTTTTGGGGCGCCATCTCGACCGTTTTGGCCATTCATCCAACGCCACAAATCGGAGCCAAAGCGCACTCCCACTCCGTCAGGTACGCTAGGTACTCCAGGAAGGTTGTCAATTCCACCTGTTACAGCTTGTGCTTCATGTGTATTTAATTCTTTCATAAAAATATCCTTATGTTAGTTGCTTACTGAGACGGAGCCTGAAGTTGGTTCCAGCAACAGTGGCGCTTGAGTCGTAGGCTACGGCTGACCTGGGCGACCTGGGTCATACGGCCCGGGTCCAAATGGCCCTAAGTCGATAGGACCACAAGGCACTGGCCCGCCTGGATTTCCTGGGGCAGCCCCTCCACCCGCTACAACTTGTAATTCATTTGAGTCTAATTCTTTCATAAAACATCCTTTGTTTTGTTTATTGGTACTTTTAGTGCTTACGCAATGGTTAGTGCTTACGCAATGGTTAGTGCTTACGCAATGGTTATTGCTAGGCTACTCAGCTGTACCGGTTAGCTGCTGTAATTCCTCAGGCGTGTATACTTTGCCTTGGTGCATCACCAGTACTCGCTGGGCCTGCTTAATGGTTTCAGGCCTATGGGCGATGATGACTCTTGTCATCTCAAGGTGTTTTATCTGCTCGCTGATTTTGGCTTCGTTATCGATGTCTAAATGGCTGGTCGCTTCATCCATAAACAGTAAACTTGGTTGCTGATATAGCGCCCTTGCCAGTAAAAGACGTTGCACCTGCCCGCCGGAAAACTGACTGCCCATATCACCGACCAGCGTGTTATAGCCCATGGTCATCTTGCTGATATCGCCGTCGATGGCTGCTAATTGGGCGCACTGCTGCATGCGCAAGTAATTAGGCTCAGATTCAAAGAAGGTTAAGTTGTCGGCGATAGAGCCCGAGAGCAGGGTATCGTCCTGCATCACCGCCGCAATTTGTTGGCGATATTGAGTCAGGCCTATTTGGGTGATGTCTTGCCCGTCGAGTAAAATGCGCCCTTGGGTTGGCGTGAGCAGCCCAAGCATCAGCTTGACTAGGGTGGTTTTACCGCAACCAGATTCCCCCACTATTGCTACAGATTCATGGGCATTAATGGTTAGTGAAACATCATCAATCACAGCAGGCTCATTGTCAGCATAACTGTAGCTGACCCCCTCAAGCGTGAGCCTGCCGCTGACCTCATTGAGTGACATGCTGCTATCTCGGTTAGCTTCTTGCTTGTGCAGCGCTATGTCTGAGATGCGGTCTAGGTGTAGGCGTAACATGCGAAATAGAATAATCTGCTCGATTAAACTGGCAAAACGGTCAGTTAACTGATTTTTATAAGCGATAAACGCCAGCACCATGCCTATGGTTAAATCACCTGTCATCACGATGGTGGCCGCCAAGTAAATAACAATGATGTTTTCCAGACCAAACAATAGTTTATTGACCGCGTCGAAACTGATTTTTAGTTTACCTAAACGGATATCGGCATTGATGACTTCGCTATAACGGTTTTGCCAAATGCTCTGCCTTTGTGGTTCGCAGGTAAACAGCTTGATGGTTTGAATACCGCGAATATTCTCCAGAAAATTGGTTTGTTCTTTGGCGCTGGCTTGAATTGACTCTTCAGTTGCGCGGTGCAGCGGACGATATAGCGCTAACCGCAGCAGGGCATAAATAAGGATGGCTGCGACCACCACCATAGTGAGCTTAACGCTGTACATCAGCATCATTACCAGTACGGCTATCGACATCACCCCATCAACAACAGTTTCAACCAGTCCCGTAGTGAGGCGTTCACGTACTTGGGCAAGTGAGCCAAAGCGTGACACTAAGTCACCAATATGACGTTTCTCAAAGTAACTCATGGGGAGCTTTAGCAGGTGGCTTAATAGATTGACGCCCATCTGCATATTGAGCAGACTCGATACCCTAATCACCAGCCAGCTACGCACCCCAGTGGTTATCACATTGATAATGGCGAGTAAGCCAAAGCCTAGCGCGAGCACAATCAGTAAGGGTTTGTCTTGGCTGATCAGTACCTCATCGACCACCCATTGCATGTAGTAGGGGGTCACCAGCGCAAAAACTTGCAATAAAATAGACAAAACAAACAGGGTGATTAGGGTTTTCCCCAGCCCGGTCATTTTGCTCCACAGCTGGGTTAAGCGCATCTGTTGGCGCTCATCTTGTTGCTCAAAGCCTTTGGTGGGGGTGAGTTCCAGCGCAACTCCGGTAAAGTGCTCGGCAAACTCTTTAAAAGAGAGCTTTCTTTTGCCCAAGGCGGGATCATTAATAAGTACGCCAGACTTGGTGACGCCAGTGAGTACCACAAAATGGTTCATGTCCCAGTGGAGTACGCAGGGCAGAGCTAGCTTGCCGACCTCTTCGATTGGGCACCTGAGTGCTCGGCTCGCCAGCCCCATGCTGTCGCTCAGCGCAATCAATTGTTGCAAGCTCATGCCTTTAAGATCGGCGCTGTAGCGCTTTCTTAGGGCTGCCATGTCAAGCCTGTGGCCATGAAAGCTGGCAATCATGGCGACGCAGGCGAGGCCGCACTCAGCCATCTCCGCTTGCAAGATAATCGGCACATGTTTTTTACCGGAGAACTCTAGCAGCTCTATCGGATTATTGGTCTCATTTGGCCTAGTGTTATCCATTATCCTACCCTGCCATTCAAGCTGTAAATGGGCTCAAGCAACCAGTCAAGCAGGCTGCGCCTATCGAGTACAATGTCTGCTTCAAGCAACATGCCGCTCTTTAGGGGGAATTTGTTGCCGTAGGCGAGCATGTCTTGCTTAGACAGCTGGGTTCTAATGCGATAGACGGGTTCAGACAGTGTCACTGGCACCCGGGCTTCACCCTCAAGCAGCAGGGCTTTATCAATTCGTGAAATGCGGCTTTCGAGGAAACCAAAGCGTTGATAAGGGAAGGCATCAAAGCGCAGCCGAGCTTCATCTCCCTGTTTCACAAAGCCCGCACTGCGAGTGGGCAGTAAAAGCTCTGCGACCAACACCGCCCCTTGTGGAATTAGGCTCATCAATGGGCGACTATTAACAATAAACTCACCCTCTACCACTTGTATCGATGCCACCGTGCCAGGTTCGCTAGCTCGAATAACATAGCGATAATTATTTTCAGTCTCATCTATTTGACGTAGGAGCTCTGAGCGCCGTCTGGCAAGATCACCGTCTTTAAGCGCATATTGGCTAGGTAACACTTCAAGCTCTGCTGCTGCCGAATTAAGTTGGCTTCGAGTTTGTATTTGATTGGATGCTAAGTTTTCTATTTCTTGTCGAACAGCAATTAACTTCTCTTGCTGGAATTGGTAATCTAACGTTGATAAAAAACCGTCTTTATATAGCTTATTGTGCTGAACTTGCTGCGCCATCTGCAGCGCTAATTTTTCAGCCAATAACGCTTGGAGTTTAGTTATTACCGCCAGCGATGCACGACTATCCGTCATGGATATTTTTAAACGTGCGGCTTGTTTCACTTCCATGGTGCTATTAACGCTCTGCTCTGTTTGCAGTAGCGCGAGTTGTTGTTTTAACTCATCAATGAGTGACTCGCTTAACTCTTCACCCGAGAGCATGCTGCGCCTTAATACTATTGTCGCTAGCGGTGAGCCTTTAGTAACAATATCACCTTCAGATACATGTAATATTTCGACGTTACCACTGCGGTTGGCAAAGGTTTTAATTAAACCTTTGTCGGGAACTAAATAACCACGAACCGTTTCTTTACGGGCGTAGTGAGAAAAAGACAGGAATAAAACAATGGCGGCAACAATAGACAGAATAATAAACGTAGAAGTGTAAATTGAAATAGGCTGGGCTAATGATATGTCACCGTGTAACTTTTGTTTTTGCGCCTCAACGGCCTGTTGACGAAATAATGCTGACATTCAACTTCCATGTTTAATAAAAAATAAGTTAATAAATTGGCCGCTAATAATTAATCCGTATTCATAGCGGGAATGCAATATAGATTAAAGTTTTTTAAATGGCAATGGCAATGGCAATGGCAATGGCAATAGTTATTTTCACGTATTACAAGGCGGGATAGTATTAAAGTTCACGACGGTTTACTTGTGGTAAGTCATTAGCGCTAGTGATTGTTATGAATATAGGAGAGATATTCAGCTCATGCCAAATATCTCAATTTCTAAGAGAGTTAACTCGCAGTAGAACAAATCGCACAACTCGGCTGTTTCGGCAGTTTCATTTCACGGAACTCCATGGTCATGGCATCGATCATCAAAACGCGTCCGGCTAAAGTACGGCCCATAGCGGCAATCACTTTTACGGCTTCGACGGCTTGCAGGCAACCGATCATGCCGACCACTGGCGCGAGAATACCCGACTCAACACAACTTAACTGTTGCTCACCAAACAGCTGGCTAAAACAGTGGTAGCAAGGGGTGTCGGCTTGATAGTCAAATACCGTCACCATGCCTTCCATTCTAATGGCCGCGGCCGATATTAAAGGCACTTTATGGGTGAAGCAACTTTGGTTAAGTTGCTCACGCACGGCGACATTATCGGTGCAGTCCATCACGATTGAGTGCTGTTTAACCAGAGCTTCAATCTCATGATCATCTAACACGGCATTAATCGTATCAACCTGAATGTGTGGGTTTAAGCCGGTTAACGTCTCTTTAGCTGAGTCGACTTTGGCTTGGCCTACATTGGCGTCTTGATGCAATACTTGCCGCTGTAAGTTAGAGACTTCAACCGTATCAAAATCGACTAGTGTGATTAAGCCAGCTCCCGCTACCGCCAAATATTGGCTAGCAGCGCAGCCCAAACCGCCGGCACCGATGATCAGTACCTTGGCTTGCTTGAGTTTTTCTTGCCCTTCAAAATCCATCGCTTTAATGGATATTTGCCGGCTATAACGCAATATTTCCGCGTCAGTTAATATCTCGTCCGTGTCAGTTGGTTCAATTGACATCAATATGTTCTCTTCAATCAGTTGCTTGCGGCCATTAGCGTGAGTTAACCAAGTACACTGTTGAAAGGTTCAACGGTGACCTTGCTGCCCGCAGTTATACCATCACAGTCTTGCTCTAAGATGATAAAGCAGTTGGCTAGGGTCATTGATGTCAGCATGCCTGAGCCTTGCCCACCAGTGACGGCGACTTGTGCTTCACCTTGTTCGTTATAGCTAAGTACCGCCCGTTGATATTCTACTCGGCCTGGGAACTTGCGAATGTCGTGGGTTAGCGTGGCATTGAAGGTGACCGGTTTAATTTGCGGTAACCCCTGCATTTTTTGCAATAATGGCCAAACAAGCTTATAAAACGTCACCATAGAAGAAACTGGGTTTCCAGGTAAACCACAGAACACAGCATCCCCTAAGTGACCAAACGCAAACGGCTTACCCGGTTTAATCGCCAGCTTCCAGAAGGTTATTTGACCCTCTTCGTCGAGAATTTGCTTAGTGTAATCGGCATCACCAACAGAAACACCGCCTGATGTCAGTACCATGTCGGCCTGGGTTGAAGCTGTTTTAAAGGCTTGGCGAATGGCTTCTTTGTCATCTTCAATAACGCCAAGGTCAATCCACTTTACGTTAGCGCGGCTAAGTAATCCTTGGATGCTATAGCGGTTAGAGTCATATATTTGGCCAGGGCCAAGCTCGCTGCCCACGGGGCGCAGTTCGTCACCGGTGGAGAAGAAAGCGACCTTTAGTGGACGAAACACCCGTAATTGGCTGGCGCCGATGGTAGCGAGTACGCCCATCTCTGCGGCCCCGATAAGGGTGCCTGCCATGAGGACTTTTGTGCCTGTGGTCAGCTCTTCTGCGCGGTAGCGGACGTTAGCCCCTTTTGCTTTAGGCGCTGCAATGCTGATCTTTTTACCTTCAGCGGTGACTTTTTCTTGCATCTGCACTGTGTCGTAACCGGCGGGCAATGGTGCGCCTGTCATAATACGAATACAGCCACCTGCTGTGCACACTCCATTAAAGGGGTGTCCGGCAAATGATTGACCAAGCAGCGTTAACGGCTTACCTGCAGCAAGATCATCAAAGTTAAAAGCGTAACCGTCCATTGCTGAGTTGTCGAAAGGAGGCAGATCGACATGAGAAGCGAGGTCTTCGGCTAAGACTCGGCCTAAGGCTTGTGGCAATGTTACGACTTCAGAGTCTGTAACAGCTTGTACTTGCTCGAGCAATTTTTCGATAGCCAACGTGGGATGCATTAGGCTAGGTTGAGCACATGGGTCTGCATTAATCTGCATCTATCTATCCTTGAGGCTTAATAAGAGTACGTTAAGTAAAAACGAATATAACGCATTATGCCATGGTGATTACAGATGACTATGATCTGCTTGGCAGTTTTTGCAGCTGATGGTGGCTTTCTGATTATTTCTCTCCCGATAAGGTAAATAAATCAGCGTTCGGATATCGCTTGTAGTGATTATTTTCTGCTGCAGAAAACTTAAGCTAAGGGCTGATTCTTTTGGTTTTTTTATAAGACGCTAGCAATATTAGCAATCGCCCCTGTACGTGAATGAAAACCATTACTATTTATTAAACAGTAACTTAAGTAAATTTTATTGCTTTTCTAAGCTAGCTTGATAACAATAGCGTCCATAAACAGAATACCCTGAGGAATTAATATGTTGGCCCAGAAGATGATTGACCAGTTAAACGACCAGATCAACATGGAGTTTTTCTCCTCTAACCTGTACCTACAGATGAGTGCATGGTGTGAAGATAAAGGTTTTGAAGGCGCAGCTAAATTTATGCGTACCCATGCAAACGAAGAGATGGGGCATATGCACCGTTTGTTCACTTATGTCAGCGAAACAGGTGGCATGCCGCTGTTAGGGACGATTGAAGCACCACAAGCTGACTTTCCTTCGTTGCTGAAGCTATTCGAATACACTTATGAGCACGAGCAGTTGATCACTAAAAAGATTAATGAGCTTGCTCACGCTGCATTCAGTAATCAAGATTATTCTACCTTCAACTTCCTGCAGTGGTATGTTTCAGAGCAGCATGAAGAGGAGAAACTATTCAAATCAATCGTAGATAAAATTCGTTTGGTGGGTGAAGACGGTAAAGCGCTGTTCTTCGTCGATAAAGATTTAGCACAAATGGCGGTTGAAGGATCTGCCAGTGTGATGACTAGCGTTGCTTGATAAGTAAGCTAGCACATAAAAAAGAGCAGCTAGGCTGCTCTTTTTTATGGCCATAATTTACGCTTCAAGAGCGAAGCTTAACTCACTGCATCTATTTTACCGATGTCAGAGCTTTGCGGTTAACGATACGATTAATTGCCGTTTCATTCTCAAGAAAGGTGATGAGTCTTTCACTGGATAACGGTTTGGACATCAGATAGCCCTGAGCGTAATCGCAGCCGAGCGCTTGCAAGAAGTCCCACTGCTCTTCGGTTTCTATGCCTTCGGCAACTAGCGGCATCTCTAAGCTCTGCCCCATCATCACTACGGCTTTAACGAGCTTGGCGTCAGACGGGTTAACCGTGGCATTGTCGATGAAACTTTTATCAATTTTGATGACGGATATTGGGAACTGATTTAAATAACTTAATGCCGAATAGCCAGTGCCAAAGTCATCGAGATAGATATCGATACCCAGTTGTCTTATGGATTCAAGCATTTGTAAGCTGTAAGGCTTATCTTCAATGAGCATGCTTTCTGTTATCTCTACATGCAGATACTGTGGCGCAACACCATGCCGCTCAAGTGCTTCCTTGAGTACTTCATAAAAACTGTGACCATGAGCGTTAATACATTGGCGGCCAGACACGTTAATGGCGATTTTAAGCATATGACCCTGTGCATGCCACTGTGCTAGATCGCTAAGGGCTTGCTCTAAAATCCACTCCCCTAAAGGTTCAATAAGCCCTGTCTCTTCAGCGATGGGAATAAATCGTGCCGGAGAGATAATGCCAAACTCAGGATCTTGCCAACGGATAAGCGCTTCAACACTTGAAACTGTGCCGTGCTGCATATCAACGATAGGCTGATATTCTAAGTAAAACTCAGATTGTTTTACCGCTTTTCGTAATCGCTGCTCGAGTCGCATCCGTTCTAACATTTCGACGTTCATCTCGGGAGAGAAGTACTGGAAATGCGCGCGGCCATCTCGTTTGGCTTGATACATGGCAGTTTCGGCATTTCTCAGTAACATCTCTATGTCTTGACCATCTTCTGGATAGAATGCCACCCCGACGCTGGCAGAGATATTGCTTTCAATCGCACTGAGTTTTATCGGTTGCAGTAACACATCCGTCAGCTTCTGTGCCAACTGTTCAGCGGTTTCGCTGCTATTGAGTTGTGGTGAAATGATTGCAAATTCATCGCCACCGAAACGGGCAATAGAATCTTCAGGCCCGAGCACACCCGCAAGGCGCTGGGCTGATTGCTTAAGAATATCGTTTCCGGCAGCATGGCCGTGCAGTTCATTAATAAATTTGAAACGATCTAAATCGATAAAGAAAACCGCAACCTGAGCTTGATGTTGGCTAGCGGTATCTATCGCATGCTGCAAGCGTGATGAAAACAGATGGCGATTCGGCAACTTAGTCAGTGAATCGTAATTAGTCTTGTACCACAAGTCTTGTTCATACTGCTTATGGTTGCTGACATCGAGGAATAAACCAATGTGTTGGCAAATATCACCTTTGGCATTCTTCACAGCAGTGATTGAGAGGTATTCTGGGTAGACGTTGCCGTCCTTGCGCTTATTCCAGATCTCGCCTTCCCAATGATTGGTCTCAGTTAATGTTCGCCAAAGTTCACTGTAAAATTCTGGGCGATGGTGCTTCGAGCTTAAAATACTCGGTTTATGGCCTTTAACTTCGTCAAGAGTGTAGCCGGTGATTTTGGTAAAGGCGGGGTTAACCAATTCGATACGGTTGTCGGCATCGGTCACCATGATGCCTTCAGATGAGTGTTCAAATACTGCTGATGCTTGCAGCATGGAGTTTTTAGCAAGCAAGCGTTCACTTAACATCTGATTCAGTGCAGTGGATATTTGCGCTAGCTCGCCGCTGCCTTTCACGTCAATTTGTAGTTGTAGACTAGGATCTTTTGCCATCTCTTCGACATCTTGCACTATGGTAGTGATCAAATCGATAAGGTGATTGCAGATGTACTTCCCTAAGATAAAGAGAATGTAAAAAAATAACATGCCAGTGAGTAGGCTGATATACAGAGAGGACAAAATTTGTTGCTTCTCGATATCACTTTGGCGCGCAATTTTTTCAGTCAGTTGAATGTTCATTTGATACATCAACTCAATACCTGTACTCGCCGTTGACCACCAATGTGCGCTGCTAATCAGTGGAGCCTGGTGTTGCAATTGCAGTAATGCTTGATGCATGACCTCATATTTACCTGCCAGCGTAGTCATTGGTGGCAAAGGCTGTTTACTGTTTTTAATCTGTTGCAGATAGTCAGCATAACTATCGACAGTGCGTTTGATGACAGCAATAAGTTCTAGCTGCTGCTCAGTTAAGTTTGGCTGACGCTCCATCTCTGTTAGCGCAATCCCAATGTCAAAGTAATGCTGCTCAAAACTGATGCTATGCTGAGGTTTTGCGGAGATCACATAGCGATTAAAGTCGTGCATTAAGCCATCATAGCCCACGAGTTTACTAACACGATGCGCATGTTCGATGAGGGCTATTTGTTGCTGTAATTGCTGTCGAAGCGCTTCGATCTCTTGCTGTTCAAGGCTATCCCCAAATGCACTGAACTTGGCGCGATTCTCTTTGGTCATCACCAAGCTAGCGTTGTTAACAGTATTATTGAGCTGCTCGGTGATATCTGCAATAGCATCGAATGAGTCAAGCTTAATCGTTGCTGCTGCAAGGAGTTGGTTGACTAAACCCCGCTCTTGTCCCGCCAGCTCTTGGATTTTTAAGGCGTTTACAAGATCGGATTGAACTATGACCAAATAGGAACTTTCACTTTTAAAGCGCAGTTGCGAAATAAAACTAATTAGTTTTTGGTTGAGTTGCGAGTAATAGTTAAAATATCGGTTATTGTCTAGGCTGAACACCTGGCGACGAAATTGGGTTAGGCGCTCTCGTTCAGTACTCGTGCGGCCAATTCGCTCCTGTAACGCAATAAATAACGGGTAGTCGTTTTGGGTGGTTTCTAATACTTTTTTTAGTGCACCGTTTTGCAGCAAACCTTGCAATGCTTGATCGGTTGTTTGCCATTGCTGCTGTAGCTCTGCGCTAAACTTCTCGCCGCCACTACTTAAATAGCCTGCTGACAAGCCGCGCTCTTTTTGTAGCTCGAAAATAACCTTTTCGACGCCGAGTGTGACCTGGGTGGTTAACGCATTAGCGGAGGCATTTTGATATTGCTTGGATAGTGATATTGAATGCAGCACAGCAAACACCACCAATATCAGCATTGGCAATGAGGCAAATAAGAATAGCTTTTGCTTTAAGCTCAAACGGCTCAATAGGCTTAACATTCGGCGACAACCCTTTGGCGTAACAATCTCATGGTTAACATTGTTGGTTTAATCTTAAAAATCCCGAGATTTTAACAAATTGCGCCAAATAATAACCATATCCAGATTGTGGTGTCTCAGTTAATTTACCAAAGTCTAATCTAGGTCACGAATTTAGCGAGTAGTGTCAAACGGGTGGCTAAAAGTCTCTTCTTATTAGAGTTTTTTTGACGCTGTTAATGATGATAAATGCGCTTTTGCTAAATTGCCTTGGCATGAGGCAGAGTAATACTACGCCGCTAATTCAGCGGTTGTTTTCTGAGGGGTGAGTATGACTAAAATAACAAGGCCACAAGTAAAATGTGGCCTATGTACAGCTTGGGTGAATACGCTCAAGCGACTTACGGCAGAGAGCGGATCAGCGGCATTACTGTGAGTTACGGTAAGCTACAATATCTTCAATGGTTAGCACCGGCATATCATGCTGCTGCCCAAAGCTGACGATTTCAGGTAAGCGTGCCATAGTGCCATCGGGTAACGTCACTTCACACAGAACGCCAAAAGGTTTCAATCCTGCCAGCTTCATTAAGTCGACGGTGCCTTCGGTATGACCGCGACGCTCCAATACTCCCCCTGGGCGAGCACGTAGAGGATAGACATGTCCTGGGCGGGCAAGGTCATCAGCAACGGCGCCATCTGCAATGGCCGCTTTTACCGTGGTGACTCTATCTGCTGCCGATACGCCGGTGGTAACACCTACTTTGGCTTCGATGCTGACGGTAAAGGCGGTGCCGTATTGGCTATTGTTATCAACGACCATCGGCGGCAGCTCTAGCTGCGCAATACGCTCATCAGTAAGGCACAAGCAAACGATACCGCTACATTCGCGAATAAGCAGCGCCATCTGCTCATTGGTAAGGGTTTCTGCTGCATAGATAAGATCGCCTTCGTTTTCTCTATCTTCATCATCAACAACTAACACCCCTTTCCCTTGTCGAAGGGCGGTAAGTGCGGCATTGACGCGTTCGATAGCATTGCCATAAGGCGCGAGTAAAGACTGATTCATGGTTAACATCCTTTAATAAACTACATTGGGTTGCCAGAATCAGGGCGTACAGAAAATGACACTCACATTGGTGATTAATGCAGGTGCTTAATAAGAGCTGAAATAAATGATGGCATACAGGCAGTATGTAAGTGCTTCGCACTCGGCAAAACACAATGACACTGCTGCGCAGGCAACATTGTTCAATCTTATATTCTCTTTCATCCGGACTCAGTACACGCAGCATACATAGTACGCTGTAGTAATCATTACCGTCGGCTCTGGAATAGGTGCAACCTTAATATGACGGGCGTCATCATTAAGGCGTGTTTACCAGATCTGCTAGACCCTACCAGTGGACATCTTGTCGTATCGGTAGGCGCTCGCGGGCTTTTATGACGATGTATAACGACATCATGCACAACTTACCGCCGGTGGGGAGTTACACCCCGCCCTGAGAATTATGCTTATCTAACGTTTGTTGACGAGATAAGCGCCGCTATGTTGCTTCAATTTGATTAAAATGACAAGCTGCAGCATACAGAAGTGTGGCCATGGCGATGAATCGTCTCGCCGCTCTATTTTTGCTCATAAGGATGTGCAAAATGAAACTACTTTTCGCCCTCACACTAAGCACCGTAATGCTACTCGGATGTACCAATATGACCTCTAAGACTCAAACAACGGCCCCTAAAGCGGAAAAAATACCTCATAGCATGGAGCTGCATGGTGAAACTCGTATCGATGACTATTACTGGATGCGTGATGACGAGCGTAAAGACCCTAAGATCATTGCTCATCTTAATGCCGAAAATGACTATACCAAGGCGCAATTTCAGCCTTACGACGCACTCAAAAAAAAGCTATTTGAAGAGCTGATCGGCAGACTCGATAAGGATGAATCGAGCGTACCCTATTTTTGGCATAATCATTGGTATTATCGCTACTACAAAGCGGGCTTTGAATACCCAGTAGTGGCTAGAAAAGTCGAGCTAGAAAGTAGCGATGAATTGGTGTTGCTCAACGTCAATGAGCGCGCTAAAGGTCATGATTTTTACGGTTTAGGGGGCATATCGGTTAGCCCTGATGAAAGCAAATTGGTATTTGGGGAGGACCTGCTAAGTCGGCGAATTTACACCCTCTATTTTAAAGATCTTAGCACCGGCGAGCTAATAGAAGATCAGCTTGAAGGGACTGACGGCCACGTCGTATGGGCCAATGATAATCAACACCTATTCTATATTGCTAAAGATCCACAGACCTTGCTCGGTTATCAGGTGTTCCGCCATAAGCTGGGTACTGCGCAAACTAAAGATGTACTGGTGTATGAAGAAAAAGATGACACCTTTTACATCGGTCTCGGTAAGTCACTCGACGAAACCTCAATCGCCCTGTACGCAGAAAGCACCATTACCAGCGAAGTATCAATGCT
Organism: Shewanella abyssi; assembly: GCF_023284025.1. Lineage (GTDB taxonomy): Bacteria > Pseudomonadota > Gammaproteobacteria > Enterobacterales > Shewanellaceae > Shewanella > Shewanella abyssi. The sequence goes on along the minus strand of NZ_JAKIKR010000024.1, from coordinate 36,409 downwards.
GGATGCTAATGCGGCGTTAGGCGAGTTTAAGCCTGTATTGCCACGGGAGGAGGGGCATGAGTATTCGGTCTCCAAATTGGCTGACAGCTATTACATCTTAACTAACTGGCAAGCGAGTAACTTTCGCTTAATGAAAGTCGCGGTAGCTAAAGCCGCTGACAAGCAAGCTTGGCAAGATGTCATTGGCCACGATGAGCAATCAAGAATTGAAGATGTATTGCTGTTAGATCAATATATGGCGGTGCAAACCCGTGAACGTGGCATCAGCCGTATTCATGTTTATCCGTTGAAGGGGCAAGACTTTGATATGACGGCGGGCTTTGAGCTTAAATTCAATGACCCAGCTTACGTGGTTGGCTTTGATGTGAATGCCAGCCAGCAAAGCGATAAGCTCAGAGTGTATTACTCTAGCCCGACCACACCAGAGTCTGTCTACGAATATGACTTGGCCGAGCCCAATCAACGTGAGCTGCTGAAGCAAGAAAAGGTGCTCGGTGGTTTTGATGGGACGTTATACCAAGCTGAGCGGGTATTCGTTAACGCCCGAGACGGTAAAGAGATCCCGGTAACCTTGGTATACCGTAAAGATATGTTCAACAAAGACGGTACTAATCCACTGTATCAGTATGGCTATGGCTCCTACGGCTATACGGTTGAACCCGACTTTAGCTCGTCGATTTTAAGCTTGCTTGATCGCGGCATCGTGTACTCGATTGCCCATATTCGTGGCTCTGAAATGCTCGGCCGTGGCTGGTATGACGATGGTCGCATGCTCAATAAGCAAAATAGCTTTAATGATTTTGTCGATGTCACCGAGGCATTAACTGCGCAAGGCTATGGCGATAAAAACAAAGTGGTTGCCGCGGGCGGCAGTGCCGGTGGTTTGCTAATGGGTGGGGTGATAAACCAAGCACCACAAAGCTACTTTGCCGTTGCAGCCCACGTGCCGTTTGTTGATGTGGTTACCACCATGTTGGATGAATCGATCCCGCTCACCACCAACGAATATGATGAATGGGGCAACCCGAACGAGAAAGTCTATTTTGACTATATGCTCAGTTACGCGCCTTATGACAATGTCGTAGCCCAGAGTTATCCGCATCTGTTGGTCACCACCGGCTTACATGATTCACAAGTTCAGTACTTTGAACCTGCCAAGTGGGTCGCTAAGCTGCGCGACATGAAGACTGATAATAATGTGCTGCTGTTTGATACCGATATGGAAGCGGGGCACGGTGGTAAGAGTGGTCGTTATCGCCAGTATGAAGACAAAGCGCAAGAGTACGCCTTCTTCATCGGCTTGCTCGGTTTAGATAGTCGTTTAGATAGTAGTTTAGATAGTGGCTTAGATAAGAACCTAGATAAGGTTGATGTCAAATAGTGGCGACTGAGTCAGTCTGGTTTTTGTATATGGTGCGCTGTGCCAACGGCCACCTATACATAGGCGTCACCACCGATGTGGCACGGCGCTTTAATGAGCATCAGAGTAACAGTGCCAAGTCGGCCAAGTTCCTGCGCGGCAAAGGCCCGTTGAGCTTGGCTTATAGCGAGACGGTCGGTACTCGGTCGGAAGCACTTAAGCGAGAGATAGCGTTAAAGAAGTGGCCAAGGGTTAAGAAGCTGGCGTTGATAGCAGGAGAGTCGGCCTAGTGGTTCCAATTGCCTGCGGTGGTGCTGGACAGGATGTCTGAATGTCGTGATCACATGGTCGATGATGTTCCTGCCATCATAACGAAATTTCCCATATCCCTTTGGGTCAGATGTGAATGAACGACCGTATGTGCAGACACTGCTGAGACTCGCCGCAAGCACATCTGACCTCCAAGGACGGAGGGAATGCCAAATTCTGTCTGGAACATAATTGGCCTTATGGGCTCAACGAAAACAAACAATATCCTTATTTAAAGGCCAGTTCGGCATCCATGCCTCTCGTTCGAAAGCTTGATAACTGCGTTATCTCTCACCCTGTTTTCGATGGTCTCAGCCGTATCTACACAAGGTTGGAAAGCGCACTAATTCGGCATATGAGCTTGAAATAGATACTTAATAGAATATACGGCCGCCCTGCCTTTTTTTTTGCAAAAAACGCGACAGCTGACGGAGTCGGCTTACTTGGCCTTGTTATGTTTCTATTACTTACTGAATTTAAGCGGTTTTATCTCTCGCAATGCATACACAGAACTTAGAGCTCCAGCGGGCTCAGGGGAAAAGCTATAGGTCTTACGATAAAACTCCCCGTATAGCTCCACTGTCTTGTGATTCCACTTATCGTGAAAATCTTGTTGTATATCCTCTGGAAAACTCACCGTTAATTCTATCGCCTCAGGCACAATGAAGTACTCTGCGGAATAACTATTAGGGAAGAGATACACTCTATAACCAGGTTGAGGATACCCCGCATCGGTAACCACTATTACTCCTGTTAAACTCACCAAGTTTAAATCAAACTCCTCCGGCGAAGTTATAAGCTGATACATCGAAACAGCTCTTCCTCTATCTGTGTCAGCAAATGCTGTCGCTTGCGATAATATGAAGATAAAAAACATAAAGAGCTTCACTGAACTCCCCCTGAAACATAACGCCCCTCTAATAAGTGAACCATGTGCTGGTGGGCGACTTGCTCAGCTAATGGCATGACAGCCTTGGTGAATCTTAATTCAGAGGCTTGTTCAGTTAACTTTACCGAATCACACTCCCATTACGATTTCGCCATCCCTCAATTTCTGGTGTTGATAGCAAATAAGCGTGAAATGTTAAAATACCTATAGTTCTTCTTATTCGTTCAGCCCAAAGTATACCTACTACAAAGCCTCCGCTTAATGAGTAGTACAATGCAGGGAAGAACTTTTCTAATCCAAAAATATCCAAAGTAAAGAAAGTGAATATTGCGAAAATTCCCATAGGCGATATCACAATCTGTATGTATAACCATGCGACAAGAAGATAACCTTGACCGTATATATACCATTCGAGAGGTTTGAGTGCATTTAACTTAGACATCCTATAATTCTTCCCTGAAGTAACTTAACAACTCATTCATTAGTTGCTTGATAACGTTCTTTGCAACTATGTTAACTCCCTTCAACTTAGCACTGCTAAGTTATTGTTGCAAATGACTTATTTATCACGCCACAGTTAGAAGTGGGGCTATTTTAGTCGGAGAAAGAGAGCCTAGTTGTTTGCGAGGTCCGCATATCATTTTTTGCTGTTTTTTAGCCTATTGATTTTTATCGACTTTACTGAATGTTAAAGAATTATCGATGCCTAGAATGCGTGCTGTAGGCATATTTTTGCACGTAGAAAGCGGCATTTGATGCGAATACAGTGTAGCGGTTTATATGAATCTGGAGTTTGTTGGAGGGGTTGGTGCTTTAAAACTTGATAACTCAAATGCCAAGAGTTTGCGCTTTTATAATCCGGTGTAGATGCGGCTGAGGCCTTCGAAAACAGGGATGTTTTCGTTGAGCCTTCATGGACGAACTTGCGGCGAGCCTCAGTAGCGTCTGCACATACGCCGACCGCAGGTCATTGGAACCACAAATGTTAGATATTGCGTCGATGCTTAAGAACAACGTGCTAGATGGATGTGATAATTATCGAACCTCAGCTGATAATCCAGCTGAGTTCCTGAAAGGGTGGGCAGGACGCTGCTGTACTCTAGTGTGCTTAAGGTCAGCATAACTGACCGTTAGCACATTAATCGACAACAGCACCTGCGCCGGGAAGGTTTACTCATTTATGAACTCATTTAAGAGCTCATTTAAGAACTAATTTTAGATCAAATTTAAGCATTAGTTAGGAAAGTGAGTTTGAATCGCTCATCTGGATGATTAATTCGACTCAATGCCAAGCTAGTTCATGCTTACTGAACCATTGATATTGTCGACACTGAGATCGCCGCTACCTGAATCGACAATGCTAAGTCCTTTGGTGTTGTCGACTTCGATATCGCCTGAGCCATCATCAATCACTACGTGGCCATTGACGTTTGTTACTGTCATGTCGCCTGAACCGTCATCAATGTTGGTATCGCCGCCGATGCCGTTTAAGTTGATTGAACCAGAACCGTCTTCAAGGGTCAGTGTGCCTGTGGTGTTGCTAATCGATACCGAGCCCGAGCCATCGATGATGTTGAGGTTATTACCGCCTTGAATCGAAAGGTCACCTGAGCCATCTTCAAGCTGGATATTTGCAGTGACATTGCTAATCTCAATATCACCAGAGCCATCTTCAAGCTTTAGCATCATATGGGCAGGAACTTGAATGGTTAGATCGATGTAAGGAGAGCGGCTGAAATTGATATTGCTGTCAAACTCAGCCACCAATTTTGCGTTGCTACCCTTTTTATCTAGGGTCAAATCCGCTTTGATATCGCCGTAGGTGTATATGTCGGCAATGACGGTGATTTGAGTCAGCCCTGCAACGCCTTGGATCTTCAAGTCTCCAGCACCGGTATCGGCGACGAGTGTGTCGATGCCTGCGGCTTCAATCTTAATGGTCTTCTTCTGGTGATCCATCGGTCCTGCATGGGCACCATTAACATTGATGATGCAACCAGAGAGAGTGAGCGTAATCGCTGCGGCAAAAAGGCTAGAGAGTAGTTTCATTAGATGGTGTCCTTGTTATTGTTTTGTTTTTTTGTTCTTAGTAAATGCAGATAACGTGCCAGGTGGTTATCTAATTGTTTTAGTTGTGATGTTTTATTGTTATCTTAATTTGCAGTGGTGAATTCGCTCATCAATTTGGCCAAAATCGACATTATTGGTGAATTTACTCAAGGGTTTGATAGCGAATAGCCAAATCAGTTAGCGTAATTAGAATGGAAGCAAACATATGGATTATTTATCAGTTAACCAACAGGGTTGGGATCGCCGTGTGCAAACCCATGTCACTTCTGACTTTTACGATGTCGCTGGTTTCTTAAAGGGTAATAGCTCTTTACAAGAGATAGAGCTAGCGGCGTTGAATGTAGCAGGCAAAAGCCTATTACACCTGCAATGCCATTTTGGCTTGGATACACTGTCGTGGGCGAGGCTTGGAGCCAAGGTCACGGGTGTCGATCTCTCTATTGCGGCTATTGAGCAAGCCAATTCATTGGCTGTACAAGCTGGGCTGGATGCTGATTTCGTTTGTACCGATGTCTATAAGGTGACTGAGCAGGTGGCTGGGCAGTTCGATATCGTATTTACCTCTTATGGCGCCATCGTGTGGCTACCTGATTTAGACAAGTGGGCACAGACCATAGCGAGTAAGCTCAACGCTGGTGGCCAGTTCTATATGGTGGAGTTTCATCCTGCGCAAGCGGTATTTGAAGGCTATAGCTACTTTCATCAAGATGAACCCGATGTGGAAGATGAGCCGACCTACACCGAGAATGCCGGTGATGAGACTGAAACCTTTATCAGTTGGTCGCATTCCCTGTCTGATGTGCTGAATGCATTGATCCGTGCAGGCATAGAGATCGAGTCTTTCAATGAGTATCCCTTTAGCCCCTACGACTGTTTTGATGGACTGACAGAGGAGAGCGTTGAAGTCGCACTGCCACAAGGTAAAGCGTCGCGTTTACGTTACTTTGTTGAGCAACAGGGACAAAGATTACCGCTTACTTATGCTATTTCAGGCGTTAAGAAAGGCTAAGTCATACTGAGATAACAAAAAACAGCGCCTTTTGGCGCTGTTTTTGTTTGTGAAGTGCAACTGCTTTTAGTTGCTTCTTAGCACGGGGTACATCTGGTATTGGGCATCATAATACGGGCTGCGCTCGTAGAACCAACGTAGTCGCGCTTGAGGATTAGCGGCAAAGTCCTTATCTTTGAGCGCCTCATCGAATGCGGCTTGCAGTGCCGGATCAGCTTTTAGCATCTGCGCTGCCAACGGCTCTACGGCATAGTTTTCGATATATTCGGTGCGGGTGAAGATAGGGTTGAAAAATCCCCACTGAAATAGCGAATCAGCTGATTGTGGCTCAAGCAGCAGTATGGCGAGATCGCCCAGAGGTTGATCGGTATCGATACGCACTGTACCGACAGCTAAAGTGGTGTCGATTCGTTGGCTACTAATATCAGCGCTAACACGTTGTCGACCTTCGTAATCCGCTACCGCAAATTTAGGCTCGGCAAATTGATATTGCTGTAGTTTCTGTTTACTAGGTTTAGTTAACGCGGTCATGCGTATGCCATGCACACTTAAACGTTCAATCACGTCTGTCCATTGCGGCGGGATAAAATAGGCCGTTGGGCGATTCACTTTGATATCCGCTTTAGTGCCACCGATGACGGGTAGGTTCTCATATAGCCTAGGTTTGCCATTCCAACGCACAATCTCGTTGCCACTAATGGCACTTTGCTCCATTGAGTAACCGATGCCTTTAAAGTCCCAGCCCTGTTTTTGCTGCTCTTGCTTCCAGGTTAATGTCAGTCGTGGTGCGTAGCGGTACTTATCTTGTTGGATCGCGGATTTTAGCTTGGTTGCATCTTTGCCAATGATTTTTAACGTGGCTTCGAGCATCACATAGGTGCCGAGTACGCGCTGCTTAAACGGCTTTAAGCTGTGGTTCTCTATTAGAATGGTCGGCAAGTGACGGGCATCGCCGTAGCCGTTGGAGAAGCGTGGGCCTGCATTCCATAAAGACATGCCTTTGGTGATATCGGTATTATCGAGTGCGAAAACTAATGGCCCTGGGACATGACCTTCATCGGTGAGTGCGGATTCAATCCCAGGGCGATAGCTGTTCTCTAACCACTTATAACTTGCAGGGCTAAGACCTTGCGCAAGGTTGTAGCCAAAGGTGACGTCATATTGATAGTCAATGCCGTCGGTAACGTGCGCATCAATGTACAGGTCGGGTTGCCAGATATTGATGGCGCGCAGCATGTGCTGCATCTCGAGGGTGTCTGCTTTGGCGTAATCACGGTTGAGGTTGAGGTTATTGGCGGTAGTACGCCAGCCCATATTGACAGGGCCTCTTTGATTGACGCGATTAAACTGAGTTGAACGCTCATGGGCGTCGACACTGAAAATCGGTACAAACAGGAGGTTGGCATTATCAAGCAAGGCTGACTTATTGCCAAATACAATGTCGCGTAGCAACATCATGCCAGCGTCTTTACCATCGATCTCGCCTGAATGGATCCCAGCTTGCACCAATACGCTAGGCTTATCGTTGCTTGAGAGTGCCGCTGCATCTTCTGCGCCCTCTTTAGAGGCGACAATCATCCAAATATCGCGTCCCTGTGGGCTCTTACCTATGCTGACTTTTTTGAGCATATTACTTTGAGCAATAAGCTTATCTAACCAGATGAATGTTTCGTCATAGCTTGGACTAGTTTTAAGGCCATTTTTTTCAAATGGAGTGGCCCACTCACTATCTGGTGCGACCAATAGTGATTCGCTTTTGCCGTGCCATTCAATCATCGGCGGCAAAATGGCGTCATTCACGTAAGTGGTCGCTAATTGAGGTGTGGCATCGTGCTCTGCGGCAATGGTGCTTAAGCTGATGGCACTGGTCGCAAGAGCAACTAGACTGGTAAGGGCTGCTCTGCGAGTCAATATCGGTGTTAGGCGCATGATAGGGCATCCATCTTTTAGATAAATTTAGAATTATTATAAGGGGTTATACTTCATCAAAATGCTGATGAGTGCAAGAGGATAACTGTGTCGAATCATGCGGACTGTTCGACTGAATCTGTCCGCATTGTCATTGATATTGCGCTGCTAAAGATGGATGTTTGCCGCTAGATATTCTGTGTATGGCCTTATTGTCGTTGGTATAAGCGTCGCTCTAGGCCAAAACCGACAATACCTGCTGCAAAAAACAGGACTCCCAATAGCTGCAGCCATGCATTGATTGCTCGTGGTACCGAGACCTTTTTATCGAGGGAATACATCCTTTTTCCGCCATCAACGTCGATATTAAATCTTTGGCTTCTGTTGTCAGTCGTTAGCAGGTAGTGGTCATCTCTGCGCTTAGCCATTTCAACCCTTTTCTGCTCTCTAATAGAATGGCTATTCTCAACTGTTGCGTCCAAAGTGCGGCTCCAAGACGAATAGATATCGAGTGGCTCACCTGGCTGTACTACCCCTAGGGATTGGTACTGGTATTGATTTTCTGAAAAGATCTGTCGGCTATAACCTGCGTAGAAGGTCGTAATGCCTAAGACTATTAGCGTGGCAGCAAGATAGAGAAAGCGCCGCAGCGAGCGGATCTTTAGATTGTCTTTTTGAGACAATATCGCTTCTATGTCGGCGACTTGGTTGAGTTGCTGGCGGTACATTTTAGTGTCGATAGCAGCTAGGAATTCGTTGATACTGAGCGATAAGGCGCTAAGTAGGCTGCGAAACACATCATTGGACGGCACTGATTTGTCATTCTCTAGTTTCGATAAGTAAGACTGCTCAATTCCCACCATTTCAGCCAACTCCGGCTGACTCAAGCCACGAGCTGTGCGGCACTGTTTAATTTGATTACCTAATGTCATAGTTCAATCCTTTGTTATCCATCTCAAGTTATTTAGTTCGTGAAACAGTGACTACTCTTGGCTATTCATGGATAAATATGAAGTGGAATATTGCAGCATAACAAGGAATATTAGCTAAATCCTGGCGCTAACAAATAAGTCCTCCAATACGGAGGACCTATTATAACTAACCCACTTCAAGTTCTGTTTCATCTTCGAAGATGGCCTCAATGGGCATCTCGAATAGGCGGGCAACTTTAAAGGCGAGTGGCAAACTGGGATCGTATTTCCCCTTCTCTATCGCATTGATAGTTTGCCGTGATACTTCAAGTTTGTCGGCTAGATCAGCTTGAGTCCAATCTCGTTCCGCTCTGAGTACTTTTAAGCGATTTTTCATCGGTAAGCCAACCTTCCTTTAATAATACCAACCAAATAGGCTAAGGCCATAAGCGCAATGAGATAAGAGGTTTGTAAGGGTGGCAAGGTCGTTGCGCTTTCTAAAATTGAATAGCTTGAAAAGCTAATGATGGCCACACCGACAGCCAGTGCTAGTGCACCTAGCTGCACTTTACGTTCCATTTCATCGAGCTGGATTAGAAAGCGTTTATAAGACAGCAGCATGGCGATGCCGATAATGGTATGTATCCCAAAGGCAATAGCAATGGTTAACGGGCTGTCCAGCATGCCTTCTTCGGCAAGGTAGGTGCCAATCAAAAGGGAGACAGCCCACAGCAGTGCTAATAGATTAACCAGGTTGGCATTTTTAATATCGCGCTTTGGCAGCCCTTTGACGCAGATTGCTTCTAGTAGTTTTTTCATCGGTACAGTTCCTTTTGTTTTGCTTGCCTGTAAAGTAAGCTTGACTTAAAGTTATGCTTACTTGATATAAATGTCAAGCATGCTTTACTTAAAGTTCAAGGTGCTTTACTCGTAGGCGACCGTAATCCATTGTTAAATGGAGAATCTTTAATCCAAAAAAAATCCCAACTTAGCTTAGCTAAATTGGGATCCTTAAGCGTTTACGCTAGTGGGTAGCGTTAGGCGTTTGGCCCAGCATTCTTGATTGAATCAGGTACTTGGTATTTTTCAAAGTTAGTTTTAAAGCTTTCAGCGAGGCGCTGTGCAAACTCTGCGTACTGTTGCTTATCTTCCCATGTGTTGACTGGGTTCAATAAGTTGCTGTCGACCCCTGTTACCGCCACTGGTACATGCAGGTTTAACTTTTCAAGGTACTGGGTTTCAACATCTTTGAGTTCACCGCTGACTATCGCATCGACAATGGCACGCGTCGTAGGGATATCAAAACGCTTACCGATACCGTGTGGACCACCTGTCCAACCCGTATTGACCAAGTAAACTTGGCTACCGAAGGATTCGATACGCTTCATTAACAGTTCGGCGTATACGCCAGCGGGGCGTGGAAAGAATGGTGCGCCGAAGCAGGTCGAGAACGTTGACTGAATGGCTGCCGTTGAGCCCATTTCAGTTGAACCCACTTTAGCGGTATAACCCGATAAAAAGTGATAGGCTGCTTGCTCCTTAGTGAGCTTAGAAACCGGTGGTAATACACCTGAAACGTCGCACGTTAGGAATACAACGGCATGAGGTTCTGCACCGCAGTTTTCTTCTTTACGTTGAGCGATGTGCTCAAGCGGGTAGGCTGCGCGAGTATTTTCTGTCAATGAAGAGTTAGTGTAATCAGGTACACGGTTCTCATCAGTAACGACGTTTTCTAGTACTGTACCGAAACGGATCGCATCCCAAATTACCGGCTCGTTCTTCTCGCTAAGGTCGATGCATTTTGCGTAGCAACCGCCTTCGATGTTAAATACGCCACCGGGTGCCCAGCCGTGCTCATCGTCACCGATAAGGAAACGTTTTGGATCTGCTGAAAGTGTGGTTTTACCTGTTCCTGATAGACCAAAGAACAGCGTAGTGTCGCCGTCGTGACCCACGTTAGCTGAGCAGTGCATTGGTAATACACCTTTCGCTGGCAGTAGGAAATTCTGCACTGAGAACATCGACTTCTTCATTTCGCCAGCATATTTAAGGCCAGCAAGTAGCACTTTGCGTTCTGCAAAGTTCAAGATAACAGTCGCGTCCGAATGAGTACCGTCACGTTCTGGTACACACTCAAACCCCGGTGCATTGATGATCTGCCAAGTCGGCTTATCTGCTGCATTAAACTCTTCAGGAATGATGAAAAGGTTACGGGCGAATAGTTGGTGCCATGCATATTCAGTGGTTACAGTCACTGGCTGATAATGCTCTTTGCTTGCACCAACTTCAAGATTCGATACGAAAGTGTCTTTATCTGCTAGATAAGCTTCAACACGATTCCAAAGGGCAGTAAATGCGTCAGCTGCAAATGGTTTATTGACTGCTCCCCACTCAATATCAGCTTCTGAGCTAGACTCTTTAACGATAAAACGGTCATTGGGTGAACGACCAGATCGTTCGCCAGTTTTTGCAACTAAAGCACCGTTTGCAGTCAATTCACCTTCGCCACGCGCTAGCGCAAGCTCGACTAATTGGCCTGTAGAAAGGTTAAGGTACTCGCGGTTAGATCCATCCGCCATGTGTAAGGTCTCCATCAGTAGGGTCGTTGTTATGTGCCGGTCTATGGCGCCAGCTATTTTGTTTGAAGCGATTGTAACGTATGCGCAATTGAATATGTGCACAAGATCAAAAAAAAGCTCAAAAAGTGACAGAGGTACTACTAAAGGATGGTTGCTTGATGATGGGATAAAAAAGGCGCTCAATGAGCGCCTTAATCGAATTAATAGGGTAAATACTTACTGAGTGACGTCACTGCTTGCTGCATTGGTAAAAATGGCTTCGACATCAATGGTGTCAAAAATGTATTTGCTGTTGCAGTACTCACAACCCATTTCGATTTTACCTTGCTCGGCAATAATCGAATCGATCTCTGCTTTAGCGACGGTGCGAATCGCTTGCGCGCTACGCTCTTTTGAACAAGTGCAGCTAAAAGTAATCGCTACCGGATCAAATAGCAGCACTTCCTCTTCGTGATAGAGACGATGCAGTACCTCTTCCGCTTCAAGCGCAAAGAGTTCATCTTGTTTAACGGTTTCAGTTAATACAGATAGGTGTTCGAACTCTTCATTATGGTCGCCGTTAGTAGGCAACACCTGCAGGAACATTCCCGCTGCTTGCTGAGTATTGGCAAACAGCTTTATTTTGGTTGGTAACTGCTCTGATTGTTCAAAGTATGTTTCTAAGCATTCGGCTAGTGTTTCTTTATCGAGTGCAACCACACCTTGATAACGCTCGCCATCATCTGGCGTTAAGGTGATCACCATGTGTCCTTTGCCAAACAGGGTTTGTATTGGTGTGTCATTAGCAATGTTGCCAGTCCAGCGAGACACGCCGCGCAGCTGCTGCAGGTTATTACCATTGATTACGGCTAACGATACTGGACCATCACCTTGCAATTGAATACTAATATCGCCACTGAACTTCAAGGTCGCCGTTAGCAGTGATGTTGCTGCCATCAATTCGCCCAATAGATGCTGAATTGCTAACGGATAGTCATGGGCGGCTATCACTTCTTGGTAGCTCTTCTCTAGTTGTACCAGTTCACCACGCACGCTGGCATTTTCAAACAGGTAGCGATATAAATTGTCTTTAGTCATTTCGGTATTCCAGTGTTAGCTTTCTTTAAAGCGCATTATTTGGCGACGCTGTTTCTTATCCGGTTTATGGTCGGGTGCCGGATTATGAAGAATATTCAAGCGTCTTTGTTCGGCATATGTCTCACGTTTCGCTATGCTTTGTGGTGTTTCTTCATAAAGGGTTTGCGCGATTAACCCTTTCTGGCGGTGTTCGGATATTTTTACTATGACGATCTCTTTTTCGTCATACCCTTGCCTTAATCTAATGGTCGCGCCAACCTCTGCATATCGGCTCGATTTTGAGCGTTGGCCGTTGTAGTGTACTTTACCACCATTAATCATCTCTTTTGAGATGGCGCGAGTCTTATAGAAGCGTGCAGCCCAGAGCCATTTATCTAAGCGGACTTTTAATGTTTGTTGCTCGTTGTCATTCATGAGCGACTCCAGTGGTAGATTAACCTTGATTAAAGTAGGGGGAAGTTCACAAGCTGAGTATTAATATACAAATCTTTACGCCTCTACTCGCAAAAGAGTGGCAAGCTTCACACCCTTTTAAGGCGCGTAAAGTTAGCATATTTGGCCTATTATCGCCAACATTGCTGCTGTTATGGGCTTGTTGCAGGGTGCAGTGTGGGTTAGCATGAGTCAGGATTTGCTAAATTATCATTATCAGAACAGAGACCTGTGCAGAGGGTCCACATAAATATGGATTTATTAGATAAGTTTTTAACCAAAGCGGCGGGTGTGCCTCAAAAGCCCGTTAGCTCAGCGATATTTGGTCTAGGTGTCGTGCTAACGCTATTGCTATTAGCACAGATCACATGGAAGCTAGTTCCTGAAAATTCAGCTGTTTCTCGCTGGACGCCTACGCCTGTCTCTTCGACATCTTCTGGGGTGATAAACATTTCTGCTTTGCAAGAATTAGGGCTTTTTGGTCACGCCGATAGTGCTTCAGCCAAGCCTAAGGTCGCTCCGAAAGAAGAAGTGATTACCGATGCACCTAAAACCTCGCTGTCAATTCAGTTGACTGGTGTGGTCGCGTCAACGACCGAGCAAAAGGGCTTAGCGGTCATTGCATCAGGGGGTAGCCAAGATACTTACGGCTTAGGCGACAAAATTAAAGGCACATCGGCCTCGTTAAAAGAGGTTTATGCCGATCGTATTATCATCACCAACAGTGGGCGATACGAAACCCTGATGCTGGATGGTCTTGAATACAACACCAACAGTAATGCTAATCAGCAACTGCAAAGAGCCAAGAGCTTACCTAAGGGTAACAGAATAGATCAACGTCAAAACCGTGAAGTGGCCCGAGAGTTAGGCGAATCACGTGAGCAGATCTTAGCTGACCCGAGCAAAATCACCGATTACTTAGCGATTTCTCCAGTTAAAAGAGATGGAGAGCTTGCGGGCTATCGCCTCAATCCAGGTAAAGACAGAAAGTTATTTATCGAGGCAGGTTTTAAACCCAATGATTTGGCAAAGTCGATAAATGGTTACGACTTGACTAATATGGGTCAGGCATTAGAGGTAATGGGGCAATTACCAGAGATGACTGAAATTGCCTTAATGGTTGAACGCGAAGGTCAACTGATCGAAATCATGTTTAGCTTGCCGCAATAGAAGAGCAGCAACCAATAACAATAAAGGCTGCTGCAATAACTCATTGAGCTTGCCGCAATTAAAGGTTTTAGGGGACGTATTACAATGAATAATAAAAGGATTAGACGCGGACTAATTGCCGGCATGGTCATGGGGGCGTCATTATTAGCGCCGCAGCTTGCCTGGTCTGAACAATATGCGGCTAACTTTAAGGGCACAGATATTCAAGAATTTATCAACATTGTTGGTAAAAACTTAAACCGCACTATTATTGTCGATCCTACCGTTCGCGGCAAAATCAATGTTCGTAGCTACGATCTCCTAGACGATGAGCAGTATTACCAATTCTTTCTCAACACGCTGCAAGTCTACGGTTATGCCGTGGTTGAGATGGAAAACAACATCATTAAGGTCATCAAGGATAAAGATGCCAAAACCGCATCGATTCGCATTGCTGACGATGATACACCGGGGATCGGTGATGAGATGGTTACCCGTATCGTGCCGGTGTATAACACCGATGCCAAACAGCTTGCGCCCTTATTACGTCAGCTAAACGATAATGCCGGCGGCGGTAATGTGGTTAACTACAACCCCTCAAATGTATTGATGATCACCGGCCGTGCCGCCGTGGTTAACAAATTGGTTGAGATCATCCGTCGCGTCGATAAACAGGGAGATACCGCGGTCGAAGTGGTCAATCTTAAATTTGCATCAGCAGGTGAAATTGTCCGTATCGTCGATGCCCTGTATCGCTCCACGGCGAATCAAGCGCAGCTACCGGGTCAAGCGCCTAAAGTAGTGGCTGATGAACGGACTAATTCCGTGATTGTTAGTGGTGACGAAAAGAGTCGTCAACGGGTTGTTAAGCTCATTAGGCAATTGGATGCCGAGCAAGCGAGCACGGGCAATACTAAAGTACGCTATATATACTACGCCAATGCTGAAGACTTAGTCGAAGTGCTAACTGGCTTTGCCCAGCAGCTGGGAGATGACAAGGGCGGCTCAGCGCAAGGTGGTAACAAGCGCCGTAAAGAAATTAATATCATGGCCCATGCCGACACCAATGCCTTGGTGATCACCGCCGATCCCGATCAGATGCGCACCATTGAGAGTGTGATTAATCAGTTAGATGTTCGCCGGGCGCAGGTGCTGGTTGAAGCCATTATTGTCGAAGTCGGCGAAGGTGATGATGTCGGCTTCGGGGTGCAGTGGGCCACGGCCGCAGGCGGTGGAACGCAGTTTAACAACTTAGGCCCAACCATTGGTGAGATTGGCGCCGGTGTATGGCAGGCGCAGGGCGAGGAAGGGACCACTGTTTGTACAGAGAACGGAACCTGTACCGAGAATCCTGACACACAAGGTGATATTACCCTGCTGGCACAAGCTTTAGGTAAAGTGAATGGTATGGCATGGGGCGTGGCGATGGGAGACTTTGGCGCACTGATTCAAGCAGTGTCGAGTGATACCAAGTCCAACGTACTAGCAACACCGTCAATTACCACCCTTGATAACCAAGAAGCCTCATTCATTGTCGGTGATGAGGTACCGATCCTTACGGGTAGCCAAAACTCTAGTAATGGCAACAGTAACCCATTCCAGACGGTAGAACGTAAAGAGGTCGGAGTTAAGCTTAAGGTGATCCCACAGATCAACGAAGGCAATGCGGTTAAGTTAACCATTGAGCAAGAAGTGTCGGGCATCAACGGTAAAACCGGTGTCGATGTGACCTTCGCGACTCGCCGCTTAACCACCACGGTAATGGCAGACTCCGGCCAGATTGTGGTGCTCGGTGGTCTCATTAAGGAAGAGGTACAAGAGTCGGTGCAAAAGGTGCCGTTCTTAGGCGATATCCCCTTCATTGGTCATCTGTTCAAGTCATCTTCAAGTGGCAAGAAAAAGACTAACTTGATGGTGTTTATCAAACCAACGATTATTCGTGATGGCATCACCATGCAAGGTATTGCTGGCCGCAAATATAAGTACTTCCGTGCGCTGCAACTTGAGCAGCAAGCGCGTGGTGTTAATTTAATGCCAAATACTAATGTACCTATTCTAGAAGAGTGGGATCAAGAGGCGTATCTACCTGAAGAGGTGAATGAAGTTCTGAATCGCTATAAAGCAGGTAAAGGGCTAGACACTAAAATGCGCCAAACCGACCCAGCGTTGAAGCGGATCTCTGAGAGCAAAGATGCTGACGCAAAGAAAGCGGTAGAAACAGCTGACACTGAAAAAGATGTAGCTGATGAGTGATAATAAGATCCAAGCAGATGATGAACTAGCACAAGTATCAAATGAACTTGGACTCGTGTCTGAAGCGGAAGCTGACGAAGTTTTCCATTCGACCAGCAAAGAGCGGCTGCCTTTTGCATTTGCCCATCGGTTTAATGCCGCATTAGATAAAGATGAGAATGGTGTCTTATCGCTCTATCATACGACCGGCACGCCTCTAGAAGCATTATTGGAGGCTCGTCGTTATAGTGGTAAGTCGTTACCATTGATTAAGCTAGAGGAGGTAGCGTTTGAAACACGCTTAACCCAAGCCTATCAAGCTAATTCATCAGAAGCGCAGCAGATGATGGAAGATATTGGTAACGAGATGGACCTGTTTACCCTCGCTGAAGAGCTACCTCAAACAGAGGACTTGCTAGAGGGTGACGATGACGCACCGATCATTAAACTGATTAACGCGCTCCTGTCTGAAGCGATTAAAGAAGAAGCGTCCGATATTCATATCGAGACCTATGAAAAACAACTGGTGGTGCGTTTCCGTGTCGACGGTATCTTAAAAGAGGTCCTAAAGCCGAACCGCAAACTATCATCACTGTTAGTATCGCGTATTAAGGTAATGGCACGATTAGATATTGCTGAAAAACGAGTACCACAAGATGGCCGTATTTCACTGCGTATTGCTGGCCGCGCGGTCGATGTACGTGTATCGACGATGCCATCAAGCCATGGCGAGCGTGTGGTACTACGTCTACTCGATAAAAATACCGGTAATTTAGATCTGGTCCAACTGGGCATGACCGAAGCTGTGCGGCTGCAGTTCGATGAACTGATCCGCAAACCCCACGGTATTATCTTGGTCACTGGGCCAACCGGTTCCGGTAAAAGTACCACCTTGTATGCCGGCTTAACTGAACTCAATTCAATCGACACCAATATTCTAACCGTCGAAGATCCTATCGAGTACGAATTACAGGGTATTGGTCAAACACAGGTAAACGCCAAAGTTGATATGACATTTGCTCGTGGTCTGCGTGCTATTTTGCGTCAAGATCCCGATGTGGTGATGATTGGTGAAATTCGCGATCTTGAAACCGCTCAAATTGCAGTGCAAGCCTCGTTAACCGGTCACATGGTGATATCAACACTGCATACCAATACGGCTTCAGGTTCTATTACGCGCTTACAAGACATGGGGGTTGAACCTTTCCTTGTATCGTCGAGCTTGCTAGGCGTACTCGCGCAGCGATTGATCAGAACTTTATGTAAGCACTGTAAAGAGGAACATGTACCTGACGAGCGTGAAAGAGAGCTGCTGGGTATTGCATTTGATGATCCACGCACTATTTGTCGTGCTAAAGGTTGTAAAGAGTGTGGCCATAATGGTTACCGCGGTCGTACGGGGATCCATGAGCTGCTCACTGTTGATGATAGCGTGCGTGAGTTGATCCATACGGGTCGCGGCGAGTTAGCGATTGAGAAACATATTCGCAAAACGGTGCCGAGTATTCGTCATGACGGTATGAGTAAAGTACTGCTAGGGAAAACCACTCTGGAAGAAGTGCTGCGCGTGACTCGCGAGGAATAACCGATGCCAGCATATGAATATAAAGCATTAGATAAGGCCGGCAAGCAACAAAAAGGCGTTGTTGAAGCAGACACCGCAAGGCATGCCCGAGGCCAACTAAGAGAGTTACGTTTAATGCCACTGGAAATAACGCCAGTGGTAGAAAAAGAGAGTAAGGCTAAATCCGCTGGCGCAAGCTTTTTTAAGCGCGGCATATCGGTGTCTGAACTGGCATTGCTTACGCGTCAAATTGCCACCTTGGTTGCCGCGGGGTTACCGATAGAAGAGGCGCTTAAAGCCGTTGGCCAACAATGTGAAAAAGATCGTCTAGCCAGTATGATTATGGCGGTTCGTTCACGCGTTGTTGAGGGTTATAGCTTAGCCGACTCCATGGCGGAGTTCCCGCATATTTTTGACGAACTCTATCGCGCTATGGTGGCTTCAGGTGAAAAGTCGGGTCACTTAGAAGTGGTCTTGAACCGTCTCGCAGACTATACCGAACGTCGTCAACAGCTGAAAAGCAAAATGACCCAAGCGATGATCTATCCGATCGTACTGACCTGTGTCGCTGTTGGTGTGATTGCCATTTTGCTGGCAGCGGTAGTGCCAGAAGTTGTTGGTCAGTTTGAGCATATGGGCCAAGAGCTACCGTGGACCACTGAGTTACTCATTAGCGCGTCAGATTTTATCCGAGATTACGGCTTGCTGGTTATTGGGTTGCTTATCGGACTGTTTGTGTTATTGAAGCGCTTACTCGTGGTGCCCGCCAATAGAATGAAATACGATACGCTATTGTTGCGCTTGCCCGTGGTCAGCAAAGTCAGTAAAAGTTTAAACACGGCTCGTTTTGCGCGTACCTTGAGTATTTTAGCCGCGAGTTCGGTGCCATTGCTTGAGGCCATGCGTATTGCGAGTGATGTATTGATTAATGTAAGAGTCAAAGCCGCCGTCGAAGATGCCACTCTGCGGGTGCGTGAGGGTACCAGTTTGGGAACGGCATTAGCTAATACCAAACTTTTCCCGCCAATGATGCTCTATATGATTGCCTCGGGTGAAAAAAGTGGCCAACTTGAACAGATGTTGGAGCGGGCCGCAGATAACCAAGATCGTGAGTTTGAGTCAAATGTTACCATTGCTCTTGGTGTCTTTGAGCCTATGTTGGTTGTTAGCATGGCGGCGGTAGTTCTCTTTATTGTGTTAGCGATTCTTCAGCCGATTTTAGCGCTGAATAATCTGATCGGTGGTTAATTAATCGTTTCGATGTTGGCATTGCCATATTGTGAGATATTTAAGTCATTCAGTTAAAGGAAGTTTTTTAATGCAAACTCGTAATAAACAAAAAGGTTTTACGCTTTTAGAAGTGATGGTGGTTATCGTTATTCTAGGTATTTTAGCCTCAATGGTTGTGCCTAACTTGATGGGTAACAAAGATAAAGCCGATCAACAAAAAGCGGTTTCAGACATTATCGCGCTGGAAAATGCGCTAGATATGTATCGATTAGATAACAGTATCTATCCATCGACAGAGCAAGGTCTAGAAGCATTAGTGCAAAAGCCAAATATGTCGCCAGAGCCACGCAACTACCGTGAAGATGGCTATGTTAAGCGTTTACCACAAGATCCATGGCGCAATGACTACCTGCTTCTAAGCCCAGGTGAAAATGGCAAGTTAGATATCTTCAGTGTAGGACCTGATGGTCAGGCTGGCACAGAAGATGATATTGGTAACTGGAATCTGCAGAACTTCCAATAAGATGACATCGCCACGCGTTGCTCAAGCACGTCAAGCAGGCTTCACCTTAATGGAGGTGTTGCTCGTGGTGTTACTGATGGGGTTAGCAGCGTCGGCTGTGACCTTAAGTATGGGCGGCGCTAGCCAACAGAAAGGGCTCGAACGTCTGGCGGTGCAATTTATGATGTCAGCAGAGATGGTGCTAGATGAAACGGTACTCAGTGGCCAATTCATCGGCATAGTGGTCGAAAAGGACAGTTATGAATATGTCTATTACGACGAAGAGGGTAAATGGAAACGTTTAGAGCAAGACCGGCTTTTATCTGCAAGGCAGATGGAACCTGGTATTGAGTTGCACCTTGTGCTGGATGGTTTACCGCTAGTACAAGACGACGAAGAGGATGACAGCTGGTTTGATGAACCTCTGATTGAGAAGTCAGCTGACGATAAAAAGAAATATCCGGAGCCGCAAATCTTGCTGTTCCCAAGTGGCGAAATGAGTGCCTTTGAGCTGTCATTTGTGACTAAAAATGAAATGGATAAAGAGATCGAAGTGGTTGTGGTCGGTGATGTGTTGGGGAGATTAAAATTGGATCATGAAGATGATGAACTCTAGCTATTCACGGCAATTTACAACAGCTAGCAATAGCATGAGTGCTTATGTTTAATAAGCAGCGCGGTATGACCTTGCTTGAAGTCATCGTCGCTTTAGCGGTCTTTTCTATTGCCGCGGTATCGATTACCAAGAGTTTAGGCGAGCAGATGGCCAATATGCCGATATTGGAAGAGCGCACTATGGCACAGTGGGTCGCGCATAACCAAATGGTTGAAGCTCGTTTAGAGTCAACATTCCCCGATATTGGTCGTAAAGATGGTCAAGAGCAGTTAGCGGGCAAAGATTGGTACTGGCGCAAACAGGTTGTTAAGACCACCGATGATAATTTTAGAATGATACGGATAACCATCAGCGACGATGAACGTTTTGCTCGTGTCATTGCTGAGGTGAGCAGTTATGTCCTCAAGTCAGACTAGATCTAACCGTGGCTTTACGCTGCTAGAGATGCTGATCGCTATCTCAATTTTTGCCATGTTAGGGCTTGCCGCCAATACGGTATTGCACACAGTGCTGCAAAACGACGTTGTGACTCGCGAGTTCGCGGGCAAATTAAAAGCGATGCAACAAGGCTTTGGCATTATTGAGCGCGATCTAAATCAGATGGTGGCTCGCACGACAAGGCTGCTGGAAGGGGGGCGTGCTACCACGGTATTTCAGACCGGTGACAACATGCTCGACTCAGAATCTGAGTCATTAGTCTTTTTCCGATTGGGCTGGCTCAACCCTGATGGAATGTTGCCTCGTGGCAGCTTGCAGTCAGTTGCTTATGTGGTGATAGAGGGGCAACTGCAGCGTTGGTATTACCCCTATCCTGAGCCTGAAATAGGCGCTGAACCGATTAAAACCGTAATAATGGAAAAGGTTATCTCTGTTGAGTACGCCTTTTTCACTAACGATAAGTGGGAACGCAAAACAGATGCGACTAATCTGCCCAAGGCAATTGCCATGGAAATAGAATTTGAAGACCTAGGCAAGGTGCAGCGTAAGTTTTTATTGCCGGTAGGTGCGCCTGCTGGCGGTAGTAGCTAATGGTGATTAATTATGCCGACTAAACAAAGTGGCGTTGCACTCATTGTGGTGTTATTGATCGTGGCGATAGTGGCTATTATTGCCACCAATATCACTTCAAGAAATCAGTTGTCAGTTAGGCGTACGATAAACCTAGCGCAATACGATCAAGCCTTTTGGTACGCCATATCCGCCGAAGAGATAGCCAAGAAAGTACTGAAACAAGATTTAGACGACTCAGATACTGTGCATATGCAGCAGTACTGGGCGCAAGCCGATGTGATTTTCCCCGCAGAAAAGGGTGAGATCGCCGGTAAAATTAGTGATATGCAGTCATGTTTTAACCTAAATGCGTTGTCACAAATGACCAAGAAAGTAGAAAATGGTCAACCCAAAATGCCTTTGCCTGCGGTGCAATTTAAAGGCTTGTTAGTGGCATTGGGTATGGATGATTTTGCCGCTGAGCGCTTAGCGCAGACCTTAAAAGATTATATCGATGAGGATATGACTGCTGGGCCATACGGTGCTGAAGATGCCGAGTATGAGTCGCGTAATGTTCCTTATCGCGCAGCCAACACCTTGATGAGTCATAAAAGCGAGCTGCGTGCTGTGATGGGCTTTACCCAAGATATCTATCTGAAAATAGCACCCTATGTTTGTGCTGTACCGGGTAATAACACCCAGGTGCTAAATGTTAATACTGTGCCTGTCGAACATGCAGCGTTAATTGCGGGCATGCTTGATAATAAAATTTCGGTGGGTGAAGCCGAAAGCATCATTAACCAACGCCCAGGTGACGGTTTTGAGACACCAGATGAGTTTTGGGAAAACTCCTCTATCAGCAGTTTAGCCAGTGATATACAGCTTAAGTCAAGCTTTGGCGTGACCAGTAGTTATTTTTTACTGGAAGCGGGGGCCAAAGTTGATAGCGCGGTATTTAGGCTCGAAAGCGTACTCAAAGTCGATGGCAAAAATTTAGAAGTGTTATCCCGGCAGTTTGGCGGACAAAAATAACAACAGTCCTTTAATGAGTTAAAGAGACTCGTGGAGACAGATCAGTGAGTGAAAGACTATTCATCCGTTTAGGGCAATCATTTGAGCAACCATGTTCGTGGCTCATTTGGTCTGAACAGGAGCAAGAAATTATAGGTTCTGGCGAACTCAGTGATGCCAGGGCGCTATCGACGCTTACTGAAAGAGCGGGTAACCGTGCGGTTGACGTTTTAGTCCCAGCATCTAGCGTGACATTGACCGCGGTGGAACTACCGGAAAAGGGGCAGCGTCAAGCGATTAAAGCGCTGCCGTTTATGCTGGAAGAAAATTTGGCGCAAGATGTTGATGAACTGCATTTTGTTGTCGGTCCACGTCAAGGCGATACACTCAGTATTGCGGTTGTCGCCCATGAGCAGATGCAAAATTGGATTGAATGGCTAGGAGAGGCGGGCCTTAAAGTTAAATGTATCGTGCCTGATTGTTTAGCACTGCCACTGGCAGAATGTGACTGGGCAGCGATTACCTTTGGCCAAGATATTTTGCTGCGTACCGGTGAGGGAAGCGGTACTAGTCTTAACAAAGACTGGTTAGATGTGGTTTTGCCGCAATTGTTAGCGGATAACACTGGCACAACAACAGTTGCAGGTTATACCGAATTGGCGTTGACAGGAGCCGAGGTTAAAGCGCAGCCGCTCGACTTGCCTATGTTGGTATTAGCTCGGGGCATACTCAATGCGCCAATGAACCTTCTGTCTGGTGTTTATCAGCCTAAGCGCGAATATGGTAAACATTTGAGCCTATGGCGTAATGCCGCCATTGTGTTTGCAGTTGTGGTGGTGTTGGCGCTAGTGAACAAAGGCCTCAATATTCACCAGATGAATGCCAAAGCAGATGCGGTAAAGGCCCAGAGCGAACAGATCTATAAGCAGGTTATTCCGGGCAGTTCTCGCGTGGTTAATTTGCGGGCTCAAATGGAAAGCTATGTGCGTAAGATGCAGGGCAGCGGCAGCGGTAGTGAATTTTTTGCGATGCTGGAAGGAACAAAAGCAGCATTTGCTCAAGTCACGGATTTAAAACCAACTTCACTGCGCTTTGACAGCGGTCGTAGCGAGATCCGTATGCAGGTTAAAGCTAAGAGTTACGATCAAATTGAAAAATTTAAAGAGATTATCTCTCGCTCATACAAGCTCGACGGTGGCGCAATGAATAGCGGTGAATCAGAAGTCACTAGCACCTTGACCATAAGGAGCAAATAAGATGGATAACATCAAAGTATGGTGGGCTGGACTGGTTCTGCGTGAAAAGCAGATGGTCAGCGCGTGTGGTGTAGTGTTATTGATCGGCATTTTGTATTGGGGTATTTGGACCCCAATTGCTAACGCTGAAATTGAGGCACAGCGTAATCTTGAAGGGCAACTTAGTACCCTAAATTATGTAAAGCAAACCGCTAACCGTATCGAAGGCTTGAAACAGACAGGTCAAGCTAGTGCTTTTAAAGGCAGCTTAAGTGCCGCGGTTAACCAGACTGCAGGCAGTTTTGGTTTGACCATTACTCGGATGCAGCCCCAAGGGAATAAAATCCAAGTATGGATGGATGAAGTACGGTTCGATACCTTGCTTAGCTACCTAAATGAGCTGGTTCAAAATCAGGGTTTGTCTTTAGAGAGCCTCGATTTGGCTGAGTCTGATACACCCGGTTTTGTCAATGTTCGCCGAATTCAGTTATCCAAGTAGGATGTTGTTGTGAAATTAGTAAAAAAAATAGCGCTAGGTTTTTTCATCTATTTGGTGTTCCTAGTGATTTTGTTTCCAGCGAGTATGGCCGTTAAGTTGGCACCCATCCCTGCAAACATTGTTATCAGTGGGGTGTCGGGTACTGTTTGGTCCGGTAGCATTGATATGCTTAGCGTGAAAAAGCGTCAAGTTGAACTGGTACGTTGGGATTTAAGTATCGCGTCATTATTAACCGGAACGATTAAGGCCGACATCAGTATCGGTACTCGCAGCAGTGCCGTTAACGGCAAAGGTGTCGTGGCTTATTCGTTTGGTGGGCTTGATGTCAGTGGTTTACGTTTTGAAGCGCCAAGTGATTTTTTACTAGGCAATACGCGTTTACCGTTTAAGACTAAGATCAATGGCGATGTGAGTGCGTTAGTTGACACTTTTTCTCAAGGATTACCTTGGTGCGAGCAGCTTGTCGGTAAGCTGTTTTTAAATAGGGTGCAAGTGACCAACCAGTTTGGTAACTACCCACTCGGTGACATCGCTTTGGGTTTAAGTTGTATCGATGGTAATGTGCAGTTAGCCACAGATGAAAAGCTTAATGGGTTGGGGTTAGATGGCACCATCGTATTAGCCGACAATAAGATGATGCAGGTAAATGCCAAGATACGTGAAGTGAATACTCAGCCGGATGATTTGAAAAAAGCACTGGGGTTTTTGGGTAAGAAAGATAGCCAAGGCTATTATCCAATAACTTATCAAGGCCGACTACCTATCTAACCAGCATTGTTAATGATCAAAAAAGGCACTTTTAAGTGCCTTTTTTAGATCTGTAGTCTGCGCTAAATACTATTGCTGGCGAGTAAATCATCTAACAGATGGTGGTAGTCCGCGATGGCCGGAAAGTCGGCGAATTGTTTGTTGGGCTTGTTACTATCTGGGTTAGCAACACCCAATTGATAACCCACACCGGCCAGCTTGGCGGCCGCTAGAATCGCTTCATTGTCATCGATGAATAAGCAGCGACTTGGATCTAGATTGAAACGGCTAAAAAGTTGCTGCCAGAACAACGGATGCTCTTTGGGGTAACCCGTTTCATGGCTAGAGATCATCTCATCGAGCCCAAGTGCTAAGTCAGTATGTTCTAGTTTTAGCGCTAAGCCCTTAGGGTGAGCGTTGGTGACCAAAATACGGTTTTTACCTGCTTGTTTTAACCCATACAGAAACGGTAAGCTGTCTTGGCGCAGTTGGATCCTATCTACGAGTGTTTTATGTAGGGTCATAATATCTAACCCCATCTTCTGCTCCCAGTAGTCTAAGCAGTACCAGTCGAGGGTGCCCTCTACGTTTTGGTAATTTTTCTCAACCCATTCCATTGCGCTTTTCTCAGAGATATTGCGTTGTTCACTGAGTGCTTTGGGGATCAAGTTGAGCCAAAAATGGTTATCGAAATGAAGGTCGAGCAGGGTGCCATCCATATCGAGTAGAACGGTATCAATTTCGCGCCATGGGAACATAGTTTGCTGATCCTAAAAATTCAGGTTGTAGATTAGGGATAGAATAGTAATATTGTAACTGATCTCGCTAATTTATCTGCATCAACACTGGGATGTGTATGACTCAAAAGAACGTTAAACCAGAAATATTGCACGCTGAAGTCGTTGCCAAGAGCCGACTATTTCAAATAGAACGAGTGCATTTAAGGTTTTCTAATCAGGTCGAGCGTCAGTATGAGCGGATGAAAGGCAATAACCGTGGTGCGGTCATGGTGGTGCCAGTGCTGGATCAAAAGCAACTGCTGTTAGGTCGAGAGTATGCGGCGGGAACGCACAGTTACGAGCTTGGTTTTCCTAAAGGACTTATCGATCCGGGTGAAACCGCAGCAGAGGCTGCCAACCGTGAGTTACAGGAGGAGATTGGCTTTGGATCAAAAAAACTGACTCATTTAATGGAGTTAAGCTTAGCGCCTGGATATTTTGCCAGTAAAATGCAGATATTTCTGGCTGAAGATCTTTATCAAAGTGAGCTAGAAGGGGATGAACCTGAGCCGATAGAGTTGGTCAAATGGCCACTTGAGCAGTGGTTGAGTTTATTACAAGAGCAGGATTTTTCTGAGTCACGTAGTGTAAGTGCTTTATTTTTGGCGCAAAAGCATCTACAACTAAAGTAGTTCAACAAACATATCCAAGTAGTAAGGCTGTTGGAGTCGTTATGAAGCCAGAGAGTTACATCGATCAAGTCATTGAAATCGCCACTATGGCGGGTAAGAACATCCGTGATATTTACCAGCAAGGTGATTATGAACGCGAGATAAAGTCAGATAACACCCCTGTCACCTCGGCTGATATTGCAGCGCATAATATTATTACCAAGGCGTTGAATGAGCTCACCCCCGATATTCCCGTATTATCGGAGGAGGATGCTGATATCCCTTTTGCAGAGCGTTGCGGCTGGCAACGATATTGGCTAGTTGATCCACTCGATGGTACCGGTGAATTTATAGCGGGCAGTGGTGACTTCTCGGTCATCATCGCACTGGTCGAGCACAACCGTCCTATCGTAGGGGTTGTGTACGTGCCGATGACCGAAGTGTGTTATTACGCCATTGCAGGGCTAGGTGCTTATAAGCGGGTCAAAGGTAATGATCTACGCATCAGTAGTCGTCAGATCAGCAAAGATGATAATAGCCCGTTGCGATTGGCGGTAAGTCGACGCCAAGATCCTCAATCGGTGATTAAGTTGTTTAACCAAAATAAGCACTGTGAACTGGTGGTACTCGGCGGGGCTGCATTGAAGAGTTGCTTGGTGGCTGAAGGTCGCGCCGATAGTTATGTGCGTATTGGCCCCACAGGGGAGTGGGATACAGGTGCTGCGCAGATTATTGTGGAGGAGGCGGGCGGACAGATTATGGATCTTGAGCTGCAACCCCTTAGCTATAATGAGCGTGAAAGTTTAGAGAATCCAAATTTCATTGTTGTGGGTTCGCCAAATTTAGCCTGGGACGAGATCCTCACTGCTGAGAGCTAAGTCTTCAGCAGCCTAAAGCCATCACAGTGTGATGGCTTTTTTATTGGCTCATTATGTCATTATCATTTAACTGTAAATATCGTAAGTCTTTTCAAAAGGAAAATTATGTTATTTAGCCGCCGCTTCTTGCCCTACTTCATCACTCAGTGCTTAGGGGCACTAAATGACAATGTATTTAAAAATGTGCTGTTATTGATGGTGAGTTACTCGCAAATAGAGGCGCTACCGATAGATGTACATCTATTTGTAAACCTCGCAGCGGGTTTGTTTATTCTGCCATTTTTACTCTTTTCCGCTCATGCGGGTCAAATTGCCGATAGTGTCGATAAAGCAATACTTATTCGTCGCCTCAAAGCTGTCGAATTTTTGATTATGTCGGTGGCAGTGTTCGCCATACTCTCCCATAGTTATCTTATTATGTTGCTTTTGCTGTTTCTAATGGGAACGCAGTCGGCATACTTTGGTCCCGTTAAGTACTCGTTATTGCCGCGAGTCCTCAAAGAAAGTGAACTAGTGTCGGGTAATGCTTGGGTAGAAATGGGCACGTTTTTAGCTATTTTAAGCGGCACGTTGTCAGCGGGGCTGATTGTCGCCAGTGACCATGCCACTTATTGGGCGGCTGGCAGTGTCTTAATATTGGCGCTACTTGGTATGCTTGCCAGCTGGATGATCCCTCATGTGCCAACCCTCAATCGCGTAAAGCCCAAGTTTTCGATTATCTCGGCTACGGTTGCTAGTATTCGCAAGGCTAAAAAAAATAAAGATATCTGGTTAGCCATCTTGGCTATTAGCTGGTTTTGGTTTGTGGGGGCAACCTACTTAACCCAGATCCCAAACTTTACCCGAATCACGCTTAATGCAGATCCAACCGTGGTGTCTTTGTTACTGCTACTGTTTTCTGTCGGCATAGGTATTGGCTCTTTCGTTTGTGAGCGCTTGTCATTTAAGCAGGTCGAATTAGGTGTCGCCCCCATTGGCATTATTATGCTTGGCTACTTTGGTATTGATCTGTATAGCGCATTACCCGTGGTCTTAGTGTCAGATCCGGTCTTTGATATCAGCGCCTTTATCGCCGAGGCTAGCCATTATCGACTGATGTTTGATCTATTCATGATAGGCGTTGGCGGTGGTCTGTTTATCGTGCCGTTATATACCTTTATTCAAGCTCGCGCTGACGAAACAGAGTGCGCGCAAGCTATTGCCAGTAACAACATCATCAATGCACTCTTTATGGTGGCATCAGCCATTTTTGCGATGCTAGTCTTAAATGCATTGCAGTGGAATATAGAGCAACTGTTTTTACTACTTTCTTGGGGTAACGTGTTGGTGCTTTTGCTGTTTTTGGTTTTTTGGCCTGAGCTTGTGATCAGCGTGATGAGTTATGTTGTGCGTCGAATGCTGAATAGGGTGACAGTGTTTAATAAGGCTCAGTTTACCCCGTTACTGCAGGATAAAAGCATTCCGCTCATTGTTGAATCAGTCTTGCTCAATTGGCGAACCTTGTTGATTATTCACGGAATGTTTAATCGTTCAGTGTATTTCGTGACCGACCCGCAAAAAGCTGCACAAACGGGTTTGCTGGGGTACATTATTAATCAGCGATTGTGGGAAGGTGCTGTATGGTCAGGAGCTGCACCAGTATTGGTCTGCATCCCAGGCGCCCAAGCTCGGCCATCCATAGAAAACGCCAAAACAATTAACTGCAGTATCGAATATAAGCCAGGCAGTAGGCTAAGAGGAGAAATAGAGGTGGGCTTTTCGGTATGAACAGTTGCTATGAACAATCGGTTACCTGCAAGCTTTGCCTGATAACCGATTGCTGCTGTTTTAATGGTTAGATTGCATCTAGCCATTGGTGAACTTCAGCGTGGTTGCCTTTAAATAGAATACGCTGCGCTTTTTTATCAATCTGATATTGATACATAGGGTCGTAATACTTGTTTAGCAGCAATTCAATCCATTCAAGATGTGCTGTGGTGTCGCCACGGCTTTGCTGAATGTTAAGTGCGTTAGTAATGATGGCTTGGAATTCGTCATGCTGCTTTCCACCAAGACGCTTCTTAATGCCTGTGATACTTAACGCCAGGTATTCTGCGAATGCATTAAATCCCGCTTCTTCACCTAAACGCTCAATATAGCCGTCATGCATCTTATGCACATACTCATTAAGTAAACGCGTCAACCTGGCTTCTAGCGGCTCATCTAACACTACAATGTTAGCTGCTTGCATCCCATGATAGAAAGGCTTTGGCAGTGCGGAGCGGCCAATAAGAAAACTTTCATCCTCAAGTAGCAGATGTTTGGCATCGCTATCTTGGTGTTTTAGCAGTGCCACCCCAAGCGCATTCTCAAAGTTAATCTGCGTTGGTTGAGGTTCATGATAACGGCCAAAGCTTGAACCACGATGGTGAGCAATACCCTCAAGATCGACCGCATCATTGCGTTGTAATAAAAAGTCAGTCTTGCCGCTGCCGGTGATCCCGCTTAGGATCAACATTGGCTTTTGGCTTGGTGCATTATCGATGGTTTCAATCAAAAACTGACGCATCGCTTTATAACCCCCTTCAATATAGGGGACGTCGATGCCAGCCTCTTTTAACCATTGCTGGGTTAATTGAGAACGTAGGCCACCGCGAAAGCAGTACAAGTAAGCCTTAGGGTTTTCGGTAAAAAAGCTCAGCCAAGCATCAAGCCTTTGCTGTTTAACCGCTCCGGTTACTAGCGAGTGGCCAAGTGCGATGGCTGCTTCTTGGCCTTTAGCTTTATAACAGGTGCCAACTTGTTTGCGCTCTTCATCTTCCATTAACGGATGATTAGTGCTGGCAGGAAACGCGCCTTTATCAAATTCAACAGGTGCTCGCGCATCCATTATGGGATGATCACTGACGAGTATTCGTCGGTATTCAGTTGCGCTGACAACGTTGCGTGACATTAGATAAGCTCCACAGTCGTAGCTGTTTTTTCGACAAACTGGCCGATGCAGATAGGTTCTACGCCGTTATCGGCAAGCAATTTTTGTAACGCAGCGTCGCCGTCAGCTGAAACTGAAATCAGTAAGCCGCCACTTGTCTGAGGATCGCAAATAATCGCTTTCTGTTCGTCAGTCAACGGAGGTAGGTGCTCAGCATAACTGTCGAAATTTCTGTGCGTTCCTCCAGGAATGCAGCCCATTGCTAAATAGTGTAGTGCATTCGGTAAAAGCGGTAGCAAGCTGATATCAATTTTGGCACCAAGATCTGCACCGTGACACATTTCCAGAAGATGTCCGGCTAATCCAAACCCTGTTACGTCAGTCAATGCGTTGACCTGAGGGATCTTGGCGATATCAGGGCCCAAAATGTTGAGTTGGCACATAGCATCAGCAGCGGTATTAAGGTCAGCGTCAGCAAGCTTTTTCTGCTTTTGCGCTGTGGTTAAAATACCGACGCCGAGAGGTTTGGTGAGATAAAGTTTGTCTCCGACTTTAGCGGTATTGTTCTTTTTGAGCTCTTCAAGCGGTATTTGTCCGGTGACGGCCAAGCCAAAAATAGGCTCAGGCGAATCGATACTGTGGCCACCTGCCAGCATAATGCCGGCATCTGCACAGGCTTGTCTGCCACCATCCACGACTTGTTGAGCGACTTCAGCGGGTAATTTATTGACCGGCCAACCCAGGATAGCTATGGCCATCATCGGTGTTCCGCCCATGGCATAGATGTCGCTGATGGCATTGGTCGCAGCGATGCGTCCAAAGGTGAATGGATCATCCACAATCGGCATAAAGAAATCAGTGGTACTGATAATGCCAGTGGTTTCGTTCAATTTATAAACGGCGGCATCATCACGGGTCTGGTTACCGACAAGCAGCTTAGGGTCGTCAAATACTGGCAATTGAGTCGCGAGTATTGTGCCAAGCACTTTCGGAGAAATTTTACAGCCGCAACCCGCGCCGTGGCTATACTCGGTAAGTTTGATTTGTTGATCTGACATGAGCTTGAAACGCCCTAAAAGAAGCTAATTAGCCGATCATCATAGACCCATCACCCTATGACTTCAATGAAGCAATAAAGCTTAAGCCTAATCTTGCTGATAACTTAGAGGTACAGATAAAAAAAGCCACTCGATTGAGTGGCTCTAATGTTAGCCGAAGCTAGCGGTAAGACTGTGCCAACTCTTCTGTTGTTGTTTGAAGCGAAGTTTGAGGGCTTTGACTTCCGCCATAAGGTCTCTATTAGCCAGTTGTTTACGCTTGGCTTCGAGCAAGGCCTTTTTAGCAGCGTAATATTCAGCTAAATGGGCTTTCAATGTTTCATATTCAGCTTGCAGCTTTTCGACTATTTCGTCGCTATTCGGTAGATTAGCGACCTTATTTTGAGTGCGCTTTAACTGCATCTGTAAGCGAGCACTTTCAATACGTTCTTGTGGCACAATGCGTCGACTATGGGTCAGGCCAGCTAATGCTAGACCGTCAATTAACCACTTGGTTGGATCGTACTGCCACCAGAGAATACCGTTACGGTAGTCATTCTCAAAAATATGATGGTAGTTATGGTAACCCTCGCCGTAGGTCAGTAGGGCGATAAAACCGTTATCACGCGCAGTATTTTTATCGGTATATGGCTGTGAACCCCAAATGTGGGCAAGCGAGTTGATAAAGAAAGTGCAGTGATGCACCACCACTAAGCGCAGCAGACCCGCGAGGAGTAGCATGCCGAGGATGTCGCCATTTAACCAACCAAGCAAAATTGGCAAGCCAAAATTCATGATGATCAGTAACGGTAGGTAGTATTTATGCTGCCACATCACAATTTTGTCATTCTGTAGATCGCGCACATTTTTGTAGTCATGGTAACGCTGAGATTGATATTCACGCAGCATCCAGCCGATATGACTATACCAAAATCCCATTTTGGCAGAATAGGGGTCTTTATCATTGTTATCGACATGCTTGTGGTGAACTCGATGATCTGATGACCAATGTAGTGCACTGTTTTGTAGCGCTAATGCGCCACCAAGAGCATAGAGGAAGCGTACCGAAGCATGAGCTTTGTAAGTACGGTGAGACCAGAGTCTATGGTAGCCGCCAGTGATCGACAAGCCGCTAGCAAAAGCCAGTACTACAAAAGCAACCCACTCTATGGCGTCAAAGCCAGAGGCGATACCATACCAAGGAACGAATATTACCGCGCTGGCGAATGTGATGCTAAATAGACTCACATTCATCCAAATAAGAGGAGGTTTTTTCATTATTGTATATAATCTCTAGTTGAGCGTACAGCTGTACGCTAATTTAACTTGGATAACAACTGGGGTCAAGTTTGTTGATGCTGCGTTTTATCTGAAAAAGCGGTATTATTCGAAGCATAATTTTTATGAGTAGGTTCAACATGGGCATAAGAGCACAACAGAAAGAGAAGACTCGACGCGCACTTGTCGATGCAGCGTTTAATCAGTTGAGTGCTGAACGTAGCTTTTCTAGCCTGAGCTTGCGCGAAGTGGCGCGTGAAGCCAAAATTGCTCCGACCTCATTTTATCGTCATTTTAAAGATATGAATGAGCTGGGCTTAACCATGGTCGATGAAGGTGGACTTACTTTACGACAAATGATGCGTAAAGGCCGTCAACGTGCTGAGGCGGGTGGCAGTGTCATCCGTATTTCGGTCGAGACCTTTATGGAAGTGATGGAATCGAATCCAAACGTGTTTCGAATTCTATTGCATGAACGCTCTGGCACTTCAGCGCCATTTAGAGCCGCGGTAGCGAGAGAGATAGAGCACTTTATCTCTGAATTAGCGCACTACACCGAAGCTACAGCCAATAGAGCGCCTGACTTGGCGCATGCGCAAGCCGAAGCATTGGTTACCTTGGTGTTTAATGCCGGCGCTGCAGCACTGGATATGAAACGCACAGATCGTAAAGTGTTGGCAGACCGATTGGTCATTCAGTTGCATATGATTGCTAAAGGTGCAGATGCTCTACAGAGTAAAAGAGAGCATAAGTAACCAGTCTAGTAACAAAAACGGCATCCATTTGGATGCCGTTTTTGTTTAATGACAGGATTTATTTTCTTTCTAGAAAAACACCAGACTCCATATGGTCGGTATACGGGAACTGATCAAATAACGCGAATCGAGTGATTTTATGGGTTTTAGTTAACTCTTTTAGATTCTCTAACAGTGTATTTGGATTACATGAGATATAAACAATACGCTCGTAACCCTGTACTAATTTAACCGTATTGTCATCCAGTCCTGCGCGAGGTGGGTCAACGAAAATGGTATTACAGTTATAACCGTCAAGATCGATACCCGCTAAGCGTCGATAGCTACGTTTTTTAGCCATCGCATCAGTAAAGTCTTCCGCTGACATACGAATAATCTGTAAATTTTCAACGTTGTTCATTTTGATATTGTATTGCGCTGACTCAACTGATGGCTTAGCCAGTTCGGTTGCTAATACTCGCTCAAAGTTTTGTGCCAGTGCGATAGAGAAGTTGCCATTACCGCAATAAAGCTCAAGCAGATCGCCGCTACTGTTCTTAGTTGCATCAATCGCCCATTCAAGCATCTTGACTGACACTTTGCCGTTGGGCTGGGTAAAGCTATTTTCAATTTGATGATATTGTAACTGCTCGCCAGCAACGGTAAGGGATTCGATGACAAAGTCTTTATCAAAGACCAGTTTTTGCTTACGAGCTCGACCAATTAAGTTAACCTTAAACTGACTGCTTAGTGTTTGCTTTAAGATTTTAGCTTGTTCTTCCCATTCGCTATCGAGTTGCTTGTGATAAAGCAGTGATACTAAAATTTCGCCACTGAGTGTCGACAGGAAATCAATTTGGAATAAGCGATGACGCAAGATAGTGTTAGGCTTTAATAGCTCAACCAAAACAGGCATCATTTTGTTGATAAGCTCACTGGCTGGTAGGAACTGATCGCAACGCACTTTACTATTGAGCTCTTTATCGAACATGTAATAGTAGAGGTCTTCACCTTCGTGCCACATTCTAAACTCAGCACGCATACGATAATGGGCAGGTTCAGAACCAAACGATTCAAGTTCTGGAGTATCAAAATCGGTAAATAGCTGCTTTAGTTTGACGCGCTTTGCTTCGAGTTGCACATCATAGGTTGAAGGATCCATTGCTGCTAAATTCATATTTTGATCACCGTGAGCATTAAATTAGGGGCGGAATATTATACTAGATAGCAGGGATGTCCAGTTTCCCGCTTCCGATTTAGCCACGCTTGTGGGAAAATTCTAATCCAATATAGCCAATTCTGCCGAGAGTTACCCTAACTTGGCGGTGATATGAACGCATTTACATAATCGTGGAGAACACATTTGTCTGGACCTATTCTTATTTTTGACTCTGGAATCGGTGGATTATCTATTCTGGATGAGATCAGAAAAGTGATTCCTGACCATGACTGCTGCTACTTATTTGATAATGCACGTTTACCCTATGGTGAGTTAGAAGAGTCACAACTTATTGCTGGCTGTGTCTCGCTTATCTGCGAACAAGCAAAACAGATTAATGCGGCTATCGTCGTGGTGGCATGTAATTCTGCCAGTACCTTAGTGCTGCCTATACTAAGAAAGCGATTATCAATCCCAATCGTTGGCGTCGTCCCTGCGATCAAACCCGCAGCCAAAATATCGAAACTGCGGCATATAGGGTTACTCGCAACACCGGGTACGATTAAACGTCCTTATACTAAGGAGCTGATTGATGCATTTGCTGAGGAGTGCAGAGTTGATCTATTTGGCTCGTCTGAACTTGTTATGATGGCAGAAGCCAAATTAGCAGGCACAGCAGTAGATCTTACAAAGCTCGCTCTACTGCTTAGCCCTATCCGAGAATCAGCACTTGATACGTTAGTTTTAGGCTGCACTCATTTCCCAATACTGGCAGCGGAAATTAGGCAAGTGCTTGGACATAGCATTACTTTGCTAGATTCGGGTAAAGCGGTAGCAGATCGGGTCGCGTATTTACTGATAGATGCTGCGGTGAAATCAGATGGTAAAAAACGTGTGGATTATAGCGCGGTGCATACTACAGACGACATTGCGGTAGGACTGAGAGAAAAGTTAGTTGAAGAGGGGTTCACCAAAGTAGAACCACACTCCTCAACACACCTTAGCTAGGCTATTCCTGGCTTTCTGCTTTATCTGAATCTTGAGACTTAGCTTCACGAACCTTAAGGGTTCTTTCTTGAAAATCGTATTCGTTTAATTTGGACATGGCTTTCTTTGCACCAGCTTCAGACATCTCGATAAACCCGAAGCCTTTACGGCGACCTGTTTTACGATCTCGCACTAAGCGTACAGAGTTGACCGGACCATACTCACCGAATAAAGCTTTCACTTCACCTTCATGAACACGGTATGGCAGGTTACCTACATATAAAGTCATAGTAGGGCCAGTGTAAGGTTCGTTGCTGGTAGCTGCAGACGTTCCTGATTTAGATTGGATAGAAAAGATAACGCTTGCGATGATAGCGCCAGTAAAGAAAGCAATGGCAGCGTTTAGATCTGGAGCGATCTGAAAAATAGCTAATGCACCAATAATGGCAACGGCTAAAACGATAAAGAATGACTTCTGCATATATATAGTCTCTGAAGTGTAAATGAATGAATCTATAACTTACTGTTAATAACTTGCTTATGGTAATGAATTATTAACCAATACACTAGTGTGTTGCTGAAAAAATGAACTTTATCTACATTCTTCCCCTTTATAGACGCAATTATCATCATAAAAAGCACGATTAATGCACACAAATGACCGTCTTGGTGAAAAGATCGGCAAGCGATCCTTTTCTTTTAAAAAAGCCCTTGCGCTTGCTCAGAAATTCCCTATAATTCGCACCCACTGACACGGCACAGCAGGCCAACTAACTTACCGCAAGGTTAGATAGTACGGGACTTGCAGCGGTGTTAGAGAGTTAAATTTCTCACGAGATTTGACTCAGGTGACAAGCGCTTTAAGGGCTTCGGGTTTTGCTTCTTTTCACGAGAGTGATTAAGAAATCATCGCTTGAAAAACTTATTAAAATAAGCCCTTGACGCCGACACTGGAGAGTGTAGAATACGCCTCCTCAAGCCAACGACCTAGCGTCTTCGGCGAAGTATGAAAGATGACTTCACGCTCTTTAACAATATGACAAGCAAATCTGTGTGGGCACTCACAGGTGTTGAGTTATTCGAAATTGCCTTCTGTTCTTCGGAATGTCGGCAATCAAAAATATTAACTCAATGAACCACTGAGTGACCATAGCAATATGTAAACTTCGAATATCTTCGGGTATTTGAAAAACAGTATAATTCATTGAGCCGCTTTGCTCTTAACGGAGTAAGGCAAAAAACTTTAATTGAAGAGTTTGATCATGGCTCAGATTGAACGCTGGCGGCAGGCCTAACACATGCAAGTCGAGCGGAAACAGGAAAGTAGCTTGCTACTTTTGCTGTCGAGCGGCGGACGGGTGAGTAATACCTAGGTATCTGCCCAGTCGTGGGGGATAACAGTTGGAAACGACTGCTAATACCGCATACGCCCTACGGGGGAAAGGAGGGGACCTTCGGGCCTTCCGCGATTGGATGAACCTAGGCGGGATTAGCTAGTTGGTGAGGTAATGGCTCACCAAGGCGACGATCCCTAGCTGGTCTGAGAGGATGATCAGCCACACTGGAACTGAGACACGGTCCAGACTCCTACGGGAGGCAGCAGTGGGGAATATTGCACAATGGGCGAAAGCCTGATGCAGCCATGCCGCGTGTATGAAGAAGGCCTTCGGGTTGTAAAGTACTTTCAGCGAGGAGGAAAGTTCAAGTGTTAATAGC
>NZ_JAKIKR010000023.1 GCF_023284025.1 Shewanella abyssi | reverse complement strand
TTGCAAATTCTTTGCATAAAGAATTGTCACAGTAAACT
The DNA here is from genome assembly GCF_023284025.1 of Shewanella abyssi. GTDB lineage: Bacteria > Pseudomonadota > Gammaproteobacteria > Enterobacterales > Shewanellaceae > Shewanella > Shewanella abyssi. Next base: position 67,675 of record NZ_JAKIKR010000023.1, on the reverse strand, counting down.
TTGCTCTTACTATGAGAAAAGAATAAATGAGTTGATTAACACCCTTAATCGACTCATAATTTGAGATGATTAAGGGTGTTAATCAACTCATTTATTCTTTTCTCATAGTAAGAGCAAAGTTTACTGTGACAATTCTTTATGCAAAGAATTTGCAAAGGTGTGTTTTATGATTTTTATCTATTGATATTATTGAGTATTTTTAGAGGTGTTCTTTTCAAAATCCGATTCCGAAAGGAGTGACGGTTCAAGTCCGTCTTCAGGTACCATTTCTCTTTCACAAGAGAAATAAATCAACCGACATTAAGTCGGTTTTTTTGTGCCTGAAATTCAACAACCTTAAAAAATGACAGTCAGCCCAACTTCGGCTCATTGAGCTAGCCTCCTCTGATCATTTAGGTATTCCGTCATCTTATTTTTAGCTTACTGCAAGCGCCTAATATCAATTGCATTAAGTATTTAGTTAATTCAGCAGCGCTCAAGCTTTGCACTAAAGCTATAGGCTCCTAGCAGAAAACAAAAAAGCCCTAGCTTTCGCTAGGGCTTGGTTGGTTAACAGTAGTCATTTGCAGGGACGACTACTCGTTAAGGTTTACTGGCCGTGAACCTCTCTTAACTCTTCTGTATCGTGACACACAGAGCAAGACTCAGTTCCCGTAGCGGCTTCAGTAGTCATAGCGTTGAACGCTGCACCATTTGAAATCATATGGCTAACGACAGCTTGGTCGTCAGCGCTCAGTGTAACCTGTTCGCCATCAACGTTTGCACCATCTAACACTTTACCTTGAGCATCAATAAGACCGATACCCACGCTTACATGGCACGATGAGCACACGCTTGTTATCGGGCTTACGTACGCAGAACCGGTAAAGTCTAAGTTATCACCTGTCCCTGAGAAGTCAGGGGTAGCAACAATCGATGGACGAGTGTTTTTAGATAGAGGAAGTGCGATCTGATCTTCAGTATGACACTGAGCACAATCAGATATTGGTGACGGCATACCGGCTTGACGGCCATTCAACTTGAATGTGTTGTCATTGTCGATCCACTGGAAACTAGCATGAGTCTTATGGGCTTCATACTTCAAATCACCACTGTCACCAGAACTCGCTCCACCCTTACGCACACGCGTTGAGTTATGACAGGCTTTACATTGCGAAGCGTGATCGGATCTACGGCTTCCATGTTGGATCAATTGCTTGTGACAAGAGTTACAACCTTCGTAATCAGCGCCAAACTCAACTTTGAAGTCGCTATCAATTGATAGATCTTCCATGTTGAAGAAAGTGTTAACGATAGTAGGTGGAACCGGTGGGCCGAAACCTTCCAGGTCTGAATCGACCTTACCTACATCAATACCGACACCAACGAATGATGTGAACACATGACCAGTCGTCAATGGAGCTCCACCGTTAAGCTTAGGATTCATGGTGTCATCAAGTCCAGTGTCAGTCACCCAAGTACAGGTGTATGATCCTGTTACACTTTCAGAAAAACAACCATCATTTACTACTCCAGTGGCTGCAATCAGTAATTGTGAGTTAGGTGTATTTTTGGCTGAATGGGTCTCGTAGCCCATACCATTGTCCCAGTTGAACATGATGCGAGGACCACCACTAGCGTTCATTGTCACTGGTTGAATATCTGTAACCATGTCGGCAGGCTCGCCGTCCATTGTCACTTCAACATGAGCAACAAGCTCATTGCCGCTGCCACGCGTTAGCGAGGTGACTTCATACCTAATGTTTAGCTCATCAGCAGTAGATTGATATTTGTCATAAGCTTTTACATGGACAATATCTGCACCGGCAAAGCTGCCAGCATCATGACAGTTAACACAGGTATCGTTAGTCTGCTCATTGGCAGTATGTAGTCTAATTCCCTTGTCAACGTCAACTAGGCTCGCATCCCAAACGATGCCATCATGGCATGAGCCACAAGTTTCAATCGTTGGTACTGTCTTCCAGTTATCGCCATCCTTGGTTGCTACGGCAATGATCGAATCATCAGCGGCTTTATCTTCTTCGCCTACGTGACATGAGGTACAGTTGCGAATGTCTTGTGGGTATAGCACTTTGCCATAATCATTGGTTTTAGCACCGGTCAGTTGTGCACCCATATGGATTTTATGAGTCATGACCTTCATATCGGCACTGTCTTTAACAGATTTCGCCGGGTCCGAAACGTCCGGCGTATGGCACACTACGCAATACTCAATGTCGGTGCGGCCACCATGCTTGGTGACATCAGTGTGACATTCATTACAAGATGCAGTTGATACGATATCACGAGTGAAAGATATCTCGTCACCATTGGGTACCCAGTCAAAGTGCGTATTTACGCCATCATAGCGGTCTTCAGCACTATAGACTTGCAATGTGACTCTGTGAGTCGACGTTGCATCCCATGCAATAGCTTCGTCCGTAACTGGGTTAATTGCATTGGCTACGTCGGCCGCAAAAGTGTAGCTGTAGGAACCGTCACTATTATCAGTCAGGCCATCAGTCTTTGAACTTTTCTCAGAATCAGGCTTAGCATATTCGTTTTCATTAATTGAACTGACACGGATCCCATAAGTAAATGAAACCCACTCACTAGACTCGCCATTAGTACCTGGGACTAACTTAGCCACATTCAAGCGAATATTGTCTACACCAACAATGCCATAACCCGCGTTGTTGGCTGCGTTGAATGAGATTGCTAGCTTGTTGTCGTCGTTAAGCACTGCGTCAGTAATGGCAATGTTTAGCTGGTCTGCCGTGGTAAATACGATAGGAGCGGGTGCCCCATTTTCCCCATTTTCCCCGTTAGAGCCGTTAGAACCGTTTGAACCATCAGCGCCATCGCTACCACAACCTACAAGCGCTAAGCCTATAAGTAATGCTAGTGATGTGTTTTTGAAATTGCTCATCATCATTTCTCTTATATTAGACATATCGTCAAATCCATTAAATTATGGATAGAAGTTGTATCTGCTTGAATAGCGACAAGTCGAACTGGTAGTTATTCAACTAGAAACAAAATAAAGTTACTTTTATATTTTCAGGTGTGGTTCGATAAATTAATAGATAACAAAAGTTCACCAATGGTGGCTTTTTGATAACAAAAATTATCTTTACTTAATTAAGTTGTTGAATTTTTTCTGGTTATTTGTTGGTGATGTTAAGTGTGGTGGGTTCTCGTGGTGGCGGTGTAGCAAGGTTAAGTGTCATTGTGTTGATGTATGTCAATTAACTGAGTGGTAGCATGCTGCCTTTTTAAATACGGCTTTAGCTTTAGGGTAATTCCCACCTTTAGAATGAAAGGGTAAAGGCGGGCGTTTTTACTAGAAAGTAATTGAGGTCATAAGCACCATCATATCTGCTTTACCCGTTTTGTATCCGTACCAGCTATCGAGTTGCCTTAGAACTAGGCACGCTGATATGGAGTTGGAGAATTGATAATTCACAGCTAAATCAAGGCGATATCCAGAATCGTGTTGCTTGCCATCTAGGTTGTCGGTATAGCCAATGGCATGCTCTTCATCACGATCAAAGACACCATTGTAAATAAAACTTAGGCCCCATTTGTCAGATATAGGGTATTGCATCGATGCATTTAATGCATAGCCAGAAAAGCCGGTGAACTTAGCCCCAGCGTTGTCGATACTGACATAGTTAGCCCCAGCGCCGATATTGGCTTTGGCTGCGCCAAACGTCATATCATAGGACAGACCAATCTTCATATTGTTCTCGTAACCATTGGTGTTGGTGAAAAAGAACTCATCGACCATGTAGTTAAGACCCGGAACGAAACCGGTTTTAATATGTGCAACGCCAGCAAATTTAAAGGTGCTCCAAGCTTCGCCGAGTGCTTCAGCTTGTGGATCTGAGGACGACTGCTCTAAGTTTTCGAAGATCCCCACAGTGGCAATTCTGCCCCAATCTTTGGCGCGCACATTGGCTACTGTGAGCAGGGTTCTATCAAATTGGTTTTTATTTTCGTCTAAGGTGTCACTTGTATGGGCAATATAGCCGGCTGTCACTGTGGTAAAGTCTTGGGCTACTGCGTTAACACTGCAAGTGCAGCCAATGACGATAGGCAAGGCAATTTTTAAAATGTTATTCATTGAGATCAACCCTATAAAAAAGGGGCCCGAAAGCCCCTTACTACATCTATTGGTTTATATTGGTTATTACTTACCGAACTGGCTGGTTAGGTTAACCAAGCTTGCGCGGTAGTGAGGCGTGTTAGGCTTTTCAGATAACACATCAATTTCGACTTTAACCTTGCCGTCTTTACGACCGATTTCGTTAATTTTACCTATGGTGCGCTCACCAGGGTTGTACAAATGGATAGCCGCACTGAAGCCAAACATGGTGTCTTTGTCTTCCATGTACTCTACGTTTGAGGTGATGGCGCTATACCAGTCATAACCACGTTCTTTGCCGTATTCCCAGACCTGTTCTATGGTCATGTTCTCTTCGTTAATTTTGTATTCAACGTAGCGGCTGTATTTCATGCTTGCTAAGGCAGGCTGCTCATGACCACGGCCATCACCATTATCAAACACGGTTAGGTTGCCGTTGGTATTGTTTAACCAAGCGGTATGCTGGGTGTAAGTAAAGTCAAAATCACCTTCACAGACGCCTTTCTCGGTACACTTGATCTCGTTGCCGTTTGAGTCAACAGGCGTCAGTACCTTTTTAGCCAACTCTTCGTTCCAGCCTTCACGTGGCGCTTGGATCCAGACAACCTCTTTATCGCGGTTAATCTTCGCTACGCCTTGGTGACGCAGTGACACTATGATGCCGTCTCCCTTTGGATCGTACTCAATTGAGTTGATGTGCGCCCAGTTACGGCCCGCACCTATACCTGGGATATCGCCATAAGGAGCGTCGATTTCCATCTCTGCTGTTTGGCCTAAATGGTCCATATCAACGTTTAGGCAAACCGCGCCCATATCCAAGGCTTCAAGTAGTGCATCGCGGTATGGATCCAAAATTTCAGCCACGTTCCACACGTCGACTAGGTTGCCGCTTTGATCCATTTCAAGCACATGATCGCGAACGGTGTGCACAACGTCACCACGGTCGTTGATGTAGTTAGCTTTTGCTGCACGGACCAAGGTATGACCATTTGGCATAACATTGTGCTCATGTGACGCATCAATGTATCCCCGTGGCAAACGCTTAGAGTCAATCTGGCCTAGCAGATTAAAGGTACCGTAGCGTTGGCCCTGTACGAAGGTATAGCTACCTTCGCCAGTGTCTTGAAAGCCCATCAAGTAGCCGCGTTTCTCGATATCCAGGCTGGTGGCATCATAAGTCGCGTCTTGATTCAGCCACCAACGTACTTCACCTTGAGTATCGACAACATAGGTCAGTGGTGGGTTTTCAAATGGCAGTGCGCCCATGGATGGCGAACCTTCAAAAATACCGGCGTCTTTACTCTTTTGACCAGACCAATGTAGATCTGAGCCTTGCTGATTGTAGGTGTGTGAGTTCACCAGATATAAACGGTCTTCAAAGCCCTTAGCGACCTTCTTAACCTGAACCTCTGGCAAAGGAGTAATGTTGCGGTTATCGATATAGTTGTTAACGATAGCGCCTGTCATTGCCTTGTATGTCTCTGACACTTTCTTGCCGTCTAGCTTGTAAGTCACTTTAACGACGTTGCTATGATTAGCATATAGACCAAATACAGGGATACCGTCGTGAGTATTAATGGTTTGCTGGCCAACCGGGTATTTGATATCAACCCCGTCGCGCCCCTTGCCTTTAACGGTAACAACGACGTCAGTAGGGTGCTTACTGTGCAAGTCGATTAGCGCCGTCAGTGGCGAGTTTCCGTAAGGATTAACCAGTACGGCGCCAAGTTGGCCGGCGGCAGGTGCCGGTTTGAATCCTGCAGCAGATGCGCCTAAAGAAATTGCGGCAATAGCCGTCGCTAAAATAGTTTTCTTTAACATGAGAGTGTCCTATTTTTTAAAGTTTCTAATGGTTTTAGTAATAAATGCAATGGTTAACGGTAAAGCGCAGGCAATGAATACTGCATAACTAATGATGCAGTATTGCGCCATGTTCAGGCCGAGCAAGCTCCAGTCATCTTCGCCACATATTCCAGATGGTGCGAATTCGAACGGTAGCCATTCGTGAAGGGGTAAGCCCAGTGGGAATGTTGGTTCAAGTGAGCAAGCATTCGCCCCTTGACCCGATTGGAATAGATCAAGACCGGCATCAGCGGCATGACTTGAGACATGCTGTCCTGCCAAGATGATCGCCTTGTCTAGCCCGTAGATGATGCCGTACCAAGCAAGTGCCAGACCGAGTACTTTCAGCAGGTTGCTTTTAGGGTTGATGATCATTATTACGCCAGCAATCAGGATGCAGAATTGACTGAAGCGAATGTAGACGCAGTTTTCACACGGGTCCATCTCTAGAAAAACCTGGAAGAAGCCCATCGCTGAGCCAAGTAGGAACACGCATGCGGCGGCCATAACCGCCCATACTGCTCGACCTTCTTGGGTTGCTTCCAGGGTGGGAAGCGGGTTTGCCTTTAGTTCGGCAAACCAGAGTTTAAGTTTTGTAATCATGATGGCGCCTACAGGTTGTTCTTGATGGTTTCGTCAAGGTTAGCTAAGGAGGTGATCGTGCTGGTATCAATCATCTTGTTACCGTTGACCACGATGGCCGGAATACCTTTCACTTTAGCGATGGTTAACGCGATGCTTCTGTCATAGTTCAACTTTTGTTGAGCTTGAGGAGAATTAAGTGCGCTTTCGAACTCGGCTTGAGATATCCCGGCGGCTTTTAGGCCAATAGCGGCTAATTCACCTTTTACAGCTTTAGACCCTTTGACATTCTTAATCTTTTGATCATGGATGGCGGCATACATCGCCATCTTGGCTTGCTTGTATTTATCGTGGCTGATGGTGTCAGCTGCGGCTAAAACTTCACAAGACTCGACACCAAGTTCGCCCTTATTTTCTAGACAGATAGCCTGGAACTTGGCGCTAGATGGTAGGTTTTTGATTAAGTTAGGCGTGACGGCTTTTTCATATTTGTAACAAAATGGACAATATACCGAGTAAATTTTTTGTACAGTATTCTCGAGAGCCGGGGTATCTATCTGGATGACTTCAGCAGCGGATACTGTGAATGTCATGAAAAGTGCAGCGGCTAAAGTGGTGAGTGATGTTTTCATAATGCTCTCAACGTTATATTCAAAATGTGAATTTCTGTTGATGATTTTATTGTCTCGAGCGGGCTTTTACTGTGATGAGATTGACTGCAAAAGGGAAAGCTTTACACCCGAAATTCGTGATAATAATCACGTGAGGTAAAGCCTAGGATCACACTTGTTAATAGCGGATTGAAACGGGTCACAATTCCAGTTAGTTTCTTTGCAACGGCGCTGAGGCTGAACATTTTTTATTTAAAAGACTCTAAGTCTCAATTGTTTATAGCAGATTGAAATAAGTCACAACTGTAGTTGGTTTCTTTGCAAGGGCGCCGTTAATCAGTCATAGATCCATTAAGGTTTTAGTGGAGGCGGCACAATGCATAACTATTTAAGAACGAAATCGGTAACAAGAGATCGGATCTTGGTTGAAGCCAAAAAATTGATAATAGCAGAGGGGGTTTGTTCATTTAGGCTGTCTCAGATACCGACTCAAGCTAAATGTTCGCCTAAAACCTTTTATAGCCACTTTAAATCAAGGGAGGATATTGTGGTCGCGCTATTTATAGAACATGTAAATGATATCCTTGTTAAAACTGACATGCTAATGGACATGGATGAGCTCAGTAATAAAGAGAAGATCATTTTTAGTTTGATGTACGATATTGTTAAATGTTGGTCCGCTAAAGAGGGGGATATCTGTATCAATTTCTTAGGCGTAAACCCCCACGTATATGGATTTTCAAGTTCGGAGTATGAGGGGAATATTGACGTCATATTCATTGAATTAAAAGCAAGGGTGCAAGCGCTTTGGGGACGAGCGGTGCAATGTGGTGAGCTCTTATCGAGTAAGGAAGAGATAGTCGATTGTATTTTTTCGATGAGAACCATAGAACGCGGCAGCATCGTCGTCGGTCAGAATAAGTTTTTACGCCGCCACGGTTATGATAATAATGAACATGACAATCGAGTTGAAACGGTGTTCAACTTACTGTGTTTGGTTGCCAGCACGCTCAAGTGGCAAAACAATCAGCTTGTGTCCTATAGCAAGATGCTTGAGACCATTATACCTCTAGTTGAAACCGCTACAGGGACAAACTTCAAGCACTGCAGATTAAATTATGAAACACTTAACGAGCCAATAGAGCTTTAATATTCAGCGCACGCAGTAGCTCATAGGCTAGATGTTTACCTGTAACTAAGCGCAAAGTTTGTGTCTTACAACACAGGCATCCTTTCGAATGCCTGTTTTAATGAACAAACTAATCTAGCTCTTCAAAATTTCAAGCGGCAGTGCCAGCATGTCGTCACCGCTGCCGGCGAAGTACCAGATGATGCCGATGAATGCGCCAACGGTGGCAAGGTACCATAGGGTTGAAAAAATCTGCCCGTAGCGATCCAGTGGTAAAAGGTGGCTCTGATGGCGGGTTTTCCATTCAAACACTATCTCTGCACTACCAATCAGCAACAAGAAGCCCAGCAATGCTAACCCTAAGGTATAGCTAATGTACACGCCAATGGCCGCGCCTGCGATACAAGCAACCAGTCCCATGACACTGTTCATTGAAAAGCTAATACTCTTAAGAATATGTCCGCCATCTAGCGGCAATATCGGCAGCAAATTAAATAGGTTAAGTAGGGCATTGAATGCGGCAAGACCAGCGAAGAAGATATTGCCAGTAACCCAATAGGCGATTAATGCCGCTATCGACATTAGCAGTCCAAAGGTGGGACCCATAATCGAGATCACTACATCTTGCCAGCGGGTATTAATCTTTTCATCGCTTAATGCGAGTCCGCCCATAAAAGGGATGAGATAGATCCCTTTGGTTTTCATGCCAAAGTATTTCATTGCGCGGATATGGCCATATTCATGAAATACCAAGCAAGCGATGAGTGCCAGTGCAAACTGGAATGAAAATAACCAAGAATATGCGGCAACACTTGCGCCTGCCAGAACGACCTTAATCACCTTGGCGCTTTTTAATAGTTTGAAGCCTAAAGACGCTAAGCCCACCATACTAAACTGCTTTTTTTCTGCCACGGCGACAGTGGGTACTTGCTGTTCAATATCTTTACTGTTGCGTTGGCCGCTACTGATGGGTTGCCCGTTATGCAGTAGACGATAATCGATGACAAAAGGCTGCCAAGTTAAATCGGTTTCTAAGGTGATTTGTAGGGCGCTCTGTTGCGGGGCTTCAATCGTATCGGCTGTTGTAGCTGTTGGTACGGCAGTGCTAAGTTCAAAAGTATGGCTTTTTAAGCCTTCATTCTCAGCGCTTGCTTGGATAACTGAGACTAAGGTATCGCCCCAAAAGAGTTGCTGCCAACCTGCCATAGAACCCTCTAAGCGAAGAGGTTTTCCAAGGCAGTCAATTTTCAATAATTCCACGACATATCTCAACGAGTTTAAGTAAGGTTATTATGCCGCTAAATAGAGTTCGAAGACAATAAATCCTAGGTTTACGCTGTTGTTAGTTACTTTTTAGCACTGTAATCAAAGTCTATCTCTTGATTAATATTGGTGATGCTACAAGGACCATGATCTCGTTGCGTGCGGTTAAACGCCTTACCAATATGGATCTCGATATTGGTAAAAACGTGCTTTAAGGCATCGACTCGATAGTTTTTATAGTAATTTGTAACCTCTTGCTGAATAGATTCAAACTCAGCTTGCTCCTGCTGTTTGGCAGAGACAATTCGCCGTTTTTCCTCAAGCATCACAGTTACTTGTTCTACCATTATCTCATCGTCTTGCCACTGAGCCTTTGGTGGTAGATTACCTAGTTGCCCGTCAATGTTTGCAATGGCGACCGTCATTGATTTGATGCTGTCTTGAAGTTGAATAATATCTTGCTTGAATTCACGGATATGCATGGCGCAAAATATTTCAGTCTTAGTACCAGCAGTGGCACCAATGGCTACCACTTTTAAGCCCTTATCAACCTCAACTTTTCCACCGACTAAATCACCACGACGACCGCTAGCGTCACAGACAATCAGCTGTTGTTTAGTTTTAGCATGGCTATGAAGTAATTGCTTAGTCACCAAAATGTTACCGCTAGCTTCAAGGTTTGAATATTGGACAAACTGGGCGCTGATCTGACCTTGTGCTTTGAGGGTCGTGGAAAGGGTATTATCTTTTAGTTGCCGACCTATAACGCCTTTGCTGACGGTAATATCACCTTGAGCATCTAGCGTTGCTGAGTCGACAAACCCCATCACCGTGATATCGCCAGAGCTTTTGACCTGCATGCCCTCGCCAACATCGCCAGTGATCAATACACTGCCTTTAAAGTCGACGTGACCGTAACCAACATTGACATTTTTTATCTGCAGCAGATCGTCGACCTGCATGCCTTGTTTAGTTTCAACTGGCTGGCCTGCAACGTCTGCGATTAATAAATGGGGATTGTTGTCACTAAACTTTGTACCGTCGCCAGCAACGAGCTTAAGATCTTTGCCTGGCTTGGCAAGTAGTTTGTCACCAGCAACATTGTAACCATTAACGCCGGTGGTTGCCGGGTGCTTTAATATGAGTGTATTGCCTGGTTTTACCATTATCACGGCACCCAGGTTGCGCATGTCGACACTACCGTCGCTATTCTCTTGCGGCTGTAATAGTCGCTCGCGAGCCAGCATGACTTTCCGCTCCAGTTTGGCGGCTTTGCCGTGAATCGCTGCTCGTCCTTGGGCTATTATATTACAGCACTGCTCACCAGGTTGCAGCGAGGCAAACTGTGCTAGTGAAAGGTCAATTTTGGCTTTGCTGAGACCAAGTTTAACTTGCTGTATTTTTAAGTTTTGTAAAATATCTTTGAGGGTAATATCTTGACCGCCATAGGCGGCAGTTAAGGTCATCGATACCTGCATCTTGTCGTCAGATATCTCAAAACTGATGCTAGCATCTTGGCGTTGTGCAATGGTAAACAGCAGTGCAGATTGGCCATCATCTTGGCCACAAAGTCGATTAACTTGAACAATGGCTTTATTGATGGACTCTTTGAGGGGTTTTAGCTTGCAAAACCCAGGCAGTGCCAGCAGCTCAAGCAAGTCCTGTTCAACGATAGGGCCATGGGTGTTAGGGATTAGCGTTAACTCGGCTTTATCGCCGTCCGTACTTAACTCGATAAGTTCTGGGTGCAGCATGAAAATCCCTATCGTTTATTTATTATTATTAAAGAGATCAGTCCTGAGTATAACCACACAACAGAAAGTCATAAAACTAAAAAACAGACAAAGCGCGGCTCGGGTCACAGTTTAAATGTAACATGATCTTTGCTGCGGTATATTCAACTTGTGAAACATTCATTGCCTATTTTCGCGCTTTGTCTTAGCGTTTGATGTTGGAGTAAACTTTGTATCTATTATTCTCTGCGCAGACGTTAACGCTGCCAAAGTTTTCAGCGATGCAGTCTGAGTAGGGCAGGTGTCGATTGGCCACAATATGGAACAAGCCGCCTCTGGTCAAATTAGCTAAACTGGCTTTTACAAAATGAGTGGTAATGCTGTTGGTGCTGGTTAAGCCATCATGAAAAGGTGGGTTGGAGATAATACCGTCGTAGTTTTTGCTTACTTGCGCCAGCCCGTCTGATGCAAACACGTTGGCCTCAAGCCCGTTAGCTTGCATGGTTAGCTCGCAAGATAGTAACGCCATGGCGTTGATATCGACGCATTCAAGTTTGAGCTGAGGCTGAGCCGTTAATAATGCCGCCGCTATCACGCCAGCACCGCAACCAAAATCAAGCACATTACCGCGCATCCTTGGCAGGTTATCTAATAATAACTTGCTGCCTTCATCAAGCCTCTTCTCACTAAATACGCCAACCATATTGCAGATAGTGATTTCACCTTGAGGCGTCTGCAATGGATATTTGCTGTACCAATCTTGCATCTTTATTTCTGGAGCTTGGCGGTTTAGCTCGCTGGTAAATACAATGCAGTGGCGAGCATTATCTGTTTTGAAGGCTTTATCAAAGTAATCAGGCAGTAACTTAGGTAGCGACTTAACTCCACCTTTGTTCTCCCCAACCACAATGAGTTGGCCTAGGGGTTTAAGATGCTTGGCTGCAAGGTTAAACAGGTAAGGGGCTAATGCTTTGGCTTTAGGGAAATAAACAATAACACTATCAAAGCAATCTTGGTTTGGCAGTTGGTGGCCAAAAAACAGCTGGAGATTACTTGCTGCATGGGGTTGCATTATAAGGTGGTGATGAAAATCTAAGGCTAAAGCGCAGACGCTAGCGGCGCTGTCTAATAATGCTTTAGGTAAGGTATCGCCTTCATAATTAAGTACTAATACAGATTGGCCATTAACTAAGTCACTATTTCTGAGAAGGGCTTGCGAAGCGTTGGTTAGCATGAGTTTTCAAAGTCTGATTTTAAGTGGATGTGATTATACTTGAACCACCTGAATATGCACTTTTAACTCACCAATAAAAAGCCACCGTTCAAATCTTGAAAGGTGGCTTAATGAGATCAACAGCCTCTAGTGTACTTTTGGCAGTAAGCTCATCATTTTTTCTGCGATGTGAGTATTGTCTTGATTGCCTTTAAACAGATCCGCAGCCGGTCCCATGGCAAATACTTGTACGTCACCACCCGTATGACCGCTGGTGGTCCAACCGGTAAAACTGCGTGTATCAATCAGTTTTTTTAGTGCGACTTCCAATGCATTTTTTCCCTGCATACGGGCATTACTCAGTTGCTGTAATTCGACATTATCCACTTCAAATCCAAGCTGTTGGCTTACAGCTGCTTGCCAATTATCAACTGCAATAGCTTGGGTGGCAATGTTAGCCGGGCTGGCACCGATCCCTTTTAGTAACTGAGTGTCCCATAGGTATTCGCCGTTTGCCCCGATAGATAGGCCGCCAGTGTTATGATCTGCAGTGACCACTAACAGGGTATCTGGGTGCTGACGAATATACTGCTCAACCACTTCGATGGCATTGGCAAAACCGTGCATTTCAGCCATTGCGGTGGCGATATCATTGTTGTGCCCAGCCCAGTCGATCAAGCTGCCCTCAACCAGTAACACAAAGCCTTTTTCATTTTGAGAGAGTAGTTCGAGTGACTTTTGCGTTAGCTTACTTAAGGTATTGGCGTCGCTATCATCGATCACCCACGGCAGTTGAACGTCAGCAAAGAGTCCGAGCACTTTAGGCTTGGTAATACTGTCGAGCTGCGTGAGCTCAGTAATGTGTTGGTAACCTTTAGCACTAAATTGGTTTAACAGTGCTTCAGAGAAGTACTTTTGCCCACCGCCTAGGATAACGTCCGCATCAGATTTAAGCATATCTGCAGCAATAGCTTGGTAATTTCGGCGGCTTTCGTTGTGGGTTAAAAAGGCCGCTGGAGTGGCATGGTTAACTTGAGATGTAACCGCTACGCCGGTAGACATACCGCGCGCTTTTGCCATCTGCATGATGGTGGTCAAAGGGCGCTTATTGATGTCGACAGAGATAGCACCATTATAGCTTTTAACGCCTGTGGCGAGTGCTGTCGCTGATGCAGCAGAATCGGTGACATAACCGCTTTCTCTTGCTGGGTAAGTTGATGCCATACCTACGAGTAAGCGATCAAACACGGTTTGCTCAATCTCTTCGGTATCAGGGTTGTCCTGAAAATAACGATAAGCACTGGTGTAAGCCGGCCCCATGCCGTCACCAACCATGATGATCATATTCTTCGGCCGTGACGGCGCCTGTTGAATATCGATATTCGCGGAGGCATAAAGTGGTAATACAGCAAGGGCACTAAGGACCCAAGTAAAGGTGTTTCTAAAAGTCATACCGAGTCCTTGGACAGGTTATTTATTGATTCTAGCTTCAATAGAATCCATCAACATACCGGTGATATCCACATCAAAAGCGGCTTCTATCTCTTTAATACAGGTTGGGCTTGTGACATTTATCTCGGTAAGCTTGTCGCCGATAACGTCAAGTCCAACAAAAATCAGCCCACGCTTTTTGAGTTCAGGACCAATAGTGCGGGCAATATGCCAATCGGATTCTGATAGTGGCTGGGCGACACCGCGACCGCCAGCGGCCAAGTTGCCTCGGGTTTCGCCTTTTTGCGGAATACGGGCTAATGAATAAGGCACAGGTTCACCGTCGACCACTAAAATGCGTTTGTCACCTGCGGTAATATCGGGAATGAAAGCTTGTACCATTGCATACTGCTGGCCTTCATTAGTCAGGGTTTCGATAATCACCCCAAGGTTTGGATCATCCTTTTTAACTCTGAAAATAGAGCTGCCACCCATGCCGTCGAGTGGTTTTAGAATGATGTCGCCTTGCTCTTTGTGGAAAGCGCGAATGCGCTGCTCATCACGGGTAACCACGGTTTCTGGAGTGAACTCAGAGAACCAGGCGGTAAACAGTTTCTCGTTGGCATCACGTAAGCTTTGTGGCTTATTGACGATAAGCACGCCTTGCTCTTCAGCGCGTTCAAGCATATAAGTGGCGTAAATGAACTCAGTATCGAACGGCGGATCTTTACGCATTAGAATAACGTCTAGGTCGGCTAGTGGTGTATCAATCGCTTCTGCTAGCTGATAAAAGTCCTGGGGATCTTCTTTTACCGTGAGTGCACGCATGGTGGCCATTGCTTGGCCATTCACCATGGCTAAATCGTTCATCTCCATGTAAAACAGCTGATAACCACGGGACTGCGCCGCCATTAACATGGCGAAGCTAGAATCTTTTTTGATGTTTATGTCGCTGATGGGGTCCATCACGATACCGAGTTTTATCATCGAGCGTGTTCCTTATTCTTTCGTTTCTGCAACTAACATGGGGGCATGATCAGCATTTTTCTAGTCAAACACCCTTAAACGTATAGCGTTTTATTCGAGATATGACGATTAAATAATCGCTGATAGCTGTTAATAGCATTATCCAATATCGCCAAATTTAAGCTGCAAGGCACTGATTGTAGTAAGTGCTGCAGTTTCGGTGCGTAATACTCTTGGGCCGAGCAGTACATCGGTAAACTTGTGTGTTTCCGTCATAGTAATTTCAGTGGCCGATAAGCCGCCTTCAGGACCAATCACTAGTCTTACTCTATTGTTGGGCAGACTTAAACCGTTAACACCGTAAGATGCTCGCGGGTGAAGATTAAGTTTAAGCGACGTTGTCTCCTCTGCACACCAATCGATAAGCTGCATTGCAGGGCGGATCACGGGTACCACACTGCGGCCTGATTGCTCACAGGCGCTAACAACGATTTTTTGCCATTGCTGGATTTTTTTCTCTAAACGTTCGCCGCTGAGCTTGACTCCACAGCGCTCTGAAAACAGCGGGGTAATGGTATTCACACCCAGTTCGACAGATTTTTGAATGGTAAAGTCCATTCTGTCACCGCGTGAAATCACCTGACCTAAATGCAGGTGAAGTGGTGATTCACTGTCATTACTTTCACAGGATAAGACCTTCACCGCGACATTTTTCTTACTGGCGCTGACGATCTCTGCTAAATAATTATTACCATCGCCGTTAAATAAACAGACATGATCACCCGCTGCCATTCTTAGTACGCGGCCGACGTGTCCGGCTGCTTCCTCGTGAAGTGATACTGTTTCTTCAATAGCCAGTGAAGAGGCCTGGTAAATTCTTGGTACTCTCATGGTACGGTTTTGCCTTATTCTGCGATGTTTGTTGCTGAGACTAGCTGCTGACATTGAGCTTGCACAAGGGTGTTGTGATTACCTTGTACCTTGGCAATTTCTTGATCTCGCTTGCACTCAATAGTATCAACTGGATAGCTTTTATCCCATGCTTTAAATAACTTTAATTGGCTAGTGGATATTTGCAAAGCATAAGCGCTTTGCATGTAAAGGTAGGTGCGAGCAATTCTGCCACGAGTGTAACTGGGTGGCTCGGCTTTGCGGCCCTTAAAATCAACGCTCATTTCACACAGGCCGTACTGCTCAGGTTTGGCGTTCCACTGACTAAATCGATAGTTACTGCGATCGCCATTAACTTCACCAATGGCGGGCACTAAGTTGTGCAGATCGGATTCCATCTTTTTAAACAGTTGGTCGTTCTTGCCACAGTTTTTGCGGCCGCCTTGCTGCCAGCACTGACGTTGATGGCCAAACTCCCACGCGGGAACGATATGTTCCCACTCTATTCTCGCCGCTCTTTTTTGCTGCTTACGCACTTGATAGCCACAACGACTTAAATCCGTGCGCCATTTTTTACCTTCAATCGTAATGTCACAACCACAATAGAAACTGGTGATAGGCAGTGACTCTATATAGAGTTCTTTCGCCAGTCTTTTAGCTTGGCTGAAACTGGTTGGGTGTTTAGCTAAGGCATAGCTAAATTGTGGCATGAGCCACATAATACTAAACGCCAATGTGAGCGTTTTGAGTAACGTTGCTCTCAAACGAAATCCCTGAAATTAATTTGCTTAACGAAACGTATGCTCGTTTGAGAAGATTGTAAGGGAGGCTGGGGCTTGGGGCAATGCAGTTCGAACTTGGCGGGCTTACTTTTCCGTTGATGAACGTAGATTGTGACCACATTTTCGGCAACGATACTGAGTCTCGCCCCGTAGTACTTTGTTGTGACGGCGAATGCTGAGATTAACGCTGCCACAACCACAAAGATATTCGTAGGTTTTACCCTCAACAGATTGGGTATTAAAGCTGTGAGTGGTGCGAGGTTGGCGATGATAAAGCTGCCGCATTAAACGTTGCCAATGAACGCCGTGGGGTTTCACTCTGCCGTAGAGTTGAAAGCTCAACAGATGGCAGATCTCATGTGGCACAACATCATCAATAAAAGCTTGTTGGTTGTCTTTTAGCAGCAGTGGGTTAAAACGCAGCTTATTGAGTTGTAAATGCGCCGTACCAGCGCTCTTACCACGCAGTTTAAAGTTGATCTCGGGGCGAGGGAATTTTTGTCCTAAGTGAGTTTCTGCCAGCTGATAACAGTGTTCTACTTGGCTAGCGATACTCTGTTGCAGCGGATCGGCAAAAGTCACCGGCGGATGGTCGATAGCTTTTGCAGCTAACATCAGCTTAGACTTGAAAGGGTTAAGCGTTTTGAACATTGAATCGGTAACTCACGGTTGATGAACTCGCGAATTGCGAGCTCATCAATGTTACCTGAGTCAGAAGTGCCACACCAGAAATGGTTATAGCGTCGTCGTCGCAAGCTCTACCATAGCGCGTACTTGCTCAACAATATCATGCTCGACTTTAACGTCGTAAGCCGCGATACGTGGGGTATGAATATGGCCTACAGGGATGCGGCTATTGAACTGCTTTTGCAGCAATATAGCGCGGTAAGATATCTCATTGGAGAGATAGCCACCGCCTGAGCCTGCAACCGATGTTGCACTTTGCAGCTCGGCTAATGACTTGGCTTGAAACTCGCCTTTAGCTAGGGTTGCAACGGTATGATTGTCGTTAACTTTCCATGGGCCTTCAACGGTTTGCATTGCTGCTATCGGCAGGGAAAACTCAACAAATTCTGGGCCATTGAGCGTGCCACCATTAAACAATGGCGCAATAGGAGCTTGCTTGTTGGCGCCGGTTAATACATTAAGGTTATCGGGGGCGGCCGCGCTGCGATTGCGGCCAGGAAAGCGCTCTATATCAAATTCATCTCGGCCCATGCTGACGGTAAAAATCATATCGACACTGTTGTCACGATAAATGGGGGTGAGTATCGATTCAATTAATCCATCATCGAAGTCGGCGAATCGCACGGGGATCATCACTGTTTCTATCTGGACCTGTTCGCCATTGACGCTAAAGCGGTAACCATCAAGCGCTAAGGCAACTAATCCTGACGGATTGCTCTGGTCGATATGACGGTCGAGGAAGAAGGGATCGAAACCGGTGAGTAATATTTTAATTTCGGCATCATCTTTGAACTGGATATCACTCAAGCCACGGGAGGATTTTTCGACCGCTTTAATAAGAATATCTCGCTGCCATGGGGCTATGTTGAAATTTGGATTTTGCGTCTTTAATAAGTCACGCATAGCAAGACGATTCCAATAGAGGGAGCGATCGTCTAAATGACCTGATTGCACATCTCTTACCGCTTGCTGCCATAGGCGTAAGCCTTGATGTGCCACCATTTGGGTGATTTTCAGCTCATCAGAGTGCTGGGCATATTTTTCAGATAGGTTAGTGACGAATGCTTGATAACGTTTAACCACTTCTGGCATGGCTGCAGTGGCGACTGGCAGTCGAGCCTCTTCAACATCAAGTTTGGCATTAGCGGAAGCTGAAGTAAGACCGACTAATAGCGCTGTTGCCATTAATGCCATGCTAGGTGTTCTCATTGCAATATCCTTTCTTATTATAAGTAACCTTTAAAATCAACATTCTCAGGCATTCCACTTCTGCTTTGCATTGGCTCGCAAGGGAATAACCATTATCTCGTCAATGCGTATCGAATTGAAAAGCTTGAGCGCTTCTGAATTGACTAAATACTAAGTGCAATTGGTATAAGTATGCCTTAGCGTGAGTTGCATTGAAAGCGACGAAAGAGCTTAGACGCCGAGCGTCATATTGCCATTTTTTGGCCACAATTGATCCCGATATCGCCATAAAGTTAGCACGCTAAACCGCTATGATAATAAACATGATGGCGCTGCAATGATAATGTTCATAAAGTGCCAAGTATTGACCGAATAAAGGGATGGGCAGATAGATGGTTAGGGTATTTTTACTGGGATTGTTGATTGTACTGGCTGCAATGGCCTTAATCGTCGACGCTAAAGATGAGAGGTCTAACGAAGTGCTGCTAGGTTCAGCTATGATCGAGCCGATGCAAACTAGGGGGTGGGACGCTATATTCCGCAGCAATAATGTTAATGGCGTAGTGGTGTTATTTAACCCTGAAAAACAGCAGTTATTAACCAATGATCTGTTAAGGGCACAAACGGGATTCATTCCGGCTTCTACTTTTAAAATCGCCAATGGTTTGATTGCGCTGGAATTGGGAGTAGTGAATGATGCAGAAGACCAATACCTATGGGATCAGCAGCAACACTCTTTTAAAGCTTGGAACCAAGATCATACCTTCTCTAGCGCATTTAAATACTCAGTGGTGCCAATATTTCAGCAGATTGCTGCTGATATCGGTAAGCAGCGCATGGCCAACATGTTGGTGAGCTTAGATTATGGTAATGCAACGATGGGCGGCGATCTCGATAGTTTTTGGCTGGAGGGTGGCCTGCGAGTCAGCGCTATAAAGCAGATTCAATTCTTGCAGCGATTGCATGCTGAAACATTGCCGTTAAGCCCACGCTCACAGCAGATAATGCAGCAGGTCATGTTAACCGAGTCAGCTGACCATTATGCTATCTATGCCAAGACAGGCTTTGGTAATAAGGGGGAAGCGTATATTGGCTGGTGGGTAGGTTGGATTGAGCAAGATGACAGTACTGTCTTCTTTGCACTAAATCTAGATCTTGCCAACATGCAACAAGCTCACCTTAGGCAAAAGATAATGAAACAGATCCTCCAAGCAGAGCAGGTTATTTAATGCATTTTAGCTCAAGCTAGCCCATCAACGATTGCAAAGACTCTTGATTGGTAAAGCGTTTATGGAAAAAGTCTAAGAAGACGCTGATATTGGTCGCCAGCTGACGACGGCTTGAGTAAACCCCATACACTTTAAAGGCTTCCATTGGCCACTCTTGTAAAATGGGCACCAGTGAGCCACTGGCGAGCTCATTTTTACACACAGAGTTGGATAGCATGGCGATACCAAAATCATCCATGACAAACTGTTTGACCATCACCGCACTGTTCACCCTGACCTTACGCTTAAAGTTGACCATGGTTTTTCGAGCGCCTTTGCCTAAAGGCCAAATGGGAGCTGAGCGTGAAGTGCCTAACAATATACCGCTGTGGGTGGCCAACTCTTGTGGATTGGCGGGGGTACCGTGAGTCTTTAAGTAGCTCGGGCTTGCGACTAATATGGGTTGCCGTTCAAAGAGCAATCTCGCCACTAAGTCGCTTGATTGCAGTGGGCCGTATTTAATCGCGATATCGTAGCCTTCACCCACGAGTCCAACGTCGTTATCAGTAAATTGCACGTCGAGTTCTACGTTAGGGTACAGACGCATAAAGCCGCTACAAAGGTTTGCTATCAGCTCCTGGCTGAAAGAAACGGGTATAGCAACGCGCAACGATCCCGACACATCATTGTGAGTGTTTTCGATGGTAGCTTTGGCAGCTTCTATTTCATCGCTTATACTGGTGCAATGCTGAAAAAACAGCGCGCCAACCTGAGTTAAGCTCAGATTACGGGTATCTCGCTGCAAAAGCCGAACCCCTAGCTGCTCTTCAAGCTGGGCAACCTTACGACTTATGGTTGATTTTGGCATGCCTATTTCGCGTGCGGCTTGTGAGAACCCTTTAGCTCTAACTACCGCTGCAAACAGCATCATACCGTTTAAATCTGGCATGTTATCTTCACTGTCTCAAAAATGGAACAAAGCGTCTATTGCAGTTTAATAGCAATTGACCTGATAACAAAGTTATATTTACGGGCTAAAAATTTCAGAGGCTAAACGCAGAGGATCTTTCGATGACCAGCAAAAATCAGCCCGCTAACATGACTCAAGCCCAAACAGCCGACCCGCTTTTTTTAAAAGCTGAGCATTTGGCTAAAGACTTTTCTCTGTTTCCTGAGCACAGTAAACAGACACTATCTGAGGAGATCAAAGGTCTTCTTGGTGATGACGAAATCCAAGTGAATCTTAAAGATCTTGCTGGATTAGACGTCGATGGTTATGTCACTAAGGTGATCCAACCAACGCAAGACAAAAACCGCCCAGGCGCTAAGCGCATGATTGCGGACCTTAAAGGTAAGCTTATTACCGAAACCCACATCGGCCCTTTTTATAGTGCAGAGATTGAACTGAATTTTGGTTCTCGTACTCGCCGTATCGGTTTTATTGCCCAAGAACGCACCACAGCTAACGGTGCATGGATGCCTGAGCATCACTTAGCATGCGCTAAAGCGATTCGTCATTTTGCCGAATTGTCTATGCCTATTATTTACCTTATCGACACTCCTGGTGCCGATGCCGGTGAAGTGGCAAACAGCCAAAACCAAGCTCATTCAATCTCTAAAGCGATTGCAGAGAGCGCCAATGTTGATGTGCCAACAGTCGGTATCGTGATCGGTGCCGGTTACTCTGGTGGTGCTATTCCACTGGCTGCGGCAAACATTTTATTGTCGCTACGTGACGGTATCTTCAACACGATTCAGCCACAAGGTTTGCAAAGCATTGCGCGCAAGTACAACTTGTCTTGGCAGGAGTGTGCTAAGTCTGTCGGTGTATCACCAGAAGAGCTTTACACCTCAGGCTGCATTGATGGCATTGTTGATTTCTCGCCGACAGACAGAGATGAGCGTCAGCATAATTTACGCCGTGCGATTATTAGTAGTGTTGAAGCTGTTGAAAAAGCCGCGGTACAGTTTGTGCGCGAATCAGAAGATTTACGTGCACATTATGATCGCAGTCTAACGCGTTTCTTAGCCCCGTCTACCAACTTGGCCGCACTTGAAGAGAATGCTGAGCTGGCAGTTGCCAACAACCCAACCATGCACTTGAACTTGTTTGGTAGTGCTTACCGTTACTTGCGTTACCTAACGCTGCGTAGCCGTATCCATTCAATCTCGCAAGAGCAGTATGGTCGCCTCTCTAAAGTTAGCGTACCTGAAGGTGACTTGTTGGCGCGTATTCAGCAAGAGCAAGACAAGGTATTCCAGTCTTGGTTATCAAACCCTGACAAACTTGTTTATGACGAAGAGTTGAACAAGCTTTGGGGCAACTTCATTGCTAAGCGTGATGATGTTTCTACCGAACGAAACATGTTAACTCGGTTGATTTTGGGTGAGCCAAAAGAGAACTATAAGAAAGCACGTAAAGCACTTATTTTTAACATCAGTTGGTCGCTGTTTCACCGCTGGAAAGGCAATGCTGAAAACAACTTTAAGGGGCTGATTAGCTACCTTGAGACCTTGCCATCAGAAGTGACCCAAGCGGATTGGCCTGAGCTCAATCAACTGACTGTCCTCGATATTATTGTCCATGATGAGCTGCGTGAAGATTTCATCTGGCAATGTCATAACATCTTGGTATTCAACGCTCTGTATGACAACGTTGTCGGCAACCTAGCCTCTATCGCGAAAGAGGCGATGATGTCTAAGAGCTTATCGCGTAGTTCAGTGGATAACTTGCTACACGATTCAATCGATAGAGCACTGTCTACCCAAGATGTTGCCAACGATAAGACTAAATTCTACAAGTGGCTGAAGTTTTTTATGTCGCAGTCAAACCGTGCTGAGCTGCTGACGCGTACCGAGCAGTGGAAGAGTGTTGGTTTTCCACAACTGAACGACAGTCTATTTGTTATTTTGACTTACTTCTTCGAGCGTCTACTGCCTGAGTATTTCGACAGTGAAGAGGAAAGCAGTGAATACACTGGCGCCATTAACCCAGTGCGCATCGGTCGTCGTAAAGACTTCTGGAACCGTTTGACCATGGGTTACCAAGATCTGCTGATCCAAAAGGTCCTTCGCGATGAAAAGCGCAAAGGTAAAATGGGATGGGATGCGATTGTCGATAAGTTCTTCACTCAGTTTGAAGAGCTTAACGGCGATAAAATGTCAGCTAACTTGCTTAACTTCCCCGGTTTCCGCCTGTCGATTGAAGATGCAATCGACAAGGGGATCCGTCCTTGTGGCTTAATTACCGGTCTTGCTGATTTCGACAGAGACGGCAAGCCAATGCGGGTCGGTGTAGCGGTATCAAATACGGCATTCCAAGCGGGTGCATTCGATATGGCGGCCGCTGAAAAGTTCAGCGCGTTATTGATTGAGTGTGCTAAACGCAAACTGCCGGTTATCTGCTTTATTAGCTCTGGCGGCATGCAGACTAAAGAAGGTGCAGCAGCACTATTCTCAATGGCGGTGGTTAACGACCGCATTACCCGCTTTATTCGTGATAACGAATTGCCAGTATTGATGTTTGGTTATGGTGACTGTACCGGTGGCGCACAGGCGAGCTTCGTGACTCACCCACTAGTGCAGACCTACTACCTGTCTGGCACTAACATGCCATTTGCGGGTCAAATGGTGGTACCGGCATATTTGCCATCGACGGCGACACTGTCTAACTATTTATCGAAAGTACCTGGCGCGATGAACGGCCTCGTTGAGAATCCATTCACTACCACGTTGGATGACCAGTTAAGCAGTATCGATCCCTTGATGCCTAAGCCGACGGGTAAGATTGAAACCATTATTGGCAATGCGCTGTCGACACTGGTGCCGGAAATGTCTGTTGAAGATGAAGAGATTGTGCAAAACGATCCTCGCGCGCTAATGAAGCCAATCAATAAAGTACTGATTCATGCTCGTGGTTGTACCGCGGTTAAGCTTATCCGTAAGGCACATGACAACAATATCGACGTGGTACTGGTTGCCTCTGATCCTGATATGACATCAGTACCAGCAGACATGCTAAAAGCCAACGACAAACTGGTTTGTATCGGTGGTAACACCTCTGATGAAAGTTACCTAAACGCCTACTCAGTGCTTAAAGTCGCTGAGTACGAAAACGTGGATGCATTGCACCCAGGTATTGGTTTCTTATCAGAAAGCCCGCAGTTTGCGGCGCTTTGTGTGAACAACGGCATTAACTTCGTCGGCCCGAGTGTTCACAGCATGACGACCATGGGTAACAAGTCGAATGCGATTAAGACATCCCAAGAGCAAGGCGTCCCTGTAGTGCCTGGTAGCCACGGTATTTTGACCAATGCAGAGCAAGCGGTAAACGTTGCTACTGAAATTGGTTATCCTGTATTGCTTAAAGCGGTACAAGGTGGTGGTGGTAAAGGTATTCAGGTTGTTGAACGTCCTGAAGACATGATTGAACTATTCCAAAAGACCTCTACAGAAGCGGCCGCAGCATTTGCTAACGGTGATCTATACCTAGAGAAATACGTGACTTCGCTACGTCACATCGAAGTGCAACTGCTTCGTGACCAGTTCGGTAACACTAAGGTACTTGGTCTACGTGATTGCTCTGTACAGCGTAACAACCAGAAAGTGGTTGAAGAATCTGGTTCAACCATGTTGCCAGCAGAGCTTAAAGAGAGAGTGTTGGAATATACGCGCTTATTAGGTGATGCAACCGATTATATGGGCGCAGGTACCGTCGAGTTCATCTATAACTTAGACGCCAACGAAGTCTACTTTATGGAGATGAACACCCGTCTGCAAGTTGAGCATCCAGTAACCGAAGCCACATCTGGTATCGATATTGTCAGTGCTGGTTTTGATATTGCAGCCGGTCGTTCAATCGCAGATCTCGAGCCGCAGAGCATTGGTTATGCGATGGAAGTACGTGTAACGGCTGAAAAAGCGGCGCTTGATAGCAATGGCATATTGCAGTTGCTACCCAATCCTGGTCTTATCACTGAATACAAGATGCCAGAGCGTGATGATATTGAAATCATCTCTATTGCGGGTGAAGGTAAAGAGGTATCTCCTTACTACGATAGCTTGATTGCACAGATCATCTGCCGTGGTGAAAGCCGTGAAGATGTCATCAACAAGCTGCATGACTACCTTGCAAACGAAGTGGTGATTAAGGGCATCGCGTCTAACATTCCATTGTTAACCCGTATCCTTAAAGATGGCACCTTCAATGAAGGCGTTTACGATACTAACTACTTGCCGCGCTTTATGGCTGAGCTTGATATTCCTGAGCTTATCGCCGAGATGGAAGCGGCGGCAGAAACGGTTGGTGTTGATACTGAATCACTACGCGTTGGCGAAAGTAATGAACTTAAGGTGATGGCGCAGGGCGCAGGTATCTTCTATACCTCTCCAGCACCTGGTGAAGCAGACTTCGTTAAAGAAGGCGACATTGTTACAGTAAATCAGACTTTAGCGCTTACAGAAGCTATGAAGATGTTCTCGCAAGTAACGCTTGCCGGCTTTAACCGCAAGAATGCTGTGCTATATCCTGAAGATCAGCAGTACCGTATTGAGCGTATTCTTAATAGTAATGCTCAGCAGATTTCACAAGGTGAATTACTGTTTGTGATATCGCCAGTAGGGTAACTATTGAATGTAAAACAACGTACTCATTCTAGTCTGTTGTTTTTGCATTAAATAGCCCTATAAATACCCACCTAGCGTGGGTATTTTTATGGGCTAATTTTGTCACTTATCAGTCAATAGTATTGCTAAACTTGTGTTTAACCCGCGATAGCAGTAGTTTTGGCTTAGGGCATTGGTATAACTTAGAGGATTCAATTGATGGGGAGCTTATTTGCAGTCCCTTCAATATTGTCGTTAATGAATGAGACCAAGATTGAACTGGCCAAGCTGCAGGAGATGCTTGCTACTCTAGAGCAAGAAAATAAGCAGCTTAGGAATGACAAGGCTGAGTTGCTGCGGCACAAATCTGTGTTAGAAGAAAAGCTCAATGCGGCGTTAGACGGCACAGGGTTATGCTTGTGGGAGCAACATATACCGTCAGGTAACCTCACCATGTTCAATATGGAATGGGGTTCACTGTTGGGGTATACCATTGATGAGCTTGCTGCTCATATCGACAGCTGGAAAGCTAACTTACATCCAGACGATCGTGATTGGGTTATCGCCAACTTTGACGATCATGTCAAAGGAAAAACAGAATCCTACCAAGTGACTCATCGAATGTTACACAAAGATGGTAGCGTTAGCTGGGTGTCAGATCGCGGCAGAATTGTTGAGTTTGATGAAGATGGTCAGCCGCTAAGGATTATGGGAACTCATATCGATATCACTCAAGAGAAGCGCTATGAGCAGGGTTTATCCGAACTTGCCAACAAAGACCCTCTAACCGGTTTATTGAACCGTAAGGCGCTACTAGAGGCCTATGAGCAGTCAAAGATACAAGAACATGCTGGTGGCGCGTTACTGTTTATCGACCTTGATGATTTCAAGGTGATCAACGACCACTATGGTCATAAGTTTGGTGATAGCCTACTTATGCTTATTGCAGACCTATTGCGGCAGCAAGTAGCCGAATCGCTGGTGATTGCTCGTTTAGGCGGAGACGAGTTTGTGCTGTTAGTTAATTCAAGCGACAGAGCATTATTATCAGCGCTAGCACAGCGAGTGCTGGCCTGTTTCACTGCACCAATCACACTCGAAAATCGTCAAATCTCGATAGGTTTGAGTATCGGTATCTGTCTTCATCAAGGAGAGCTCGAGTTCGCAGAGATTTGTGATCGCGCGGATAAAGCCATGTACCAAGTTAAGCGACAAGGAAAGAACAGCTTCGCTTTTGCAGCCTAGCCTGCCTTTCAATTCTGTGATTGACCATTGCTAGCATTATCAATATTAGGAGTCAGTTCTTGGCTTAGGGCGATAAAACTCTCAGCTGCTGCCGTTAGTGGTAAGTTCTTGCGCCAAATAAGGGCTAAATCCCAAGTTAGAAAAGGGTTTAGAGGCCGGTAAACAAACGCATCTGAGCTGACTTTATTACAAATCGGTTCCGGTAAAATAGCGATGCCCATTTCTGCAGCAACCATGGCAGCGATAAAATCCCATTGGCCACTTTGTGCGGCAATATTGAGTTCGACATTGGCTTTGCGGCTTAAGCGTAGCAACAGTTTTGACAGTGAAAAATCATCGTTATAAAGAATAAACGGATAGGGTTCTATGTTGGCCCAAGTTAATGCTTCAGTTTCAGCTAACGGATGGTCTTTGGGGATGCAAGCCAGCAGAGGATAGCCTTGTAAATTGTGGCTATCAAACTCTTCTGTATGAGTTGTCGGTAGCGCGGTAAACGTCAGATCCAAGCTATCATTTAATAACGCCTGCTCGGCACCAAAACCGCCTAGCTCAAGGATGCTGACATCGATACCAGGATAACGCTTTCTATAGTTTGAGAGCAGGTTAATGATCATCTCTCCCATCATCGGACAGACACCTAAGCGCAGTTGACCCGTTTCCAAGCCCTTTAAACGATTCATGTCCTCTTGTAACCTATGCCACTGACCAACAATCTGCTGTGCGCTACAGGCTAATAATCTACCCGCTTCAGTCGCGATCACCTTTTGATTGTTACGGATCAACAGTGGTTGTTCTAAGTGCGACTCTAGCCGCTGGATCATCTTGCTCAACGTGGGCTGAGTTAAGTGTAACTTCTCTGCTGCACGGGTGTAGTTGCCCATTTCTACAAGAGTCACAAAACAGTGTAAGTTCTTTATTTGGATGTTCATGCTTTTTTGGAATGTACTTAATGGCTATTATTCATTTTACTAATAGTTCGAACAGGATTACTTTGACCTCAACCACATATCCAGCCATCTAATCCCATTTTCTGAGGTCGTTATTATGAAGTCATATCAAGGTTTGTTTGCCCAAGCACTCTATTTAGCTGCAATGCCACTTGAGCAAGACTGCACTCAACAAAAACAAACTAAAACTAGCGAGCAACAGTGCGCAGTTAAAGAATCTACTAATGAAAATACCTAAGTCGTTTTGATGGGCATTGTCAGGGAATATCACCGCTCACTTCAAGCCAGACTTCTAACAGCTCTCATCGGTTAGCTCGCGCCAATTAACATCATATTGAGTGCGGGTTAACAGCGCTTCTAATTGACATAGCGTCACTTCACCTATCTCATCAAACTCTATGTTAGTGATGATAAAGTGCTTCTGCTGAAGTGCTGTCCACTTACAGTGGCGCAGTTTTTTAGGATCTGTTTTGCTCATAGTAAATAGTAGTAATAGAGATTCTTGATCGACCAACACTGCTGTACTATTTTTGAGGTTTTGATGGAGTTTAATGAAAGAACCCATCGCGACAACTGCGACAGGTTCTATTGCGCAGTATATTAGTTGAGTAATTCATGATTATCAGGAAGTTGACGGCTGATCCACAGCACGAGTTTGTGCTTCATATTGGGGCCATCTTCTTTGTCTTTTGATAAAGCTTGAATTAAGTTGTCTTTAACCAGTAACCGGTAAATACATTCCACTTTATCTTTAGGCGAAATACCCTGACCAAAATCGTCAAAGCCTCTTTTCTTGGCGTAACCTACACCGATTTCCATTGCTAACTTAAGTAGCTGTGCATCGTGCTTTCCAGACTTCATATATCGATTCTCATTGGAAATATTATTATTAAATTTACGCTATTGCCGATAGATTTCAATGGCAAAATTGAGAAAGCGGCTTATTTAGCAGGCTGATTGCTGTGGTATGGCACTAAGTGCGTTGTTTCGCTGGTTTATTCACCGCCACTGTCATTGTTAGGAATAAAAAAATACCGCTCAGATTTTTGAGCGGCATTTTTGATTTTGCATTATGACAACGGCTTACTGAGTTGAAAAATCGCTCTCAACTAGCTCTGTCTTGTTGTCAGCTTGCGGCGTATGACACTGAGTACAGTTGTAGTACTGATTGTTTAACTTAGCATCGGCAAGTAGGTGCGACGGGTCGATCTGAGTCGCTTTCATCCGTTTTGCTTTTGCTGGGCTATGGCAGCTCATACAGCCGTTTTTCTTTAACGTAATTGGATATCCCGCTTTATGTGGGATCATCGGTGGTTGGTGTACAAAAGTACGCTCAATCGACTTTCCACGTTTAGGATACGTCGCTGCCGGGTCCGCTGCCCGTATTTCGGTGATTGCAGACTGTCCAAGTGAATTGATGTTAACAGGCTCTGCTGGCGTATTTGCTTGCTGGCCTGAACATGCGCTGAGCGCCATCACTAACGCAGCTGCAGTCAATAATTTTTTCATCAGTTTATCTCCGCTTATTGGCTAGTTATGCTTTCGTTACTTTGACTGGACATTTCTTGAAATCGGTCTCTTTTGACAGAGGATCCGTCGCGTCTAGCAACAACTTGTTGACCAGCTGGCGTGCATCGAAGAATGGCATAAATGCCACGCCTCTTGGCGGCTTGTTACGGCCTTTAGTTTCAACTCGGGTCTTAACTTCACCACGAGGCGAGGCAACAATCACTTCGTCGCCACGCTTCACGCCACGAGCTTTAGCATCTTCTGGATGCATGAAAATCTGTGCATCAGGATATGCGCGGTAAAGTTCAGGTACACGAGCTGTCATTGAACCTGTATGCCAATGCTCTAGCACGCGGCCGGTCGATAACCAGATATCGTACTCTTCGTTTGGTTCTTCAGCTGCTGGCTCATACGGCAGGGCAAAGATAACCGCTTTACCATCTGGCTTTCCGTAGAAGTTAAAGCCTTCACCGGCTTTCACATACGGATCGCTGCCTTCAACGAAACGACGTAGCGTTTCTTTACCATCAATAACAGGCCAGCGTGCACCGCGATTTTCATGGTAAGTATCGAATGGGGCTAGATCGTGTGCATGGCCGCGACCAAACTGGGCATACTCTTCGAATAGGCCTTTTTGAACGTAGAAACCAAATGCATCAGACTCATCATTAAGGTCCGCTTTACACTCATCCGCAGGGAACTTGTCAACCACGCCGTTAGCAAATAACACTTCAAAAAGTGTCTTGTCTGCATATTCAGGTTTCTTAGCAATAAGCTCAGCAGGCCATACTTCAGATACCTTGAAGCGCTTAGAGAACTCCATTAGCTGCCATAAGTCTGACTTAGCACCTTCTGGTGGCTTAACTTGTTGATGCCACATGTGTGTACGACGCTCGGCGTTACCGTAAGCACCCTCTTTCTCAACCCACATCGCGGTGGGTAGAATCAAATCAGCGGCCATTGCGGTGACGGTTGGGTAGGGATCTGACACCACAATGAAGTTTTCAGGGTTACGGAAACCAGGGTAGATCTCTTCGTTGATATTCGCCCCTGCTTGCATGTTGTTGGTACACATATTCCAATAACAATTTAACTTGCCATCTCTAAGCATACGCGTTTGCAATACCGCGTGGTAACCCGGTTTTGGCGGTATAGTACCTTCTGGTAGCTGCCATAGCGCTTCGGTTCTCTTACGGTGCTTAGGATTCTTAACGACCATGTCTGCGGGTAGGCGGTGTGAGAATGTCCCGACTTCACGTGCTGTACCACAGGCTGATGGCTGACCCGTTAGTGAGAATGGGCTGTTACCCGGTGTTGCGATTTTACCTGTGAGTAAGTGGATGTTATAGAGCATATTGTTAGCCCAAACACCACGAACGTGTTGGTTAATACCCATGGTCCACAAGCTCATTACTTTCACTTTTGGATCGGCATAAGCCTTGGCCATAAGTTCGAGTTTTTCTGGCTCAACACCACTCATCTCTGCAGCGTATTCTAGGGTATAAGTGCTAACGAACTTAGCGTACTCATCGAAGCTGATTGGCGCTGACTTACCGTTACCTGGGTTCTTGGCTTTCTGCTCTAGTGGATGCTCTGGACGCAAACCGTAACCGATATCGGTGGTACCTAAGGCAAACTTGGTGTGCTTGGTGACAAAGTCTTTGTTTACTGCATCATTTTGAATGATGTAGTTAGCGATGTAGTTAAGGATCGCCAAATCAGACTGAGGACGAAAGACCATGGCGTTATCGGCTAGGTCGAAGCTGCGGTTTTGGTAGGTCGATAAAACATGTACACGGCTGGTCGGGCTGCTTAAGCGGCGATCAGACAGACGTGCCCATAAAATGGGGTGCATCTCGGCCATGTTTGCGCCCCATAGGACGAATTCATCAGCGGCTTCAAGATCATCATAACAACCCATTGGCTCATCGATACCGAAGGTACGCATAAAGCCACCGACAGCAGAAGCCATACAGTGACGGGCGTTAGGATCGATATTGTTGGTCAGGAAACCGGCTTTGTGAAGTTTAGAGGCGGCATAGCCTTCCCAAATAGTCCACTGGCCTGAACCAAACATACCTACAGCGGTAGGGCCTTTAGTGTTAAGTGTGTGTTTCCACTTATCGGCCATGGTGTCTAGTGCGGTATCCCAGCTGACTGGAGTGAATTCACCCTCTTTGTCATATTTGCCATCAGTCATGCGCAATAGCGGAGTCGTTAGACGATCCTTACCGTACATAATCTTCGATAAGAAATAGCCTTTAATACAGTTAAGGCCTTTGTTGACTGGGCTTTCTGGATCGCCTTTAGTTGCAACAACTTTGCCATTATCTGTACCGACAAGAACACTACAACCTACGCCACAAAAACGACAAGGTGCTTTGTCCCACTTAATGCTATCTTTTTGCTCTGCAGCTTCGACTATCTTCACTGGCAGAGTCGCACCAACGGCTGTTGCGGCGGCAACGGCTGCGTTGGCTTTTAGAAACTCGCGACGGCTAATGCTCATGGTGTTCCTCACTCTTTTGTTCTTCGGAATCGACTTGATGATAAATTAAGCTGCTATTAATAACCCCTTCAAGGGCATTAATAGCTTCAACGTTATCGAGGATGGAGCGTTGGGTTTCACCTTCTAAGGTGACCACAAACTTGCCTTCATCGGTAACAGCATGGATTTCGGCGCCTTCAAGCGCAGATAAGCGCTGCTTGATATCGGCAACAGATTTAGACGCGGCGTGCACGACTAAGCTGGTGATATGAAATTCTTTGCTCATCTTTCTACCTTCTTCGTTTTGGCAAATAACATCTGCATAAACGCGATGACCTACCAAGATTTACATTGAGTCTAGACCTCATATAAATTGTGGGTATACCTCACAAGGGGTAATGGGCTTTTTTATCGACCAAGATCAACTTTTTCTAGGTGATCTAGTTCTCAATTCTGTCAATAAATACTAGCAGCTTGATTGGTTTTTGTTCATATAGAATGTTAGCTTGCGCTACATTAAATATTGAACATATTCAAAAGCTTGATTAATGATAACTATTCTTGTTTAACGGGTAACTGAGCTGACGCTCGTTCGGTGTAGAGAGGGAGATATTTTGACTGGGATCGATGTTTTTCGCTCAATATCCTGTGAGTTCCATGTAGCCCATTCCGGTATGAGTGCCGCTAATATGGATAGGACCCTCCCAATAAGGGATAGACAGTGGCATGCTGGAGTCGCTGTTCAGCGGCGTGGTATTAATATCGATGTTTTCTGATGGGATCTCAATGTGCCATTGCACCGGATATCGACCCGATGCTGTTTGCTGCCATGCTGTTGCTGTCATCGTTATCTGTTCATTACTGATATTATGACCACGACCATCTTGGTACATGCGTCTACCACTGTAAAAGTCGCTTTGCTCGCCGTTGTCATCTCTAAGTTGAAATAGCATTAAGGTGCTGCTGCTATCGAGTCTAATGGCAAACCAATCCCAACCTTGCTGCGTTTTTGATAGGAACTGCGAACTCCACTCTCGATCTAACCAAGCCTGTCCGCTGACCCTATCCGTTTTCCCATCTCTGACGAGACTGCCTGTCACCGTGATAAATGGCTGGCTATAGTAATAGGAAGCCACCGTGCCAGCGGCATTTTTCTCGCTATAGCCGTTGTCACCCTGCAGCTGAAACGGGGCTGCGGTATCAAGCTGCAACTGATAGCTAAAGTCTTCGCTTGCGACCGCTAATGTGGCTGGAAATAGTAGTTTGCTTTGGCTGACCCATTGCCAGTCATCTTGGCGAATGGTTAACGGATCAGCTTGGGTACCCGCAAAGCTTTGATGACCTCGAGACCACTTCTCCTCGGCTTGATGATTGCTCTGGCTAGTGATGGCGGTATGCGACATATAAAGCTGCTCAGTTTGCCAAAGTGAGCTATCGACAGCGGGATTGCGCTGTTGTTGAACCATTGGTTGGAGATTGGCCGGTGGCGCCAGTGCAATACGAAATTGCGTCCATTGCAATCCAATCTGCTCTTTTGACTCTGTTTCAAGGTTGGCGGTGAGATACCACCACTCCTGCCTAAAATCATCGTGGGCCATATGATCGTCTGGAAACTGTAAACTGACATTGGGCGACACTGGGCTATAACCTTGGGTGTTGCCATCAAGAAGTTGCCCCATGCCCGTTGACGATTTAGGGGCTGGCGAGCAGGCGCTAATGAATGTTGTAATGAGGCTGATAAATAGCGCCCAAGGTAAGACTTTGTTCATAATGCTTCCTGCTGCAAGCTAGTGATGAGCGGCTTACGTGTTTGCCAATAGAGCGGTAGCAACACCGCCAACGCACTTGCGCCTAGCGCAATAAATAGCACTCGAAAATAAGCTTGCCAGTCCCATACCATGGCGATACTCCAACCAAAAGCCTGCAGCGTGACTTTATTGATGAGCAGGTAGCCAAGCAGTGCACCAGAGGGTAATGCCAGTAGACAGGTAAACAATATGATTAATAACATTTGCAGTGACACTAGCCCGCGTAGCTGATTACGACTGACGCCGAGTGCATATAGTCGAGCCAGCGGGGCTTGCCGTGCCTGAGTGAGCATCAAACAAGCGCTGAACAAGCCAATGGCGGCAACCATCAATGTTAGGCTGTTTAGCACTAAGGTTATCGAGAACGTACGTTTAAAAATCTCCAGCGCCCGTTGTTTTATCTTAGTTTGGTTATACATCTGCGCCGCTGACAGCGGTACTTGCTGCTGCAATATCTGTTCGAGCTCCGCTATCTCTCCAGTGTAACTGGCGGCGATACTAGTGGGGCGGGTCTGTAGCCCTAATTGCTGCCACGTATGTTGGCTGACAATCACTTGCCCCAACGGATTGCCATAATCGTAAAAGATAGCGCCGATAGGTAAAGGTGCCAGTGCAGCATTTTCAAATTCCGGCAGTGAGATAACATCGCCCAGCTTGAGTCGATACTTAATCGCCATTGGCTCACTTATCATCAAGGCGTCACCGGCAAAGAATAACGGCCATAAGTTATCAATTTCGGCCTTCATTTGATTACTGTTTCTTAATGAGTGCGCATCTCGGGTCATTAGGCTTACTGGTACATTTTGGTAATGACTTTTATGCAGCCATTGGCCATATACGGCGCTGACCTTAGGCTGTTGGGCTAACAGTGTTTGAGTGGCTGCTATTTTGTCATTAGGCGGCCGAATATAAATATCGGCATATAAGCGGGCGTCCAACCAATTCTTGAGGGTGATCTCGAAACTACCGACTAGGGTGTTCATCGATATATTGGCGGTCAGTGCCAGTAACATGGCCATCATCGCTAATGATAATGGTGCAATAAGCTCCTGACTCTCTGCGACAGCATATTGCCACAAGCCATTACGGCTTACGCGCTTGGCAATAGATAAGCAAAATTGCAGTGATAACGGCAGTAACAGAGGAATAGCAACAGTGACTAAACCCAGTAGGATTAAGCTATGTTGGTAGTCATGGCTAAAGGGGAAAAGGGCTGCGGCGAGCGCAAGTAAAGCGATCGCTATCAAAAACAATACTCGCTGAGTTTTACCTGCATGGCGTTGCTGCTCAAAACGGCTGCTACAGCGTGCGAGTGGCTGCTTGGCCAGTGCGTTAAACAGCGGTAAACAAGCACATATGGCGGCAACAAAAGTAAGCCCTATAGCTTGATAGAGCCAGCTCCATTGCCATAACCCTGGTAGCAGTCTGGCACCATAAAGCTGCTCCAGCGTTAACGCTATCATAGGTTGTAACCAGTGGCTTAATTGTAAACCTAAGATAAAACCGAGCACAGATCCTATGATGACTAAGGTCAGTAGCTCAACAAAAAGCGCGATTAACAAGGCGCGTTGCGGAACACCTTGCTGTTGCAGTTGTACTAGTAACTTTTGTCGTTTTAACAGGCTATAACGTACGCCGTTATAAGCGATAAAAAGTCCCACCACAAAGGCAAGTAAACTCATTGCCGTGAGGTTCAGATGAAAACTGCGGGTCAAACTAGTGAGTCCTTCTCCCTCATCTTGCTGCGCTACATCAAACAGCTTAATGCTTTGTTGGCTAAAGAGTTGAGTGACTTTTGCGGTTAACTGACTGGCGTTACCAAAAAGCGCGATGTAACTCAGTTCGCCCGGTTGGTTCAGCAAACGCTGACCGAGAGATATATCCATTAAAATGGCACTGCCGAGGCCGAATTCATCATCTACTGAGATGACTGATAGCATCTGGCCTTCAAGTTCGAGAGTGCCTTTGGGGGCGACTTGATCGGCAAAGCTTTGACTCATGAGTATATAGGGCTGACCGGAGAGCAGTTTGGCTAACGGAATACCCTTTGAGAGCATTGAAATTTTTGCAGGTTTTGCTATTTCATTAGTTTTGCTGTGGTGCTGTATTGAAAGTGCGGCAATGAGATCGCTGGCTTGAATATCCCAGCGTTGACCCTGGCTATTGGTAACGGTACCGCTAAGCACAGCTAATGATTGGGTAACACCCGCTTGGCGAAGGTGTATATAGACAGATTCGTTGATGGCTTTTTCGCCAGCGACAGGCGTTAAAATAAGTTGCGCTCGCTGGCTTAAAAGCTCGGTGGCTTGGGAGTAACTGCGCAGCGCATTTTCGTTAGTGGCACGTACACCAATGAGTAGCATTACCGCTAAAATAAAACCCAGTAAAATAGCGCCAGCTTGTAGAGGGGCTTTAAGGTAATGCCGTGCGAAAACAGCAAGGCTCAACCTAACCGTTAACCCTAATTGGCTACTCATTGATATGACCTTGCTCCAAATGCCAGCGTCTTTGCATAAATGCTGCACATTCAGCGCTGTGGGTCACCATGAGTATGCTGGTATTAGACTCACGAGCGAGTTCGGTCAGCAGCAGCATCACCTCTCTACCGGCTTTTTCATCTAGATTGCCAGTGGGTTCATCGGCTAACAGCAACTTGGGTTGATGAGCTAAGGCTCGAGCGATAGCGACTCGTTGTTGCTGGCCACCTGACAGGGTTTCTACATGACGGTGTTTCACCGCATCCAAGCCCAACTGCTTGATTAAATGATCGCACCAAGGCGACCATTGCTGGCGATTAAGGCGTAGCGAAAATGCGATATTGTCTGTTACATTTAGTGGAGTGAGCAGGTTGAATTGTTGGAAAATCACCCCTAGATGGCTACGTCTAAACTGGCTCCAATGCTTGTCTTGCCAAGGGGATGTGTCATTTTCAAATAGAGCGAGCGTGCCACTATCGATAAATTCAAAACCACCGATAATGTTAAGCAAGGTACTCTTGCCGCAGCCACTGGGGCCGGTTAGTGCGACAGTGTCGGCACTTTCAAGTTGTAGGTTAATATCATCAAGCACTTGGTGATATTTATCGCCGTCATTAAATCCTTTCGATACCGCTGTTAACGTCACGATACTTTTGCCCATTACAGCTCCTTGATAGACCCCGCACATCATTTCCATGGCCTAGCCCATCTCGTCTGGCTGTTACTAATCTAGCACGCAATCACCTAGGAATACCCGTCGAAGTTGCATTTATACCCCTGATATACCACTGGTAGCTAAAACCATCTATTTTGAACCTGTGAACATAAAC
Organism: Shewanella abyssi; assembly: GCF_023284025.1. Classification (GTDB taxonomy): domain Bacteria; phylum Pseudomonadota; class Gammaproteobacteria; order Enterobacterales; family Shewanellaceae; genus Shewanella; species Shewanella abyssi. The sequence continues at coordinate 31,115 of NZ_JAKIKR010000023.1, read as the reverse complement.
CCTTTAAGTCAATAAACACGGGTTTAATAAGTTGATACCACTTACTTTACTGGGTTGAATCAAAAGTTTATGGCTCTCTTTTTAGGTATTGGCTGCTAGTCTTGTCTACACTATGGAACATGGCGTGTTGAACCTTACTAATAGCACTGTGGATCATGGATATGAGCGGACGTCGCACCTTTCGAAGCCGGATTTTATCGCAAATAGCATTCCCCTTAATTGCAATAATGGCCGTTGTATTCAGTGTTAACGCTTGGTTTAATTACCAAGCTGAAGAGAAGTACATTTATGACGACCTAGAAAAACAAGCTGAGACGATAGCCCGTCGTATCCATTTTTTTCTACTTTCCGCGCAAAATGATACCCGTTCGGTTGCAGATCTATTGAGTGAAGCTGATGCACAGTCGCTACTCAATAATGAAGATAAACTCAAAACGATTTTAACTCGCCGATTGGATCGACATCCTGATTTTTATGGCGGCGCTATCGCCTTCCAAAAAACATCCATTGGCGAGAGAGAACTGTTTGCCCCCTATGCTTATCGAGACAATGGCAAGATTAACATCATCGATATTGGCGTCGATGGTTATGATTACACCGATGGTTCGTGGGAATGGTGGAGTAAGGCGATAGATAATATCGATGGCTACTGGTCTAGCCCTTACTTTGATGAAGGTGCTGGCAATGCATTGATGATTAGCTACTCGCAGCCGTTTGGTCAGGTACTGCCTTATGATGGGGTCGTGACGGTCGATCTGGCGTTGAGTACTCTCCCTAAAATAGTCAATATTGCAGCACAAAGAATCGTGATTTTCGATGACAAAGGTCAACTCATTTACCATGTGAATCAAGCGCTTTTGCTTGAGAAAGGTAAGGATAAATGGTTAACACAGTCTACAGTTAACCAAGCTTTCATTGAGTTAATAGATAGCGGGCAGCCCGGTTATAGCCATATAGAAGACAGCTCTGGTGGCACATTCTTGGCCAGTGTTGGGGTGGTACCAGCCCTAAATTGGCGGGTGATTATCATGACCCAAGAGCAACATCTGTATAATAAATTCCTACTCGGTTTCTCTTCATTAGCATTAAATCTACTGCTGATCTCAATAGTGTTATTACTCACGGGTTACCTGACGGCCAGAAGATTAACCCGTCCAATCGAGGAGTTAGAGGCTGGTATAGCAGCTTTTGGCGCAGGTGAAACCAAGCGGCTTGAGAAGCCCAAAGGGGCTGTGAGCGAGCTCATCACCTTAACGGATAAGTTCAATGATATGGCACAGGTGTTAGAGGAGCGCGAACAAGCTTTGCTTGATTCTCGAGGTAACCGTTTTGCCAAATTAATTGATGGTATGAGTGATAAATCTTTTTACTGCTCCATTGAACCTGATGGCCAAATCGCCCAAGTCAGTGCAGGTGTGGAGAAGGTGCTTGGCGTCAGCCCTGAATTATTAAAGCGTAAGTACCAGCGGATGTTTTCCGACAACCCGATTAATGATCAAAATTGGCAATATATGGATGAGGCACTGCAGGGTAAAAGTGTGCCACCACACCAGATAGAGATGCTTGATGCGGCGGGTAAATTACGCCGCTTAGATGTTTTTATGCAGCCATTGCTATCTGATAATCAAGATCTGCTCTCAGTTGAAATGCTATTTAATGATGTGACGCAGCAGTTTTCGGCAGCGGCTTGGTCAAATGCGGTACTTGAATCAGCACCAGAGGCGATGCTGATAGTGGATGAGGCAGGGCAATTGGTGTTTACCAATAGCCGATGTCAGTTACTGTTTGGTTATGATGAAGCGCAGATGCTAACGATGTCGGTTGATGCTCTCGTCCCCGCTGCAGTTCGACCACATCATGCTGGCTTGCGGCATAAGTTTGTTGCTGAAGGCCGAGATCGGAAAATGGGCCTTGGAATGACATCGGATCTGATGGCACTGAAAGCCGATGGTTGTGAGTTTCCGGTTGAAATCAGTTTAGGCATGTTGCCCCTTAGCGCTGACGGTGTACAGCAGGTGGCTGCTTCGGTCAGAGATATGACCGAAGAGTTAGCGATCGCTAGGCGGATTAAAGACAGTGAAAACCGCTTCCGCGGTCTGGTGACCAATATACCAGGCGCCGTTTACCGCACTCGAATTGACGATAATTGGGTGATGGAATACATCAGCGATAATATTGGTGATATTAGTGGTTATCCAGCAGTAGATTTTATTGAGAACAATAAACGCAGCTTTGCCAGCTTGATTGTTGCGGAGGATCTCGCCGCCGCTAACCTTGCAATTGAAACCGCTTTAGCCGAACAAAAAAGCTTTGAAGTGCAATATCGAATTAAGCATCGTGACTCAAGTATTCGTTGGGTGCATGAAAAGGGCAAAGCTATCTACGATGCTGAGGGTGTTGCTCTTTGGTTTGACGGCAGTATCAATGACATCACCACCAGTAAAGCCGCACAAGAGAAAATTGCCCAGTCTCAGCAACAGTTAGAAACCATAACCGAGTCAATACCGAGTACTGTTTATCAATTGCATTGGCGAGCAAACCGCGATCGTGAATTCACTTTTTTATCAAGCGCCTGTATTACCACGCTAGGTTTTCATCGCGATCAAGTTATTGATAATTTCGATCTGGTTGCCGATTGCATTATCACTGACGAGCGTACGCATATTATAGAAGCGCTATCAGGTACTAGCGGATCAGGATTAAATTGGACCGAAGAGTTTCGTTATCGTCATCCTTCCGGGGGCATTCGTTGGTTGCAAGCTGGAGCACACGGTAATCAATTAACCGATGGCAGTATTATTTGGAACGGCTATTTGATGGATATCACCGAGCGCAAGCACATAGACCGAGAGCTCGCTAAGCGCGAAGCTCACTTTAGAGCCCTGTTTGATAACGCCGGGATCGGCATTGTGAATGTGGATGATCGCGGTGGGATCTTAGATTGCAATGAGCAGTTTAGCCACTATATAAAGCTGTCATCAGATGAACTAAACGGCACCTCTTTCTTTGACTATCAGCACACAGATGACCGTGAAGCAACCAAAGCGATGTTTGTTGAGCTGATGGAGAATGGCGGCAGTAGCATAACCACCACCATCCGCCTGTTGAGTCAATCTGCTGATGTGATGTGGATGGATGTGACATTAACTGGCTTGCATGATAAACACGGTAAAATCAATTCTGCGGTGTTGTCGATGTCGGATATCACCTCACTAAAACAGCTGTCCGATGAGTTAAAGCAGGCAAAAGACTCTGCGGATGCAGCCAGTAAAGCTAAGAGTGACTTTTTAGCTAACATGTCCCATGAAATCCGCACACCCATGAATGCCATCATAGGTATGTCGCAGCTCTGTTTGCAAACTGATCTCAATAACAAACAGCAAAATTATGTGCAAAAAATAGATAGGGCCTCAAAATCATTACTGGGAATTATTAATGACATCTTAGATTTTTCAAAAATTGAGGCTGGCAAATTAGACATTGAAGCAGTGCCATTCCAGCTCGACACCATGCTGGAAGACTTAAGCGATATGTTTGCGGCTAAAGCGGCGGATAAGCAGCTAGAGTTGTTGTTTGCGGTGGCGCCAAATATTCCTCAGCACCTAGAAGGTGACCCGCTACGCTTGAGCCAAGTGTTGATAAACTTGATGAATAATGCGATCAAATTTACTGAACAAGGCGAAGTGTTGCTGTCTATTAGCCAGCTAGAGCAAGCTGAAGAAAACATTGTGCTTAAGTTCAGCGTTCGTGATAACGGCATCGGTCTCACGGAGGAACAACGCAGTAAATTATTTAAATCCTTTAGTCAGGCAGATACTTCTACCACTCGAAAGTACGGCGGTACAGGTCTGGGTCTGGCTATCTGTAAGCAGCTGGTGGAGCTGATGGGGGGTGAAATTGGTGTCGAAAGCCAGTTTGGCAACGGCAGTACCTTTTTCTTTACCGTTAAATTTAAAATTGCCGACAATAAACGCTTAAAAGTGGGAGAAGAGTTAGAGGGGATGCGCATATTAGTCGCTGATGACAACGCAACCGCACGTGACATCTTGCGTACCACCCTCGAAAGTATGGGCTTTGAAGTCGACACCGTGAAAAGTGGTGCTCAAGCAGTTACGCGGTGTAAGACCACCCAATATCCACTTGCGCTGATCGATTGGTTAATGCCTGAGATGAATGGCTTAGAGGCATCCGCAGCGATCATTGAAAACAGTGACACCCCGCCGAAGATATTGATCGTATCTGCCCATGCCAATACTGATTTAACCGAGCAAATCAATAATATGGATGTCGCTGGCTATATTACTAAGCCTATCAGTGCCTCTCGTTTGCTTGATGGCATCATGTCATCGCTGGGCAAGAGCGGCACTATGCCAGTGCGTCGTAAGGGTGTAGATATCAGTCAGGCGTTATTGACACAGCTAAAAGGTAAACGCGTCTTGTTAGTCGAAGACAACGAAATGAACCAAGAAGTTGCCACTGAATTTCTGGAGCAAGTTGGCATCGTTTTATCGATAGCGGAAAATGGTCAAGTGGCATTAGAAAAACTGGCACGTCAGCCATTCGATCTCGTGCTAATGGATTGTCAAATGCCGGTTATGGACGGTTATCAAGCAACCCAAGCACTGCGTAAAATACCCGAATTTGCAGCACTGCCAGTGATAGCGATGACAGCCAATGCAATGGCTGGAGATAAAGATATATGCCTGCGTGTGGGGATGAATGACCATATTGCTAAACCGATAGAGATTTCATTGTTATATTCCACTTTACTGACATATTTGGGTGATGGAGAGCAGCCCCCGTTAGATGCCACAATAGCGGGCGCTAAAGCCGAAGGCGATGTGCCATTTTGGCCACAACATACGGAGTTAGACGTCGATAAAGGTTTACAGTTAGTACAGAATTCAGTTCGGCTTTATAAGCGAATTTTTGAGCGTTTCTATACAAGCCAAATGCATACGGCAGAGCAGATTGAGCTCGCAATAAGCCAAGGTAAAACAGATGATGCCATTCGCTATGCACACACCTTAAAAGGGGTGTCTGGTAACTTATGTGCCCCTAGGTTAATTGAAGTCGCTAAAGCAATCGAAACTAAGTTAATGGCTGCTAGTGACGCTGATGTCGCCGCTGAATTAGCTGAATTAACCACACTTATTGCAGTTATTTGTGATGCCATATCTGCATGGATGTCACAGCTTCCCAATCATAATGAATTAAGCAATCAAAGTGTCTCAAAGCAGACTTTATCAGATATAGAGCTTACAGAAGCCGTGGCTGTGCTGTTAAGCATGTTGGAAGATGCAGACTCTGACGCCGTTGACAAAATGGATGAGATCAAAGGTCGAGTGGCTGCTGATATTTGGCACAAAATGAGTCCAGCGGTAGCAATGATCCAGAGCTATCAGTTCGATGATGCGGCAGAGCTTATTAAAAGGATTTTCGATTTATAGAGCCTGCATGGGTACTTTCCTTACTTCATTTTGTTATCCCAAGCATGTAATGACGCGCAGTCTATAATTGCTAATGACTGCTCTGTCTTTATCAACAAAAGTGAATAAGCCATGAAAAAAATCGCAATTATTCAAGAGTCACCTTATGTTCTTGATAAAGAACGAACCATAGAGAAAGCCGTAGATCTGATTAACTTAGTATCATCAAAAGGAGCTGAGCTTATCGTTTTTCCGGAGGCGTTTATATCTGGATACCCTGCCTGGATATGGAGGTTGAGACCTGGTGGTGACTGGGGGATCTGTGAAGAGCTACATGTACGGCTGCTTAAAAATGCGATCGACCTGTCTTCTGATGAGCTAAAACCCATGCTCGCAGCCGCTAAAGATAACTGCGTTACTGTCGTTTGTGGGATCAACGAACGAGATAATGCCAATAGCCAAGCCACAATTTATAACTCAGCGATAACGATCGATACTCAAGGCCAAGTTATCAATATTCATCGTAAGCTCATGCCCACTAATCCGGAGCGTATGGTATGGGGCTTTGGCGATGGCCATGGCCTGAATGTTATCGATACACCGGTCGGTAGAATCGGTAGCTTAATTTGTTGGGAAAACTACATGCCACTAGCGAGGTACTCTCTCTATTCACAAGGCGTTGAAATATATATTGCGCCAACCTACGACAGTGGTGAGGATTGGATTGGCACGATGCGGCATATCGCTAGGGAGGGAAAATGTTGGGTTTTATCTTGTGGAGTTGCTTTAGAAAGAAAAGATCTCCCCGAAGATTTTCCACATTTAGATGAGCTGTACCCCGCTGATGAAGAATGGATTAATCCGGGGGGATCCCTTGTGGTGTCGCCAACAGGAGAGATCGTAGCAGGGCCATTATTTAAAGAGAAGGGCTATTTGGTGGTGGATATTGATGTTGAATTAGCCTCAAATTCCAAACGTGCACTGGACGTAGCGGGTCACTACTCTAGGCCGGATATATTTAAGTTACATGTGGATAAGTCTCGACAATCTTCAACACAATTCAACAACAAAGATTAAGCGCTTACTCGTGTAACTCACCAGCTGATTTAAAGCTGACTATACTTGATGAATCAGTTGTGATTTAGGTCTAAAAGGAGGCTCTGCTTTATGGATAAAGCCACCATTTTAGTTGTGGACGACACCCCTGGTAACATTGATATTTTGGTTGGGATCTTAAGTAATGACTACAAGATTAAGGTGGCCATTGATGGCCCCAAAGCGCTGGTATTAGCGCAAAAAAATCCACCAGACATCATATTACTTGATGTGATGATGCCTGGGATGAATGGGTATGAGGTGTGTGAGCGTTTAAAGAAAGATCCACTGACCTGCCATATACCGGTTATTTTTGTCACAGCACTCGCAGATACTGCTGATGAAACCCAAGGTTTTTCACTGGGCGCTGTTGATTACATCACCAAGCCTGTAAGTGCTCCCGTGGTGCAAGCTCGAGTCAAAACTCACCTTGCACTTTATGATCAAAAACGTCTGCTTGAACAGGAAGTGAAAGCGCGTACTAAGGAGCTTGAAGATACTCGGTTTGAGATTATCAGACGTCTTGGCCGAGCGGCAGAATATAAAGACAATGAAACTGGCTTGCATGTGGTGAGAATGAGCCACTATGCGCGCTTGTTAGCAATAAAAACAGGCCTACCAGACAAGTACTGCGAGCTTATCTATAACGCCGCGCCAATGCATGATATTGGTAAAATTGGTACTCCCGATTCGATTTTGAAAAAGCCTGCTAAATTAGATGGTCCGGAATGGAAAGAGATGCAGCTGCATGCCGAAATTGGCGCCGAAATCATAGGCGACCATAAAGATCCATTACTTGAAATGGCAAAGCGTATCGCACTTAGTCACCACGAAAAATGGGATGGCAGTGGCTATCCTAATGGCGTAGCGGGATTCGATATTCCTATTGAAGGTCGCATAGTGGCAATTGCCGATGTATTTGATGCATTGACCTCCGTCAGGCCCTATAAAAAAGCTTGGACAGTGGCCGATACCATGAAGCTTATCGAGAGTGAGTCCGGTAAACATTTTGACCCTGAACTGGTGGAGCACTTTAAACATATTTTGGACGAAGTCACCAAGATCCGCGATCTGCATCATGAAACCTAAAACTGCTTTTATAGAGAGCAAAAAGGCGCACAAAGCGCCTTTTTTTTATGGTTTATAGTGTCTAATCACTCTCTTCTAATGAATAAGGCAGAGCGATGATACTGAGTTGTGATGTGTCATCTCCTGCTATTCTAAGTGCTGCATCGAGTGGTGTATCATTAGCTAAAACAGCAGTCAATAGAAGCTGTTGATCCCGTTGAACACTTTCAATGATGGTACCTGCGCGGCGAAACCCTGCCCCATCTTCTAAGGCGATCTCTAATTGGCTTTCAACGGTTAACTCAGCCGATACACTGCCCGACACAATATAGAGTGCGCGCTTGTTGCCACCGCGGTACTTCATTCTAGCAATCGTTTCTTGGCCCATGTAGCAGCCTTTGTTAAAGCTGATGCCATTGAGCGCTTGTAGGTTACACATTTGCGGCACAAATTTAGCATTATGCGCAGCGCCGATATTGGGGTAGCCCGCTAATATTTCTAGCTCTTGCCATGCTGTTGCATCAACCATGACAGCTTCGGTCAGTTTATTGAAATCCGCTACACTTGCTTGCTCTATGGCGACAATATAGCGGCCTGCATCTTGGATTATCATGCCATTGTCGATGAGCGTGAGTTCATCGTTTAATGTGCCAAATTGCTCAGTTAACCAGCTTGCAGCTTGTTCGCCGGCAACACCTATAAGTAGCCAGTTGTCGCTGACATCATTGAGTTCAGCTTTGCTAAATACGGCATATTTTTGTAACTGTGGTAGATCTAATGCCAAGGTTTGCTTTGGCATCATCATAAATAGGCTGTCGCCTTTGGCAAAGGTTCTAAAGGTGGCAAGCATCTTTCCTTTAGGATCGCAATGTGCGCCCCAACGCCATTGATTGTCTTCTAGTGAGCTGATATCAGTAGTGACTTGACCATGTATAAAGCTGCGTCCTTGTTCACCGGTTACTGAGATTAAACCGAGATGAGATAGCGTTGACACTATAAGAGAAGGCTGTTGTTCATTTAAAGGCCAGCTAGGCTGAGAAGTTGACAGGGTCATGAGCAAGTCCAAGAGTTAAACCAGAAGAGCGATGATTGTAACGCTAATCATTGGCTGCGAAAAGTTACATACCGCAAGTTTATTGAAACAATCCCCAAACCATCTAAAAAGGCTAAATCCAATATCTTGAGGTCGTTTGGGTATAAAGCCGTACAATCTAATATTATACGGCTTTATATGATCAGCTGAGATTGATTTCAGCTAGTTAGAGACTGACTTAGTGAAGCAGTCGAGTTCTAATGGTGCCTTCAATTGCTTGCATTTCACTGAGCGCTTCATCCGCTTTATCTGAGTCGACCTCCATCACAACGTAACCAATTTCAGCCGTTGTTTGTAGATACTGGGCCGCGATGTTGATGCCTTTCTCTGCAAATGCCAAGTTGATCTGAATCAGGATCCCAGGTCTGTTACGGTGAATATGCAATAAACGTGAAGTCCCTGAGTGTTGTGCTAGTGAAACCTCTGGAAAGTTGACAGCGGTCATGGTTGAGCCGTTATCAGAGTATTTAGCCAGTTTACCGGCCACTTCGATGCCGATGTTCTCTTGTGCTTCAGCGGTGCTACCACCAACATGAGGCGTCAATATCACATTATCAAGCCCACGCAGAGGGCTGACAAACTCATCGTTATTCGACTTTGGTTCAACAGGGAATACGTCAATTGCTGCACCTGAAAGGTGCTCCTCTTTGAGCGCAGCCGCTAATGCATCAATATCGACAACGGTGCCGCGTGAAGCGTTAATCAAAATGCTGCCTTTGCGCATACAAGCAAGTTCTGCATGAGCAATCATCTCTTTGGTGTGCGGCGTCTCTGGTACATGTAAACTGACCACATCAGCAAGCGACAGTAGTTGTTCCATTGAATGTACCTGCTGCGCATTCCCGAGAGGCAGCTTGTCTTCAATGTCGAAAAAGATAACACGCATGCCTAAGGTTTCAGCAAGAATACCGAGCTGAGTACCGATATGACCGTAGCCGATAACACCCAGTGTTTTTCCGCGTGCTTCATAACTTCCAGCAGCACTTTTCAGCCAGCCGCCTCGATGAGCCATCGCGTTGCGCTGAGGAATTCCGCGCAGCAACATGATGATCTCCCCCAATACTAATTCAGCTACGCTTCGAGTGTTAGAGAACGGCGCATTGAAGACGGGCACCCCAAGTTTTTCAGCCGCAGCTAAACTCACTTGGTTGGTGCCGATACAGAAACAACCAATACCGACCAATTTCTCAGCTTGATTTAATACAGCTTCAGTCAGTTGGGTACGAGAGCGAATACCGACAAAATGCGCATCTTGAATCGAAGTGACTAGGGCCTCTTCGCTCAATGCTGCTTTGTGATACTCAATATTGCTATAACCCGCTCGTTCGAATACATCTACCGCAGATTGGTGGACGCCTTCCAACAGCAGGATTTTAATCTTATCCTTGTCCAGCGAGTGTTTCGCCATGATTTATGTACCCTTTTGGTTTATTAGTATTTTGTATACCTTACATCACAGTAGAGACGACTAAACTCTGCTGCTTGGCTAGTTTCGGTATAGACTGTCAATCAACAAACAAAGTAGCACTTTTTTTACTCGGTGTAGAGGGCTAGATGGCTAAAGTGTTTATTCTAAATTTAGAACAATATCTTATATGGGAGAGATATTTTGATTAAAAGCGTTTCATGGCTAGTGATCTATTTTGTGGTGCTGCTTTGGTCAGCCATTGAGCCAAAAGATCAGTTCACTTGGTTTTTAGAAGTTTTACCGGCATTAATTGCATTGCCACTGCTGGCTTTTACGCGTAAAGGTTTTCCATTAACGAGCTTGGCTTATGTGCTGATCCTTATTCATTGTGTGATCTTAATGATCGGTGGGCATTACACCTATGCCGAAGTACCTCTGTTTGACTGGATAGCTGAATGGACAGGTAGCAGCCGTAATAACTACGATAAAATTGGCCATCTTGCGCAAGGTTTTATTCCGGTTATTCTGGCTAGAGAAATATTTATCCGCTTAAGTGTTATCAAGATTGGCGCTTGGTGCAACTTTTTGGCTGTTTGTTTTGCGCTGGCATTCTCTGCATTTTATGAGCTTATTGAATGGTGGGTTGCTGAGCTGACGGGTGAAGATGCCGAAGCGTTTCTCGGTACCCAAGGCTATGTTTGGGATACTCAATCTGACATGGCAATGGCGTTAGTGGGTGCGATAGCGGCGATAGTATTATTGAGCCGCTACCATAATAAATTGATCGCGAATAAGCTGAAATCGCAGGTATAAGCTGAAATCCTAGGTTAGGCTGCAAATATCAGTCAAATATGCTGAATTACGAGTTAATATTAGTAATTATATTGTTTGTTAAAGATAATTATCATCACGCATACTTTATTACTAAGCCAAGTCTAGGTAGACTGGCTTAGTCTGCTTTTTATTGCATTGTTTTTTTCTTAAATGTAATGGCAGCATATTGAATGGACTTAAGTGAAACTTTTCAGGGAGAGAAGTGATGGATAATATGGATAGTATCGATGAGGTAGTATTTCTTCAGCAAGTGGCGGCACCTTGCCACCTAGCAATGCTTGCAGAGTCAATTGGATTGAAGACGCGAGTGATTTCAGACATTGAGCAGCTGGAGCCCAGCGCGAATAGACGCAGTTTCTATCTTATTTCGCAACAAGGTGCCGCAGTCGACTGTAACGGCATTCCTTTAGTCGCATCACAACTGGTTAAGCATGTACCCGTCGCACTTTATGACGTGATAGTAGATTCTTTAGATGAAGAGTCAGCGCTGTTATTGGGGATCAGAGGTCTTTTATTTGCAGAGCAGCGAATGGACTTGCAGGTTACAGGCTTGCGAAAAGTCCTAGCCGATGAACTTTGGTATAATAGAACATTGATAAGCCGCGTGTTTCGTCAGTTAGTGAGTCAAATCGACACGCCTCTGCAGTTATCCGTCGAAGGTTCGGAATCATTTAAGCTATTAACCCGCCGAGAGAAAACCATCATTCAACAGGTTTCTAGTGGAGCTCGCAATAAAGAGATTGCTCAAGGATTGTGCATAAGTGAACACACCGTTAAGGCACATATTTCATCTATTTTTAGAAAAACCCACGCACGTAACCGTGTTGAGTTATTACGTTGGGCAGAACCTTACCAAAACCAATTGAAGTTGCATGCAGTTGGTTAACGAGTCCACCTAATACTTATTCTTTTAACAGGGAGCTGAGTGCTTGCATAGCAAAGCTATTTCCCCATCAATGCGTCTTGAATTCATCTGCTAGCTAGGCCTCTGAATCGATATCTAATGAGACAGGTAAAAGATAATAACGAGTGAAATTAACGACTTTAGGGTCGTTTTTTTGTGAGCTGAATTCGACGAAACTACTCCGCGGCAGTGTTTTTTCATGAAATTTATCTTTTGATTGGTTTTGATGACCAAAATTTTAAAATTAATTAGTGATATGTAACTCTTTGTCAGCTCCTGTTTTGAATTCTACTGTTTCTTGTTAAGTCACTGATTTAAGTACTACTTTTGATACCTTTGTTAGCACTGTTCGTTGGTGCGTCTATTTGTCTATATATTTCAGTTGGTTAGCTTGAGCAAATGTGACGTAACCTTCTTTTTTTTGTTATGAAACTCTGCAACAATCGCTGCGCACGTTAATAGAAATTAGCGGCATCATTATAAAAATGGGGTTGAATGTATGAAATATGTAATAAAGCTATCGGCGATTTCGCCATCGAATTCTCCACCTACCTGAACAGCTAGCAGTTTAAGAACTTACTAATAAATATTTTTAATTTTGAGTTTGGCCTTCATTTATGGGCTGACAAATTACTAATCGGAAGTAACAGCAATGTTAAACAAATCAATAATTGCAATCGCTATCGTCACTATGTTTAGTGCCGGTTCAGTGAGCGCTGTAATGCTAGATGGTGATAGTCAAGGCGACCACGTTCGCTTATATGGCGAAGTGGGCGTAGGTGGGCATTTTGATACTCATGCAGAATACAACCACGATGAGTTCTACGATACCAAGGGCTATGTAGATGATAGCTTCGCAACTTTGGGCGTAACGGGTCAACGTGAACAATTCACTTATCGTCTTGAACTGGACTACCAACGCCGTAACTGGCTTGGCGGAGACGGTGAGTTTGAGCTGGCCATCGACAAGTTGTACATCGGCTATCTCTTAACCGATCAGCAGTGGTTCGAGGTGGGTCTAACCGACACAGCATTCGACGATTACGACCATTTTGGCGACTTCACCTTCAACAAGTCCGTTGAAACCGGCGAAGCGGGTGACCAAGAGAATACAGTTAAGTATCAAGCCAAGTTTGAACATCTTGTTTTAGGTACTTCCTACTCATATAACGGTGAACACAAGAGTGGTGCCCAACAAGGTGACATCATTAACGGATATGTAGGCTGGATGTCAGATCTGCTATCTGTCGTGGTTGGCTTAGAAACTCGCGGCGGTTCCAACGGCGTCAGTAAATATGGTGAGCAGCAACAGATAGGTTTGGGTGCACGCCTGAAACTGATGCAAGATTTTTCTATTGGCTTTAATGGCTTTATAGAAGATGAAGACTTGTCTACACGTAAGAGCGGTGACGTATACCTAGATTATCAGACCTTCCGCAACCAAGGTGTAACGGTAAGTGCCAAGTACGACTTGAATGAGCACTGGGAAATAATCGGCTCCGCAAACCACGAAGAATACGAAGGCTGGGATCTGATCGGTCCTAACTACGACTACTCCGAGCTGCCACCTGAATATGGGAAAGAGCGCCGTTGGGGGAGTTTAGGTTTCAACTATCGTCCTGCCCGTGACATCGTGCTTTCTTTGGAAGGTCGAGTCGGCGAAGCCCCTGAAGCAGCCTACGCTTATGCGCGTATGTACTTCTAGTCCGTAACGAATTCAATTTTATAGAGTTTACTATGAAGAAAAGTTTCTTATCGCTGGCCATTGCCAGCACCATCAGCATGGGCGCCTTCGCTGGCGTTGAAGATCTGCTGATCACCGAAATGACCCAAAGTTCCGATGCTAATGTGGGCTCAGTTGAGATCACGAATACAGGCTCTGATGCCTTTACTTTTACCACTGACATTACTGCTTACCAACGCTCTGGCGGTAAGTATGACAACGAGTTGCTTAACGCTGATGTTAAGCCACTGTTGACTGGTCAGACGCTTGCCGCAGGCGCGTCTATGGTGATTGTCAACAGTCGTTCTAGCGAAGAGTTTCGTGATGATATTACGGCTCAAGGTGGCACCGTTGTTATCTCCACATATGACAGCAGTAATAAGTACAACAACCTGTTCATGACCAGTGATGACGGTTTTTTCCTGAAAAATGGGGATACCGTTATCGATCGTGTTGGAGCAGCGAACGACACTAGCAAGTGGGCTCCGAATACCACTCTGCGTCGTAAACAAACTGCTGATGGCAACAATCCCGCTCAATCAGATACCTTCGATGCTACTCAATGGCAAAACATTTTGCCGATGAGGACTGACGATTTAGGTAAATCCGAGCTGCCTGCTGCTGATGCTGAAGACATCATGGACATCTTCACTTGTCCAACCGATAAGAGTGAAATCAAGTCTCCTAGTGAAGTTCAGGGCACAGGCTTTACCTCGCCTCTGATTGCTGATGGTGAAACCGAATCAGCTGAAAAAGTTGCCGTAGAAGGTATAATCTCAGCCAAGGTGTCTATCCCTAATGAGGGCTTCTATCTTCGCAACCTTGCCTCTGACAACAACCCAGAGACTTCCGATGGTATCTTCGTTAGTTCGAGTGCTGCCGGCGATCTCAAAGTAGGTCAAACCATTTGTATCGGCAGTAAAGTGGTTGAGTATCAAGGCCAGACTCAAATGTCAGCTGATACGGCATTTAGCTGGAACGTTACTGATACTGACATCCCAACTGAGCCTACCGATATTCAGATCATTAGCTCTGATAACGGTTCTTTCGATAAGACGCTAGAGCGTCACGAAGGTATGTTGGTCAATCTGCCTACAGATCTTGACCCTAGTACTCCTAGCGATGAAGCCGCAGAGGATATGCGTATCACTCGCAGCTTTAGCTACAACTACCTGTCGTCTCCTAACGGTCGCAACAACATGGTAGCGGCTTATAAGCGTCCTAATTTACAGCCTAACCACTTGCACGTTGCAGGAAGCCCTGAGTCTAAGGCGGCCTATCAGCAAAACAATGACTATCGTTTAGTGATTGAAAGCTCGCCTAAATCAGGCGGTACAGACATACCTTATTACGCTGGTTTTAACAGTGACCCACACACCAACTACATCCGTATCGATGATAGTCTCGTTAACGCGCAAGGTGTGATCAGTCAATACGAAACTGAGCTGATCCCTGGGACTGATATGTATGATCAGGACTACAGCCTGACTATAACCAACCAGTTGACTAGTGATAACTTTATTCACAACTTACCGCGTACTGAGACCCCTGATCTGAATGACACAGTGGCAGAAGGTGATTTTGCCATCCGCGTTGCCAGTCAGAACTTGTTTAACTTCTTTAACTCTCCTTTCGGTGGCGACAATAACAACTTTGGTCAGAGCCGAGGCGCAGATAGCTACGATGAATACATTAACCAGAGAACCAAGCTGGTAGAAATTATTCGTGCTCAGGATGCCGATGTAATGGCCCTGATGGAGATTGAAAACAACGGTTTTGGCGATGACAGTGCCATTGCTGAGATTGTGAACCAGGTCAATATCGAGTATGTGGACGAGCGAGCCCAAGATTACAATGGCCCTAACTCCACTGAGAACCGTTATGTGTTTGTTGGTTTTGACAACAACGGCAATCAAATGCTGGATAACTTAGACGCCATTGGTTCTGACGCCATTGCTACCGGTATCATATACCGCCCAAGCAAGATGAGCATTGAGCGCACTCGTGTTATCCCAATGCCTCAGCAGAAAGCGCCTACCACAGTGAACGACTTAGGTGAGGTGATCAAAGATCAGAATAAGGAAATTCTAGAGAACGGTCAGAACTACCATCGTGATGCCTTGGTTGTCACCTTTATCGTTAACCAAACTGGCAAGCGCTTGACGCTAGCTGTAAATCACCTTAAGTCAAAAGGCTCTACTTGCTGGGAAGAATGGCAAGGTGTTGAGTTTGGCAATGCCACGACTTGGAACAACCGTACAGCCCCCGATCTGGACTACCAAGGGTCTTGTGCCGAGTTCCGCGTAGCCGGTGCCGTGCACTTAGGTGAAGAGATGGAAGATGTTCTTGGGGATAAGATCATCATTGGTGATTTGAACGCCTATGGTAAAGAGGATCCTGTCCTCGTTCTTACCGAGAACCCACGCAACAAGACGATCTTAACCGCTAGTCACACTTTCCTTGGACCTAAGCCTCAGTTTAACGAAGATGGCTCTGCAGCCATCATCACTAAGACTTATGGCTACATCGATATCGTCGGTGAAAAGTTAGAAGAGAAGGGCAAGACGCCTTGGAGTTACTCTTTCAGTGACGAAATCGGCTCGCTTGATCACATCTTGATCTCGCCTTCTCTGAAAGATCGCGTCATTGATGCCACTGATTGGCATGTTAATGCAGCTGAGACCGGCCTGTATGACTACCAAAACCGCTTTAAAGGTACCATCGACGGTACTGGAACGCATAAGTTCTACAAAGAGGACATCTATCGAGCGTCGGATCACGATCCTGCACTAATTACCCTTAGCTATAAGCCTGGTGATACGGATGCTAACGTGCCTCTGAACCTGCCAAAACTGAGAAAGCTGATCAAGGTTCCTTACCAGATCCCAACGGGTATTTCGGCTCAAGTTGGAGATGTCGCGACCGTCAGTATGAGTCCTGTGGATGACGAGCAGCGTTTAGATCTGACTCAGATGGTACTTCCTAATGTGGTCCTTTCTAATGACACGACAACTTTGGTGAATTTCGAGGTCTTTGGTGCGCCATCTGCTATCTACAACGTCACCGTAAGCTTAGAACGTGATGGCCAACTTGTAGAAGGGTCTGAGCAAAACTTCAAAGCGAAGGTCTCTAGCCGCGACTCCTTGATTGCTGACATTGTAGAAGAAGAAAACGATAAAACTGGCGGTGACGGTAGTGCTGGTAGCACTGGTTTCATCAGCTTGTTATCCCTATTCGGGCTGGCAGCTATGCGCCGTCGTCTTCGCAAATAAGCGTTGTTCTCGACAATGAAGCGCCTGCTTTAGGGCAGTGCGCTTCCCTTAAAAGATTCAAAAGAGATACGATTATGAGAATTAAAATGAATGCAGTTGCTGCGGCCACTGCTATGGTTTTGGGCACCCTGTCCACCGCCGCCAATGCTAATTTAGTTATTACTGAGTACATCGAAGGCAGCAGCAACAACAAAGCCGTTGAGATCTCCAATGTAGGTGGCAGCGCCATCGACCTGGATGCCAACGCTTACAAGTTGATTCTGTTTAGCAATGGCAAAACAGAACCTGGCAATACCGAGATTCTGGCTGGCACTCTGGAGCCGGGCAAGAGTCTTGTGTTCCACAACGCTGGTTCCGCTGATGATTTTAAAGTAGGCAACGCTTCTACCGTGACCTACTTCAACGGTGATGATGCTCTGGTATTGACCAAAGACGATGTGGTTATCGATCGTTTCGGTAAACTGGGCGAAGACCCTGGCTCTGCTTGGACAGATCCAAACAACGCCGACTTTTCCACCGCCAACAAAACCTTACGTCGCAAAGCCAGTGTTACCACTGGTGATACCGATGCCGGTGCAGCCTTCCCAAGTGGTGACCAGTGGGTAGTGTTTGATACAGACACTTCTGATGGCCTTGGTTGCGTAGGTGAAGGCGCTTGTAGCTCTGAAGCCACACCGGGTGTACTGCTGCTTACTGAGTACATCGAAGGCAGCAGCAACAACAAAGCCGTTGAGATCTCCAACGTAGGTGGCACCGCCATCGACCTGGATGCCAACGCTTATAAGCTGATTCTGTTTAGCAATGGCAAAACAGAACCTGGCAATACCGAAATTCTGGCTGGCACTCTGGAGCCGGGCAAGAGTCTTGTGTTCCACAACGCTGGTTCCGCTGATGCGTTCAAATTCGGTAGTGCTTCTACCGTAACTTACTTCAACGGTGACGATGCCCTGGTATTAACCAAAGACGATGTGGTTATCGATCGCTTCGGTAAGCGTGGTGAAGATCCTGGTTCTGCTTGGACTGATCCAAACGACGCAAATTTCTCCACCGCGAATAAGACGCTGCGTCGTAAAGATAGTGTCACTGCTGGTGACACTGTGGCCGAAGCTGATTTTCCTGGTGCTAACAATCAGTGGGCTGTATTCGACATCGATACCTCTGACGGCCTTGGTTGTGCTGGTGAGAGTGCCTGCGATGGTTCAGTAACGCCTCCAGAACCAGAGCCTGAAACAGGTCCCTGCACTAACTGCGAGACTCTGACTCCGGTTGCCGATCCTACAACATTCAATGGTGAGATCTATTACTCAGATGTACTGAGTGGTGATTTTGCTAATGCCGATGAGCTTAAGAACGCCCTGTCTATCATCATTGCCAAAGATCACAAGTATCTGACCTATAAGCAGGTTTGGAGCACACTTACTCATGCTGATCAGGATCCCACTAACGTTAATAATGTTATTGAGATATACACAGGTGCTTCTATTTCCAAGTACGACAACCAACAAAGTGGTAGTGGTGCAGGCAAGTGGAACCGTGAGCACGTTTGGGCTAAGAGCCATGGTTTCCCTAGCGATTCTCAATGGGGTTACACCGATGCTCATCACTTGCGTCCTGCAGATCCTGGGATCAACACTGCACGAAGCAACAATGACTTTGGTGCGTGTAGCGATACAGGTGAAGAGGTTCAGTTCGACGGTCAAGGTACAGGTAACTACCTGAACAAAACTACCGACTGCTGGGAGCCTCGTGATGAGGTGAAAGGCGATGTAGCTCGTATGATCATGTATATGGATACTCGCTATCAAGGGACCGATACAGCGACAACTAATATGCCTGATCTAGTCGTAGTCGATCGCCTAACGACGACAGACGAGGATAGCGATCCGCTGATCGGTACGCTTTGTACTCTGTATGCGTGGAACAAGTTAGACGCTGTTGATACCTTCGAGCAGAATCGTAACAACCAGGTATACAAATACCAGGGCAACCGTAATCCCTTCATTGACCGCCCTGAGTTAGTACAAGAAGTATATGGTGCAGTCTGTGGTGACGATCCAAACCCAGGTTTGGTCGTCGAAGGTGATATTGTTACTCCAGAGAGTGTCACTGAAGGGGCTGCATACACCATAGATGCCTCTGCAATCAACGCTGGCGAAGGTGTTGTTCTTACTTACAAGTGGGAGCAGATTGTTGCTGAAGAGAAGACTGTTGTTGGCGACATTGCTATATTGTCTCTGACTGCGCCAATGATTAATGCCGACGAGACTTTGAACTTTACGTTGACCATCAGCGACGGTACTTTGGAAACAACCAAAGCGGTTAGCCTGAACGTGATTAACGTGCCTTTGACTCTGAGTGTAGAGTTTGCAGGTACAACCAAAGTTACCGAAGGTGATAACACTTCCATCACAGCGACGGTTGCTGATGCTCCAGAAGGTACTAGTTACAGCTGGAAGCAGGTATCTGGAAACACGGCAGTGTTTACCGCTACAGGTCTGACACTTGATGTGACTTCACCTAGCGTCGATATCGATCAAGTTCTTGTGTTCGAGCTCACGGCAACTGTTGGCGAAGAAAGCTTCGTTAAGTCTGTTAGCATTGAGGTGACAAACACCGAAGAAACGGGTTGGACCAAGCCTGATGGGGCGGGTAGTTTAGGGGGTCTTATGACTCTGCTGCTACCTCTCATGTGGTGGCGTCGCCGCCAAGGCTAATCATCAGTTAAGCCTATAAAAAGCAGTACCGGGATCGCTCTGGGTGCTGCTTTTTTTAACTCTACAGCCGTTGCCTTATGTCTCATCTTGGCGTCTTACTCTCACGATGAGAAAGCGAGTCCCTAAAGCTAGTAGCAACGTTTATCTGTCTAATACTGAAGGATTATTATGAATACTTCACTCCGTCCTTCTCGCCTGCTTCTTACTGGCTCAGCTATCGCCCTTGCGTTGGCATTGAGCGGCTGTGGTAAGAAGAAGGTGGAAGAAGCTCCTAAAGCGCCGAAGGTGACTACATCTGCCGCCTGTATAGCTGCAGGCGATGACTGTAAGCGCTTCACCTTGCTGCATACCAATGACCACCATGGCCGTTTTTGGCATAGTAAAAGCGGTGGCTATGGTATGGCAGCACGGAAAACCATCCTTGACGAGATCCGCAAAGAGGTGGTTGAACAGGGAGGCCAGGTTTTGCTGCTCTCCGGTGGCGACATCAATACTGGCGTTCCTGAGTCTGATCTACAAGACGCCGAGCCTGATTTTATCGGCATGAACCACCTTGGCTATGACGCAATGGCGGTGGGTAACCATGAGTTTGATAATCCATCGACGGTGATGGATAAGCAGAGAGGCTGGTCAAAATTTCCTTGGTTATCGGCCAACATCTATCGCCAAGTCGATGGTGAATGGCAGCGCTACTTTGAGCCCTACAAGGTGTTTGACGTTCAGGGCTTGAAGCTAGCCGTCGTCGGCCTGACTACCGAGCATACCGCTGAGATAGGTAATCCAGAGTTCGTTGAAGATCTAAAATTCACTTCTGCTCAAGCTGAGGCGCAAGATATTTTGGCAGAGCTTGAAGAGAAGCATCAACCGGATCTTGTTTTTGGTCTCACCCATATGGGTCACTATGAAAATGGTAGGCATGGCAGTAACGCGCCCGGTGATGTTGCTCTGGCTCGTAGCCTTGAGCCTGGTCAGGTTCAGGCAATCATTGGCGGTCACTCACAGTTGCCTGTTTGTATGGAAGGGGACACTGGTGAGTACGTAGAAGATTATGCTCGAGATGAGCCTTGTAGGCCTGATCGTCAAAATGGCACCTGGATCATGCAAGCCTACGAGTGGGGCAAATTTATTGGCCGTGCTGACTTTGAATACTACGGTGACGAGCTTCATCTGGCAAGCTACGAGCTGGTTCCAGTGAACACTGAAAGCAAGTATGGTTTCATGCTGCATTCTTCGATGCTAACCCCCAAGGATCCGGAAACCCTCGAGCTGCTACGTCCTTATCAGCGCAAGGGTCAGGTAAAGCTGAGAGAGAAGATTGGTGTTGCAAAGGCGGATTTCATTGGTAAGCGTAAGGTTGTTCGTTACCAAGCTACGCCTCTAGGGATAATGATAGCCCATGCTCAGACTCAGCTCCCTGTGCCAGCAGATTTCGGCATCATGAACTCTGGCGGTATTCGTGCCACCATAAAGAAAGGGCCTATTCGCTATCGTGATGTGCTTAAGGTGCAGCCTTTTTCCAACAGTGTGACTGTGACTGAGATGAATGGGGCCGAACTGAAGAAGTATTTGTCTAGGGTTGCGCTTAAGACTCGAGGCTCAGGAGGCTTTGCCCACTTCAGCGGCATCAAGATGACCGTTGACTGTAAAGCTAAAGATGTCGATATCAGAGCTGTTGGTGACAAGCCCTTCAAGCTAACGGATAAATATCGATTTACCCTCCCTAGCTACAATGCTGCGGGCGGTAACAAATATCCCAAGTTGAAGGAAAAGGCGAGAGACACCGGCTTTATTGATGCCGATATGCTTTATCAATTCATCAAAAAGCATGACACGCTCGATCCTGTCAACTATGACAGAGCGAAAGATGTTCGCTATATCAACTCCAGAAGTTCTGATGGCTGCGGCAGTTAATCTTATCATTTGATAAGGTTAATCAGCTGATACCTTAGATCTAGAAACAGAGCCCAACCTTGCGGTTGGGCTCTGTTTTTTTAAGGTATGCGTCCGCCAAGGTCAATGTGATGAACTCCCCTTCAATGATCAGATACTTATACTCATCTTACCTGTTTAAACATTTTTGATTAGGCAGTAAACTGTCGACAATAACTACAAAAAATGGATGTAACAGATGTCAATTTGGTTTAGACCGGTAAGCTTAGAAACATGTGCCAAAATGGATTCAGGGATGCATGGTAAAGGTACATTAATGCAAACCATGGGGATCACCATCTCTGAAATTGGGGATGACTATATGAAGGCGACGATGCTGGCGTCCCCTGCAGTGCATAATCCGTTAGGTATCGTTCATGGTGGTGCGAATGTCGCCTTGGCCGAAACTGTCGCCAGCTATGCGGCAAATTTTGCAGTCGATTTCGAGCAGTATTACTGCGTTGGTCAAGAGATCAATGCTAACCATTTGAAAGCATCACGTAATGGCACATTAACCGCAACAGCCAAAGCTATACACCTTGGAAAGCGCAGCTCAGTATGGGAGGTGTTGATCCACAATAGTGCGGGCGAACTGTGCTGCATATCTCGAATGACTGCAGCGGTGGTAAAGCGTTAACCTAGCAGTGATTGCAGTAAAGATTTAGAAATAAAGCATAAATAATTGTGTGGCAAACTGTTGCATTAGCAAACTATTGCCATACTCAATGTATTGGTTTTTCGATAAGGATTGGAGCGAGAATGGATAGCGCAACAATATGGGAATGGGTGGGGTATTTAGCATCGGTCGTCGTTGCGATATCGCTGATGATGTCGAATATCAAAAAGCTACGCTGGTGGAACTTGGTTGGCGCAGCGTTATTTGTTGCTTATGGCTTAGCGATTGATGCCTTGCCAGTGGCTTTAGTTAACTTTTTTATCGTGCTGATCGATGCTTATTATATCGTTAAGATCTATAAAACGGATAAAATTCTGCAGGAAAAATAAGTCTAGCGTGGCTTGATAGCATCAAGCTACGCTTAAACATGATTAGCTTAAAGCGATTGATTGGCACTATAGATTAGAGTCATTGTTTAGAGACATGGCCTAGCAACATTTCGGCGAAGAGCCTTTACTTAATGATTGAAAATAAAACGCTTAGCGCAGAGTCTAATTCAGACTTGTTCAAGCTAACTTCATCTAACGCAATCCCACAAAATAGTCAGCTTATACAGATGCCTTAAATGCCGGCATCGCTAGTGTCCATCAGCAAAAGCCAACTTCACCATGACTTTACGTTTATCTTAATCGCTAAAGCAGTTTGTGTCTATCGAATCTAATCGTTTTATGGCTTGTGGTTGAACGACTACTATTACTCCATCGAGACAGTGCTTATACGCACTAACGCCATAGCGACCCGTTTATAGGAGAGCAATTTTGGCCACTATATTTGATTTAATCGAAACTTGGTTGCAAGTGGATCAAGATTAAGGAGTAATTTATGAGTCAGCAAAACAGAGTTCTTACCGCACAAAACGGCGCCCCTATCAGCGATGACCAAAACTCAGTATCAGCAGGCGAGCGTGGACCATTGCTCCTGCAAGATTGGCATCTAATTGAGAAGCTTGCTCACTTTAACCGAGAGCGCATTCCTGAGCGTATCGTGCATGCTAAAGGCACTGGGGTTTACGGTACGTTTACCCTAACAAAGGATCTAAGTGACTTTACTCTAGCTGACCACTTTAACGGTGTCGGTAAGCAAACTGAGACATTTGTGCGCTTCTCAACCGTTGGCGGTGAAATGGGCTCAGCTGACGCTGAACGTGATCCCCGCGGCTTTGGTTTACGTTTCTACACTGAACGCGGTAACCACGATATTGTCGGTAATAACACCCCGACCTTTTTCCTGCGTGATGGCATTAAGTTTCCTGACTTTATCCATACGCAAAAGCGTAACCCACAGACCAACCTTAAGGATCCACATGCTATGTGGGATTTCTGGGCGCTAAACCCAGAAGCACTGCATCAAGTGACTATCTTAATGTCTGATCGCGGTATCCCGGCTAACTACCGTCAAATGCATGGTTTTGGCTCGCACACCTTCTCTTTCTGGAACGCTAAAGGCGAACGCTTCTGGGTTAAGTTCCACTTTAAGACTAAGCAAGGCATTGCCAACTTAACCGCAGAGCAGGCTGATATTCTAAAAGGGATTGATCCTGACTCGTCGCAGCGCGATATGGTGGCGGCGATTAATGATGGTAACTTCCCTAAATGGGCGGTGAAAATACAGATAATGCCAGAAACCGAAGCTAACACTTATAAGATCAACCCATTTGATCTGACTAAAGTATGGCCTCATGCAGATTACCCGTTAATAGAGGTGGGTGAATTAGAACTAAATCGCATGCCACAAAACTACTTTGCCGAAGTCGAGCAAGTCGCGTTGGCACCGAGTAACTTAGTGCCTGGAGTCGGTGCATCGCCGGACAAGATGCTACAAGCGCGTTTGTTTGCTTATGCTGATGCTCAGCGCTACCGTATCGGTGCCAACTACAACCAGTTACCGGTTAACTGCCCACATGCAACAACCGCAAATCACCATCAACGTGGCGGCGCAATGGCGGGAACACAATGTCCGTTCTCTGGCAGCCAAACTGGCGGTGATGCTAGCCGAAATTATGGGCCTAACAGCCATGATGGTCTGCAAGACCAAGCGCAATTTGCTGAGCCACCACTGCGTTTAGACGGTGAAGTGGACCGCTATAGCCGTTACGATCAAGATGACTTTAGTCAAGCAGGCGACTTGTATCGTCTACTGCCTGAAGATGAAAAATCCAGATTGATTGCCAATATCGTCGGCAGCTTGAGCGTAGTAAGTGAAGCTACAAAAACGATCATGGTCACCCACTTTAGCGCCGCCGATAGCGACTACGGCCAACGTATAAAGCAAGCGTTAGGGTTGTAGGAGATAAAGAAGGTTCTAGCGACTAGAAAAAGCAGATTCTAGGAAGAGAGAATAAGCCTAAAACAACTACAAAAAAGGCAAAACAGTTGATTCTGTTTTGCCTTTTTTGAATCATTACCTAGCACCTAGCACCTAGCACCTAGCACCTAGCACCTAGCATCGTCCCAGCTTGAATCGATCTTAAACGACCAAAGTAACCACACCCAATACGGTGAATAATACTGCGCAGCCGCGATGGATCCAGTGCATAGGTAGTTTTTCTGCGCTAAAGTGCCCGGCGATGACCACAGGCACATTGGCGATCAACATGCCAAGCGTTGTGCCCATAACGACCATGGCTAGTGCATCGTATTTAGCTGAAAGTACCACTGTGGCTATCTGGGTTTTATCGCCCATCTCGGCAATAAAAAATAGGAAGAAGGTAGCTAAGAAAGGCCCCATGGCATAAAAACGGCTCTCCTCCTCATCGACTTTATCGGGAATAAGTACCCACAGTGCAATGGCAAAGAACGATCCGGCGACTAGGTAGCGTCCAACCTCAGGGTCAATATAACCAATGGCCCATTGACCTAACCAAGCTGCGGCAAAGTGGTTTGCAAGTGTCGATAGAAAGATACCGAGAATGATGGCAGTTTTGTTTCTGAAACGTACCGCTAGGATAAGCGCGAGTAGCTGTGTTTTATCACCGATTTCGGCGATAGCAACAGTAAAGGTTGAGGCGAGAAAAGCTTCCACAGATGTTTCCTATATCGGGGAGGCAAAATTCTAAGCACAATACACCCCTCCCCAATATGAGTGGCATTGTGCTCAGGTCTTGCTGGGTTAATGACATGAGCCATTAACTGTAAGTACCATGGCATATGGCCAATTATGTTGATACTTACTCAATCGATGCTGATGTGTTGCAAAGATTGATAGCTACTCCCCCGAAGCAGAGCCGAGCATTATAGTGATAATGTGGCCAATATCAATGCTAAAAAAGCGTCCAATGCCTCAATTTTGAGCAAAAACAGTAAAAGGTAAATTAACTGTTACTAAGGCTTTGCAGCCTTATTGTCGATTCGTATTAAGTTGATTTTATGCTATGTCGATGGCTTGCCCACGCGGTTAGTAGCTGTTAATGTCGCTAGCAGTCATTTTTTAGAGAAAGAGTCGTAATGAAACAGTCTTATCGATATTGCCCTCGATTTATACAGCCTCAGTGGCAAAGTTGATAAGGTGAATATCCGTATTATTTAACTACGCCGTTGGGGCCAATTGGAATCGCTAAGGTTGATGATGACCAGATTCGATTGGGGGCTGTTAATAGTATTGTTAACGTGCGAAAAACCTCTCCCTCAAAGTCGTTCTAAATCTGACCTACCAAAAAGAAATTATAAAATCTAACAGGACAATTTTGTGAACTCAAAAATACTTGGCTCTATCGCCATTGTAGCTGGCACTGCAATTGGCGGTGGTATGTTGGCATTGCCACTTGCTACTGCTTCACTAGGGACCATTCCAGCGCTGCTTTTATTAGTGCTGATCTGGGGCGTCTCTATCTACACCTCTTTATTAATGCTCGAAATCAATTTACGTGCCGGCGTGGGTCTAAATGTACATGCAATTACCGGTAAAATCTTAGGTAAAGTCGGTCAACTGATCCAAGGTGGCTCATTTCTAAGTCTACTGTTTGCGTTAACCATGGTCTATCTAATGGGTGGCTCATCACTGCTTGAGTCGAAGATGGATCTGCTTGGCATGAAGATGGACAACCAACTCGCAGTGTTGATGTTTACCGCTTTTTTTGGTGGGTTCATTGCAGTGGGTGTTCGCTGGATTGATAAAGTATCACGGGTGCTATTTACCTCAATGATCGCCCTGCTGGTTATTGTGGTCGCCTATCTGCTTCCTGAAGTCGATATGAACCTGATGATGAATAACTCTACCGCTGGCATAGTGGGCGGCAGTGATTTAACGAACTTGTGGTTAGCGGCAATTCCAATTGTGTTTACCTCATTTGGTTTTCACGTTTGTATTGCGACCATAGTGCGTTATTTAGAGGGTGACGCGATGTCACTGCGTAAAGTGCTTATTATTGGTTCTACCATTCCATTAGTTTGCTACATTTTGTGGTTAATGGTGACATTAGGCACCTTGGGTGGCGAAACTGTTTATGGCTTTGAAGGTTCATTACCGCTATTGGTAACCGCACTGCAAGGGGTTGCTGATTCTGCCATTTTACAGCAGTTTATTGACCTGTTTGCTAACCTCGCATTGGTAACATCTTTCCTCGGTGTGACCATGAGCTTGTTTGATTACGTGGGAGAGCTAACGCGGGCAAAAGAAAATCTGCTTGGCCGTGCTCAAACGTGGTTAATCACCTTTATTCCTCCGTTACTGTGTGCGCTTTATTATCCAGACGGCTTCTTCAAAGTACTCGGGTTTGCCGCTATTCCGTTGGTTGTGATGATTATTTTCCTACCCATCGTCATGGCACTTAGTCAACGTAAACAAAACTTAGGCGGATACCAAGTCGGTGGCGGCACAGCAGCCATGGGCGTTGCAGGCTTGCTAGGTGCTGGGATTATCGCGGCGCAGTTGTGGGTTGCTTTATAGATAGTTGCCAACATACAGTCATAGCTTTGTAACAGATTAATTTAGAGTCTGTTTCTTGGCTAACATCTTGTGCTAAAGTCGAGCGTCAATATTTGAATATTGAGCTCGGCTTTTTTGTATCTAACCCGCCGTTAAATCAATATAACTTGCGTATTACAGCAAGCAAAAAATAACAATAATCTTAAAATATTAAAAAATGGACTTAACAAAATGAAGAAATGGCTTTTGACAGTAGCTATCGCGACCTCTTTTGGCGCCGTAGCTGACGAGGGTATGTGGCAACCTTATCAACTTCCTGCCATGGCAGATGAGCTAAAGGCAAAGGGACTTGAAATTGATGTTAACTCGATTTCAAAACTTACCGAATATCCAATGAATGCAGTGATTAGCCTTGGCGGCTGTACGGCATCATTTGTGTCACCAAAAGGTCTAGTGGTGACAAACCATCACTGTGCTTACGGCTCGATTCAATACAACTCTACGCCAGAAAAGAACCTATTGCGTGATGGTTTCTTAGCCAAGTCTTTTAGCGAAGAACTCGAAGCAACGCCAGGTTCACGTATTTTCGTAACCGAGAGCGTAGTAGATGTCACTGACAAGGTAAAAACAGGCCTTGAAAGTGAAACTGGTAATGCGTTTTACAAAGGCATTGAGCATCAAGAAAAGAGCTTAGTTGCTGAATGTGAGAAAGAAGATGGTTACCGCTGTCAGGTATACAGCTTCCACGGTGGCCTTGAGTATTACCTAGTTAAGCAGCTTGAAATCCGCGACGTGCGTTTAGTGTATAACCCCGCTGCGAGCGTGGGTAAGTACGGCGGCGACATCGATAACTGGATGTGGCCACGTCATACCGGTGATTTCTCTTTCTACCGTGCGTATGTATCGAAAGACGGTAAGCCAGCAGATTTTAGCCAAGACAACGTGCCATACGAGCCAAAGAGCTTCTTGAAAGTATCGGCTAAAGGCGTCAGTGAAGGCGATTTTGTGATGGTTGCCGGTTACCCAGGCCGCACCAACCGCTACCGCACCGCCAATGAAGTTGAAAACCAATTTGAGTGGTCGTATCCAGAAGGCAAAATCTTGCGTGAACGTCTAATTGAAATCATCAAAGACACCGCAGCAGAAGGCAGTGATGAGCGCATCAAGTATGAGAGCTCAATTGCAGGCCTTGCTAATTACGCCAAAAACTTCACTTCGATGATCGAGTTCTATGGTAAATCAACCATGCTTGACGAGCGTAAAGGATTAGAGCAAGACTTAGCAAACTGGATTAAAGCCGATAAAAAACGCCAAGCTAAATACGGCGAAGTGCTGGCGCAGCTTGATAAGTTAATTGCTAAGGGGCAGCAAGGACAAGAGCGCGATTTACTGATGAGCTACATGGGTTACAGCACCATGTTAAGTACGGCTGACCGCTTATATCGTTTAGCGAATGAAAAAGCCTTGCCAGACATGCAGCGTGAGCCTGGTTATCAAGAGCGTGATATGACCCGCTTTACCTCTGGTATGGAGCGTATTGAGCGTCGTTATGCGGCCAGTGTTGATAAAGCGATGCTAGCGGACTTAATCGGCCGTTACGCAGCACTGCCACAAGATCAGCGCTTACCGGCGTTTGATAAAGCATTTGGTATTACTAACAATTTTGACGCGGCTAAGTTCAATAAGACGCTAGATAAGATGTATGCCAATACTAAGCTATCAGACAAAGAAACACGTTTAGCGTGGATGGAAAAGCCTGTAGCTGACTTTAACAAGTCAAAAGACCCATTCATTCAATACGCAGTAGCGACATTTGATGAACGCATGCAGCGTGAACAAGAGCGTAAACAGCTTTCGGGTGACTTAATGAAGGTTCGTCCACAATACATGGACGCCATCATCGCTTACAACCGTGAACAAGGTAAGCCTGTTTATGCGGATGCCAACTCCAGTCTACGTGTTACTGTTGGTCATGTGAAAGGTTACTCACCTGAAGATGGCATGCGCGCTGAACCGTTTACTCGTCTTGAAGGTATTTTGGCGAAAGACACTGGTGCAGATCCATTCGATGCACCCTCTAAGCAGCTTGAGTTGATCAAGAGTAAGCAGTACGGCGATTACTATGTTAAGTCGCTTGATTCTGTGCCAGTTAACTTCCTATCGACCCTTGATACCACAGGTGGTAACTCAGGTTCACCAACCTTAAATGGTCGTGCCGAGTTAGTGGGTCTGCTGTTTGATGGTGTGTATGAAAGTATCATCGGTGATTGGGGTTACGATCCTGAGACTAACCGTTCAATTCAGGTTGATAGCCGTTATATGCTTTGGGTAATGAAGTACCTAGATAATGCTGATAACCTGCTTGAAGAGATGGAAATTGTGCATTAATCATATTGACCATGATTAATTGGTCTTTTGAATGCAAAAGCCGAAACACTTAGGTGTTTCGGCTTTTTTGTTGTTGCGGCCTATCGGCATTGAAAAGTTGTGGTTTTAACGTATCAAATTCCGTTTGATAAAGGTCGTGGCGCTTCGCCCATTCATGCAATAAAGAGTCGAACCAAGGGGTAAAGCGCTTGTTCCCGCTGTTGATTTCATAAGAGTCAACCCCTCAGCGCCCCGGCGAAATTTAAAAAGCGAAATTTCCAACGGGGAAGATTGGCGTTATTCGTTAGCCACAGGTATGTGTTTATCACTGTGTTTTCTAATTGGAAACTACAATGCCAAACGATGGTGCTTTTCTAACCCCGTGTAGATACGGCTTAGGCCTTTGATGGCATGGATGCCATCGTAGAGCTTACAGGGATGTACTTGCAGCGTGCCCAAGAAGTGTTTGCGCATAAGCATGCTGCAAGCAATTAGTTGCACTTGATGCTGAAAGAGAGCAATGAGGTAGTTAGGGATGCAATTAGAACAGTTAAGCTGTTGTGTTTAAAGCTTAAAGCCACTATTGCTAAATGATGGTACTTTTATAAACCAGTGTGATGCGGCTGAGGCCGTCGATAACAAGGCCAATTCTGTTCCAGACAGAATCTGGCATTTCCTCCGTCCTTGGAGGTCAGATGTGCTTGCGGCGAATCTCAGTAGCGTCTGCACATACGCTTGCCGCAGGCAATTGGAACCACTGATGGTTGAAGTTAACTCTCTTTTTTATGCACATCTTGATATGCAAGCATATCAACCAAGCGTTCCTCTCTTTCTGGCGTAAAACCGCAAGAGTGTAGCCACTCTTTGGGGTTCTCATATGTGCCAAAAAGCATATCCCACCAAACAATATCACCGTAGTTATTCTTATGACGACCCGCCTGGTGATGAATCCTATGCATTTCAGGTCGTTGAAATATATACCCTATCCAACGTGGAGTTTTTACATTGGTATGATAAAAAAACTCGCCAATGGCAGTGCAAAAAGTATAAATCGCCGCGCCTTCTAGAGAGAGGCCTAATAGGGTATAAACAAGCAAACTGCCTAGAATGGAGTTAACGACCATTTCACCAGGGTGTTTATAGAAAGATGTAATAACTTCTAATCTTCTAGGGCTGTGGTGAATTTGGTGAAACCCTATCCATAGCGCATCAAACTCATGACGCCATCGATGCCACCAATAGAATACAAACGTTGCAATAAAGTAGGCTATCAAGCCGCCTAAAGCGGGTGATGCTAATTCTGATAAATTAAAAACAGACCAAGAAGAAAGCCACAGCTCCCATGAAACTCCAGCCAATAACACCACACCAATTTGAACAGCGTTAATCAATAGCACTCGCGCAGGCCATGTTTTAATGTTGGGCAGAGGCCAACCAGGGATAACTCGTTCCAGAATGAAACAAGCACAAAATATGATCAAAATTGTCGAAAGCATCCTTACTCTCCTATAAATACAATGGTTTGTTGAGATTTATATAAATGAAGGTATCACTCCTATGTCATTGTTGCAAAATGGCCTTTATGGCGGCGTCATGGCTGTGTTTCTAGGACTCCTTCTGGTTCAGGCTGTAGTTTGGCATTACTTCATACTTGGGACCACAGTAGAGTGAAGTCAGCCCTATAAATATAGTCTAACCAAACAAAAAATAAAGCACTTTTCGTAATAGGTTTGTCCGATA
>NZ_JAKIKR010000022.1 GCF_023284025.1 Shewanella abyssi | reverse complement strand
GGCTGCAGATCGTTGACCCTTACTCCAAATACAAAGCAAAGGTCGCTAGACTCCAGTCCAGAAGCGTTACTGGAGTGACGAATTGAATTAGCTCTAAGTTGTTTTGGGGCAAAAATGAGCTAGCTTCAGCCAGAAGTGGTTCCAATTGCCTGCGGCAGGCGTATGTGCAGATACTGCTGAGGCTCGCCGCAAGCACGTCCCTGTGGGCTCAACGAAAACATCCCTGTTTTCGACGGCCTCAGCCGCATCCACACTGGGTTATAAAAGCAGAATCATTTGGCATTCGAGTTATCCGTCAGAAAACATGAAAACTCAACTATAAATTCAAACTAACAGATAACATCCATCTCCCCCGTTGGAAATTTCGCTGTTTAAATTTCGCCGGGGCGCTGAGGGATTGACTCTTATTAAATCAACAGCGGGTACAAGCGCTTTGCCCCTTGGCTCGACTCTTGATTGCAATAATGGGCGAAGCGCCACGACTTTGGTCAAGCGTAGCTTGATAGAGCTGCATACAAACTATGGGGCATTAACGAGTTTGCTCCTGCCCAAAATACTTCTAAGCAACGACAGCAAGATAAAAAACTTATCTAATCCTCCATTATTAACGCGAATAATGTTACTTACTCGAAAATAGGTTTATCGTATTCATAGCCTTCATCAGTATAAGCCGTGACAATCACATCTTTAACCAGACCGCTATCAGCTTTCACTTGTGTCTCAAAAAAATGTTGGATCTGCTTTCTGCGACCATGAGCAGCCCATGAGTCGGCGTCTTGCCAGATCTCATTGAATACTATCGGATAAGCATTGCGAGAAGCACTTGGGTGGTAAACTTGGCGGGTTAACATATACTGAACACAGCCTTGCTCTCGATAAGAGTCAGGCTCCAGTGCCTTTAGCACCTCAAATAACTCTGCTTCTTTACCTTCTTTAGGTTGAAACTGCGCTAACACATACACTCGAGTTGTCATAATACCTCCTTCAATGGCTCAAAAGTTAACGTCACTCGCTACTTTTAGTGGGTTAAATGTACCATCTTGCTTAGTAATAACAATGCCCTAACTCTACTAAGACTCAAGGATCACAGTTGCTGTGGCATAGTGTTTCTCGTCAGCGATAGACAGATGCCCACGAACGCCACCGAGAAACGCTAATCGCTCGGCTGCGCCACCACTAAAGCTTACGATAGGAGCGCCATTGGCGTCGTTACTAATTTCGATATGCTGAAATGACACACCACGACCAATGCCAGTACCCAAAGCTTTAGCGGCTGCTTCTTTGGCGGCAAAGCGTTTAGCGAGGTATCGAGCGGGACTCGACGAAGCCACAAACACTTTGAACTCGGTTGTAGTGAGTACTCTTTTAGCTAAGCGATTATCCGCAAGCGCTACATCACCAGCACTTGATACACGTGATTCAATACGCGCTATCTCGACAATGTCAGTACCTAAACCAACAATCATACTTTATCCTCAATAGTTCCATATCGAATGAAAACACACTTTTGATGCTAGCCGTAGCTATAGACATATACATACGCAAAAATGACACCAATCGACTTCTATTCGGCCTCTAGCCTGCTTCTAACCGGCTTTCAACCTGCTTCTATTCGGCTCTAAATCGGCTTTCAACCTGCTTCTATTCGGCTCTAAATCGGCTTTCAACCGGCTCCTAACCGCCTTTAATTCGGCCCTAAACCGGCTTCTAGTCTGCTCCTATCCGGCTTCTAGTCTGCTCCTATCCGGCTTTAATTCGGCTCCTAACCGGCTTTTAGTCGGCTCCTAACCTGCTCCTAACCGGCCTTTACTGCTATTCGCCTCTACGGCCTTCTACCATCAACTGCTTCATATCACGTACCGCTGTCGCTAATCCATCAATAGCGGCTCGGGCGATAATCGCGTGACCAATGTTAAGCTCATAAAGCTCAGGAATAGCGGCTATCGGCTTAACGTTATGATAATGCAAACCATGCCCTGCATTAACCACTAAACCTTTACCGTGAGCATAGGTTGCCATCTCACTGATCCGGCCAAGTTCAGCTGCCGTATCGGCATCATTTTGCGCATCAGCGTAACAACCAGTATGGATTTCAATCACAGGCGCGCCAACGGCAACGGCTGCATCAATTTGAGTTGCATCAGCGTCGATAAATAGCGACACTTTAATGCCCTCTTTACTCAAACGTTTTACAGCAGCTGCGATCTTATCTTGCTGACCCGCGACATCAAGGCCACCCTCAGTGGTGAGCTCTTCACGCTTCTCCGGCACTAAACAAACATAAGCGGGCTTGATCTCACAGGCAATATCAAGCATCTCTTTGGTTACTGCCATCTCGAAGTTCATGCGCGTCTTTAGGGTTTTCGCTAACGTATATACATCTCTGTCGATGATATGACGGCGATCTTCGCGTAAATGGATGGTAATACCTTCGGCGCCAGCATGTTCGGCAACGGCAGCAGCATGAACAGGATCAGGATAATTAGTACCGCGAGCTTGGCGTAGAGTCGCAATGTGGTCAATGTTTACGCCCAGTAAGATCCGGCTCATGTGTATTCCTTTAATAGACAAATATAGATAGCGGTTATTGTACTGTGAGACTTCACGTTTTGCTAGCGAGAGGCCATTGTTACGCCACTGAATTATTTGATTGTAATGGCTGATTTAGATGGTTGGTTGCACGGATTGCTTAACCCAGTACAGCCAAACTTAACCTTTAGAAGTGGGGTTTACGGTGTTGGTACTCTTTTTAATAAACAGGCTGCGTGAATGCAATGGCTTATTGCCCAGCGTTGGTGCTAACAGCTGGCGCATCAACTTTTTGGCCTCTCGTGCATGTTCAGCTAATAAAGACTGCTCTTTAAGCGCGACTAACATTGCACCCGTAAAGAACTTGTGTTGATTATATGCTGTGGCAATGACAGGGATAAAACCATGATCTATTTCCAAACGGTAGAAACCACTCGCTGTGATGAAAGCGCCCGAGGGATCATTTTCGAGCGATGGCATTGTGCCGAGCTCTTGCAGCAATGCTAATTCAAAATAGCGCAGTTGGCTTTGGTTAAACTCTTTAGCCATAGCGATGAGTGTTTGATGGTAATTGAAAAATAGATCCTCGGCGCTATGTTGTACCGTTAAGCAGCGGATGAGTAATTCATTCAGATACAGTCCCGAATATAAACAATTGCCCGTCAATGGCACCGCAGGGCTTGCAGCTTCTACTTGTTTTAAGTTTTTAAGATCTGACTTACCTTGCAACTGAAAAATAAGCGGCTGGAATGGCTGTACAATGCTACGGATTGAGTTTTTTGTACCGCCTAAGCGTGCGACAGCGTCAACGCGCCCCTTGCCATCAACCAGCAAGTTAACCAGTACACTCGACTCACGAAAGGGTCTGCTATGAAGAACGTAGCCACGTTCCATGATTATCTCATTCCCATTTAAAAAAACACTAACAGAGTAAGCGCATAATTAAAGTGCGCATCCTTTACAATATTAATCACTATACGGTATTTATAGCTATAAAAATGCCCCTTCTTATCGCTAAAAAGAGGCATATTCTCAATTGCTGCTTAGGTTAGTCGTCGCCGTAGCCTAGGCTACGCAGTGCACGCTCATCATCAGCCCAACCAGACTTAACCTTAACCCACATCTCTAAGAAAACTTTATTATCAAACAAAGTTTCCATATCGATACGCGCTGCAGAACTGATTGTCTTGATGCGTTCGCCTTTGTTACCAATGACCATACGCTTTTGCGTTTCGCGCTCAACCAGCACCAGTGCGTTAATTTGATAGACGCCGTTTTCCATCATCTTAAACTGCTCTATCTCTACCGTACAATCGTAGGGTAACTCGTCGCCTAAAAATCGCATTAGCTTTTCACGGACGATTTCTGATGCCATAAACTTTTGCGAGCGATCAGTGACATAGTCTTCTGGGAAGAAATGTGGAGATTCTGGCACCGCCGCTACTGACATATCCAAGATGCGTTTAACGTTAGTGCCTTGGGTTGCAGAGATAGGCAATATTTCGTCAAACTCAAACTTCTTCGATAACGCTTCAAGGTAAGGGAATAGCAATTCCTTATCCTTAATATTATCGACTTTATTGATGGCTAACACTGTTTTACGGCCATCATTACGGCTTTGCAGTTTTCGCAGTACCAGGTCGTCATCAGGCGTCCAAGTCATGCCATCAACCACAAAGACCACTAAGGCAACCTCTGCAAGTGAGCTGGCAGCAGCACGGTTCATTAAACGGTTAATGGCGCGCTTCTCTTCCATATGAAGGCCTGGCGTATCAATAAATACCACTTGGCGCGGACCATCAGTATGGATCCCCATAATACGGTGTCGAGTCGTTTGTGGTTTTTTAGAGGTGATACTAATTTTTTGGCCTAACAGCTTGTTAAGCAAAGTTGATTTACCAACGTTTGGTCGCCCTACTATCGCCACCATACCGCAATAAGTCACTGCGTACTTAACCGCAGATGAAGGGTTATTCATCTGCGCGAGTAAGTCATCTAGACTCGGCTCATTGCTCTTGGGTAAATCTTTGTTGTTACTCATTTCTTTATTAACTCCAACACTTGCGCGGCTGCACTTTGTTCTGCTTTTCTGCGTGAACTAGCAACCCCAGCAACGGCTTGTTTCAAGTCTTCTACGACACATTCAACGGTGAAGGTTTGCTCATGGGCGTCTCCTTCAGTATGGACGACTTTATAAATAGGCAGCGGCTTTCTGAACTTCTGCAAATGCTCTTGCAGCAAAGTCTTAGGGTCTTTCTGATTAATGGGCTCGATAATATCCAAACGCGATGCATACCAATTGAGTACCAGCTTACGGCAGTTCTCAATTTCTGAATCAAGATAGATAGCACCAATAATGGCTTCTACTGCATCAGCTAAAATAGACTCTCGTCTAAATCCGCCACTTTTAAGCTCGCCTGGGCCCAGCTTTAAGTAGTCGCCGAGCTTAAATTCGATGGCAATTTCAGCCAGCATTTTACCGCAGACCAATGTGGCTCTCATGCGGCTTAAATCACCTTCCGTTGCTTTTGGAAACTGATGATATAGTGCATCAGAAATCACAATTGAAAGTATTGAATCACCTAGAAACTCAAGTCGCTCATTATGCTTATTAGAGGCGCTTCTATGTGTTAGCGCCTGATCTAAAAATGCTTGGTCTGCAAACACATAGCCTAATGTACGGCATAGTCTAGGGATATTTTTAATCGGTTCCATATTACACAATTCCGCCTACACGGTTAAAACGCACCCCAGTTGGGATCCAAGCTGGCAAGAAGTCAGCCGCTGTTCTATCAAATTCAAAACTAATCCAAATCGCTACCGCTTTGCCGACCAAGTTCTCTTCTGGTACAAAGCCCCAGAAGCGACTGTCAGTACTGTTATCACGGTTATCGCCCATCGCAAAATATTGCCCTTCAGGTACGATAAACTCGGTTAGCGGTACATTCTGTTGGCGATGATAGTAATTAATCATATCAGGGCGTGATGGGTTAATTAAGATATCATGAGTGACATCACCAAGCTGCTCTTTAAAACGCAACAATGGCGTACCATTTTGGGAAAACTCACCACGGTTAACTGAAGCTCTCTCCACTGTTTTTAACTCGGGACAAGGGCTTTGGCCCTCAGCACAAGCGAGTTGAATCGAAAGTTGCTTATTACGGTAGACAATTCTGTCGCCAGGCAAACCGACAATACGCTTGATATAGTCAATCTGTGGATTTTCAGGATACTTGAATACCGCCACATCACCACGCTCAGGCTTGCCGGTTTCTTTTAGCGTTGTGCGCCATACAGGATCTTTAATTCCGTAACTAAACTTCTCTACCAGAATAAAATCACCGACTAATAGCGTCGGCATCATTGAGCCTGAGGGGATCTGGAATGGCTCATAAATAAAAGAGCGCAGAATAAGTACAAAGGCGATAACAGGGAAGATTGACTTTGAAGTTTCAACGAACGCTGATTCACGCAGTATGACTTCGACACTGTCTTCACTAAGATCGACGTCTGTAGCTTGAGCCATTGCCAACTTCTCACGTCGCTTAGGCGCAAACAAAACCGCATCCGCCATCCACACCAGACCACTGCCTAGCGTGACAAAGACTAAAATAAGCGAAAAATAGGCTGCCATTATTAATTAACTCCTGCCAAACATAATTGAGTAGTGACGAAAATACCGCTGCCACTAAGGTTATACGCCAGTAATGAAAGCGCCGCAAACTGCGGCGCAAAGTCTAGCGATGTATTAACAAATCTGAACAAATCAGCTTAATCATTAAGCTTTAACACAGCTAAAAACGCTTCTTGTGGAACTTCAACGTTACCCACCTGCTTCATGCGCTTTTTACCGTCTTTTTGCTTCTGTAATAGCTTCTTCTTACGTGAAATATCGCCACCATAACATTTAGCGGTGACATCTTTACGTAAAGCCTTGATCGATGAACGGGCGATAATCTGACTACCAATGGCAGCCTGAATCGCAATATCAAACATCTGCCTTGGGATAAGCTCTTTCATTTTATTAACCAGAGCAAGACCACGATGGCGGACACTATCTTTGTGAGTGATCATCGCCAAAGCGTCGACTCGGTCACCGTTGATTAAGATATCAAGGCGAACCATCTCAGCTGGCTGAAAACGACTAAAGTTGTATTCAAGTGATGCATAACCACGACTGGTTGACTTCAAGCGGTCAAAAAAGTCCATCACAACCTCAGCCATTGGCATGTCGTAAGTAATGGCCACTTGATTACCGTGATAAACCATATTGGTCTGCACGCCACGTTTTTCAACACATAAAGTAATCACGTTACCCAAGTACTCTTTAGGAACCAAAATATTGGTTTCTACGATAGGTTCACGCATCTCTTCAATGTTGTTAATCGCGGGCAGGTCAGACGGGTTATCAACGTAAATTGTATCGCCTTTAGTACCGACCACTTCATAAACTACCGTTGGCGCAGTCGTGATCAAATCTAGGCCGTACTCACGCTCTAAACGTTCCTGGACAATCTCCATATGGAGCAGACCCAAGAAGCCGATACGGAAACCAAAACCAAGTGCTGAAGATGTTTCAGGCTCAAAGAACAACGAAGCATCATTAAGACTTAGCTTATTCAATGCATCACGAAAACTTTCGTAATCATCCGTTGATATTGGGAAAACACCGGCGTAAACCTGTGGTTTAACTTTCTTAAAGCCAGGTAATGGCTCTAGGGCACCATTCTTTGCAAGCGTCAGCGTATCGCCGACTGGCGCGCCATGGATCTCTTTAATACCAGCAATGACATAACCAACTTCACCGGTACTGAGCTCATTCGTATCTGTCTGTTTTGGGGTAAATATGCCCACGCGGTCAGCCGTATGGTTTTGCCCGGTAGACATAACTTTAAACTTATCACCTTTTTTCAGCTTACCGTGCTTGATACGCACAAGCGAAACGACGCCCAAATAGCTATCAAACCATGAATCAATGATCAAGGCTTGCAGCGGTGCATCTGGGTCGCCTTCTGGTGGTGGAATTTGCGCCACGATGACCTCAAGCACTTCTGCGATGCCCACACCCGTTTTAGCGGAGCAGCGCACAGCATCGGCAGCTTCAATACCAACAATATCTTCAATCTCTTCTGCAACGCGCTCTGGATCAGCTTGTGGCAAATCGATTTTATTTAAGATAGGGACTACGTCCAGTTCCATCTCTAAGGCGGTATAACAGTTGGCAAGCGTTTGCGCTTCAACCCCCTGCCCTGCGTCAACGACCAATAATGCGCCTTCACAAGCCGCTAAAGAACGTGACACCTCGTAAGAGAAATCCACATGACCTGGGGTATCAATAAAGTTTAACTGGTAAGTTTCACCGTCATTAGCCTTATAATTCAAGGTAACGCTTTGTGCTTTAATAGTAATACCGCGCTCACGTTCTAGATCCATTGAATCTAAAACCTGGGAAGCCATTTCACGATCGGATAAACCACCGCAATCTTGGATAAGGCGATCTGAGAGTGTTGATTTGCCGTGGTCAATATGGGTAATTATCGAAAAGTTTCTAATGTGCTTCATTATGCTGGGATGACTAAACTCGAAGTTGAAAACAATTTTTAAGGTGCAGAATTGTACCCGATTGCGGCTTTAATACCAATTTTTAAAATGATTTTGCAATGGAATATTAAAACTGCGGCTAGGTAACTGCGGTTATTGTGCTATATCTATTGGTCTGCCAAGCGATTTAATGATGATTGGCAGTGCCTTTTCCTCTAAAGCTATCGCCCATTTTTTGCCTATAGCCCAAGCACTAACGCCACCAATGAGCGCCCCTGCAATCGATAACAGGTCTTGATTTACCTCTAAACCTATTGCAAAGAGGTTGCCACTATAAGCGCCGATAAAGAAACCTAACAATGGCAGGATATAAACCAATAAAGCGGCTTTTAGAATGACGCTTTCAGGAAGGCCAAGCTTTAGGCGCTCCCCTTGAGCAAAAACACCCTCAGTTTGAATCGAAAAACGCTGAACTTTTGCAGAAAAGGCTTTCGCGACAGCTGATGTGCCACAAGAATCACTACTTTCACAGTGATTACAGGCACTCTTCATCTCAACCTCAACAACGACCCAGCCAGAGTTGCTGTTTGCGACAACTTTGGCAACCTCTTCCATCATAATATGTACCCATTCAACTTGAAAATGCTCATTTCAGAGACGTTGTGCCAGCTCAGTTCTAGGCGTATTAACGTAGAACGGGTATAAAAACCTTACTGCAGCATGATGCTTTTGGCGATACGGCTCAATGTTTCCGCAGGCACTTTACCCACAGCAACAACCTCAGCATTACCAACACGTTCACTGGCAAGTGATAAGCCATTACGTGTGACAAGTTCGTCGGGCAGTGGTGCTTCACCTGCTTTGGCTACATAGACAGAGATACTGGCTAAACCATCACTAATGGCAATGTACTCAACCGCCTCCTTGCTGCCAATGAGTCGATGCTGATCTTTTACCAGTACTTTAAAGCCTTCTGGTAACCAGCCGAACTGCCAATCTTCTGCACCAGCACGCTCAGACTGCGCCATAACAGCAGGCCATTCTTGCTTGTGTGCCTCTTTCAATATCGAAGGCACCTCTTCCAACACTAGCAGTTCAACCACCATAAGCTGCTCTAATAGCTGCTTATCGTTGTTAATCATATCGAGTCGCAGTGGTAAATAGGTGTCCATATCTAACCAGACTTGATAACCATAACGATTAGTATCATTGGGAATAATGCGCACTAACTGCCCTGGTCTTCCGGCTATTCTGCTACGGCCACCCAACACAAACTTATAACCCGCTTCAAGCTTAGAGACATCATCAGCAAAAGCGGCTGGAATGACACCTTGAATGCGGTTTGCATGGACACTATAGGCGGGTTGATCGTGCTCAATAAAGGTGACGGTATTCCCGACACGCACCGCGTTCTTTGGTGGTCCATTGAGATGCTCTAAAAATGCCACTTCTTGACCATTTACCTTGCCATGGATATACACCAACGGACGAATATGATCGGCTTGAATTTGGATAAGGGATATTTTGAATTCTTGTTCACGCAGTGCTTGGCTCATATTTTCTAGCCAAGCTTTGGCGGATATGTCTTCCTGCGCCATCGCGGGAAGACTTATGGCTAAGATAGCCAATAGGATTAGACGCAAGCTAACTCCTTGTTACTGATTGACAGGTATTGTATCTACCTCGCTATTGTCCTCTATATTGACACCATTATTCAATCTCTGTTGTAACAAATGATCTTGAATATAGGCATTGATACGACGACGCTGGTCAACAACTTGCTCATTGGTATAGCTCTGGTTTTGCTGAACTGCGCCAGTTTGCAGGCTTACTGGCGATGCGCTACCAATTAATGGACGAGTATTCAAAACAGGTAATGGTGAATTATCAAGCAATG
The DNA here is from genome assembly GCF_023284025.1 of Shewanella abyssi. GTDB lineage: Bacteria > Pseudomonadota > Gammaproteobacteria > Enterobacterales > Shewanellaceae > Shewanella > Shewanella abyssi. The sequence goes on along the minus strand of NZ_JAKIKR010000022.1, from coordinate 62,168 downwards.
TCTCTTGATTATAATTCTGTACACCTACCACGGCGACCATAGCTACCGATGCAGCAATTGCATATTGGCCAAATTGTTTGAAAAATGGCACAACGTTACTTATTGCAGGCTTGGCTTTAACTGTCGATTGCTTAGGAGCGATAATTGCTGGCTCTTCATCAATAACGGCCATAATACTGGCACTGAGATCCACTGATACTGTTTGCGGTAATTCACCACGCATTGCATCACCAATCATATGATAATCACGCCACTGTTCATGGGAATCTACGTCAGCCGCTAACTCAGCTAACATTTGCTCGTCGAGTTCACCATCGACTGCAGCAGATACCCATTCCTGACCTAATTTATCCATTTTTCACCTATCTTTATCAAGGGTGCTAGTTTTCTAGCAACGGCTTAAGCTTTTTATCGATTGCCTCTCGCGCTCTGAAGATCCGTGACCTTACAGTGCCTACAGGGCAATCCATGACATTAGCAATCTCTTCGTAACTCATACCATCAAGTTCTCTCAGTGAGATTGCCATCTTTAATTCTTCTGGCAATGTATCTAAAGTGTCGAAAACGACCTTTTGAATCTCTTCTGACAAGACTAACCGTTCGGGAGATGCAAACTCCTTTAACGCGTCACTGCCATCATAATATTCAGCTTCTTCAACATCGACATCATTCGCAGGCGTTCGACGCCCTTGTGCGACCAGATGATTCTTTGCAGTATTGACTGCAATGCGATACAACCATGTGTAGAACGCACTTTCACCCCTAAAGTTCGGTAACGCTCGATAGGCTTTAATAAAAGCTTCTTGCGACACATCTGCAACGTCAGCTTGATTTCGCACATAACGCGATATCAAATTTGCGACCTTGTTTTGATATTTTAGTACCAAAAGGTTAAAAGCGTTTTTATCACCACGCTGTACGCGCTCAACTAACTGTTGATCACTTATTTGTCCACTCATCCGAGCCGACTACTCCTAAATCTAATACTGATTTCTCAGCCGCTCGAATCATATTCACTTATGTAGACTAGCGAGTTTCAAAAAAGTTCTATAAAAATTTGCAAAAATGTCATTTTCTTTTAAGGGGAAGTAAACTAATACTCTATCAACAGCCTAATATCAGGCTAACAAACTGCTTTCCGCCACAGTTTATTGGACAATTAGTTTCTTATCATCAGCATATCTGCACTCAATATGCACTCTCCCACATTCAAATTAACGCTACCTTGCTATTTTAAGCTACCAAATACCTGCAAATTCATCAGGGAGAATGAGACAATATGCACCTAACACAACAAAGATAAAGCCCGTGTAGAAGCTAAACCAAACAGAAATGAACCCTGATAAGTATCCATATGCAGCATCTTGGTTTAACATGGTCTAACTCCCAGATCACTCTATGATACCTGATGAAACAAGTAGTTGAACACCAATCTGACATTTTGGTTATTGGCAGTGGTGCTGCCGGCCTCACTTTAGCTCTACATCTTGCTGAAAATTCTAAAGTTATTTTACTTTCCAAAGGTCCACTTAGCGAAGGTTCAACCTATTATGCTCAGGGCGGTATCGCCTCTGTTTTTGACGAAAATGACACCATTGAGTCCCATGTTGCTGATACTTTAGTTGCTGGAGCAGGACTTTGTGACGAGCCAGTCGTTAAGTTTACCGCTGAAAATGCAAGAGCCGCCATGCAATGGTTAATCGAATGCGGTGTTGCCTTCGATAAAGAGGAAACGACAGATGGCAGTCCGGAAGATGCGCCTTATCATTTAACCCGCGAAGGCGGTCATAGCCATCGCCGTATTTTGCATGCCGCTGATGCCACAGGTAAAGAAGTACAAGTCACACTGCAAGAGCAAGCAAGACGCCACCCAAATATTCAGGTACTAGAACGCTACAATGCCATTGATTTAATCACCACTCGTAAGCTAAACCGTCCTGGTAACCGAGTACAGGGTGCTTATATCTGGAACCGTAATTTAGAACAGGTCGAGACAGTAAAAGCACGTTTCGTCGCGTTGGCGACGGGTGGCTGCTCGAAAGTATACCAGTACACATCAAATCCTGATGTCGCCTCAGGCGACGGCATTGCTATGGCTTGGCGATCTGGTTGCCGGATTGCCAACATGGAATTTAATCAATTTCACCCGACTTGCTTATATCACGCAGATGCACGTAACTTTTTGCTGACAGAAGCCTTAAGAGGCGAAGGCGCATTTTTACGTCGACCTGATGGCTCCCGCTTTATGCCTGAATTTGATGACAGAGCCGAACTGGCGCCGCGTGATATTGTCGCTCGTGCAATTGACTTTGAGATGAAACGGTTAGGCTCAGATTGTGTCTATTTAGACATTAGTCATAAACCGGCAGATTTTGTTATTAAGCACTTCCCGACCATTCATAAGCGCTGTCTTGAGTTTGGTATCGATATAACCACTGATCCCATTCCAGTCGTGCCTGCTGCACACTATACCTGTGGTGGTGTGATGACCGACCTCCATGGTCAGACTGATTTAAATGGTTTATATGCCATCGGTGAAGTCGCCTATACAGGCCTGCACGGTGCCAACCGCCTTGCCAGTAATTCATTACTTGAATGCCTGGTTTTTGCCAGAGCCGCAGCCGAAGACATTGAAAGCCAACTGGGAAAGATCCCGATGCCGGGCACACTTCCGGCTTGGGATGAAAGCCAAGTCTCAAATTCAGATGAAGAGGTTGTTATCGCCCATAACTGGCATGAACTGCGGTTATTTATGTGGGATTACGTTGGTATCGTTCGCTCCGATAAACGTTTAGAGCGCGCCTTAAGACGATGCGCCATGCTACAGCAAGAGATCCAAGAGTATTACAGCAACTTTAGAGTCAGTAATAACCTGCTAGAGCTGCGTAACCTAGTCCAAGTTGCTGAACTTATTATCCGCTGTGCAATGGAGCGAAAAGAGAGTCGCGGCTTGCACTACAACATCGATCATCCGAATAAAGATCCCTTGTCTAAACCGACAATATTACAGCCCAAATAAGCAAGCTTCATAAAGACGGATTGAGCCGGCTTTGATAAGATTGCAACAACAGACGACACAGATGACGATAGCTTGTGTCGTCTAACATATCAGCCCATACCAACAGCCTTTTGACTTCAGTCCCGCATTGGATATCAAACATCAGCGCAAACGGTGTAATAATAGGTTTGCCTCTGATCACAAAGCCGTGCTTTTGGTTAAGTCGACCATTACCTTTTGCAGATAATATAAACTGACAAGACCAGTATTTTAGTTGCCAAAACTGCCAACTAAAATAGCTGATACATAAGATAAAGATTAGTGCTTTACAAAAAAGATAGCTCAATGACTCACCATAAGGCCAAATCATAAAAGAGCTGAAACAGAGACTCGCAACAACGACCAACGAGAGTCGTTGGTCGAAAGAGCTGGAAAGATGAAAACTATGCTGCTGGGCGCCCACGAACTCTAATTATCATCTCAGCAAATTCAGGATTTTTGCAGAGCTCATGTCCCATAAACCACGCAAAAAGCTCCGGGTCTTCAGACTCTAACAGCCTAACAAAAATATTTTTGTCAGCACTAGACATGGCTTCATAATGCTGTTCAACAAAAGGTTGTAACAACACATCTAGCTCCAACATGCCTCTACGACAAGCCCATCTGACTCTTGCTATTTTCATGGGTTCTGGCATTAATTCTGACAAGTTTGTTACTCCATCTTTAACAATGCCGCTAGTGTATACCTAAATGGCCTCTGGATACACCTAACAGGAGAGTATGATTATAGCTGTTGTACTGTCACATCATTACCCGCGAACAGTTCAGAAAAATCGGTACTCAATAGACGTTTAACTGCTGGGTGCTGGATCATACGTTCAGCAAACATCACATGATACACCTCTTTAATATCCGTAGTTTCACCCAGTAGCGTCATCCCGTGGGCCAAAATATCTTGCTTGTATATTGACGGAGCAACAAATATGCCTTGCTTGAAAAAACCAAATGCTTTCATCATGGCAGCATCATCAAACTCACCTAATATACTAACGTTTAGATTTTTTTCATCAAACCAACGCACTAACTGCTGCCCTAAAGACGTGCCTCGACTAGGTATAAGTAATTTGCCTTGTTCCAAACACTCAGGAAACGGTTTTGAATAGGTCTCAGCAGCGAAAAAGGCAATACCACTCTCGCCTAGCTGTTTAGAGAGGATCTCTGGGTATTTAAGACTTTCACCGGCGCAATCAGACAAAATCATATCCAACTTATGGGCTCTGAGCCGCTCCATTAAGCTTTCATGCGTTGCCTCATAGCAGGCCAAATGCATCGAGCCATCACTAGGAACCACTGACAACAATACTCGGCTTGTGAGCGCTTTTGACAATGCCGCGGCAATCCCTACTTCAAATCGAATATTGTCATCTTTTTGATAATTAAGAAGGTCTAGCATCTCATAGCTAAGGCTAAACATTTTATCTGCGTAACGAAATACCAGCTCACCGAGTTCTGTAGGCTCTAAAGAACGGCCAACGCGCTTAAATAAACTCCCTTTAAGGCTATTTTCTAACACGCGGATTTGGCCTGTTACTGTTTGCGGTGTTAAACATAATGCTTCTGCTGCTTTCGCCACCGAGCCTTTCTTTTGGATCATCCAGAAATAGTACAGATGGTTGTAGTTAAGGTTTGCCATATTAAATGCCATTGTTAATACAAAACAGGGTGACAAAAATGCCACCCTGTTTTGCTATTGAGCTACTTTAAACGTTGGCAGTCCATTAGACCAAACATTGCCGTTGATAGATCATCTGTAGTTTCAATTTTGCCGACGCTAAAGGCTTCAGCAAGTCCTGCGACTAGCACGTCTCTATCAGGAATTCGGCTCTGACAGAAGGTACGGTTCGCTTCTTGAAAACGTTTACCCCCTCGATATTTTAGCGCGCGAGACTGGTAACTATCTGACTCTAAACGTTCACCAACTGCAGCGCCTTTATACATAAGAGCGCCATCTACGACACCTTCTAAGTAGTTCAGGCAGTGGGCATCTTTTGTATCTTCATTACAGGCCTTAATCTGTGTCGCCGATACAGCAGTGCTAAAGCCTAGTGTTAATACCAGTGCTAATAGGGCTATTCTCATGCTTTGTCTCCTTTCTCTGGCAATACTTTAGATAACCAAAAGTAACCTATTGCGGCCGAAGCAAATGAACCTAATAGAATGCCCAGTCTGGCATAATCGCCATATACCTGCCCCTCACCAACAAAGGCAAGCGAAGAGATAAACATAGACATTGTAAAACCAATACCACACATCACTGCCACTGGCGTGATCTGATTCCAACCGACGCCATCAGGTAAAACAGCTAACTTTAGTTTTACCGCAAGATAACTAAATAGCATAATACCCAATGGCTTACCGACAAGTAGGCCCAATGCTATGCCTAATGGTACAGGCGATAACAATGAACTTAAGCTCATGCCACTTAAATCTACTCCAGCGTTAGCGAAAGCGAAGATAGGCAAGATGATGAACGTACTCCATGGGTGCAGGCTATGTTCTAAACTTTCCGATGGTGAAGAACCATCTTTAGCGCGCAGCGGAATACAGAAAGCGATAATAACGCCGGCTAACGTGGCATGAACACCTGACTTCAATACCGCTATCCACAAGATCATGCCTAATACACCGTAGGGGCCGAGCGCGGTAACACCTTTTCGGTTGAGTCCTACCAGACCAACAATCGCTGCAGCAGCCACCATTAAGCTTATCGTCGATAAATCTGTGCTATAGAACAAGGCGATGATAACAACCACACCTAGGTCATCGATAATGGCCAACGCTAGCAAGAACACTTTTAATGATACCGGAACTCGGCTTCCTAAAAGCGCCATGATCCCTAACGCAAAAGCGATATCGGTAGCAGCAGGAATAGCCCAGCCGACTTGTGTAATAGGGTCAGAGTAGTTAAAAATAAGATACACAGCAGCAGGGAAAACCATGCCCCCAATGGCAGCAAAGGTCGGTAATGACGCCTGCGCTCTACTCGATAATGCCCCTTCTAGCAGCTCTCTTTTCACTTCTAAACCAATAAGCATAAAGAAAAGTGCCATAAGGCCATCATTAATCCAGTGAATTAATGTTTTATCAATATCTAAACTGCCCACACGCACTTGCATCTCTGTATCAAGAAAACCTTGGTACATTCCCGCTAGTGGCGAGTTTGCTAAAATCATTGCTAGCACAACTGCGATCATCAAAAGAATGCCGCCAGCTGACTCTTGGCTTAAAAAGTTCCTAATAGCCCGTTCCATATTACGCTCCATAAAATCTCAATGTAACGAGTGTAGCCGATTACATACAAACTGAATAATCGTTTGCATCAGCCGTATACATCGGAATATCCGAGGTATCAAGTATGAGCCTGAGATGACTAAATATCAAACGGAAAAATAGATGATGAAATATGAGCAACTAATAAGGGATATTTGTTAGAAAAAAAGCTGTTTCGAGCGTTTAAATGGGTAAACTATCTATCAAGCATCGGTTTCCCTAGCAAAATGCTGACTAAACATTCAGTTCTACAAAATGACTCGCCTCGAAAATAACGATCAAAGCGAGTCAATTTAATTGCGATTACACCGAGAATGGGTATTTTATAGCGTCGTGATGCTCATAACCTGTCACTTCAAAATCAGCCATTGTTACCCATGTTTCCAAATCTTCTAATGATTTAATATCTGGATTTATGGATAACTTTGGTGATGCAAATGGACTGCGGATTAACTGTACATTTTGCATCAGCTGCAACTGATCTTCATAAATGTGGGCATTAACAATTTTGTGATAGGCGGTACCGGCTTTAAGGCCGGTAATCTGTGCTATTAACGCCAACAGCGTAAACACTTGTACCTGATTAAAGTTAAGCCCTAGTGGCACATCGCAAGAACGTTGAAAACTGGTCAGATGCAGTGTATCGCCAAGTAACGAGAAATTATGGGTGTGCATACAAGGCCTTAAACAGCCCATATGAAACTCACCTGGATTGTAAAAACTTAAAATCTCACCGCGGTCATCAATGCCTTTTGAAAGGTTATCAACAATTTTACGTAATTGGTCAATTGAGCCACCATCAGGTTTACTCCAACTGCGGCCTTGGACACCGTATACCCGTCCCATATCGTCAGTTCCTTTACGATAGGGGTTATCGAGCCAAGCCTGGTTATCGTTAGAATTTGCATCCCAGGTTTTGGCACCAATTTGACGAAAATCAGCTGCATTGTCGTAACCACGTATATAACCAAGCATCTCAGCAATCGCCGCTTTCCAAAAGCTCTTACGAGTGGTAATTAACGGGAATTCATTCTTATCAACATGGTAGATCAGGTCGGCATTAATCACTGTTAGGCAGCGTTTACCAGTGCGACTGTTTTCAACCCATGTACCTTCATCAAGGATCCTTTGACAAAGTGCTAAATACTGTTTCATGACAATTTACCTATAAAAACAAAATGACCGAATTAGCGCCGGTTCAATTTCAATGACAAGCTACTCTCTTACTGTAGTAGCATTATGTTAGTACCAGCTTCAGACCGACAATGGCCAAGAACAGGGCAAATATTTTTTTCAACTTAGCCGTTGGCCAATTGGTCGCAGCCTTGGCACCAAATGGTGCAACGAACATCGATGTGGCCACAATACCGAGTAATGCAGGTAGATAGATAAAGCCTAATGTCCCCTCCGGCAATGAAGCAACATTCCACCCTGCCAATGTATAACCAATACTACCAAAGAGCGCGATGAGTAAACCCGTTGCTGATGAAAAGCCTATTGCATAACGCATCTGTAATCCGCACCAAGTTAGGAACGGAATAATGAGTACACCACCGCCAATCCCCATCAACCCAGCGATTAGCGCAATTATTACCGCAGCTAAAAATAGCTTTATAGCGCTGGGCATTGCACGACTTGAGTTTGGCTTCATCGGGAAAGCCATTTGAATAGCCATCAGCATGACAAAAATAGCAAAGATCTGTTGTAACAAGCTCGCTGTTATTAGTTCTGAAATAAAACCGGAACAAATTGCGCCAAGGACAAAGCCTGGCAGCATGGAGCGAAAAAGCTCCCAAGGGATATTTTCGCGTTTGTGGTGGGCACGAGCAGAAGATAAGGAGGTAAGAATTATCGCCGCGAGTGACGTCGCAATGGCAACATGGGGCAAATGTTCAGCCGGAACGCCGACACTGGGTAATATATGCAATAGCGCTGGTACAGCAATTAGCCCGCCGCCAATACCCAATAACCCAGCCATGAAACCGATAACAGCACCAAGCGCCAGACATATGCTAAATACTACCAGCCAGTTTTCCACGCTAATACCCTTAAAATATTCGATTATGCTCCAAGCTTAAAGCAATCGGCTCAGTTAGTTAATAGCCAACCCTAGTTAAGCAGAGCCACGATGCCTTTTTTCTCGCAATAATCGCTGACAAGCGACTTTACCTCCTCTCCAGAGCCAAGCGCAAGCGCTTCATCTAACAGCGCACTGAGCTCCTTTTTAGAGACTCGACGCAATAGATAATTTATCCGAGATAAACTGGCTTGGTTCATACTGAGTTGATCGTATCCCATGGCGACTAACAAAATAGCACCCGTAGGTTCGCCAGCCAATTCACCGCACACACTAATAGGCAGTTGATTGGCTTTGCAGCGATCGACGGCAAATTTAAGTGCCCGAAGCACCCCAGGGTGGTAACTATCAAAAAGTGCATTTACACTTGGGTTATTACGATCTACAGCAAGCAGGTATTGGGTTAAATCGTTTGAACCAACAGAGACAAAGTCGACCCGCTGTGCCACTTCATCTAACTGATAGAGTAATACGGGGACTTCCAACATGATGCCGACCTTAGGCATAGATACGACTCTACCAAGCTCAGCCGTGAGCTCTTGATGCGCTTGTTCAAAGTAGACTAACGCAAGGTCAATCTCTTCCAAGTTACTCACCATCGGCAGCAAAACATGTAACTGGTCAGGAACACTTGCCGCTTGTAGCATTGCCCTTAACTGCACTAAAAACAATTCAGGGTGGTCTAAACTAAGCCTTATTCCTCGCCAACCGAGAAAAGGGTTATCTTCAACGATCGGGAAATAATCAAGCGGCTTATCACCACCAACATCCAATGTACGCATCACCACCGGCTTACCTTTGGCAGCTGTGAGTACTTTTCGATAGATCTCTAACTGCTCTTGCTCACCAGGAAAACACTGCTTCAACATAAACAATATTTCGGTGCGGTATAAACCGATCCCGTCAGAATCACAGCCCGTATCGGAGTCAATACTGCTAATCAAACCACTGTTGATATAAAGATAAACTCTTAAGCCATCAACCGTCACCGTCGGTAAAGGTAATTCTGCGGCATATCGACGTTGCAGCGCTTTCTCTGCCGCGATTAGACTTTTATATTCAGATAATATGGTTGCCGAAGGCTCAACCAGTAACAGGCCTCTATTGGCGTTGATAATCATTTGCCGTTTATCAAGGTCAGCATTCAAAATACCATTAACGCCGATGATGGCGGGCACGCCTAATGCTCGAGCTAATATCGCTGCATGGGAGTTAACCCCACCGAGTTCAGTCACGATACCTGCGAGTTTCTGTCTTGGGAATTCAGCCAGTAAGGTGGTACTCGCTTCTCGAACAATCAAAATAACCGGAGTTTCTGGCTCAAGAATGATCTTCTCTGGCTCAATCAATTGCCGTAGTACACGGCGGCCAATATCTTTGATGTCGCTGGCACGCTCTTTTAGATAGAGATCTTCCATGTTATTAAAATGAGCAATATAACGTTTAGACACACGGCATACTGCCGTTTCTGCGCTCCAGCCTAACCTAATCTCTTTTATGTACTCGCCGCCTAAGCTGGCTTTTTCAAGTAACAGCAATAATGCAGTAAAAATCGACGCTGCTTCTTGATCTTTTTCTCTATCAAAACGTTGAGATAAGCCACCAAGAATATCCTTACAGCGGTTCATCGCCAATTTAAGCCGCACCTCTTCCTGGCTAAACGCAGTAATCTTAATTTCTGTTAGATTAAACGATATCTGCCCACCGAGTAGTAGGGCTTTAGCAATCGCTATCCCTTTAGAGGCTGATTTACCCTCGTAATATAGCGGTTGCTGTGCAGTGTGGTTCACGACCGCTCTGCGCTTTAGCCCTTTAATCGCCATGGCGAGCTGCGCCGCAAGCGTCATTAAAAAAGCTTCTTCTCCCTCGCTAAATAGCCTTGCTTGGCTTTGTTGAACGACGATAACGCCTATTACAGACTTTTGATACACGATGGGAACAGCCAGAAATGCGCTATAGGCTTCTTCTGACACTTGTGGAAGTAACTTAAATCTAGGGTGAGCGGATGCATCTGCAAGGTTTACCGCTTCTTCACGCTGCGCTACCAAGCCGACCAACCCTTGAGTCAGTGGCATACTCACACGATTAACAGCATTGGGTTCTAGTCCGTCTGTTGCAGATAGGACAAGTTGTTGCTCTTCCAGTATATAGACAGAGCAACATTCTGTTGCCATGGCTAATTTGGTTTGCGTTACAAGCTGCTCTAACGCAAATTCAAGATCTCTGGCTGAAGCTACAACTTGTGTTATATCCCTAAGTGTTTTTAGCACTAACGCAAACCTCCCTTATTTAGCTTCTGCGCATACCTCTTCTTTTAGGTATCGACTCTTTAATCTGCAAAGGCAGTGTTGTCGGCGCAAACTCTTTCATCACTTTTCGATAAACATCGCGTTTAAATGACACCACTTGTCTAACGGGATACCAATAACTGACCCAGCGCCAATCATCGAACTCAGGGTGACCACTGGCATTTAAATTAATGGCACTTTCAGCGCTTTTTAACTGCAATAAAAACCATTTTTGTTTTTGCCCGATACAAACGGGTTTACTATCTTGTCTGATCAATCGCTTCGGTAGTCTATAGCGTAACCAAGATCGTGTAGATGTTAGAATTTGCACATGTTCTGGCTTTAATCCTACTTCTTCGTATAACTCACGATACATGGCTTCTTCTGCTGACTCACCTTCATCAACGCCACCTTGAGGAAATTGCCAGGAATGTTGGCCAAATCTTCTAGCCCACATAACCTGCCCAGAGCGATTACAGATAATGATGCCCACATTTGCGCGAAAGCCGTCACTATCAATCACATGGACTCCAATCTATTAACTATTAATGAATTGATTGTTTCACAAAGCTCGCGTTGCAGCAAATATCTGTTCCGCATATTCGTTGGATAAATCTAAGTAATCACCAACCTTATCAACAGGAGTCCTAGTTCAAAGCCAATGATATCCACAGAATCTGTGGATATCTCTGTTGGAAACTATCTAGAAGTCCAAATAACCTCACTACAACCATCAGTTACCAAAACAAAGCACTGATTCACGCCGCACTTTAAATCCATGCAAATCAATTATTTAGGTGCAACCGTAACGATTGATAACCTTAAGCAAACCTTAACTGTACGATATTTAACCAGTCAATTAAAAATCTAAAATCTGAAGGCTGCGATAATGATGTTATTCACAAATTCAAGTATACAGCGCCAGAAAAAAGCGCTTATTACCCTTAAAATGCCATTGACAGATCACATTCATTGCAGTAGAGCGGCTAAAAACTGAAGTTATCCAATAAAACTGTGGATAACTATGTTGGAAAAACAGGGAAAGCACAGGAGTAACCTGAACAAGTCACACTAGGACTATAATCAATAATGGCTTTAAATATTTATATTCAATAACTTACATTTATTTAACCCGCAGTATTTCTAGATACTGAAACTTTAGCCCATATTTTAACCACATTTGCTATATGGCAAAAATTTAGTAAAATATTTGCTATGAAAAAATCTACTCAACCACCCCGTACACTTGAAGAGCTTATGTCGCGCGCTGAAGCGATGGCAGGGATTACCCTTGGACAACTAGCAAACTACCATCAAGTTGAATCACCAAAAGATCTAAAGCGACACAAAGGTTGGGTCGGTCAGTTAATTGAATTGGAACTTGGCGCTCTTGCCGGCTCTAGACCTGAACCCGATTTTGTTCATTTAGGGGTAGAGTTGAAAACGATCCCTGTTAACCAAGTCGGCAAGGTACTCGAAACCACTTATGTTACCGTCGCGCCGCTGACAAATATTCAAGGGCTAACATGGGAGAACAGCGTCGTTTGCCATAAACTGCAAAGCGTACTTTGGATCCCTGTTCAAGGCGCCAGAGAGATCCCACTTTCAGATCGTCAAATAGGCTCGCCAATATTGTGGTGTCCATCCGCTGAAGAGACGGCATTATTAAAGCAAGATTGGGAAGAGATAATGGAGCTCATCGCCATGGGCAAAGTCGAAAGTATCACAGCACGCCAAGGCGAAGTACTGCAAATGCGTCCAAAAGCAGCCAACAGTCAGGTGCTCACCCAAAGTATTGACCATAATGGTGCATTGTCTAAAACCAACCCTCGTGGCTTTTATTTGAAGACACAATTCACTCAAAAAATCCTTTCTGGTCATATTTAAGTAAATTTGGCGCAAAAACTCACAACAATTTGACTTAGATCACAAATACTACTGGAAATAGTAGGGTGATGTTCTATAAACTAGCCCATCGTAAAAACAGCAGCTGTTGGATACCCCCTAAATCGTGAGAGCACGTAGACAAGCGAAAAAGTTAACCTTCGCTATTTTCGCTTGGACTGTAGCCATGGCGGCCTTCGTATTTTTTAGATACGCGCAAACGCCTGAACTTCCTCAGTGGGCCATTGGTTCCGCTGATTTAGCGACGCTTTCAATTTACATGGGAATTATTTTCGGCAGCCTGCACTGGATGTCAAACCTGATTGCTGACTTTAGCGCCATTAACCGCTTACCCTACGTGTTCTCTGTCATCTTTAAAGGCTTGTTTCTGTTATTAGGCGCGACCACGCTCGCCTACATTACCCAGTATCTCAACATGTGGGCAATCGAAAACCACATGACCACCTTACGACAGATGCTAACGGCACATGTTCTCTATAGCCCTGCTTTCCAAGCGCTTATCGTTTACTTAGTGGTGGTGCGAGTGGGGCTGGCGTTTATCGAACAAATGGCGCTACTCGTTGGCCCTAGAGTGCTATTTAATATTGGCCTAGGTAAATACCATAAGCCTCGATATGAACAACGATTATTCCTTTATCTGGATATGGTGGCTTCTACCACTCATGCTGAATCATTAGGTGATTACCGCTTTAGCCGCTTGATCCAAGATAGTTTTAGCTTATTAGCAGATACTGTCACCAATAATGAAGCCGAAATCTACCGTTATATGGGAGATGCTGTCCTCATACATTGGCCACTTAAAGATGGGGTAAAGCAAGACCGCTGCTTTAATATCTATCATGACTTTTCTCAGCAACTAAGCTGGCAGAGGCTTTATTTTGAAGAGCAATACGGTTTTGTGCCCAAGTTTAAATCTGCGGCTCATTGTGGCCAAGTTGTGGCTGCCGTTGTGGGTGTTCAAAAACAAGAGATTAGTTTCTTTAGTGATGTACTCAATACCTTGGCAAGACTACAAGATCAGTGTAATCCACTCGGTCAAAGAATGCTGATCTCAGGTTCTTTAAAGTCACGCCTCGACTTTGCTGATACCCGCTATAACCTCAATAGCCTTGGCCCGATTAAGCTAAAAGGTAAACAGCACTCTATCGATGTTTATGGTGTCACGCCCAAAAAACCCGTCTAGAAAGCAGTAATAAATAGCAATAAAAAAGCCGATAGTTATCTATCGGCTTTTTTAGTTTCAGGACTAAACACAGAGATAAATCGCTTTACCGAGCTTGTTCAAGTAGCTTCTGGATCTCTAACCCCAAGGTTCTAAATGTCAGGATGCGGCTAGATGTCTGACGCCAAACAAGACCAATATCCCGATAAGGTGTTTCGCCAGGCGGAGCCATGGTGACCAAATCAGTATTATTTAAAATCCCTGCATCTATCGCCATTTGCGGTAAGAATGTGGTGCCCAACTTACAATTCACCATCTGCACTAGCGTGTGCAAACTTGTCGCCGAAAATGGATTGATTTTAGTGCTCTCAGCTAACTGACATGCGCTAATGGCATGGCCGGTAATACAATGTTCAGCCTGCAATAAGAAAATGCTCTCATCTGGCAAATCTTGATAATCAATCGGCTCATGGATCTCGTCAGTTAGCTCTTGGTGCACTACCATTTTGAACGGGTCTATACCCACTTTCATACTATGGTAACCGCTGGTATCAACGGGTAATGCAAGTAACAAAAGATCTAGCTCACCTTTACCTAATGCATCGACCAGCCTATCAGTGGTGTCCTCTTTTAATAACAAGGTCAGATTAGGATAAACTTCATTACAGTGCTGAACCACTCGACTTAATAAAAACGGTGCAATAGTGGGGATGCAGCCCAAGCGGATTTCGCCAGTCATGGGTTCACCTTGATGCTTAACCAGTTCGACTAAATCATCAACATCCGTTAGCAATTTTCGTGAACGCAACACCACCTCTTCACCAATGGCGGTGAAGATAAATGATTTGTGATCACGCTCAATAAGTTGATGTCCTAATTGCTCTTCAAGGTTTTGAATCCCACTTGAGAGCGTAGACTGGCTAACATGGCAAATTTTAGCAGCGCGATTAAAATTTTGTTCTTGATGTAAATTAACCAAATAAAACAGATTTTTCAGACTAGGAAGATGTTTCATAAAGCAGATTACCAATGACGTTATTTATCGAAAGGTTCTATTTAACTCTATCACACTTTACCCTCCATTCACTTTAATAACGGCGGTAGAGTGTGAAGCAACGCAAACTGTTTTATCAACACAATCATGAGTAAAAAAAATGGCGCTGTTTAGTTACCTAAACAGCGCCATCTCAATATTTGCATCAGAGCCTATGCTTTTGACTCAAGATAACGCTTTAATTCTTGCAGATCGCTAGGACCATGGTTAACAATTTCGTTTAACCAAGCTGAATGATCATTGTCCCATGCAGCTTCTTCACCGTGCTGTAATAACTGCGCGAACTGTTGAATACGCTTTAAGCCTACAGAACCAGCAGCGCCCTTAAACTTATGAGCTTCACTGCACAGTGTATCTTTATCTTTCGCTTCATGAGCGTTAACTAGATTGCCGACATATTCTGGCATTAGTTGTTCAAACAATACGACACTTTTAAGTAGCGTACCTGCGCCAATTGCACTGCAGTACTGCTCCAGTGTATTAAGATCCAAAATTGATTCTAATTCAGCTGTTGCCATCTAGGCACCTCTCAAAATGTTTGCCGTGTATTTAAAAGACGATTTTACCACATAATACCCGCTAAAATGGTGGGCGCAACCACTAGTGACATATGTAGCTAAATTCATTGCCAATTTAACCTTTTATTAACCTAGATTTAATCAAAAGGTATCACTAATTGCTAAATCTAGCGATTTTTACCCCGCGAGATTTAACAGTACTACAAACCACTTAAGTCATCTTTGCTTGAGCTGTAGCCAAACTGCTGCCTTGCGCACCTTTGGCTTTTAAATCATCGACAATAGCCACTAAACCATCCCAACGAAAAGCACACCAATCTGGTGCTAATAGCATAGGTTTTTTAGCATAAGCTGTCACTCGATGGAAGATAATGTCTGTAGGAGTACGACGGATTAACTCTCCCACACTGTAGGCATAATCCTCTATGGCTAACAGATCCATTTTATCGTTGCGCCAGGCTTTAGCCATGGTACTACCCTCTACAATATGTAACGGGTGCAGCTTTAATCCATCAACACCCGCGTCCAACACTTTATCTAACGTATTGAGGTAATCAGCATGGCCTTCACCAGGCAAGCCCAAAATCAGATGAGTACAGACTTTAATGCCTTTTTCTCGGGCGCGTTTTACCGTATCTGCATAGGTTTCAAAATCATGGCCGCGATTGATCTTCTTTAAGGTGCGATTATTCGCCGTTTGCAGGCCCAGCTCTAACCACACATCTAGCCCTTGCTGTTGATAGTCAGCGAGTAAAGCAATCACTTCATCTGGCACACAATCAGGACGCGTACCGACACATAATCCGACAATGTCGCTGTCTTGTATCGCTTCATCGTATTTCTGCTTTAGTACTAAATACTCGTCATAAGTACTGGTGTACGCCTGAAAGTAAGCAATGTACTTAGAGGGTTTAGTTGATAGTCGCTCACGGCCTTGGCTTAACTGCGCAGGTATCGACAGTTCAGTTTTATGCTCATGGCTAAACGAGGCCACGTTACAATAAGTGCATCCACCTTTGCCAAGCGTGCCATCTCGGTTTGGACAGGTAAATTTGGCGTCAATGGTCAGCTTACGGATCCGCTCCCCATATCGCTGCTTACATACACTGCCAAACGTATTAACGTAACTATCCAAGCCCAAAGTAAACCACCTAACCTAAAAATTTGCGCCATTCTATTCATTTCTGCAAATCATTAATTAGCGCTAGCTCAAATAACCATAATTTCGTTGCAATCTTTATCCGCTACACATTAACCGAGTAATTATATTAGCTTATGCATAATTAGTCAGACCTTGAAGTGACTATCATTTCACTGTATTTGCAATAAAAATCACTTTCTGTAAATAGGCTGTAATCACAGCTATTGTTACAATCAGGTAAACAGAAGCAAACTCTAAATTTAAAATTCTTTTTATTCAGAAGGTTATAGGTGGCAATTCACAGTTTACGTAAAGGTAAACCTAGTCGACCAAGCGTATGAATTAGCTAGCTTAGTGTAAAAGTTATGCAATAAATTGGTTTGACCTTTAGTGCGCTTAGGGTTAATTTGGTTGATTCGGGTGCATATATATAGATATTTTGTGCTTTTTCTCCCGAGGTGTATCAGTTGAAGTTAGGGAGTGTACCAATGAGCTTATATCATCCAAGTTTTGAACGGGACAATTGTGGTTTTGGGCTTATCGCTCAAATGGACGGTGAAGCGAGTCACCGTATAGTACGTACCGCGATTCAGGGATTGGACCGCATGAAACACCGTGGTGGTATTGCCTCAGATGGACGTACCGGTGATGGTTGTGGATTATTGATGCAACTGCCTACGGAATTTTTTAAAGCAATTGCTGTAGAGAATGATTGGCATTTAAGCCGCCGTTTTGCTGTGGGTATGCTTTTTCTTAGCCAAGATAAAGAGTTGGCAACACAGACCAAGCACTTACTAGAGCAAGAGCTACAGAAAGAAACCTTGAGTGTGGCAGGTTGGCGAGATGTGCCCGTTAATCCTGACGTCTTAGGCCCTATCGGCAAAGCAAGTCAGCCGCAAATCGTTCAAGTACTGATTAACGCCCCCATTGGTTGGCGCGAAAAAGACTTAGAACGCCGCCTCTATATGGCAAGACGCCGCGTAGAGCAGCAACTGAGCCATGATAAAGATTTTTATATTGCCAGTTTATCCGGCCAGGTCATCGTCTATAAAGGCTTGATGATGCCAGCGGATCTGCCCTCATTTTATAGTGATTTGGCCGATATACGCCTGCAAAGCGCTATCTGTTTATTCCACCAGCGCTTCTCTACCAATACCTCACCAAAGTGGCCATTGGCACAGCCTTTTAGATATTTAGCCCACAATGGTGAGATCAATACCATTGCCGGTAACCGTCAATGGGCACGAGCCCGTGCCTACAAGTTTCATGCGCCGCTATTACCTGACTTGCAGCAAGCAGCGCCATTCGTCAATGAAACCGGTTCAGATTCATCAGCACTAGATAACATGCTAGAGATGCTGCTAGCCGGCGGTATGGACTTGTACCGAGCCATGCGCTTGCTTATTCCACCAGCGTGGCAGAGTAATCCAGAAATGGATGCCGAATTAAAAGCCTTCTATGACTTTAACTCTATGCACATGGAACCTTGGGATGGCCCTGCAGGCATTGTCATGACCAATGGCCGCCACGCTGCGTGCGCCGTCGATCGTAACGGTTTGCGCCCATCACGCTATGTCATCACTAAAGACCGTATTTTAACCTTGGCCTCAGAGGTTGGTATTTGGGACTACGCTCCAGATGAAGTGATTGAGAAAGGCCGCGTTGGCCCAGGTGAGCTACTGGTACTCGATACCTTAAATGGTCAGCTGTACTCTTCGTTTGAGATTGATAACGATCTTAAACGTCGCCACCCATACAAAGAGTGGATGTCGAAGAACAGTAAAGTACTCAAGCCCGCTGAAGATTTTGGTCCTAATGAGCAAGGTAAACGTGAATACAGTGACGAGCAACTGCTGCAATATCAAAAGCAGTTTGGTTATTCCCGCGAAGAGCTAGAACAAGTTATTTGGGTTCTGGCGCAACGAGGCGAAGAAGCGACAGGTTCAATGGGCGATGATACGCCAATGGCAGTATTGTCGAAAAAGTCGCGTACTATCTACGACTACTTCCGTCAAAAGTTTGCTCAAGTAACCAATCCACCCATAGATCCATTGCGTGAAAAACACGTGATGTCACTCACCACCTGCGCCGGTCGTGAGCAAAACTTATTTAATGAAACCACCGGACACGCTTATCGCGTGATGTTCAATTCACCGGTGCTGCTGTTTAGCGATTTTAATCAGCTGATGGCATTAGATAGCACCTACTATCGCGCTAACACTATCGATCTCAATTACGACTTAAGCGAAGGTCTTGAAGCCGCCGTTAAACGTATCTGTGATGAAGCCGAGCGACTCGCAAGAACGGGATCCACACTGCTGGTGTTATCAGACCGCGCCACCGCTAAGTCTAAACAGGTTATTCCGGCGGCCATGGCTGTCGGCGCCGTGCAGCAAATATTAGTCAACAAGAGCCTACGCTGCGACACCAACATTATTGTTGAAACCGCATCTGCGCGTGACCCACATCATTTCGCGGTACTGCTTGGCTTTGGTGCCACCGCCATTTACCCCTACTTGGTGTATGAGTGCATCTCAGATCTCGCTAAACGTAATGGCGTTGAAAACACCCGTGACTTAATGCTCAACTTCCGTCAGGGCATCGACAAAGGTCTGCGTAAGATCATGTCGAAGATGGGCATTAGTACAGTCGCCTCTTACCGTTGTAGTCAACAGTTCGAAGCTGTTGGTCTCGCTGATGAAGTGGTTGAGTTGTGCTTTAACGGCGTCATTAGCCGTATTCAAGGCGCGAGTTTTGCGTTGATTGAACAAGATCAACAACTGCTGCATAAGGCTGCCTTTAGAGCACATCAGCAACTGCCCCAAGGCGGATTACTAAAATACGTTGCAGGCGGTGAATACCATTGTTTTAACCCAGATGTGGTTAATACCTTGCAAGCGAGCCTTCGCGACCAAGATTACGTTAACTACAAACGCTTTACTGAATTAGTCGATAACCGCCCTATTGCCACCTTAAGAGACTTGATTGAAGTTAAAGGCGAGCTGCCAGCCGTTGATGTTGCCAACGTCGAAGCCGCTAAAACACTGTTCAGCCGTTTTGACAGCGCAGCCATGAGTATCGGTGCCCTTAGCCCTGAAGCTCACGAAGCACTAGCGGTGGCAATGAACCGCCTTGGCGGTCGCTCAAACTCAGGTGAAGGCGGAGAAGACCCACGCCGCTTTAACACTGAAGGTAACTCAGCCATCAAGCAGGTTGCCTCAGGCCGTTTCGGTGTGACGGCACATTACTTAGTCAACGCCGAAGTATTACAGATTAAAATCGCCCAAGGCGCTAAGCCGGGTGAAGGGGGACAACTGCCTGGTGATAAGGTCAGTGTTGAAATTGCCGCGCTGCGTAATGCGCGCCCCGGCGTCACCCTTATTTCACCGCCACCACATCATGACATCTACTCGATTGAAGATTTAGCCCAGCTGATCTTTGATTTGAAACAGATAAACCCTAAGGCCTTAGTCTCGGTGAAACTGGTATCAGAGCCAGGCGTCGGCACTATCGCTACCGGTGTCGCTAAAGCCTACGCCGATATGATCACCATTTCAGGTTATGACGGCGGTACAGGCGCTAGCCCCATTACCTCGGTAAAGTATGCCGGCAGTCCATGGGAACTAGGGCTTGCAGAAGTGCATCAGTCGCTAGTGACCAACGGCCTACGTCATAAAATTCGCTTGCAGGTGGATGGCGGTTTAAAAACCGGTAAAGACGTCATTAAAGCCGCGCTGCTTGGCGCCGAAAGCTTTGGTTTTGGTACCGTGCCTATGATTGCACTGGGGTGTAAATACCTGCGTATTTGTCATCTCAACAACTGTGCAACGGGCGTCGCCACCCAAAACAAGCAACTGCGTAACGAGCATTACCACGGCTTGCCTGAGCGAGTGATGACTTACTTTGAGTTTGTCGCGCAAGAGATCCGCGAGTACATGGCGGACTTAGGTGTCACTGAATTTGAACAGCTTGTTGGCCGTAGTGATTGGTTAACGGCATTAGAGGGCGAAACCGCTAAGCAGCAAGGTTTAGATCTAACGCCCATTCTATATCGTCCTCAAGTGCCAGCAACCTCGGCCGTGACATGGCAAGAGACTAATCCACCATTAGATCCAGGCAGCTTAAATCAACGTCTGGTTGAGGATTGCAAAGAGGCGGTATTAGCTGGCCAGTCAATTTGTGAGATGTTCAACATCAACAATACTGACCGCTCAGTGGGAGCCAGCCTTTCGGGTTACATTGCTACCCATGCCGGTCGTGATGGTGCCAAATCGCCTATCACGCTTAAATTTAATGGCAGTGCAGGCCAAAGCTTTGGCGTGTGGAACGCTCCAGGCCTTGAGCTATTGCTGTGCGGCGACGCTAACGATTACGTTGGTAAAGGCATGTCAGGCGGTAAGATTTGCGTCTATCCGCCATTAGGCAGTCCCTTCAAGTCAGAGCGTTCAACCATTTTAGGTAACACCTGTTTGTACGGTGCATCAGGCGGTAAATTGTTTGCATCGGGTCAAGCTGGCGAGCGTTTCGCTGTGCGTAACTCAGGCGCGATTGCCGTGGTTGAAGGTTTAGGTGATAACGGTTGTGAATACATGACTGGCGGCATCGTTGTTGTACTAGGCTGCACAGGCGTTAACTTCGGCGCTGGTATGACAGGTGGTTTTGCTTATGTGTTTGACCAATTCGGCCGTTTCAATCGCCGCGTCAATACTGAGATGGTCGACACCCATAAAGTGCAGTCAGCGATTCAACAGCAACATCTACGCGAGTTGATTGAGCAGCATGTTAAAGAGACCAACAGTGAACACGCCAAGATGATCTTAAATGATTTCGAGAACTGGATAGATTGCTTCATTTTAGTCAAACCTAAAAATGTTGAGCTGAGCGATCTTTTAAAGTTAACGCCATCAGAACCTGCACTAGCAGTCAGAGCGGGGTAAGTAAAAATGAGCAATGATTTTCAGTTTATTGAAGTTGGTCGCAAAGACCCCACTAAACACGCTGCCAAGCAACGTGCGACGCAGTTTATAGAGATATACCAGCCTTTTGCTCAGCAACAGGTAGCAGAGCAATCTGACCGCTGTCTTGACTGCGGAAACCCCTATTGTGAATGGAAATGCCCACTGCATAACTACATTCCCAACTGGCTGGAGTTAGCGAAACAGGGCCGTATTATGGAAGCGGCAGACTTGGTACACGAGACCAATACCCTGCCCGAGATCTGTGGCCGTGTTTGCCCACAAGACAGACTGTGTGAAGGGGCTTGTACCCTTAACGAAGAGTTCGGCGCCGTGACAATCGGTAATGTGGAGAAGTACATTAGCGATACCGCCATATCCCAAGGCTGGCGCCCGGATTTGACCAAGGTGACCCCGCGTAAAGAGCGCGTTGCCATTATTGGTGCCGGCCCAGCAGGCCTAGGTTGCGCCGACATACTCGCCCGCAATGGTGTTCAGGCTGTGGTTTATGACAAAAATGTGCAAATTGGCGGTCTACTCACCTATGGCATCCCCTCGTTCAAGCTCGACAAAGAGGTGATGCAGGTGCGCCGCAACGTGCTTGAGGGCATGGGTATCGAGTTTAAGCTCGGCGTTACCGTCGGCAAAGATATCGACTTTAAAGAGTTGCTTGAAAACTACGATGCGGTTTTCCTCGGTATGGGTACCTATACCGCGATGAAAGCTAACCTTGTTGGCGAAGATGCTCAAGGCGTACATCAAGCACTGCCCTACCTTATCGGTAACACCCATAATGTGATGGGCACAGAGTGTGTTGATAACCCTTACCTGAGTCTTGCCGGTAAGCGAGTCGTGGTGTTAGGTGGTGGTGATACCGCCATGGATTGTGTCCGCACTGCAGTGCGCCAAGGAGCAACCAAAGTAACTTGTGTCTACCGCCGTGACGAAGCCAATATGCCAGGTTCACGCCGCGAAGTGCAAAATGCTCGCGAGGAGGGGGTTGAATTCCTCTTTAACCGCCAGCCAAGTGAGATTAAAACCGTCGATGGCAAAGTGGTGGGTATTGAGTGTACTGAAACTCAGCTCGGTGAAGCCGATGCCAGTGGCCGCCGCCGACCAGTGCCGATGGAGGGCAGCGAACAGGTTCTCGAAGCTGACGCCATCATTATCGCCTTTGGTTTCCAGCCAAGCCCTGCCAAGTGGTTTGCGGACTTTGATATCGAACTCAACGACTGGGGTTTAGTGAAAGCACCCAAAGTGGCCGACAACCCATTCCAAACCAGCAACCCAAAAGTGTTTGCTGGGGGCGATATGGTCCGCGGTTCTGATTTAGTGGTCACCGCGATTGCCGAAGGTCGCGATGCCGCACTCGGTATTCTCAACACCTTCGAGGATTAAGTTTAGTGCTAGCTTAAGGCCAACAGTTTGTGATTGGCGCTCCGAATGGAGCGCTTTTTTTTTGCTTGTGCGCTGTAACTCGTCGTTGGATAAAAGTAGGTTACCTTCAGGCAGAAGTGGTTCCAATGACCTGCGGTCAGCATATGTGCAGACGCTACTGATGCACGCTTTGCGCCATCTGACCTCCAAGGACGGAGGGAATGCCAAATTCTGTATGGAACAGAATTGGCCATGGCCGCTCTACGGTTTCATCCCTGAAACCGAAGGCCTCAGCCGTATCTACACTGGGTTTGAAAAGCACAACAGTCCACCAATTGAGTTTTCAATTTAAAGACACAAGCCTGCGATTAAACTAAATGACCAAACTGAATAACCTTTACTCTCAGAAACCAATCTCCCCCGTTGGAAATTTCGCTGTTTGAAATTTCGCTGTTTGAAATTTCGCCGGGGCGCTGAGGGATTATCAAGGGGTACAAGCGCTTTACCCCTTGATTCGGGTGTGGGCGAAGCGCCACGACTTTGATTTGGATTTTGATTTGAAAAAAGCAATAGCTGATAGAGCAGCCAAATCGATTTGTGGCAAAGGTGAGTTAGCTTCAACCCGAAGTGGTTCCAATTGCCTGCGGCAGGCATCTACACGGGGTTTCTAAAAGCGCAAACTCTCGGCATCTGCGTTTTAAATTTAAAACCACAAAAATCACTAACCTGCATAGCCAGCAGAACACCCAACTATCTAAAACTTTACCAATAACGGTCAACGAATGGGCAGACTAACCAAAGGGGTTTTAAGGCCCTCCTTAAAAAACAAACCAACTGGTGCGTTTCCCATGCTAAGCTTTTAGCTAAATCACAGCCGCTGCAATGCTCTACGCGTATATTCGACCCTATGAACAAACTAAGCCGAAATGAAAGACTGACTGTTATCTTAAAACTGCTCAGCGAACATAAAACCTTATCAAATGCACAACTTGCCAAGTTACTGCAGGTAACGCCAAAGACCATTCGTTGTGATCTGGTGTACCTAGAAAGCGAGCAACAGGTGATAAGGACACATGGTGGTGTTCAAATCTCTGCACAATTTGATGCCGATAAATATTGCTTGGATAGTTTGCTGTCTCAACTAACCTCCAGCAAAACCTTATCGGGTCTTATATCCCAGACTCCCATTAACAATAGGGTTAACAATAGGGTCAACAAAATGAATAATAAGGTTTTTATACTCGGTTCTTTTAACGTCGATATCGTCTCTACATTGGAACGATTCCCACAACCGGGTGAAACACTGCATTCACTGAGTAACAATATCGGCGCTGGCGGCAAGGGAGCAAACCAAGCCTACGCTGCGGCAAAAGCGGGCGCGAGCGTTACCTTTATGACCAAGATAGGCAAAGACCAGTTCAGCCACTTTGCCAAAGAGCATCTCGCGGGCACTGGCATAGAAAAAACCATTATCGTCGAATCTGATGTCAGCCCCACTGGCAACGCGCTTATTTATGTTTGTGAAGCCACTGGCGAAAATATGATTGCGGTGCATTCTGGTGCTAATACCGAAGTCACCCAAGATGAGGTTTTGCAGGCCGAGCAACACATTATCGGTGCCAACCTCTTGCTGACACAACTGGAGAACAATATCGATGCCATTAAGCAGTCGATGCAGATAGCCCATAGTCACGGGGTTAAAGTGGTACTGAATCCCGCGCCTTATCATGACGACACCCCATCATTATTAAAGTACGTCGACGTGATCACCCCAAATGAGACCGAAGCCTCTTTAATGACGGGCATCGAAGTGAGCAGCCTTAACAGCGCCAAACTGGCGGCAAAGAAGATCAATCAGATGGGGGTTAATACCGTGGTGATCACCCGTGGCGCGCAAGGCGTGTTGGTGTATGAAAATGAGCGCTTCAGCGAAGTTGCCGCGATAAAATGCGTAGTAACAGATACTACCGGTGCAGGCGATGCCTTTAACGGCGCATTGGTGGCGCAGATGGTAACCGGAGCCAACCTATTCGAAGCGGCGAAATACGCTAATGCATACGCATCTTTGGCGGTTGAACGTGAAGGTGCGGCGAATATGCCAGATGCCAGCTTAGTGGCAGCGCGGCTATAGCCTTCAAGAGGAAACTGTAATACCCGCTCAATAAAAAAGCCTAGTGTTTAGCACTAGGCTTTTTTGGTTCTTTTGCTTTATGAGAGGCTTTTAAAGCTCATTTAGATACAGGCTGCTTAGATTGAGCCTCCTTAAATTCAGGTAGTTAGGCCTTTTTATGGCTGTAATCAATAATGCTCTGGCGGTAAATTTCTAGCAGTTCTGCATCTTTCACTGCAACTCCCACTCGCTGAGGTGGTTGGGTTTCCCATTCGTCATGCATGTAGATACGACCATCAAACTTCTGCACCGTCATGCCTTCAGCGGGTCCATCGGTGATCACGCGAACCGGTCCTTCTCTTAGGGTAAACAGCTCTGGCTTTATCACATAGGCAATCGCTGACGGGTCATGCACATGGCAAGCATCTAAACCGACTTTCTCTTTATAGAACTTGAGGTAGAAACGGCTAACATCCCAGATGAATTGCCCGACTTCACCGGCATCATCACGCAGCTTATCTAAGTACTCAGCGGTGAAGAAGCTTTGCTCAGTCACATCCAGTCCAATAATCACCACTGGCCATGAGGCACCAAAGACGATGTCGGCCCCATGGGGATCGTCATGAATATTGGCTTCTGCATAAGGGGTCACATTACCACGATGGTCGTTAACGCCAAATGCGCCACCCATGATGACCACTTCTTTAACTAAATTGACTATATTGGGTTCGGCTTGTAGCGCTAAGGCCAGATTAGTTAACGGGCCGATAGCCACAATAGTGATCTCATTAGGCTCTGCTGTTACCGCATCGATAATGTATTGATATGCCGGGCGCGAGTCCGCCTTGCCTTCAACCTCGGCTGGCACTTGAACATCGCCGAAACCGCTCTCGCCATGCACCGCGACTGTCGGTCCGACCGGAGGTCTAACCAAAGGCTTGCTGGCACCTTCGGCCACATCGGCTGCAAAGCCATATTTCTGCTTCAGATAAAGTGCATTATGGGTCGCGCCTTTGATTGTCACATTGCCGTATATGGTGGTGATTGCTGTTAGCTCAATCTCAGGATGCGCCTCAGCGAACAGGATAGCCATAACATCATCAATACCCGGATCTGTGTCTAGAATTATTTTTTTTACCATTGAATCTATCATCCTGTTAATTGGTATATCAATTGATACATGTTTCATTCTTTAGATCCCTGTTTAGGGTTAAAAGAAGATAAAGAATACATTAATAAAAAGTCTAGCAGCTTAAGCGTGCTAAATAAGTACCTACTTAACCACTATCGGTAAGTTACCGTCTAATGCTGCTGCAAATAAGCAGAGGCTATAACCAACTCAAGATAACTAATATGCGAATAGAACCAAAAAATTATACGAGTAGAACCAAACAATGAGTGTGATAGAGGCGCTAACTTCCACAAAAAAGAGAACAACTAAGTTCGTTTAATCCAAGGTATCGCCTGCTAAGTCTCAATCTCGGCCAGGGTAAACGTGAACTTCGTCGCGTAACTAGCGCTAAATATGCCACTACAGGTGTTCTAAATAGCAATAGAATCTCGCGCGCTAAAAACTGCAACCAAGTGGCTAGTTTACGCGAGTTCATGACTGGTTTGCTTCAACATCGTCGCAGCGGATGAACTTGAAAAAGCAGAGAGGTAAGGAGTACAAACATTTTAAGAGGTTGAATTTGCGACTTTATTCATGAAAGTGGTCTTGAGGTAGCAACTTGGTGTCTGGCCTACTTGCATATACAGACAACTATTTGAAAAATGCTGTCCCCCCTATAGCTCAACAACCTAACTATCTGACCATGTTTTACTTTGCTATATGCAGCGGTTTTATCTCACCATTTAAAGCTTATTATAAAATGGGTGAGGTAAAAAACCTCACCCATTCTGATTAGAACTCGTTACTTTATGGTTAATCGTCGACGTAACATTATCAAAGACAAACCAATTAAGCTTAACAATCCAGTAGTACCGCCTGAATCATTATCACTCTTTGTAGGTTCTGCTATCGGTGTAGGTGTAGGTGCTGTTATTACTGCAATACTGTGAATGACACCTGTTGTGCCATCGTTGTCAGTAATAGTAAGCGACACCATGTAACCACCTGCTGCAGAATAAGCATGACTAGGGTTAGCTTCGTCACTGCTTGTTCCATCACCAAAATTCCACAAGTAGGCAACTATTTCGCCGTCACTGTCGGTAGATTCATCACTATTAAAGCTAATAGTCTCTGCCGGAGCTGCCGCATAAGGGCCATCTATTTGGGCAACAGGTTTCACATTCGCTTCAGTGATTGTAACCTCTGTATTCGCAACCCCTTGATTACCTTTTTTATCGGTAACCTTTAAATTCACCTCATACTCTCCCGCAACGGCAAAGTAATGAATAGGGTTTGGCTCATCTGAGCTCGAACCGTCAGCAAATTCCCACAGATAAGACACTATCTCAGCATCTCCCGCTTGAGTGCTCTCACTTGAAAATGCAACCGCCTCACCAGTTGCAGCATTGGCAGCAACGTCGATATGAGCCGTTGCAGGTTTTGAAGCCGCTACTGTTACTTGCGCGGTAGAGACGCGAGTAGCACCTAAGTTATTGGTTACCGATAACATAGCGGTATATACCCCTGCATATCGGTAACTGTGCAGTGGATTACTTTCTTCGCTAGCCTCGCTACCGTCTCCAAAATCCCACAAATAGCTTTCAATGGTACCAGCGGCATAACTTGAACCCGCGCTACTAAAGCTTATATCGTCTTTATCTTCGCCAGCGTCAAGGCCAATGTACGGACCATTGGCATTGGCAATCGGCATTTCAGACCAAGGTAGGTCGTATGTGACAAGAAGTTTAGCACCACTGTAATCTAAAAATGGATCAATCATGACACTGTATAGACCGCCAACTTCAGCCGCTGGCACGACAAGCTCACCGCCGGAATCGAGTGCGAGTTCATTAAAATCACAGTCTTCCAGAATGCCTGGAGCAGACCAAGGCATGCAATCGTTACCATCTTCTTCCATGGTCACGCCCGCGCCCATTTTAACGGCCATATCTGGATCGCCATCGTAGCCGTTAGGAATTTGAAAGTTAACGCGAATCGCAGCTTCTGGTATGGTGAATTCGTAGAGTTTCGGATCATCGCCATTGTTGGCTTGAATGTCTTCAGTTAGCAGTTTTACTCGAGTACAACCTTCACAGAGGGTCGGGTCCTCCAAAGCAACAATACGTATTCGAGCGTTTGAGTACTCACTAAAAGCATGCACGGTCGCATAATACGTGCCTGGATTAGGCGCAAAAACTTTAACAAATTCTGGGCTGCCAACAGCGGAAAAAGAGGTAAAGTCAGTGGTCCAATTATCATCGTCACCTAAAACTGCTTCAGTACCAAAACGAACGTACATGTCAGGGTCTTGTGTATAGTTGTCTAAGAAGACAGCTAGCAATTCAACACTCTCATCAACGACAATTGGGTAATGTGTGATGCTGCCTTTATCAGCAGCGAGTTCCGTTGCCTCAAACAACAGTGTTCCCTCAGGCAGTTCATCCAAACCACTGCCGTCCCATTCATGTTCACCGATAGCGGCAAACTCACCTAGACCAGTGGCGATTAAGTTATCGTCACTCCACAATGTGCGCCGTGCAGGGTGATGCAGCGCCGCCGTAGTACGCTTATTCTGATCTAGGGTGAACATGGCGTAGTTGTCGGAGTAATGCATAAAGTTTTCGGTATTGGTTTTTTCACCAAGACAATTTGGATAATTGTCTTGTGTATCACTCGATTCCAATTGTGGGGTATCGCAAATATTATCGCCAGATAAGCCACAAAAAAGCGCATCTTCAGGAGAACAACTACCACCCCAAAAGATGTGCTTTAGATTTAACCAATGGCCAAATTCGTGAGTCAGTACTGAGCGAAAGTTTTCACCATGGGCCAGGTAACGCTCACCGCCTATTACTTCGGCATTTGTGCCGAGATAGGCACCATTGTAAACCACGCGAGCAAGATTTTTGTCTGACATGTCTACCGATGGATAAAAAGCTAGACCGGAATTGGTTTTGTCGCCATCATTATACAAGTCATGCTGGATATACACGTTCATGTACTTGTAATTGTCCCAAGCATCTGCAGCAATCGCCGCATTAACGTCCGCTATATCTTCATCACCATAACCTGAGATCAAGCCGTCGTTATGACGGATTATGCCGTTGGTGGGATTGCCATCTGGGTCAAGCTTTGCCAGCACAAATTCTACGTTGAGATTGCTTCGAATATCCTGAAACTGTTCAAGTATCGGCCCATCAAGAGTGTTAAGACCCTGTATGTCCCCGTTGGTTTTATTAAGTGCATCAATAAGGGTTTCGTCAGTGACGCAAGTGTAAGTATCGTCACCTTCGCTACAGTTATGTATGTCTTGACCATATACATGCACAACAACCGGAATGTAGTAGCGATTTTCAGCTGCCATCGGGTCGACAGCATTCAACTGTGCCACAGAGCTTTTAGCTATATCAAGCCCAGCTTTTTTTGCATCCAACCTTTGAAGTTGTTGGGGAGTGAAGTTGCTAGATTGCCAAAGCTGGCCATTGTCATCAGTACCACAGCTAATCGCTGTTGAACTGGATGGCTTTGCTCCATTTAAGTCTGCTTGAAAGGTATCTCCAGCATACGATAGCAATGGCAGGGTTGCGGCCATTAATCCAATAAAACGGATGTTCATTGAGTCTTCCTTAACGTGTAATTTGTTTACAAGGTCTATTGATTATTCAGACTTATAATTAGTATTTTGATGATTGAGATGTTTTCTCACTTACGGAAGTGATCAACTTCCAACGTCGAGGATACTGTATACTTTATTCAAACCAATTGTAAGTGAAATGTTACATTTGTTAATTAACTGCACGACAGCAACCCGCTTTGAACTCAATAGCTGCCATCGTTAATAACACCTCCCACATCCAACCAAACTAGCAAGACGAGTTGATGTCGACTCGCTATAGCGCCCCAGAAAATACTCACTAGCATTGATATCGCTTCCAAGCGGCCAATTCGCAATTTAGTCCAAACCTAAAAATCAGCGAAAGATTACGGCTGAAACTAATTTTTGCTCTAACTTTATTTATCGCTAATTTATCTGTTTTGGACAATTATCAGATGCTTATTTTGTTTGTTATTAAACAACCACTTGCGGATAGACCGCCCCAAGCATAAGTCGACGAATTAAATCTGTGACACAAGTCGCAAACTTTAATAAAGGTTGATAGTTACAGCTCTAACCATTAGAGTTGTTATTAATTGAACGTTCAATTAACAATTAAACGTACAAAGTCGCTAACAATATAACTAATAAGAATCGTACTCAGGATCCCCTCTTTTATGCCGCGCCCATCAATGAAAACAGTCCGACAGCAGCAGCTCATAGACGCTACATTAGTCTCTGTTGAGCGTCATGGTTTGCACAACACCACCATCAATACCATTAGTGGCTTGGCAGGATTATCATCGGGACTGATTAGTCATTACTTTGGCGGCAAACAGGGGTTAATCGAGGCGACGCAAAAATATCTACTCGATCAGCTTAAACAAGCCTTATTGAGTCGCACAGCAGATAAGGAACTGCTGCCACTGGCCAGATTGCACGCGATTGTTGAAGCCAACTTTACCGAGCTACAACGCTCTCGACCGGCTACAAAAACCTGGTTAAGCTTTTGGTCGCAAGCGATGCACCAGCCAGGACTGGCTAGATTGCAACATATCAACAGTCAACGTTTATACAGCAACCTTTTGTTCTCTTTTAAAAAACTACTTCCCCAGGATGATGCCACCGCGGCTGCGAAACAGACCGCTGCGATGATCGATGGCTTTTGGTTACGCAGTGCATTAAGTCATTCACCAGCGAAAGAGTTCGAACAGGCCCAAATATTATGTAAAGCCTTTATCGAGGCCGTTATCATGCAGTACGGAGCAAATCGATGTCATTAGTTGTTTACCCCAATTACGTCCACGGGCAAGCGCTCTCCAATGAAACAGGCGAAACCTTTGAAGTCATCAATCCAGCCAATGGAGAAGTGAGCTATTTAGTCGAAGTCGCCGATGAGAAGATCCAACAAGCCGCCATTAAAAGTGCCAAATTAGGTTTTGAAACTTGGTCAAAAATGACCGCTATAGAACGTAGCCGCATCTTGCTTAGAGCCGTTGCCCTACTTCGAGAACGCAATGATGAGCTTGCCGCCATTGAAGTACAAGATACGGGTAAGCCATGGCAAGAAGCCTCTGTGGTTGATGTTGTTACCGGTGCTGACTCTATTGAATTCTTTGCCGGACTCGCCCCAAGTATCGAAGGCAATCAACAAAGCGTTGGCGATGATTTTTATTACACTCGCCGCGAGCCTCTGGGCATTTGCGCCGGTATTGGCGCCTGGAACTACCCGTTACAGATAGCATGCTGGAAGTCAGCGCCTGCGCTTGCTTGCGGTAATGTGATGATCTTTAAGCCATCGGAAGAAACCCCACTCGGCGCATTAAAGCTGGCTGAAATTTTTAGCGCCGCTGGCGTACCCGATGGTGTATTTAACGTGGTACAAGGTGACGGCCGCGTCGGCGCCTGGCTTACTCACCATGAAGACATTGCCAAAGTGTCTTTCACTGGTGAAGTCGGCACCGGTAAAAAAGTGATGGCCGCAGCGGCAAGTTCACTTAAAGATGTCACCATGGAACTTGGCGGAAAATCACCGCTCATTATCTTTAATGACGCCGATATCGACAACGCTGTTTCAGCCGCCATGCTGGGGAACTTCTATACCCAAGGCGAGATCTGTACTAACGGCACCCGAGTGTTTGTGCAGCAAGATATCTACCCTCGCTTTATAGAGAAGCTACTGCAACGCACCAGGGACAACATTGTTTGTGGCGATCCTATGGATCCACAGACTAACTTTGGCGCACTAATTTCAAAAGCACATCAGCAAAGAGTGCTTAGCCTTATTGAAATTGGCAAGAGTGAAGGCGCCGAGCTACTCAGCGGGGGTCACGCACTCACCCCTGACAACAGCCCTAACGGTTACTTTGTTGCACCGACTATTTTTGGTCAATGCACCGATGAAATGACCCTGAGCAAAGAAGAGATCTTTGGCCCAGTAATGTCAGTACTGCCTTTTAGCGATGAAGATGAAGTTATTCGCCGCGCCAATGACACCCGCTTAGGCTTAGCCGCGGGGGTATTTACCCAAGACATTACTCGCGCCCATCGCG
Organism: Shewanella abyssi; assembly: GCF_023284025.1. Taxonomy (GTDB): domain Bacteria; phylum Pseudomonadota; class Gammaproteobacteria; order Enterobacterales; family Shewanellaceae; genus Shewanella; species Shewanella abyssi. Next base: position 29,995 of record NZ_JAKIKR010000022.1, on the reverse strand, counting down.
TTATTCATCAGATGCAGGCGGGTATTTGCTGGATTAATGCCTATGGCGCTTCACCGGCTGAAATGCCAGTAGGCGGATACAAGATGTCTGGTATTGGCCGTGAAAATGGCAGCGAAACACTCAAAGCTTACACCCAAATCAAAGCCGTATATGTTGGTATGCAGCCTCTTGAAAGTCCATTTTAAGGAGCTAACATGACCCAATCTAATAACTCAGAATACGATTACATTATTGTCGGTGCAGGCAGCGCTGGTTGTGTGCTGGCTAACCGTTTATCGGCAGATCCCAGTAACAAGGTATTGTTACTGGAAACCGGTGGTAGCGATAAGAGCATCTTTATTCAGATGCCGACGGCCCTTTCTATTCCAATGAATACGGCTAAGTATGCTTGGCAGTTTGAAACTGAAGCAGAGCCACATCTTGATAATCGCCGTATGCATTGCCCACGGGGTAAAGTATTGGGCGGCTCGTCATCGATTAACGGCATGGTCTATGTACGTGGCCATGCGCGTGATTTTGATGAATGGCAGCAGACTGGTGCCAAGGATTGGGATTATGCCCATTGCCTGCCCTATTTCAAAAAAGCTGAAAACTGGTCTTTTGGGACAGATGACTATCGTGGTGTTGACGGACCTTTAGCGGTCAATAACGGCAACAACATGAAAAACCCACTATACCAAGCCTTTGTCGATGCGGGTGTTGATGCGGGTTATCTGGCAACGGCAGACTATAACGGTGCCCAGCAAGAAGGCTTTGGCCCAATGCACATGACCATTAAAAATGGGGTGCGCTGGTCTACATCTAACGCCTACTTAAGGCCGGCAATGAAGCGTGAAAACCTCACCGTTATCACCCATGCTTTAGTGCACAAGGTGCTGTTTTCAACCAAAGCTGGTGAGAGCAAAAAAGCGGTTGGTGTTCACTTTGAGCGCAAAGGTAAGCATGTGGAAGTTAATGCCAATAAAGAAGTGGTGTTATCTGCAGGCTCTATCGGTTCACCGCATATACTGCAACTCTCTGGTGTTGGCGCGGCAAAAACACTGGCAAGTGCAGGCATTGAACAGGTTCACGAACTCCCTGGTGTTGGCGAGAACCTGCAAGATCACCTTGAGTTTTACTTCCAGTTTAAATGCCTAAAGCCAATATCACTTAACGGCAAAATAGACCCTCTCAGCAAGTTGTTTATTGGTACTCGCTGGATATTGAATAAGTCAGGACTTGGCGCGACCAATCACTTTGAGTCTTGCGGCTTTATTCGCTCGAAAGCGGGGCTTGAGTGGCCGGATCTTCAATACCACTTTTTACCCGCAGCGATGCGTTATGACGGCAAAGAAGCCTTTGCAGGTCACGGCTTCCAAGTGCATATTGGCCATAACAAGCCTAAGAGCCGGGGGAGCGTTAAAGTGGTTTCCAAGGATGCTCATGTTGCACCGAGTATTCAGTTTAACTATCTATCCCATCAAGATGATATCGAAGGGTTCCGCGCTTGTGTGCGCCTGACTCGCGAGATCATCAATCAGCCTGCGCTGGATGAATACCGCGGCGAAGAGATCCAACCGGGTACCGCGGTCGAAACCGATGAACAGATCGATAGCTTTGTTAGAAGCTCAGTTGAAAGCGCCTATCATCCATCATGCTCATGCAAGATGGGCGAAGATCCGCTGGCAGTCGTCGACTCGCAAACGCGAGTACACGGATTACAAAACCTAAGAGTGGTTGATTCTTCAATATTTCCTACCATTCCCAATGGCAACTTAAACTCACCTACCATCATGTTAGCGGAACGCGCAGCTGACTTGATTTTGAGTAACGCACCACTTGCACCAAGTCGTGCTGCCGTTATTACCGCTAATGACTGGCAACAGCAGCAGCGGAATAAGGCACCAACAAGATAGCGCGTTTAATTTGCCAACGGGTCCATTGGCAAATTAATACGATGTCCCCAACGACCTGAAGATGCTCGGCAATCAATATGCTGCGTCTTCAAACCGTTGGGTAAATACCCATCTTACCTGAAGAAGCAGGGTTCAGTGGGAGTTTAATAGGCTTTAATCAAGGCAGTGATTGCTGCGAATGGTCATTCCCTTGGTTAAATCAGTAACACTGAGTAAAGCCTATTAAAACCCATCGAAGAAGGCGTTGTGCAAGCTCACTTCGTTGTTGCAATAACTAAAAAGGGAATAACCCTGACTACGTTAATGCGCCTAGAGTTGAACTGGCACAACGCCTCTGAAACGAGCATTTTCAAGTAGGATGGGTATGGGCAACTGACCAGCCTAAGCCAAGTAGGGCTAAATGGTCTTAATCGCCACGTTTAATTTATCAAACCTTAACTTTCGTTAAAACGATAGTTAAGGCTTGAGGGATTTTTGCAGCCAAAAATCGGCTGCAAGTTGGTAACTACAAAACAAGAAAAGGATTTAAACCTATGTTTTACCTTAAGAATAAGTTAGGAACTCAATAATGACTACTTGGCTTACTATCGGGATATTATTTACTTTTGCCGCCATCGCCTTTGTCATTTATCGCTGGGGTAATGTGAAATGTGTTGGTGTTACACCAGTGCGTACCTTTACCTTTATCGCTATCTTATTTACCTCAGGCTTAGATGTGGGGCTGATCATGTTCCCATTGACAGAGTTTGCTGGTTACGCCGATTTAGGTGCCAGTCCGGAATATGGTTTTACCAATCCATTAGCGATTGAGTTTGGCTTCTGGGCATTTCTAATCTGGGCATTTTACTTTTTAACCTGTTTCTATTTTTGCGTCATAGAACCAAGAGTGAAGTTCTTCGAAATTCCGCTGATCAAGTTTATTAACAACGTAGTGATTATTGGAACCTGTGCCTTTACCGCATACCTGTTGTTAACCAACTTACCCTGGTACCTCCCCGAAATGGGCGACGGCGAAACCATTGTCAGCAGCTTCTATCTCATCGTATTTGTGATTATTGCAGTAGCGGTTTACTCAAGCACCAGCATTCGTTATGTACGCATTCTTAGCTTAGCCAGTACTTGGTTATTTATCGGCTTGATCGGACTTATGTGGGCCGGCGCTTTCCTATCTGACGGCAGCGGCATCGGTGAATTTGTCTCAACCTTCGCATTGATTGGCGACTACTTTGGCAATATTCACAACTTTGTATTACCGATTAATGATTACCACGAATTCTATCTATTCTGGTGGTTTGCTTGGAGCATCATGATTGGTCAGTTTACCTCACGCTTTGTTGGCGGTATGCGAACTTACCAGGTGCTGATAGCGATGATGGTATTCCCGTCACTGCCAATCGCAGTGTGGTTTACCGTGTTGTATTACTACAGCGCCAATGAGATAGCCACCACAGGTTTCTATAACCTCGCCATGGTCATGGTGGGCATCACTTTTGTGGTCAACTCACTCGACTCCTTGATCCGCCTTTATACCGACAACCTTAACCTAACAGTTGAGCGTTTTGGCAAGACCAAATACATCGTCGGCAATATCCTATTGATGAGTGGCCTGACTTTATTGTTCCAACTAAATTTCCTAGAAATTCAGTGGGTAGGTGCGCTAGCGATTGGTCTGATATTGGCTTGCTTCGGTTATATCTTAGCCACTAAGTATAAGAAAGTGGCCGCTATTGAGCATTCACCAAAAGAAAACAAAATTGACTTTAGCAAAATTGAATTAGCTAACTAATAAGAAACAAAGGAAAATGATGAAAACTACAATTAAAAATCTTGCACTAGTAGGGCTTATTGCCTTGCCAACAACTGCATTTGCAGGCGTTAGTTCAACAATCAACGCGACATCTGATTACACCTTTAACGGTGTAAGCCAAACAGATAACGGCCCCGCTTTACAGGCAAGCCTTGATTACGCAGCAGACGCAGGTTGGTATGTAGGAACTTGGGCATCAAACGTTGATTACGGCTCAGGTGATGATACTTGGTTAGAGCTAGATTTTTACGGCGGCATGTTCTACCAGCTAAGTGACAGTGTGTCTCTTGATGCAGGTATTGCTTACTATACTTACCATGGCGATGATATGTCTGATGAGTACCAGTATCCTGAGGTTTATACTAAGTTTGGTTATGGTTCATCATTAGGTCAGTCAGAATTAAATTTTTGGTACACATGGGATTACTTTGGTGTTGATGCCGGTCACTACATCATGATGGCTGCACACACATTTACTGTTGCTGAAGGCCATGATATTCGTATCAGCTTTGACCGTTCAACATCGACTGATGAGAACAAGTGGGCATGGGATGGTGAAAAAGCCTATAACCACTACCGCGCTGAGTACATGACCAGCTGGAAAGGTTTTGACTTTAACCTCGCCGTTGAAGACACCAGCATGGATATCGACACCGCCGATACCCGGGCAGTATTGTCGGTTGCAAGAAGCTTTAATTTTTAACTAGCCCTGTATTCGATATACTCTTGTACCTGAAGTCAAAAATGCGGTATAACGCTCTGTCGTTATGCCGTATTTTTTATAACTTTAGCTAAAATGGCTATGCAGTTTGATATCAATAGGAAAAAATTATGGAAAAATATGAACAGTTATTGATCTCACTGCGTCGAGTGATCCGAGCCATTGATATACATTCACGCCAATTAAATAAGCAGTCAGGCCTAACGGGTCCGCAGCTGATGGTGATGCAAAATATTGAGCAGCTTGATGCGCCATTGGCAAAGGAGATAGCCAAAGAGGTGTCTCTAAGCCCCGCAACTGTCACCACGATAGTCGATAAACTGGAAAGCCGTCAGTTAGTGATAAGAACCCGCAGCGAAACCGATAAGCGTAAAGTTCACCTATCATTAAGTGAATCAGGTAAAACCTTATTAAGTCGCTCGCCAAAACCGCTGCAAGAGCATTTTATTACCCGCTATCAAAATCTTGAACAGTGGGAACAAAGCCAGCTGTTATCGTCAGTTGAGCGTATCGCCTCGATGATGGATGCCAATGAGCTAGATGCAGCCCCCGTGTTATTGGTTGGGCAAATTCAAGCGGATGACGCTGCTAAGAGTTAACGTTAGCTTACACGTTTCCTATACCGATATTATTGGCCAACATATACGCATAGAGTTGCTGCGCATCAAGATCACTCGTTTGGCTTAATGCTTTAGCCACACTAGTTTGATCTGCTTGATTTCGATGTTGGCCCAATTTTTCCTTCCCTTGTAAGTCAGTAATCGTCCTTTTGAATAAAACGCTATAGTATTTTTGACATAAACAGACTATAAGGGTCCTCTTTATAGTCAGCAAATGGCAGACACAGTCTAAAACCAAACTGCTGATATAACTTTTGCGCAGGCTTAAAGGCGGCCATAGAGCCAGTTTCAAGACTTAATCGTTGATAACCGCGTTGCGTAGCCTCGGTAATGATATGCGCTAAAATTTTATGCGCCACGCCTTGCCTTATGAAATCCGCAGAGGTGCGCATCGACTTTATCTCGCCATGCCGTTTATCAAGTTGTTTAAGCGCCCCAATTCCGGCAAGTTTACCGCCACTCCATAGGCTCCAAACGGTAACACCTTCAGCTTTAAGCCCACTAATATCCAGCGCATGTACACTCTCGGCAGGCGAGTGCGACAACATATCTTGATGATGTTCCTGTAAAAGAGCCAATACTTGCTCACTATCTAACTGGCCTACTCGGATCTGCATATTAGCCTTAGGGTTTAGTTTTAGTTTTAGTAGGTCACATCAGGTTTGTTATTCATCAAACTTGAGTGTCACTCTATGGCTTTAATATCCTACTATAGACATACCATGTGTGACTCACTTTTGTCGGATAGGCGGCACTTGTCACCAAGTGCCGCCCTCCTAAGAACCCAGCGTGCAACTTTCACTGCACTGGGCTCAAGCCTCCACTAAGGCGTGTTACGTTACCCAGCTACCTACATTACATTGCAGCCAGAGCAGGTTCGAACCAAGAATTGCGACTTTGCTTTTTCGGTTTCCTCTTAACCAAATAGGCTAGATATTGAGGATCGAATGGCGTGGCAGCACTCCTGATTTTCACATGTCTCTTTATCGGCGTTTGAGCTATCTGAACCAGATTAAAATGGCAGTCCATGTTGGCGATTTTCTGCCAGCCGTGGAATTGCCACCCACCTATGCGATTCATGTAGTATTTTCGACGTACCCAGTCTTTGCTTTTCGTTAGGTGACGCCTTACCGCCCATCGCCATAACAACCAGAAAAGTTGATGGCCTACATAATCGAAAGTTCGCTTTGCCACACAATGACGATAATAATTCGCCCATCCTCTCAGCTTCGGATTCAAAATCTTAATGAGATCGTTTACTGGAATAGTTGCGTGCTTTTTTGCAAACTTAGCCAGCCATTAATAATCAATAACATAACTAGCTTTCAAACAGATATCAATACTCAGCATCTTTCAAATCATCAGATGAAATGTTTTCAATATGGCGACTGTAAAATACTTTGAAAAAGGAGCAAATTACGCGGGTTTAGTGAGTTTTAAGGCGTTGAATATTAACTCTGCGAAATAGCAAAGCTAAGTGGTCTTGAGGTGAGCTGTTGGAGTCTAGTCTACTTGCATATACTGACAACTATTTGAAAAGTGCCGTCGGCGCTTACCTAGGTGTTCACAGTAGCTATCTAGCTCCTGCAACGTACCCACTGGGCCGTGAAACAGTTGCCCAAACTCAGTGATGATTTTTACCCAGTTTTTAGTTGGAATGTTTAATCTGCTAAGGATTTTCTCTGCATTAGCTGATATTGCTCCTCGTTTATCATCGCGGATAACTCTGCCTGTATCATCAACTAATTCAAGGTAGTCTTTCAGCGAGAAAGCAATGCCTTTTGGTTGGTGCTCTCGCTCGTTGCCGATGAAGGGCAAGAGCTTGCTGGGTTGCTTTCCTTTTAGCGCGGCGGTGACTCTTAATTTTAAACTGGTGAAATCGGATTGCTCTGGTGTTGAAGCCATCTTAGCGCGAATTGGGTTTAGTTCGACATAAGCCATACAAGCTAGTACCGCAGCTTCATCTAACAAAGCTTGGGACTTAAAGCGCCCTTCCCAAAAATGGCCAGTGCAGTTATCTTCAAGGTTGGCCTGTCTGGCAATCGGTTCATTGAGACATCTCATGAACCATGAGATATCACTGAGACGTGAGCGGTAAATCGCTATTTGATGTTTCAACTGGGCAACGAGGTGTTCATCAATCACTTCACCTTTAGCAAACTTTTGAGTAAGCGCTGTACCGTTAAAGCATTTGTGCCATTGCTCAACAACATCCCTATCTGACCATTGATTCACCTTGTCTACATCGATATGCAGCACAATATGTAGATGATTACTCATCACAGCGTAAGCCGCGACATCAATCGCAAACACCTCGGTAAGCTTCAATATTTGCGTTTCAACCCAGCCTCTGCGGTGGTCATAATTTTTACCCGTGTACTTATCATCACCGCACAAAAACGCACGCCGAACCACGCGGCTACAACAATGGTAAAAAGGCGTGTCTTCGATGCTAATTAGTGTTCTTCTTGGGCGGGGCATAGTGACCTCCTACTGATACTCATCAATCAAGCTTAGTCGGAGGTCTTAACACGCGCCATTAATTATGGGTGTCTAAGGACTTTTTTTGCCGGGTGTCTAAGGACTTTTGCCGACTCTGATGAAATCAAGAGCGGGTACAAGCGCTTTACTCCTTGGCTCGACTCTTGATTACAAGAATGGGCGAAGCGCCACGACTTTGATTTAGGTTTTGGTTTAGATTTTAAAAAAGCAATAGCTGATAGAGCAGCCAAATCCTTTTGGGGCACAAACCTGTTAGCTTCAGCCAAACGTGGTTCCAATGACCGCTGGCCGGCGCATGTGCAAAGCGATACTTTGCACCACCTCCCACCTTACCCATAAGGCTTTTTCACTAAAGCCGATCACCGTGGTATATTGGCGCCCATATTCATTCAGGCAGTTAAAAGGTTATTTCATGAAAATCGGTATTATTGGCGCTATGGAGCCAGAAGTTGCGCATTTAGTTGAGTCGATGGAAAACTCGACCTCTACCACTATTGCGGGTATCGAGTTTGTCACAGGTCAATTAGCTGGCAAAGAGGTTATTGTTACTCGCTCTGGTATTGGTAAAGTGACCGCTAGTATTGCCACTACACTGCTTATCGAAAAGTATGCACCTGACGCGATAATTAACACAGGTTCAGCCGGTGGTTTTGCCGATGACTTAGCCATTGGCGATATCGTTATTTCGTCTGAAGTACGTCATCACGATGTTGACGTGACTGCTTTTGGTTATGAAATTGGCCAAATGGCCCAGCAACCAGCCGCGTTCATTCCTGATGCAACACTTGTTGCGGCAGCCAAAAAGGCGGTTGCTAGCCTTGGCGAAGTTAAAACCATTGAGGGCTTAATCTGTACCGGTGATAGCTTTATTTGCGACCCTATCCGCACTAAGACTATGTTGGAAAACTTCCCAACTATGGCGGCATGTGAAATGGAAGGTGCTGCAATTGCCCAAGTTTGTCATCAGTTTGCTGTGCCATTTGTGGTTATCCGTTCGCTTTCAGATAACGCTAATAATGATTCACCGGTTGATTTTGACGAGTACATTGTTAAAGCGGGCCACCATTCGGCATTAATGGTTATCGCGCTCATTGAGCAGTTAGCTAGCTAACACGCTACCGCAGAAATTTAAGGATATAACAGACACTATGGCTGTGGAGTTTACGAAAATCTTCTCGCAAGATAGTCAACTTTATATCGGGGCTATAGTGCTGTTAATGTCGATTCTTATCGCCAGAATGGCACCGTTGCCACGGCCGTTACAGCCGCTAGAGTGGTTGACGGATCTGGCCAAGAGTTTAAGTCTCAAAGTAAACCATACTCATCGAGCATCATCGCAGCAATTCATTGCCGGCATGCTGTCGACAATACTGTTAGTCCTGCCTTTTTGGTTAATCATTAGTTTCTTTATTGAACTCGCCGAATTCCCATGGTTTTTCGAAGCCTTGATTATCTATGTTTGCTTACAAGACGATCACTTTAGATACATTGCCAATGAGGTAGCGATTTCAATCCGCCGTGACAATAAAGCACGCGCCCGCGCATTACTATTGCCTTGGCTCAATCGCAGCACCCAATCTCTATCGAGCGTTGGGCTGAGTAAAGTCACCATAGAGCGTGTTGCCAACACCCCGACTTATGGCCTTGCGTCCACGGTACTGTTTTACTGTATCGGCGGTGTGCCGCTGCTGCTGATGGCGAGAATGATAAAACAGCTGGACAGTACTTGGCCTGTTAATAATCCTCAATATCGCTACTTTGGCATGCCTGTGTACGCGCTCAGTGCCGTGCTTCACTTTATCCCTGCCAAGCTATGGAGCTTTACCCTTGCCATTCAAGGTGGACCCAAAAGCTTGGCCACCCTGTGTAACCCAGATATTAATGCCACACCCATTATTGAGTACCAAACCAATGCCGTTATCGCCAGTGCATTAAATATCGAGCTCGCAGGCCCAGCTAAATTCTCGACCGGTAAAAGTACAGAACAGAAGGTCAGCATGCCAAAGTTAAAATATGGACCACTGCCATTAGATGGTGATATTCAGCGCGCCCTAAAACTCAATTCGATAGCATTTAGTTTGTGGACTGTGTCGATAGTTCTGTTACCTGTTATCTGGGGAACACTGCGAATATTGAACGGTTAACCACTCAAGTGAGGTTATAATTAGCCAAATAGACACTTATTCATCAAGAACAAGATCATCATCTTGTATAAATTGTTGGCGTTGGTATTATTCTTGTTCTGGTCAATATCTCATTAAAGGCTTATCCGTTTGTTAGATAACATTCATGTGTCACTCACAACACCTGCATTGCTATTTCCTGCAATTTCTTTACTATTACTGGCCTATACCAACCGTTTCTTTGCGCTAGCAGCGCTTATTCGTAGCTTAAGCTCCGCTGGCCAACCCATTCACGATAGCCAACTGAAGAATTTACGTCAGCGAATTAGCATTATCAAACGCATGCAGGAGTCAGGTGTACTGAGTTTTGCACTGTGTGTGTTGTGCATGATCTTTATCTATATTGGCTTTAACAAAATCGGCTCGGTCATTTTTGGCTGTAGCTTGTTATTACTGCTTTACTCTCTGTTGTTATCGGTTATCGAAATTCGCATCTCTGTTGATGCATTAAACATCCATCTAAAAGAGCTGGACAGATGATCGATTGGATCTATTTCTTTGATTTATGTGGTACCTCCGTTTTTGCCCTGTCAGGGGCATTAGCCGCTGGTCGGCACAAAATGGACCCCTTTGGCGTGATTGTATTAGCGTCGGTAACGGCTATCGGTGGCGGCAGTATTCGCGATGCAATATTGGGCGCGACGCCGGTTTTTTGGATCCAAGATCCCAACTATATCATTGTCATTTTAACCACTGTGCTACTCACTTTTATTTTTGTCCGCAAGCCTAAACGAGTACCTAAGTATATCTTCCCTGTCGCTGATGCACTTGGGCTGGCACTGTTTACCATTATTGGTGCAGAGAAAGCCTTAAGCCTAGAGCTGGGCGGAATGATAGCCGTGGTAATGGGGTTAATCACGGGGGTAGGCGGCGGCATTATTCGCGACTTACTTTGCCAACAAGTGCCGATGGTACTGCGCACAGAGATCTATGCGACGGCATCAATAATCGGTGGGATCTGTTACAGCGTTAGCTTATATTGGGGAGTGCCCGATATGTTTGCGCTGCTGTTTGCAATGGCAACCGCCTTAATCATTAGATTAGCCGCAATACGCTGGCATCTGTCCTTACCCGCTTTTGACTTAAAGACGCAACAATAATGAAATTACGATTTTTCAGTTTGATCTTAGTTTTTTTCAGCCTTCCTTCCTTTGCTAACAGCGGCGATATGCCCAAAGAGCAACAGTTAGCAGTCAAGTATATTGAGGCTTTTACCAGCCAAGATTACGCAAAATTAACCTCATTTTATAATCGTGATAGTGTATTTAATGACAGAACCGCCAGCCGAAAATATACCGGTAAGCGCCATATATTAAGCTTCTTGAAGCGCGCCCATCAAGGCGTACTTGAATACACTTTTAGTATTGAACATATGTTTAACTCAGGCTCTCTAGTCGTGCTAATAGGAAACTATCGTTACAAGGGCCCAGGGGAACAGTTCGGCAAGCCTGGGCGTATTATTGATATCGCCATTCCCGGCGTGACCACCTTGAGTCTCGACATGACCAACAACCGCATCAAAGAGCACCAAGATCTAATGGACTACCAAACCATGTCCGATCAATTATCAACTCAGTAAATATTCATTAACGAGGACGAGCTTCAGCGACAAATCACCATAGCAAGCTCAATACCGCACCGCGACAAAGGCATATCAACTCGAGCTTAATGGGCGCTAGATCGCATTTAGGTGCTTTTTTAGGAAACTTTTTCAATTAAGCCTGTCAAAACAGTAGAGACTTTTTTTGCTGTAGGTCGTTATGAATATTCGTCGTACCCTTTTTGCTGTATCAGTACTCTTTTGTAGTTCCGCTGCGGCCTACGAACAACCGATTGTTGTATCTTATGCTGTGCAGCCGATTAACCACTTTAATCAACAACTCAGTCAGGCCCAAGTAGAGTCACTAAAATGGACTCAAGCGCCAGAGTCGATTTCAGCGCAATACTCAGGAGACAAGTTTGCCTTAGCCAGAGTTAACAACTTTCAGGGAAAGGTGATCACCTATAGCGTCAGCCAGCAAAGTGATAAACATCCAAAAATGCTGTTAATTTTGTCTATGGAGAAACAGAAAGGCTTGTGGACATTAGATGACGCCAAATTAACTTGGCAATGTAAAAACGGCCTGCATTTTGGTACAGACCGTTGTTAAAATACTAAACAGCTAGTTTAGTATCGGTATAGCAACAGGTATAACGCGCTCAGCAAATGAATTCGCCAAGCACAATAAAGCCCGCTTTTTAAAACAAAGTGCTTTATACCAAGGTGATCTTGGCGAACTTACGCTTACCCACTTGGAATACACCAGTCGTACCCGCAGTTAACTGCATACGGGTATCTTCAATCTTATCCCCGTCTATCTTGGCAGCACCTTGCTTGATCATGCGCATCGCATCAGATGTAGATTTAACCAAACCCGCTTCTTTGAGTAAGTTAGCAATCGCTATCCCCTCACCAGCAGCAATCTCGAGCTCTTCGATATCTTCAGGAATTGCGCCTTTTTGGAAGCGGTTGATAAACTCTTGATGGGCAGCATCTGCTGAGGCTTCATCATGGAAGCGAGTAATAATCTCTTTTGCCAACGCTATTTTAATATCACGCGGGTTAGCGCCAGCTGCAACGTCAGCTTTAAACTGTTCAAGCTCAGTTAACGGACGGAACGACAAAAGTTCAAAGTAACGCCACATCAACTCATCGGAGATAGACATGATTTTACCGAACATTTCACCGGCTGGCTCACTGACACCAATGTAGTTATGCGCCGACTTAGACATCTTCTTAACGCCGTCTAAACCTTCAAGCAGAGGCATCATAATCACAGTTTGCGGTTTTTGACCGGCAGACTTTTGTAGCTCTCGGCCCATCAACAAGTTGAACTTCTGATCCGTACCACCGAGCTCAACATCAGCCTCAAGTGCAACTGAATCATAACCTTGTAGTAGTGGATACATAAACTCATGAATGGCAATCGACTGACCAGAAGCATAACGCTTTTTAAAATCGTCACGTTCCATCATGCGCGCAACCGTTTGTTGCGACGCTAAACGGATCATACCAGCGGCACCGAGTGGCTCTAACCAGGTAGAGTTAAATTCGATACGTGTTTTTGCTGGGTCCAAAATTTTATAAACCTGTTGCTTATAAGTTTCGGCATTAGCGAGTACTTGCTCACGCGTTAACGGAGGACGCGTACTGTTCTTGCCACTTGGATCGCCAACCATACCAGTGAAGTCGCCAATCAAGAAAATCACTTCATGACCGAGCTCTTGGAAGGTACGCATTTTATTCAAAATGACGGTATGCCCTAGATGAATATCGGGTGCGGTTGGATCGGCGCCCAATTTGATCTTCAGTGGACGACCCTCTTTTAACTTCTCCAGTAGATCCGCTTCAAGTAAAATTTCGTCGGTGCCACGTTTAATTTCTGCTAATGCTTGCTCTAAATCAGCCATGTCGGCGGTTACTCCTGGGAGCCTAATCATAAAATCTGGAGACCAATGTTACTTGTTAGCCAGCACAAATGAAAGTGTGTACACTAAGGGGATCACTAAGAAAGCGCGAATTTGGTACCAAGATCCATGGGAAAGGTTATAACTTTATTTAAATTACTGCCAAAATTACATCAAATACTCTTATGTATCTTAGTTTTTGTCACGCTAATTATTATCTTAATGCCCTCTGATGATGTCCAAGCATCTAAGCAGACGGTCTCATCAAACGGCGAATACGGCTTAAATACTCGTTATGAAGTGCCGCTAGCTTTTCGTACTCCCACGCCACCTTCTGGCTCTGAAGCCATTAGCATTGAAAATGCCGAGTCGCGAAAGCAACCATTAGTGCAGCCTTCAACACATCGCAAGGCTCACACTGCAACGACTAACCCGGTTGTTGAACAAGCCAACATTGCACCAGTATTAAACGAGAAACACTTTCAAGTTAAGAGTGGTGACACATTAGCCGCGTTATTTAGCCGCGCGGGTCTAACGGCAAAAGATGTTTATGATGTGACTCAACTGCCAAAAGCCAAAAAGAACCTGCTAAAAATCATGCCTGGTGATGCCTTAGTCATTGCTAAAAATGATGGTGGTCAATTGGTACAACTTCGCTACCATATTGACAAGATATCAACCTTAGTCGTTAATCGTGTCGATAACGGCTATAAAGAAAGTATCACCACCAAAACGGTTGAAACCCGCAATAAATTTGCCAACGCCACCATCAAGAGTAATTTTTGGAATGCGGGCGTTGTTGCTGGCTTAACCCCTAACCAAATAATGCAGCTGGCGACCATCTTCGGTTGGGATATTGATTTTGCGTTAGATCTCAGAAAAGACGATCACTTCGCGATACTTTTTGAAGAGGAATACGCTGATGGTGAGTTCCTGCGCAACGGCAATATTCTCGCCGCAGAGTTTACTAACCAAGGTGACAGTTATACCGCGGTTAGGTATAAAGATGGCAGCTACTATTCAGCCGAAGGCCGCAGTATGCGCAAAGCGTTCTTACGCTCACCGGTTGACTTTAAATATGTCAGTTCTAGCTTTAATCCGCGCCGTTTGCACCCAGTAACAGGCCAAGTAAAAGCGCACCGCGGTGTCGATTATGTGGCTAAAGTAGGTACCCCAATTAAGGCTGCAGGTAAGGGCCGGGTGATAAAATCAAGCTATAATCAATATAATGGTAATTACGTTTTTATTAGGCACAACGATACGTACACCACTAAGTACTTGCATCTTAAGAAGCGTAAAGTAAAAAAGGGTGCTTCGGTTAAGCAGGGGCAGATCATCGGTACACTTGGCTCAACAGGCCGTGTCACTGGCGCTCACTTACATTACGAGTTTATTGTTAATGGCGTGCACCGTAACCCACGCACAGTAAAACTCCCTAAGTCTGAAGCTATCGCCAGCAAAGAGAAAGCGCCATTTGCCATCGTCAGCAAAAAGCTGATGACAGAGCTTGAGCATAATAAGCTGGTACAGATAGCATCGCATTAGCGTGTTTTTATATTTAATCAATGCCAACATAAGAGTTCGATACCATGAACAAAAGCTATTACATTGGCCTAATGTCAGGCACCAGTATGGACGGTGTCGATGCCGTGCTGGTTAAGTTTACCGCTGACACGCCGACTTTGGTTGAGCATCATTCTGAGGCTATCCCTGCGCCGCTGTTAAAGAATCTACAAAAATTGTGCTTACCTGGAAATGATGAGATCAACCGCTTGGGTTACTTAGATCGCGCTGTAGGTAAGCTGTTTGCTAAAGCCGTCAATGCTCTACTTGAAAAAGCTAGTATTGATAAGCTCGCGGTTATTGCCGTCGGTAGCCATGGCCAAACCGTCCGCCATATGCCGAATTTAGACATGGGTTTCACCCTACAAATTGGCGATCCAAACACCATCGCAGCCGAAACGGGTATTGATGTTATCGCTGACTTTAGGCGTAAAGATATTGCACTCGGTGGCCAAGGTGCGCCCCTAGTGCCCGCCTTTCATCAACACGTATTTGCAACGCCAAACCATAAACGCATTATTCTCAATATTGGCGGCATCGCCAACATCACATACCTGCCCGGTAACACCGACGCTGTAACGGGTTTTGATACCGGTCCCGGTAATACCTTAATGGACGCCTGGATCCAGCATCAGCAAGATCTTCCCTATGATAATGAGGGCGCTTTGGCTAAATCCGGCACCAGCGATGAAAAAATGCTACAGCATCTGCTATCGCACCCCTATTTTTCGTTACTAGCCCCTAAAAGCACCGGCCGTGAACTGTTTAATCAGGCCTGGTTAGAGCAGCAACTTGCCGAATTTAGTTATTTGACTGAAGCCGATATTCAGTCAACCTTACTGGATTTAACTTGTTACAGCATTGCCAATGACGCATTAGCACTAACAACAGAGGCTGAGATGTACGTATGCGGCGGCGGCGCGTACAACACCGAGCTCATGTACCGTCTGCAAAAATTGTTACCGAACTATAAGCTAGTGACCACAGCAGAGCTGGGCATTAACCCACAGTGGGTTGAAGGCATTGCTTTTGCGTGGCTCGCTATGCGTCATCACCATGGTTTATCTGGCAATCTGCCTGCTGTAACAGGTGCAAGCAGAGAGGCAATACTCGGTGCACGGTTTCCCGCAGATTAACATCAGATAACTTTAATTAAGGCATTAAAGTTAACTCTAGCGTTAAGGTTAATGCAGCAATTTATGATTGAGCAATATCACATCTCGTTTTGAGTATTCTGACAATGTCATCAAAAGCCGCCTTTTATCGGCAATGAAGCTCATCGCACCGTATGAGGTTAAGCTACTGGAAGGCAGTTTTAATATTGGGGTGATTAACTGGGTGTTGAAGCTCCAAAAGTTGATTAACTGATAACTGGAGTGTTTCTCTCTAAAATACACCCCTTTATCGGTAACCACCCAATTATAATCCTCGTCAAACACCTCTGAGGAGATCAATACCCTCATGTTGTCCACTTGGTTAAGATCTAAAATCCATAGGCCTGGCTTACTGACTCTTGTAAACACTATTTGTGAGCCATTAATCATCTTAGCAAGCCTCACTTCGGTGAAAGTGATAGGCTGAGGACGGCTGTTGGTTAATGAAAAGGCCA
This sequence comes from Shewanella abyssi, assembly GCF_023284025.1. Lineage (GTDB taxonomy): Bacteria > Pseudomonadota > Gammaproteobacteria > Enterobacterales > Shewanellaceae > Shewanella > Shewanella abyssi. The sequence continues at coordinate 13,648 of NZ_JAKIKR010000022.1, read as the reverse complement.
ATAATCCATCATAGGTTGATGAAAGCACTCGTTTATCATCCTGACTCCAACTTGGCCTTCTGTGATCGAGATACTTGGAAGCGAGTATGCTTACCCCTCCAGTTGCAAGATCTAAAATATGGATTTTATTACCCTCATTTTTATCATCAGGAGCAAGAAAGGCTAACTTAGTACCATCATGCGACCAGCTTGGATAGGCAACACGTCTCTTCAAATCTGTATGTTGCTTTCTATTTCTTCCATTAACATCCGAACTCCAGATTTCATTGTTGCCGGTCTCATTTGAGACATAGACAATACGCTTAGTGACTGAAGAGTAATCAGGGTTCCTATGGCTAAATTCAGAGTTAGATAGGGGGAATATCGTTGTGGGTATTGCCTGATCAAGCTCTAAATAGGCAACTTTAAAGTCTTTGATGTATTTAGAAAATACCAGCTCTGTAGAGTTAGGTACAAATTTCGGATAGCTAAAGCCAACTAGAGATAAATTTGATATTTTCTTACTATTAATATCCACTAGATATCCACCTCTCACACCAGAGTTTTCGGTGCTGAACACTAATTTATCACTATCTGGGTGCCAGCTTAGTCCTCTAATATCCTCTAAACCTTGAGTAATTCTAATCTCATCACCCGAGCCTCTGTTTCGGATAAAGATATCTTCAGATATATTGCCAAACCGCCTCGAAATAGCGATCCAGCGACCATCTGGACTATAGGCGACATCACGATCACGGTAGTCACAGCCTTTTTTACATGAGATCCTAACAGGGTCTGTATCACCGGATAACGCCAACTCATACAAACCACTATATTCATCTTGCTCATCATGCCAGATGTAAATAATAGCCTTACCATCAGGTGATATATCTAATGCCGAACTATAGGAATAGCATGGTGCAAGATGAACAACTTCATGGCTAGCAAGAATAAATTGCGACAGATGGCATTCACCATTTTGACGAGTTTCACTGGGATAAAGTAACGACTTGCCATCAAGGGTCCAAATAGCTCTTAGCTCTTTGGTCTGATTAGAGGTTAAACGCTTTGGTGTACCGGTCGATGAATGCAGATCTTTCAAATAAAGGTCTGAGCCTTTACCATAGACTAGCCAACGTCCATCGGGAGAGACAGCTGGGTATAACTCAGCACCTGATGCTCTTGTTAACCTGTTTTGTTCAGTTTGCATTAATTGCTTACCATCTTGGTACAGGTGAAAGAATGCCCCCGCCGCAACAAAGATAAACATTATAACAATGGCAATCCCCACTCTATGGAGTTTCTCTTTTAACGCCTTTACCTTTGCTTGCTCGACCTCTAAGACTTCAGGCTTAGAAACAAGATCATCAGGCTTAAACTCAGGCTCTATCAATAAGCGATAACCTGTCTTTCTCACCGTCTCTATCGCTTCAGTACCACTTTCCTCAACTAAGGGAGTTAGGTGTTTTCTCAGGTTCCATATCGCATTCGTCAGCGCCTTAGTACCCACATAGCTATTGCCCTCCCAGATACTCTCGATCAATTCCTCGCGGGTAACAACATTAGGATACTGCCGAGCAAGGTAACTTAATAACTCAATGAATTTAGGTTGCACAGAGATCTTGTTTGTCGAGACACGGTCCTCTATATCAGTCCCTAACTGAGCACCGTTTTTAAAGTTCAGGCTGTTATCGCTAGGGGTCACTTCACACCCGGCTAAAGTAAAAACCGCCTCTTTTCTAATCTCTATCATCTTTTCTCCGCAGATAGCACCAAGCTCATTTTTTTAATTTTAACGCAGCCACTTTTGATAAAACCTCAACTCAGCAATAAACAGTTTACAGTCTGTCAACACGAAAATGCAAGTACTTGCGACACCAGCAAACCGCGCATAACACTTTAATAATAAAAACAATAGATATTAAATAGACATATAAACAGCATATAAACGACACGCAGACCATTGCTTGAGATCAACAATTTCTTTACAACTGAATACAGCTGACAGAATGAGGTTGTATTTTGCAGATCGACAGCGATAACAAGTTAGGGGACATCAGTAAAACTCCTAGAAAATTATAAAAACAAGGACTGAAATAAGATGAAAAATCAGATGAAATTATCAGCTTTGACATTGGCCATGACTATGGCTGCGCTAACAACGTCATCGCTACAAGCTGCAGAACAAACTGCAGGTAAAGACGCTAATAATGAAGAGATTGAAAAAATTGCAGTGACTGGCTCACGTATTAAGCGCGCCGACTTTGAAGGTGTCGCACCAGTTACGGTGATCACCGCAGAAGATATCGCTAATAGCGGTCTATCATCTATCGCTGAGGTTCTTCAAGCGTCAGTGGCAAATACTGGTGGTTCTCTTAACGGTGACAGTGATGGTTTCACCGATAGCGCCAGCTCGGTCAACCTTCGCGGTATGGGTGCCAACAGAACGCTAGTATTGATTAATGGTCGTCGCCAAGCCTCATTCCCATCAGCGGCAGGTGGTACCTCAAACTTTGTTGATGTTTCCGATATTCCAACTGCTGCCGTAGACCGTGTTGAGATCCTTACTGGCGGTGCATCTGCTATTTATGGTTCAGATGCAGTTGGTGGTGTAGTCAACATCATCCTTAAGAAGCAATATGATGGTGCCAAAGTAGAAGCTAAATACTCAGATACAACCCAAGGTGGTGGTGCGCAGTCAGACCTATCGTACCTGCAGGGGATCAACACAGAAAACAGCCAAACCCTGATCATGCTCGAATACCGTAAGGTTGAAGCGATTCAAACGTACCAGCGTGATGGCCTATACAGCCCAGCCTATTATGAAGATGAAGATGGCGATACACGCTGGGGAGCAGGTCCATATGGTGACTCTGGAGCATCAAGCTGGGCATCCTGGATTCGTGATTACGATGAAGTCTATCACTCTGAAGAAAAACAACCACTTGATGAAGCTCAGTGTACTAACCTATTCGGTGATAAAGGCATTTATGTAGAAGCTGGCTCTTATGATTGTTACTACGATAAGTATGCCGAACGTGGCCTACAGTCTGAATATGACAGAATTAACCTAGTGGTTAATAGCACTTACGATCTTAACGATGATTGGCAGTTGTACGGGATGCTAAATGCATCGTACAAAGAATCAACAAAATACAAAGATGAGAAAGGTTTTGGGGATTACTTCTACCAAGATGAAGTCACAGGTGCATACAGCTACGATAAGTATGAATTTGAAGATGATAACAAATTCCAGATGCGCCGCCGTATGGAGGAGTATCCTGGACCACGTACTTATGATACTCAAAATACCAAGGCATCGCTGGCTTTTGGTGCTAACGGCACCATTGGTGATTATGAGTTAGATATCTCTTGGTCTAGCGGTTATGCACTGTATGAAAAGCAAAACCACCATATGGTCAGTGCAGATGCGCTACTTGGCATGATAACTTTCGACCCGAACCATACTGATGCTTCAAAGTGGTACCCAAACAACAAATTAACCACAGAGCAAGCCGAAGCACTTATTGGTGACTCAACCAAAAAATCAGATTCTAGCATGCACCAGCTGCAAGCTGTATTTACTGGCGACCTAATGGAGCTAGATGCGGGTACTGTCGGTTTCGCAACCACTGCCGAATGGGCACGTGAAAGCTATGAAGATACCCTCGATGAAACCACCATGAGTGGTGGCTTTATCGGTATGGGTGGTACCGGCGGTAAGGGTGACCGTGACCGCGTCGCTGTTGCTGGTGAACTGCAGATCCCACTACTTGCTGACATCACTGGCGTTAAGTCATTAGATCTTTCTGCTGCACTTCGTTATGACCAATATCTCGATGATTCAGATGTTGGTGGAGCAACTACGCCTCAAGTTGGCCTAAGTTACCGCCCAATCGATGAGGTAATGGTACGTGCGAACTGGGGTAAGAGTTTTAGAGCGCCCGATATGCATCGCCTCTATTCTGGATTAACAAGAAGCTTTGGTGGTACATCATTTGACCACCCAACAATTCCAAATGAGATTTATGAAGATAGCTATGACGGCTTTAACTCAGGAAATCTTAACCTTACTGAAGAGGAGGGCGAATTCTGGAACTTCGGTCTAGTCGCAAATATCACAGATAATGCCGATCTGACTATTGATTGGTGGAATATCGAACTTGAAGGTGCGGTTAAGACTATCTCAACTAACGAGATGCTAGAAGACTCAAGCTATAACAAGGATGGTCAATATACCGATTGCTCGACAATGCCAGAAGTGGGTTACCTGACAGAGTTTGATGATGACGGTATTCAAAACATCGCCTGTATGCGCAAAGGTCCTATCAACAGCGCCTATGAAGCATCGGAAGGTATCGATGCTAGTTTCAACTACGTATTCCCTGAAACCGCTGCTGGTGAGTTTAAGTTCAAGCTTGCAGCCTCTTACCTACTCAAGAAAGAGTATCAAGAGAGAGAGGGTGATGAGATTGAGGAGCAGACCGAGACAGATTACTTCCCTAAGTGGAAAGGTAATGCCAGCCTAAGCTGGAGCTATGAAGATTTCAGAGCAACAGTTGCTTACTACTACACTGGTGAAGCTGTTGGTACCGATCTGTTCGAATATGTAGATGCTGATGGAGAAGATGTCGAGTCGATTGAGACTGATACTTTAGATCCATACCAGACTATCAACATCACACTGTCTTACTATGCACCTTGGAAAGGTAAATTCACCGCAGGTGTTAAAAACCTAACTGATGAGATGCCGCCACTTTACGATATTCGTAACGACGAGCACAACGACTGGCCATACTATGAGGACGATAACAGCAGCTACTCTGCAAAGGGTCGTAGCCTGTTCTTAGGTTACTCCCAGAAGTTCTAATTAAAGTGCGATTGACACAAAGCACGAATTAAACAAAGAAGTAGCAAAACTGTAGCGCCCTGCAAAGGGCGCTTATTCTCCCTTTTCACAGTTAAATCCGCCCTTTTATCAGGAGATAAAAATGTCTCGAATATCCATCTTTATGTATTCCCTGATAGCTTTATTAAGCACATCTAGCATAGCAGCAGAATATCAAGTTCCCTCTCAAGCACTTAAACAAGTGGTAGAGCAGAAAAAAAAGGTCAGTACTCGCCTATCGAATAATAAACAGTGGTTGGCACTGCTAACCCCAAAGACACACAAAGATATTGAGTCATTGGCCAAACCTGAGCTTAAACTTGCCGGGCTTAGATTATCTCCAACCCAGCTAGTCCCAAGCCGCCTTAAAACCCAGTATCTAAAACTAGAGCTTATCGAGCTATCGACTATTGAGCTTGCTGCGAGCGCGCAAAATAGTGAGCCCGTGAAACGAACCATTAAGCTACCGACCACATCGATTGCCAAGGTAGAGTTCTCACCTGACAGTCAATATATTAGCTTTATTGCCCTTACAGAACATGGCGCTGATATCTATCTCTATAACATCAAAAAGAACCAAACCAAAAAGCTCAACCCGAGTCGACTAAATGCCACCCTTGGCCTGAATTACAAGTGGCTATATAACAGTCAAGGTCTACTCACCAACATTGCACTTAACACTGTACCTATGCCTGAAACTAGCAGTGACGTTGGGCCAAATATCAGTGTCACCAACGCCCAAAAAGCCCCTAGACGAACCTATCAAGATCTATTGAAAAATGCACAAGATGATGAACTCTTTAATAGCTTAACGCGCAGTCAACTCACCTTGATCTCTCTAGAGGGGAAAACCACCGCAATAGGCAAGCCAGATATCAATATCAGTTACAGAGTATCACCCAATAATGAGTATATTCTGGTTAAACAGATCGCTCCCCCCTTCTCCCATGTGGTTAAGTACAGGGATTTTGCACAAGATGTACAGCTCTATAGCCTTAGTGGGGTTCACCTTAAGACCCTCGCTAAACTTGAAAGCAGTGCATTTAGACCCTCAGGTAGTGATTCAGTCAGAAAGGGACCGAGATTAATTCATTGGCGCGCAGATAAGGCCGCTACACTGGCTTATGTCATGGCCTTAGATAAAGGTGATAGCAGCATAAAAAGTCCATTTCGCGATCAATTGATTGAGCTATCGGCACCATTTAGCCATAAAGGCGTCGAGCGAGTAAAAACCCCCTGGAGAATCGCCAATATTCAATGGGGCGAAGACGAACTAGGTTTAATCACTGAGAAAAACTCCGCCAAGAAACAGATGCGAGTTAGTTTTTTTAATACTCAGCAACATGCACCACTAAAGCTTTGGTATCAAAAAGCAGTAAGAGATAGCTACAAAGACCCTGGCAAGCTTGTCTCCCATAAAGCGATGATTGATGGACAGCAGGCTGGTCGGCTATTTACGGTAGAAAACAGTCAGCTACTGCATTATGGTCTCGGTGCCTCACAAAAAGGCTATCAGCCCTTCCTCAAGACATTAGCAGTAGATCTGCAGTCTACAAAGGCTCAACCACTCATTGAAACTTCAAAGACACTGTGGCGATCATCCGCTGATAAGCTTGAAACCATCCGCTATGTCATTAGCACAGAGCCACTGAAACTGATCATCAATAGACAGACAAAAGACACCCCATCACACCTTGTTTTCATTAATGAACAATCTAAAAGTGAAACCGTAATTGAGCCAGCTAAAACTGGACTAAGTACATTTAAGGGGATGACTCGTAAGCTAATCACCTACAAGCGCGCAGATGGCCTGCCTCTATCGGGTAACCTTTATCTCCCTCAAGGTTACCAGCCAAGTGATGGTCCCCTACCCGTACTAATGTGGGCCTACCCTAGAGAGTATAAAAATGCTGAAGTTGCTAGCCAAGTAAACTACTCACCTAATCAATACAGTTACATCAGCCCTAAGGGACCCGTCCCTTTTGTCGCTAATGGTTTTGCTGTATTTGACCGAGTGGCTATGCCCATAATTGGTGTAGGCAAGGAGAAACCTAACGATAATTTTCGTACTCAACTCATTGATAATGCGAAAGCTGCTATCGATACCTTAGTTGAGATGGGGGTGGCTGATAGAGAAAGAATAGCCATTGGCGGTCACTCCTACGGAGCCTTTATGGTGGCAAATTTATTGGCACACTCAGACCTTTTCGCCGCAGGAATCGCACGAAGTGGCGCCTATAACCGCACCCTCACACCTTTTGGCTTCCAACATGAGAAGCGAAATTTCTGGGAGGCTCCAAGCCTCTATCAGCAGATATCGCCATTTACCCATGCCGATAAAATTGATGAACCCCTTCTCATCATGCATGGCGAGATGGATTCAAACTCCGGCACCTACCCGATGCAATCAGCAAGGTTATTTAAAGCGATTAGAGGACTAGGTGGCCAGGCAAGGCTAGTGACATTCCCCTATGAGAGTCACAGCTACAAAGCTAAACAGTCGATACTGCATATGTTGTGGGAGCAGGAGGAGTGGCTAGATAAGCATGTCGGTCATAAACCTAGCGCGCCTGAAACTAAGGTCAGTTTTCATTAGCTTGCTCGAACTCATTATACAAACAACGATTAGACAACAGCAGCACACAGCGTGAGACTGAAACGCTGTGTGCCACAAATTAATACTCAACGCTCAATTTCTGGAGCCACATTATGAACGCCGTTAAGTTCAGTTCCTTACTATCCAGCCTGTCGGCTATCAGCACATTAGCGCTATTTATTGGCACCGTCAGTGCCATCCTTAGCTTTACGTTATCTGCCGATGATAAAGCCCCAATACCGGATGAAGATATTCCTAAAAATATCATCTATCTCATCGGCGATGGCATGGGGCCCGCCTATACCAGTGCCTATCGATATTTTTCCGATAGACCCGATACCAAAGCCGTTGAAAAGACTATTTTCGACCAACTTCTTGTGGGCATGTCCAGCACCTACCCCGATGATGATACTTATGTCACCGACTCAGCAGCGGCGGCAACGGCTTTGGCCACCAGCATAAAAACCTATAATGGCGCGATATCGGTCGATCGCCAGCACGACTCTCTCCCGACTATGATGGAGATGGCAAAAGAGATGGGGAAAACAACCGCTATCGTTGTAACCTCGCAGATAAACCATGCTACGCCAGCCAGTTTTTTAGCCCACAATGAAAGTCGAAGAAACTATGATGAAATTGCCGATAGCTATTTAACTAACCTTATCAATGGCCAGCCTGTCGCTGATTTGATGTTAGGTGGTGGCACTAAATACTTTATCCGCGAAGATAAAGATCTCACTCAAAGCTTTATCGAACGTGGTTATCACTACATCGACAACATGGACAACCTCAGCCAAATTACCCAGCTTCCTGCGTTAGGTCTATTGGCTAAAAAAGGCTTAGAGCCGGCATTAGGTAGCAAATACCCTGCGCGTTTAATGCAGATGACCCAAAAAGCATTGCAGCTTGTTAGCGCAAGTAAAAAGCCCTTTGTGATGATGGTAGAAGCCAGTCAAATAGATTGGTGTGGCCACAGTAATGACATTAGTTGTGCCATGGCAGAAATGGATGATTTGGCAAAAACGGTTAGCGTAATCAAAAGCTATATTGATACCCATCCAGATACCTTGCTGGTGATGACCGCAGATCATTCAACGGGGGGATTAAGCTTGGGCAGAGAAGGTACTTATCAATGGAAGGGGCAGTTATTAAAAAATGTCACCATGATGCCCAGTGCTATTGCAGCAAGCCTGCTTAAATCTGATCAACCACTTACACTCTGGCAGCAAGCGACTCAATTACCGCTGACTAAAGAGCAGCAAGCACAGTTAACAGCCAATATCGCAACCGCTAAATCGGCAACAGAACCGACAAGAAAACTAACTTCCTCAATCAAAAAACTCATCGATGAAGTCACCTTTACTGGCTGGACTACCAGTGGTCACGACGCTGTCGATGTGCCTGTTTTTGCATATGGTATGGGTTCACATGCCTTTATCGGTCATCAAGATAATACCGATATCGCCACAACCTTGATGCAGATGATAGCCCGCTAACCTCCCTCGTTTCGTCACGCTTATATTTGCACTCAAATAGGCGTGGCGAATGTCATCAAATTAACATTTCTTTGAATTATGCTTTATATTCAATAGCGAGTGCGCAAATTTCATACATGAACCACATAGTGAATCGTTAATGCAGTCTGTTCATTGAGGTATGTAGGTCAAATCAAAAGGATTAAGATTTATGAACATATCTCAAAAAATGGCAGCCGAGTTTATCGGCACCTTGTGGTTAGTATTAGGCGGTTGTGGTAGCGCAGTATTAGCAGCCGCGTTTCCTGATGTAGGTATTGGCTTACTCGGTGTCTCATTTGCCTTTGGTCTTACCGTACTCACCATGGCATTCGCCATCGGTCATATATCAGGATGTCATCTAAACCCTGCAGTCTCATTTGGACTCTGGGCGGGTGGACGTTTTCCGGCATCCGATCTAGCACCTTACATTATTGCTCAAGTGGCTGGCGGTATTGCAGGCGCCGGTATTTTGTACCTCATAGCATCGGGCCAAGATGGTTTTAGCTTAGCGGGAGGCTTTGCTTCGAATGGCTATGGCGAGCATTCTCCAGGCGGTTACAGCTTAACCGCTGCGCTTATTTGCGAAATTGTGATGACGCTTTTCTTTCTGATTATTATTCTTGGTGCAACTGATGAGCGCGCGCCAAAAGGCTTTGCCCCTATTGCCATAGGCCTAGGCCTAACCCTCATTCACCTCATCAGTATTCCGGTAACAAACACCTCGGTAAACCCTGCACGTAGCACTGGGCCAGCGCTGTTTGTCGGTGATTGGGCATTGTCTCAGCTGTGGTTATTTTGGGTCGCACCGATAATCGGCGCAATATTAGCGGGTGTAATCTATAAATTCTTTAACGCCAAAGCGTAGAGATAACAAAAAGCAGAGCCTATTCGGCTCTGTTTTCTTTTTCATTCCCCGGCTAAATGTTACTATCCGTTCCAATTCGGCGCATTGAGTGCATAGCTTACGCCCGCCCCATTTAAAATGAAGAGATGTAGACCATGAGCAACAAAAGCAAAAGCATGAAGCAGATTACTGAAATGACGCCAGAATCTCGTTACGACTACCTAGTAGAGCAAGTAACAGAGCACAAAACATTGTGGTCTTTACAAGATGCAGATGGTTGCGTAATGCTAACCACCGATGATGAAGACTGCATCCCTATGTGGCCAACAGAAGAAGCTGCAGCGCTTTGGGCTGTTGATGACTGGCAAGATTGCCAAACACTCGCCATTCCACTTGATGAGTGGTTAGAGCGCTGGGTTCCTGGTATGCAAGACGACGACCTTTTCGTTGCCGTATTCCCAGTACAAGAAGACTTAGGTGTAGTTATTCAGCCGTTTGAGTTAGAAGAACGCCTTGCCCCTAAAAAGAGCCACTAAATATATACCCAAGCCAGCTTGGGTATAGTGTAGCTTCACGGCTAGCAACCTATTGCTAGCCGTAGTCATTCCCGCCTAATAGAGAATACAAAGTGGATACTAATAACACTGCAGCTGCTCCCAATACGCTTAAGCAAGTTAGCATGCCGAAACGCCTTATTGCCCTACTCGTTTTTCTGCTACTGATCTCCGTCAGTGGCCTGATTGCTCAGCAAGGGGTATTGTTTTGTATTCTCACCTTGTTCATGGTGCTCGCCATCATCGGCAAGCAAAAAGCTGGCTTAATCATGCTGCGCGTATACACCTCTTTGCTGCTGGCTGTTGTGAGCATGCTCCCTTTAGTGCTTTACGATGCTGAAGCATCCGCAGGCTCTGGCCCCGCTAATTTTGCCATCGGCAGCTTTGAGGCTCCTGTGCCTGACTGGATAATATTTAGCATCTTGATTTTGCTAGCCATCATACAAGTGTGGATAGCCTTCACTCGTAAAGTCGGCAAGTACTTTAATCGAGAAGTGAATCTCAACATCATGCGCTGAGCTATTATTAGTAGAGCAGACACAAAAAAGCCGTCAATTGACGGCTTTTTATTGAATGACACTTTAATGCCGAACGCTATAATCAGTTTACACTGAGAAGCTGGCACCACAACCGCAGGTTGTGGTCGCATTCGGATTTTTCACAAAAAAGCGTGAACCCTCAAGGCCGGTAGTGTAATCCACTTCACCGCCAACAAGGTATTGTAGGCTCATAGGGTCAACAACTAACTGAACACCCTGCTTCTCTACCGTAAAGTCACCCTCGTTTACTTTTTCATCAAAAGTAAAGCCATATTGGAAACCTGAGCAACCGCCACCCGTTACGTATACACGTAGCTTAAGTGCATCATTTTCTTCTTCATCAAGCAAGGTTTTTACTTTTGATGCTGCCGCATCAGTAAAGCGGATTGGCAGGGCATCTTCAGCTTGTTCAGTCATTATTACCTCTTACATCTAATTGCTGTGCAGAATTATCTAATACCTGACCATTTTGTTCAAGTATTATGACCTGCTCTTTTTCATTCACGAGTAATTCTTGTGAACTAAATTCTTGTTCGGTTTGTGAACCCTTGGTCCAGCGACTCGCTGGCACGACGACCTTGGCCTTCACTCTAGCTAAGATAAAGCCCTCAGGCAAAGTGAATTCGGTCTCTAACACCTGAAAATATCTAAACCTAAATTTAAACGAGGCGTCGCTTAATTCAGATAATTTAATCGACTTGGGCTTGCCATCTTCAAGTCCAATCAATGTCACTTCACTGCGACCAGACACCGAACGCTTGCGTTTTTCGAGTTGGGTAAGCACTAACTTGAGTCGATATTGGCGCGGCATCAACGCTGGTGTTAGCTCTAAGCCGTTAATGGCAATCCCATCGGCGCTGTTTTCCGGCGCCATCACACTGCGATAAAAGGCCAGCTCTCGCGCTAACGCTTTCTGTTTGCCCTCTTGCTCAACAAACATCGCCTGCATATTAACATTAGCCTCTCGCGCTAATGCTAATTCAATATTGCGAGCAGCCAACGTATTGGCTTGCGCTTGTAGCTGCGCCGAAAACTCTACTGTTCGATCGACTTGCTGCGCTACTTTCGGTGTAAAATAGGGCGAGCCAACGTCAAAGCACAGTGCCCCTAATACGAAAACAACGACTATCAACAAAGATAAATATGCGCTTGAGGTACGAAATTGTCGTTCAATCACTTGCAAGCGATCGATCCAACGATGATAATTTGCCATTAAGTAACAGCCCCTTAATAAAAGTCTCACATTTAGATGTAAATGTGACAATCAAAAATTTTGGAAATGTCTGTGTATCAAACCATCGTCAAAATGCAGCAACAAACTAAAAAGTATCTCAACACCAACCTCAAAGATACGCTGTCTCAAGCGAAGGTCAGTGTTCAGCTGTGTTTACTCGCATTGCTTTTTGCGTTGTTTGCGTCAGGTGTCATCCTGCTTTTTAGATTGCTCTTAGTGTGGTTTGACACCTATACCCAGACTCAAGCCCTGAATTTTACGGATATCATCGATGACTGGCGAGTGTTATTGCCGCTTTTTGGATCTTTTTTAATCTGGGGAGTGGCAAAAATGGGATCCAAGCGTTATAAACGCATGGGAATTGCCTATGTCATCCACCGCGTTAAGCTGCATTACGGCAAAATTCCACTGCAATCAGCCCCTGGGCAATTCTTCCAAGCCTTGTTTGCCCTTGCCACGAACTTCTCAGTCGGCCGAGAAGGTCCCGCAATTCATCTTGGCGCTGTTAGCGCCAGTGTTCTTGCCGAAAAATTCAAACTGCCCGATAACAGTGTTCGCATTATGTGTGCCAGTGGTATTGCAGCAGGTATCGCCGCTATCTTTAATGCCCCGCTCGCCGCGGTGATCTTCGTATTTGAAGTGGTTTTACGTGAGTACAAAATTCACTACTTCTTCCCGGTGATGTTATCTGCTATTTGCGGTGCGCTCAGTAGCCAAGTTGTCTTTGGCAACGTTCATGAATTTGAACAGATTGGCGCTGCTGTCATTCCTCTTAGCCAGTATCCCTTGCTCGCACTGTTTGGCATTGTCTTAGGTTGCGTTGCCGCCTTTTTCAATCGCACCCTGCTGAGCGTGACAGCCGTCGGACAAAAATGGCCACTACTGCAACGATTATTACTGGCAGGCGCTATCACCACCCTGGTTGGCCTAATCTTGCCTGAAGCGATTGGTAGTGGCGAGCTGGCCATTGCCGAAACCATTAGTGAACACCCCAGCATTCTGTTTCTAAGCGCGATATTAATTGGCAAAATGGTGGCAACTATTGCGGCTATTGGACTGGGGATCCCAGGCGGTTTGATTGGTCCACTTTATGGTATCGGCGCACTGCTCGGCACTATTTTGGCGCTCGTTTGCGCCATGTGGTTCCCATCCATTGCGCCCTATATTGGCCTATACACCATCATTGGTATGACGGGCATGATGGGCGTGTGTTTAAGTGCTCCACTTGCCGCATTAGTCGCACTCATAGAGCTGACGGATAATGCCTCTATTATTTTACCGTCAATGTTTGTGGTTATCCCTGCATTTTTGATTTCACACCAAGGCTTTAAGACCAAGTCTATCTTCTTTAAACAACTTGAGATTATGGGTCTTGGCTATAAAGTGGCTCCGGTTAACTTAGGGCTACAAAAAGTCGGCGTTCGCCACCTTATGGATAAACGCTTTATTATTGTCGGTGATAACGATGAGCTACTGCTGGAAGTGCTGAAACGGGCC